>JBIOXB010000146.1:0-14999 GCA_044869275.1 bacterium
GCTTTGTGTTTTGAGTTTTTCGTTTCCGGCTTGTCCGGATTTTGCCATGATCTGACTTGTTTTAAACCCCTCGTTTCAATCTGTCATTTCAGGAGAAGATAAATCCAGTTTGCAGCCACCGCGCCGGCCATCCACCATCGCGCTCTGGTCAAGGCGGCCTCCAGGCCGCGGCTGCCCAGCGGCTTGTTGATCAGGGCAAGCAATATCATCAGGACGCTTGCCGCGAGGAGGGCGGCATAAATCAGAACGATGACTGGATTCCATTGCAGCGCGGCGAGCCAGTCTCCCTGGGCGAATGCCAGCGTCGCGCGCGTGGCCCCGCAGGTTGGGCAGGGCAGCCCGGTGAGTTGATGAAAGAGGCATGCCGGCATCAGAACCAACCAGCGTCCGAGAATTCTCGCTCCCCAGATTGCCATCCACGCCAGCGCGAGAAGAGAGGCACCGAGAGCCAATTGCTGCCCGCGCCATGTCGCCCAAGGAGAATGCATACTTCAAATCTGTCCGCCGAATTGCGAAAACCAGGCGGCGAAACGGTAAATGAGGAACAGCGCCGAGCCGCAGCAGAGCACAAAAGGCAGGATCACAGCGAGCACGACGCGGCCGGTGGTGGTTTCATGCAATTCGCGCGCGCCGATGATGATCAGCACCATCTGCCAAAAAAACGAAACGACATCGCCGCACCAGGGGATGATGGCGAACAACTGCGGGCCTGCGCTGTACCCAACAGCGCGAAAGGTGGCGTCCCAGCCATGGCGGTTGCCGCCAACGATGATGAGCATGAGGTGAAGAATGGCAGCACGAATAAAGACGGAGACCAGCACCCACAGCGGTGAACTGATCACAAAAAAGCGCAGCATGTCGCGATTCCATCCCGCGCCGAAAAAGCGCTCGAATCCTTCCATCTCCGGCATTCCTGAGAAGGGGGCAAACGCGTCCCAAAATTGATATTGCCAGAAGGAAGAAATCAGCGAGGCCACCATGCCGATCAAAAATGCATACCACAAAGCTGCGCCGAGATTTCCGCTTTTGGGCGAAGCGCGAAAGAATTGCGTGGCTCTGAAGGTGGCATCGCTCCACGTCTGGCTGAAAGCGCGCAAATATCCGAGCCGCTCACGATCTTCCCACGCCACGTTTGCTTGGGGCGCGCCCGCGGGTGCGGCGGCCGGGCTTGCGGAAACGGGCGAAAAACTTTTGGGTGGAGTTGCCTCCTCGGGAGAATCCGCTGCTACACCGGAGGTTTTCGGGGTGGTGGCGGCGTCCAATAATACTGCGCCGCAAAATGGGCAAAACCTGCCTTGATTGATCTCGGGAATTTCACGCTGACATTGCTGACAAATGCTCATAGATTCTCCCTCTCGTGGCATGCCGCGCAAGCGGAAATGCCCTCAGCTTCTTGACCAGCGCTGAGGTTTTTGCAGGAATATTGTGCCGCAATGGAGCTGCGTAAAATGAATGAAAGCGGAAGGAGATTGAGAAGGCAAGCGGAAATTTGGTAATCGCGATGCCACGATCGGCGAGGAAGGCATCTCAACGCTTTCACGCCAGCAGCCTGCGTTTGCATGCTGGTAGATTCGACCCCGACACCGCGGGAACGGATCATCACGAAATGGCAAGGACAGCCCCGTTGGACAGATTACAAGTTCATCGCGACGAAACCTTTCCCGCCATGATGAAGCGCTGGTCGCACTGGAGCAGGCTTGAAACGTGGTGAATTCGACCAGTGGCCATGTCCCCACTTCACGCCATCGCCATCATCGTCTCGGGCGCAGTCAATTCTCGCACTTTGGATTTCAGCTCGCTGAGATCGGAAGATTTTACCAGATAAGCATCTGCCGACCAACTGGTGAAGTCGCTCATGAAGCTCGAGTAGGCGGAATTCAAAATCACGCGGAGCTGGCGATCCTCGGTCATGATGTCGCGCAATACTTCCAAACCGCTCTCGCCCTCGAGCTTGACGTCCACGATGGCAAGATCGAACTTGCGCAAGCGCACTTGCTCGCGCGCGCTCTGTCCGTCGGGCACGGCCACGACCTCATAACCTTCAGAATTGAACTCCTGGCTGTACAACAGCCGCAAATTCCATTCATCCTCAACGATTAAAATCGACTTCATCCTGTTGCTCCTTTCGCCGGCCTGTTCCTGAGGGGACGGGGCAAGCTGTGGGGTTCGTCCTCCCTCCTCCGAAATTGGAACGCAAGATAACAATTTTTTTTCTAAAAGCAAGCGACAAAAATGCGGCCTCGCCCTCCGGAAACGAGGCGGCACGAAGCTTGCCACTTTCTACGATTGCAAGGATCTGCTGACATTGGGCGGCGGCTGAGGTGATGCCATTCCGAAACGCCGGGACAGAATCACGGCACAAAGCCTCACCGCTTTTCTTCGATGCGGGCGGCCTTGCCCTTTAAATCGCGCAAATAGAAGAGGCGCGCGCGCCGCACCCGCCCGCGGCGCACGTGATCGATCTTGTCGATCATGGGCGAATGCAATGGGAAAATGCGTTCCACGCCGACGCCATCTGAAACTTTCCGCACCGTGAAGGTTTCGTTGATGCCCGCGCCGCGGCGTTGGATGACGACGCCTTCGAATGTTTGAATGCGTTCTTTATCGCCTTCCACGACTTTTTGATGCACCGCGACGGTGTCGCCGGGCGCGAAATCGGGATAGTCGCTGCGTAGCTGGGAGACGGAGATGGCATTGAGCTTGTTCATGGTCTATCCTCCTTGAAAGAATCAGATGTCGTTCGGTTTTCCAATAAGTCGGAGCGGCGCTCGCGGGTGCGCGCCGCGGCTGCGGCTTTGCGCCACGCTGCAATTTGCGCGTGATGGCCCGAGATCAGAACCTCCGGCACGCGATAGTCGCGAAAAACTTCCGGCCGCGTGTAATGCGGATAATCCAGGCCGCCGGCTTGAAATGAATCGCCCGAAGCGGAGTCGAGATTGCCGAGCACGCCGGGCAGCAGGCGAATGACCGCGTCCATCACCACCATCGCCGGCAACTCCCCCCCGGTCAGCACGTAATCGCCGATCGAAAGCTCCTCGCTGGCGAGGTGCTCGCGCACGCGTTCATCCACGCCTTTGTAATGGCCGCAAATGAAGATGGCGGCAGATTCTCGCGCCAGCGCGTTGGCTTTGCGCTGCGTGAAAGTTTCGCCCTGCGGCGAAGTGAGAATCACCCGCGCACCGGCGAGTTGAAATTCTTTTTGAATATGTTCGACGCATTTGAAAACGGGTTCGGGCTTGAGAATCATACCCGGCCCGCCGCCGAAAGGATAATCATCGATGTTGCGATGCTTGTCCGCAGTGTAATCGCGCAAATCGTGCACGAAAATTTCCACGAGTGCACGTTCGCGCGCGCGTTTGATGATGCTTTCGCTGAGCGGTCCGTCGAACAGTTTGGGAAAACCTGTGACCACGTGAAACTGCATGGTCGCTTCTTATTTATCGGATCATGAATTGTTTTTCACCGGAAAATCATCCAACAACCCGGGCAGGGGGGTGATGACGACGTATTGCCGCGCCAGATTCACTTCCTGGATGATCGACGAAATCGCGGGAAGCAGCAATTCATTCCCGGCTTCGTCGTGCACGACCCACAAATCGTTCCCCGGATGCGCAATCACCTCCACGATCTTTCCCAGCGTCAGGCCGGCATTGGTGTGCACGGGCAAACCGATCAAATCAAAATGATAAAACTGATTCTCCGCCGTGGGCAAGCATTGCGTGCGCGTAATTTTGATTTCTGCCCCCCGGAAGCGCTGCACTTCATCGCAAGAATCGCATTCTGCAAACTTCAGCAGCACCAGATGCGGGCTGGGCACTTCCACGCGTTGCAGGCGAAACGTGCCGAGCGCTTCGCCGCGCAAAAAAAGGGCAACGCGATCGAGCTGATGAAAGCGCTGCGGGTCGTCCGTCGTCGGCTCTACTTTGACTGTGCCGCGCAGACCGTGGGGTTTAAGAATAACGCCGATGGTGACTTCCGGCTTGGGGATGTCGTCTGGTTCCACGCGCACCGATCCGAAGGTTGAATGGCGCTATTCCAGAATCTCCAGAACCGCTCTCTTGCCCAATTTCGCCGAGGCCGCAGCCAGCAAGATGCGCAGCGATTTTGCCGTTTGTCCGTGCTTGCCGATGATCTTCCCCATGTCCCCCTTGCCCACGCGCAACTCGAAGACGATGGTGCGCTCACCGTCGAGCTCGTGCACGACTACCTCGTCCGGCTTATCGACGATGTGCTGGACAATGAATTCGATGAATTGCTTCACGCTTCAACCTCCTTTCGCGAGAGCCCGTTCTCGCCAAGGCCCTCGCCTTGAACCCGTATCCGGAGGCGGGGAATACCCCGGCCCAGAATCCGATGACCGGCTGAACATTCACGATGAGTTTCGACCAGGGGTTTGGTTTTCCGGCCGCCATTTCATCATTAGTCTCAGACGCCACTACCCCGTTCACCTCAACCCGCTACGGCGCACATTTTTTCACCGCGAATGCCAGAGATATGGAAGAAGATGAGGTCAAGCGTTCATTTGCACGGCGCGAGCGGTGCCATCACACCAGCAACGGGCGGTACGCCGCCCGCGGCCAGCCAGCCTGTGGTTGGATGGGCTCCGCGCAAAAGCGCTGGTGCTATCAAGCCGAGGCGGCTGCAGCTTCCGCTGGGGCCGCTTTCTTTTTCTTGCGAGATCTTTTGCCTTGTTCGCGCAAAGCCTCCATGCGGCGCTGCCGCTCGCTTTGCGCCGCTTCCCATTTTTTGGTTTCTTCCTGCCTGCGCGCCTCATCATAGCCGCGCTTTTGCATATGCCACTGCAGCAGCACGCCTTGCCGGCTCAGAATACTGCGCACGGTGTCGCTAGGCTGCGCGCCTTTGCTCAGCCAATAAAGCGCGCGCGCGGGATTGAGCAAAACCGCCGCGGGCTCGGTGCGCGGATTGTACGTGCCGAGATTTTCCAAATACTCAGCGTCACGCGCCTTGCGCGAATCGATCGCCACGATGCGATAGGAGGGCTGTTTCTTTTTGCCCATCCGGCGAAGACGAAGACGAACTGCCAATGCAACCTCCTTGGAAAATAAAATAGGGATGATATTGAAATTTTTAAAACGGCAATCTCTTGTTGCGTCCAACCTGTTTCATCATTTTGCGCATCATCTCAAATTGCTTGATGAGCCGGTTCACTTCCTGCACGCTCGTGCCGCTGCCTTGGGCGATGCGCAAGCGCCGGGTGCCGTTGAGAATCTGCGGCTTCTGCCGCTCTATGCGCGTCATGGACTGGATGATGGCTTCGGTGCGCACCAGCGCGCCTTCATCGACTTCCGCATCTTTAGGCAGTTTGGCGCCCACGCCCGGCAGCATGCCCACCAACTGATTGAGCGGGCCCATCTTCTTGACTTGCTGCAATTGTTCGAGAAAATCTTCCAGCGTAAACTCGGATTTGCGCAGCTTCTCGGCCAGCTCGCGGCTTTTTTCCTGATCGACGGCCTGCTGCGCTTTTTCCACGAGTGTGACCACGTCGCCCATGCCCAAAATGCGTGAAGCGATGCGATCGGGGTGAAATTTTTCCAGCGCGTCGAGCTTTTCGCCAGTGCCGATGAATTTGATGGGCTTGCCAATCACGGCTTTGATCGAAAGCGCCGCGCCGCCGCGCGCATCGCCGTCCATTTTGGTCAACACCACGCCGGTCAAATCCAGGCGACTTTGAAACGATTGCGCGGTGTTCACGGCATCCTGGCCGGTCATGCCATCGGCCACAAAAAGAATCTCGTGCGGCTTGAGGGTCTTCTTGATCGCGGCCAGTTCTTCCATCAACTCCTCGTTGAGGTGCAAACGGCCGGCGGTATCGAGAATGGCGACGTCCAGCATTTTTTGCCGCGCCGCGTTGATCGCCGCTTTGCACACGTCGATCGGCGTGGAACCGGTTTTGGAAAAGAACTCGGCGCTGACTTGCTGGGATACAACCCGCAATTGCTCCACGGCCGCGGGTCTCTGTAAATCTGCTGCGACCAGGAGCGGCCGCCGGCCCTTGGCCTTGAGATGTTTCGCGAGTTTGCCGCAAAAAGTGGTCTTGCCCGTCCCTTGCAATCCCACCACCATGATGATCGTCGGCGGCAGATTGGCCTCGCGCAACGGCGTCTCATTGCCGCCGAGCAAACGCGCCAATTCGTCGTGCACGATTTTGATCATCTGCTGCGCCGGCGTAATGCTCTTGGCTACTTCCGCGCCCACGGCTTTTTTTTCAACCGCTTCAACAAATTCTTTGGTGACGTTGAGATGGACATCGGCCTCGAGCAAAACCCGCCGCACTTCCCGCAAGGTTTCAGAAATATTTTCCGGCGTGAGCTTGCCGTGTCCTTTCAGCTTGCGAAAAATTTCCTCGAAACGGCCGGAGAGTTGTTGGAACATGAAACTGATTTTCCCAAAAATCTATTTGCGGACAATACAATGCCGTGTCACTCCCGTCCCGCAGTGGCGGGAGGAATCTCCTCGCACAAGCGCTGCTCTATCATGAATAAAGAGTGATCCCTGCATTCGCAGGAATGGCATATCCAGGAGAACCAGCAAGTTGCGCTGGCGATTGATGGCTCTTTCGAAAAAAGCTGGGAAAGTTAGAAAAACTTGGCTTTTGATGCAAGCGAATTTTCGGAGCTTTTCGCTTTGGCTTCAGGAAGCAGCTTCTGTCCAGTCCCGGCAAAGTTGCAGCAACAAGCGTACACCCCAGCCGCTGCTGCCCTTGGGTATGAGCGCGTTTCCTTTCTGCGGCGCGGCCACCCCGGCAATGTCCAGGTGCGCCCATTTGAATCCTTTGACGAATTCGGATAAAAACGCAGCGGCCTTGCTGGCCCCGGCTCCGGTTTTTTGCGCCGAAACGTTGCGAATGTCGGCAATGTCGCTTTCCAGATGTTTGCGAAATTCTGGAAACAGAGGCAACTGCCAGACACGTTCGCCCGTGGCCGCAGCGGCGCGCTGAATGCGCCCGGCAAGCGATTGATCGTTGCTGAAAAGGCCCGCCGCGCTCTCGCCCAGCACGTAAAAAATTGTTCCGGTTAAAGTCGCGATATCGACAATCGCCGCAGGCTGAAAGCGCGCGGCATAAACCAGCGCGTCCGCCAGTATCAGCCGGCCTTCGGCGTCGGTGTCGGCAACTTCGATCGTCGTGCCATTCGCCGCGCGCACAACGTCGCCCGGGCGTTGCGCCGTGCCGCTGGGCATATTCTCCACCAGAGGCATCAATCCCACCACGTGCAGCGGAGTTTCAAGTTGCGCCAGCGCGCAGATGGCCGACAACACCACGGCAGCGCCCGACATGTCGGTTTTCATTTCTTCCATCGACTCGGCCGGCTTGAGCGAGAGGCCGCCGCTGTCGAACGTCACGCCTTTGCCCACCAAGACCAGCGTCTCGGCGCCGGCCCGCGGCTGGTTTTCCACAACCACGAATCGCGGAGCTTGCGCGCTGCCCTGAGCCACGCCCAGCAACGCCCCCATGCCCAGCGCGAGCATTTCTTTCTCATCCAGAACCCGGCAGAAAAGATGGGTTGATTTTGCTTTCTCTTGCGCAAGGGTCGCGAAAATCTCCGGGGTGAGATCGTTGGGCGGCAGGTTTTGCAGATCACGTGCAAAGCAGGTCCATTCGCCCGCAATGGCGCCCACGCGCGCGCCAGTTTCGAATTTGGCTGCAGCTTCCGCCTGATCACAGAGCAGCGTCAGCGCAGACAGGCGCGTGTCTTTTGGTTCTGGTTGAGATTTGTATCGATTGAATTGATAATCGGCCAGCACCGCGGCCTCGACGATCAGTTGCGCCGCTGCGCGCTCGCCGCCGGGCTGGCTCAAAGACCGGCCCAAAGGTACGCACAATTCCGTCACACCCACTTTGCGCGCGGCGGACACGGCCGAAGCGATGACGTGCTGCAAGTGCGGCCCGTCTCCGAGATGTTGCTTTTCCTCTTCTGGAAGATACATGCCAGCAAGCAACAGCCTTTGTGCGGGCAGATGAGGCGGGTAAAGCCAGGCGGTTTCACCGAATTTTCCCGTGAAATCGCCGCGGCGAATGAATGTAGAAACCACCTCGAAAGAGCGCGACGCAGGTGGCACATTCACGATGATGGCTTCACGCGAGGAAGGGCGCGAGGAGCACAGCACCAACAAAGCGGGTGTAGCTTCGGCTTCGACGGGGCCGAATTTGACAAGCGTTTTCATTTGTTCTCCTCCTGTTGTTGCACCATGGGTAGAATGTGCAGTTGTAGTTGCAAAGTTGCTCGAGAATTAGAAAGAGCACAGGCACGTCGTTTCGCGCCGAGGCAAACATATTACGCCGGAATTAACTAAACTTGCAAGTCTCACTCAACAGTTTTTTTCGTGAGCGTTCGTCTGCTGGAAAGTTCACCAGTAAAAAACTAGTTGACTTTTGGAATGAGAATCATATTTTAGTAGCTGTAACAACAACCACTAATTTCATGGAACCGATCGTCGAATTGCTGCAGAAGCTTGGCTTCGGAGAGTATGAAGCACGGGCTTACGTGGCCTTGCTCCAAAATCAACCGTTGAACGGCTATGAGCTGGCGAAAGCCTCCGGGTTGCCCCGCGCCAATGTTTACAGCGTGCTGCAAAAACTCGAAGATCGCGGCGCCGTGGCGCGTTTCGAGACTTCTTCAGGAACGCGTTATGCAGCGGTGCCGCCCAAGGAATTGGCCCAAAAGCTGGGCAGCCGTTTTCATGAGACGTTGGAAGCCACGCAGCGTTCCTTGGAAAAAATCAGCAGCGCGGTGGCGCACGATTATGTTTGGAATACCAAAGGCTACGCCACGATGCTGGAAGAAGCCCGGGCCGTTATTGACGCGGCGCAAGAAAATCTGCTGGTGGCATTGTGGCATCATGAAGCGCTGCGCCTGGCCGAGCCTTTACGTCGTGCTGAAACGCGCGGCGTTGCGATCACGACATTGTGTTTGGAAGCCTGCCCGCAGCCCTGCGCAGGTTGCCGCGGCCGCGTCTATCGGTATCGTGTCGCATTGGATGAGTCCGCGCGCTGGCTGGTGTTGATTGCCAACGCGGCGGAAGTTTTTGCGGCTGAGATCGATGCCAGCGAAGCAGCACTGGCGATACGCACGCGGCAACAACTGCTGGTGGATTTGGCCGCGTGGTACATTCGTCACAGCATTGCGCTGGCGGCATTGGTCAGCGATCTCGGCGGCAATCTGGAAAACCTGCTCGCGCCTGAGACGCGTGCCGTGTTGGCCTCGATCAGCATGCAGAAACAAGGCATAGGCTGGCTGGAGCATATGCGCAGCCTGTTGGGTCATCAACGTGATCTTGCCGAATAGTTGCTCTGCTCAAGCTAATCCGGCATAAAGAAAAGCTGTCGCTGGGGAAGAATGAACGAAGAAATTTTGTTTTAGAAATGAGCATGCGGGCCGCAATTGTGTCCGCACCTTTTCTTCATTCCTAATCATTAATCAAGGAGATTGTTATGCGGAGGTACTCACTTCTTCTGATCGCTGCCGTGCTGGCTCTCGCCAGCATGGCCACGATTCTGTCGGCGCAGGATAAAGCCGCGGCGAAGTCCGAGACCATCACCGGCACGTTGGTCGATCTCAAATGCTATGCCGCGGGTGGATTCCTCACCAATGATCATGGCGGCATGAAGGGCTGTGGCGCCGCCTGCGCCAAAGGCGGCAATCCCGTAGGTTTGGTGGAGGCCAACAAAAAGGTCCATTTCCTGGGCGTGGCTTCCCCGGACTATGCCGACTGGGTCGGCATGGAACTGCGTTTGACCGGCAAGCACAATGCGACTGCCAACATCTTTCTGCCCGACAAAGTGGAAGCTAATGTAGACGGCAAATGGGTGGAAAAGAAAGCAGCCAAAGGCATGATGTAAGCGCTGGAAGGCGGCAGATTTATATCAGCAGAAAAGGCGGCAAAGATGCCGCCTTTTTCATTTTGACACCGACCTGTACCGCTTTCACCAGAGCCGGCAAGCCCAAGCCGAGGAAAATCTTTATGGCATTCACAAGAAAAATATGCTAAATTTTGAAAACATGTTGCTGAGCGAGCCGCTGCCCATGCCACCCATTTTGAGATGCTCCGGAGACTGCTATGGCCAAAAAGCAATCAACACAGAATTCCAGCGCGGCAAGGGTTCGGGCCAGACCGGGTCAGTTGACCGGCAAGAAGGCCAAAGCGAGCACACCGCAGAAGTCCAAGCACTCTGCTGCTCGTCCGGGTCCGCAACCCGTGGCCGCCAATAAACCTGTCGCGAGCCGCTCCTCCGCGCCTCTGGATATTCCCGTGGTCGGCATCGGCGCTTCTGCCGGCGGGCTGGAAGCGTTCACGCAGTTGTTGGGATACTTGCCGACGGATACCAACTTGGCGTTCGTGCTGGTGCAACACCTCGATCCCAAGCACGAGAGCATCCTGACGGAGCTGCTTGCCCGCGCGACCAAGATGGCGGTGAGCCAGGTGACGGAAGGCATGCCGGTGGAGTCCAACCACATCTACGTCATACCCCCCAACACCAACCTGGCGATCGTGCATGGCGTCTTGCAGCTCATGCCGCGCACCGAGACGCGCGGACAACACATGCCCATCGATTATTTTTTGCGCTCGCTGGCCGAGGATCAGGGCAGCCAAGCGATCGGCGTGATTCTCTCGGGGACCGCTTCCGACGGCGCGCTGGGCCTGGAGGCGATCAAGGCGGAAGGCGGCATTACGTTTGTGCAGGATGAGCAGTCGGCCAAATACACGGGCATGCCGCGCAGTGCCATCGCCGCCAGCCGTGTCGATTTCATCCTGCCGCCGGAAGGCATTGCCAAGGAGCTGGCGCGCATCGGCCGCCACCCGTACTTGGTGCGGGTGCATGCCGCCGAAGCGGAGGAGCCCCTGCCCAAGAGCGAAGGGGAGGTTTTCAGCAAGATTTTCGCTTTGCTGCGCAGCGCCACGGGCGTGGATTTTACGCATTACAAATATAACACCGTCAAACGCCGCATTTTGCGGCGCATGGCGCTGCACAAGCTCGAAATGCTGGGGGATTACTTCAAATACCTCCGCGGCAACCGCGCCGAAGCGGAAGCCTTGCAGCAGGAGATTCTCATCAAGGTAACCGGTTTTTTCCGCGATCCCGGAACCTTTGAAGCCTTGCAGCGCGAAACTTTTCCGGCACTCCTGGCGAATCGCCCTCCCGATGAGCCCATCCGCATTTGGGTGCCGGGATGCGCCACCGGCGAGGAAGTCTATTCCCTGGCGATGTGCCTGCTGGAATTTTTGGCAGAGCGGAAAACCACGGTCCCGATTCAGATTTTCGCGACGGACATCAGCGAGGCGGCCTTGGAGAAAGCCCGCACCGGCCTGTACATCGAAAACATCGCCATCGACGTTTCGCCGGAACGGTTGCGCCGCTTCTTCGTCAAGATGGACGGCAGGTACCAGATCAGCAAATCGATCCGCGAGATGTGCATTTTCGCCCGGCAAAATGTCTTCACAGATCCGCCGTTCTCGCGGCTGGACCTCATTAGCTGCCGCAATGTGCTGATCTACCTCGACGCCATGCTGCAAAAGAAAGTCATTCCGATTTTTCATTATGCCCTGAAGCCTGCGGGCATTCTCATGCTGGGTGTTTCCGAGACCATTGGCACGTTTGCGGATTTGTTTGCGCTGGTGGACAAGAAACATAAAGTCTATGCCAAAAAATCGACCTCGGCGCGGCCAAGCTTTGACTTTGCCGGCGGTGAGCATCGCATGGAAAAAACGGAGAAGAGCACAGCCTCGGGCCGCCGTGCCGAAGAAAGTTGGGGCGGCTTTGACGTGCAGAAAGAAGCGGATCGCATTGTGTTGTCACGTTATGCGCCTGCCGGAGTCTTGATCAATGCTGACATGGACATCCTGCAATTCCGCGGCCACACCAGCGCGTATCTCGAGCCGGTGCCCGGCAAAGCAAGCTTGAACTTGCTGAAGATGGCGCGTGAAGGCTTGCTGCTGGAGCTGCGCACCGCGATTCACAAGGCCCAAAAAGCGAAAGCGACGGTCAGAAAGGAAGGCATTCAGGCCAAACACAACGGCCATTTCAAAGCAGTGAATATCGAGGTTATTCCGATTACCGGCGCTGCCCCGCGCGAGCGCTACTATTTAATCCTGTTCGAAGAGGCCAAGCCGCGCGCAGCCGCGGAGATCAAGAGCAAACGCGCCAAAGCCATCCGCCCCAAGCAAGAGCAGGAGCAGCACCGGCGCAATGCGCAATTGCAACGGGAATTGGCGGCCACGCGGGAACATTTGCAGTCCATCATCGAGGAGCAGGAAGCTTCCAACGAAGAGCTCAGATCCGCCAACGAAGAGATCCTGTCGAGCAACGAGGAATTGCAGAGCATCAACGAGGAGATGGAAACCGCCAAAGAAGAGCTGCAATCCGCCAACGAAGAGCTGACCACAGTCAACGAGGAGCTGCAAAATCGCAACCTTGAATTGAACCGGCTCAACAACGACCTGGGCAATCTGTTCAGCAGTGTCAACCTGCCGATCGTGATGCTGGGCAGCGATCTGCGCATCCGGCGGCTGACGCCGATGGCGGAAAAAGCGTTGCACCTGATTCCGGCGGACGTGGGCCGCCCGATCACTGACGTCAAGCTCTACATCGAGGTGCCGAATTTGGAAGCCTCCATTCTGGAGGTCATTGATATGGTGAGGACGAAAGAATGCGAGGTGCAAGACCGCGAGGGCCGTTGGTATTCGCTGCGCCTCCGGCCCTACCGCACCACGGACCACAAGATCGACGGTGCGGTGCTGGTTTTTGTCGATATCGAGGCGTTCAAGCGCAATCTCAAGCAGCTCGAAGAATCGCGGGATTACGCCCGCACGATCGTGGAGACGATTCGGGAGCCCCTCGCCGTTCTCAACGGCGGGTTGCGCGTGCAAACCGCGAATCGCTCTTTCTATCAAACTTTTCAGGTCACGCCCGAGGAAACCGAGAACAGTTTCATTTATGAGATCGGAAACGGGCAGTGGAACATTCCAGCGTTGCGCAAGCTATTGGAAGAAATCATCCCCCAGAACGGCCAGTTTGAGAACTTCGAGGTCGAGCACGAATTTCCCGTCATTGGGCGCAAGATCATGCTGCTCAATGCCCGGCGCATTCGGCAAGCGGCGTCCGGCCAGGAGTTGATCCTGCTGGCGATGGAGGACGTCACCGCGCCCAAGCAAATGGCTCAGGCGCTGGCAAAGTCGCGCGATTTCCATCTGAAGCTGTTCGAAGAATTTCCGGCTTTGATTTGGCGCTCTGGTGTTGATACCAAATGCAATTACTTCAACCAAAGCTGGCTGCGCTTCACCGGCAGAACGCTAGAGCAGGAGCGCGGCGAGGGCTGGGTCGAGGGCGTTCATCCGGAGGATCTGAAGCGCTGCGTCGCAACCTACCTGGATTCCTTCCACAGCCGCCGGCCTTTTGAAATGGAATATCGCCTGCGGCGCTTTGACGGGGAGTATCGCTGGATCGTTGATTTTGGCCGGCCGTACCACGATCTCGAGGAAAACTTCGCCGGCTTCCTTGGCGCCTGTTACGACATCACCGAGCGCCAAGACGCAGAAGCACGCATGCGCCGGCACAGCCTGCATTTGCAAATCTTGAATGAGATTTCCTCAGGGTTGGCGGCGACCAAGCTCGAGCTGCAGACGATTTTGCAGACCGTCGTGCTCAAAGCGGCGGAATTGATCGGGGACGCCTGCGCCATCAACTTATTGTCGCCGGACCAACAGTGGCTCATTCCCGCTGCTTATCATCATCGCAAGCCTGAAGCGTTGGCGCTCATGCGCGAGGTGCTCTCGGGCCAGCGCCACCACGTCAGCGAGGGCTTGGCCGGCCGTGTGCTGCCGGCGGGCGAAACCATGTTCATGCCCGTGCTGCCGCCGGAGCAGGCGCGCGCCGCGATTAAACCCGAGCATCGCACCTATCTCGAGCGCGTCGGCATCAGCAGCGTGCTGATCGTGCCACTGCGCCTGGAAGGCGGCTTAATTGGAACGCTCGGGGTGACGCGCGACCACGCCGGACAGCCCTACGATGACGATGATCGCATCCTAATGGAAGAGCTGGCCGGCCAAATTGCTTTGGCGATCGAAAACTCCCGTTTGTATGAAACCGTGCAACGAGAACTTGCCGAGCGCAAACACGCCGAGGAAGAATTGCGGCGCTCGCGCGAGCAGTTGCGCGACCATTTCGTTCATTTGCAGGCCGCCATCGAGCAGGAACGGGCGCGGATTGCGCGGGAGCTGCACGATGAATTGGGCCAGGCGTTGACTGCCGTGAAAATGGACGTCGCCTGGGTGGCCGGCCAAACTCCTCCACAGCTCGAGACCATACACCAGAAAACGCTTGCGATCTCACGAAGCCTCGACACTACCATGAAGAGCGTGCAGCGCATTTCCGCGGAGTTGCGGCCCAACTTATTGGATGACCTCGGCCTTTCCGCCGCCCTGGAATGGCAGGCCGAGGAATTTTGCCGGCGAGCCGGAATCGAGTATGAACTGCTCAGTTCGCCGGAAGACATTGTGGTTGACCGCGAGCGCTCCACCGTGGTTTTCCGTATCTTCCAGGAAGCGTTGACCAATATTGCACGCCACGCCGAGGCCACACAAATCAAAATCAGTTTGACCAAGGCCGAACGCAAGCTCATACTGAAAATCAGGGACAATGGCAAAGGCATTACCTTGGAACAGATTTCCAATCCGCACTCATTTGGATTGATTGGCATGCGCGAGCGGGTGTATCCTTGGGCCGGCAAGATTATGGTCAAGGGCAGGCAGGGCAAGGGCACCGTAACTCTCGTCAGCATTCCGCTCGACCCGTCGATTTTGTAGGACTTAAACTGACGCATTAAAGCGCTCTCGTCTTACGGGCAAAACGGCCTGCATCTGCCCGCAAAAGACGCGGCGTGTCGTTACATTCTTCCGTGACTATTGTCCGGATGCGCTTATTCCTTCGCGCGGCTATATCAGTTGGCGGGCACAGCGCGAAGGGAGGCGCCCGGACAATTTTG
>JBIOXB010000147.1:0-3014 GCA_044869275.1 bacterium
CGGAACACTGGCTTTTGACCAAAGTCCATGTGAGCCCAAGCCCGGAAACGTTGCTCACGGCGATTCTCGGCTTGGTGGAAATCGCTGCCAGGTAAAGCTGGCCGCTGGCAGCGGTGAGACTCGCCGCGGTCGCCACCGTGCTCGAGCTGCTGGAACCACCGGTCCGCGTTTCTTCATGAACAACCAGGCCGCCGGTGCCGCTCGTGGCAAAAGTGGCGGTGACATTCTTATTGGCATTCATGGTGATGGTCGCCGGATTATTCGATCCGGTCAAATCGCCGCTCCAGCCGCTGAATTGCCAGCCGGAGGCTGGAGTCGCCATCAATGTCACCACCGTGCCCGCATCATAAACACCGCCGACGGGGCTTAGATTGACACTGCCTGAACCCGCGGTACTGGCCGTCAACGTGTATTGTGTCGGAGCTGTGGTGACAGTGAAGTCATTTGGACTAAAAGCTGTGCCGGCAGAATTAGTGGCGCTGATTTTTCCAGTCGTAGCGCCGGCAGGCACGGTCGCAGAAATTTGAGAATTGGAATTTGCCGTAAAGTTCGAGGCCGTCGTGCCATTAAACGAAACGTTCGTCATCCCGGTAAAATTGCTGCCTGCAATCGTTACGACCGTTCCCACTGCTCCACTCGTGGGCGTAAACGAGCTGATGGCGGGTACGCCATTCTGAGGAATACCGTTGCCCTCCACAGTGATAGTCATGTCATCACTTCGTTGCAGCACGCCATCGTTTGCCGTCAAGCGCAAGACATAGATTCCTCCAACGTCGAAAGTTGCCGTGGTCGCGAGCATGCCGGTATTTCCAAACGTCACCGTTCCCGGGCCGCTGGCCATACTCCAGGTCGTGCTCAAAGAACCATTGGGATCACCGTCATCCGTCGCCCCTCCTTGGAGATTGGCCGAGGCGGTAACCATGATCGTCTGGTCCGGACCGGCGGCGGCGCATGGCGGCATGTTGACGACGATGTGGCTCGACCATGGTTTCCGTTTGGGCATGAACGTGGTGGAGGGGGTCGAAGTATTCAGCGTCACGGTCACTTCCACCGGATCTTCGGCGCTGCCATTCTCGACTTGTATCCGCATGGTATTCGACAGGGACCAGGGATTATCCTGTATCCACGAGTGCCCATCGCCATGCAGAAAGAGAACGGGTTTGGCGAAAGCTGCCGCCGACTGCACAAATCGATTAAAAAATGTGCTGCGGTTGCCTCCCGGTCCGGCCTGGGCGAGGACGACGGCGGCGCGAACTTGCGAGACTTTGGATTGAAATTGTTGCCCCACCCAGTCTGCATCTTGTTGCTGGGCAGTCGTGTTGGTTCCCGACCCGCCGACCAGGTTAATGCCAATGAACAGCACACCATCCAGTGTGAAAGCAAAGTTTTCGACACGCACGCCTTGGTGGTCGGTGGCAGGCGCACCGCAAAAATTTTGTTCGAAATTTGTAAAATATTTCAGCCAGAAACTCATCCCCTGCGTCGGATTGCTGCAATCGGAGGTCTCGTTGTCGCCCGGGACGATGTAAGCCGGAACTGCCAAATCCTTGAGCATATCCGCCACCAGCGCGTAACGGGTCTCGTTACAGGACTCACTTCCGCTGAGAATGTCGCCGACGTGGACGAGAAACTTCGACGGACTATATTTGTTGTGATTGTCAATTTGTTGTTGAAAAATCGAAATCTCGCTCGTGCCATAGGGGATGTCCCCGGTGGCGGAAAAACTAACCGGTTGGCCTTGTGCCCATGCAAATGAACGCATACCCAAAAGGCAAAACGCAATTTCTGCCACACCCAGCCGTTGTCTCATATCGCGCATGGAGACCTGTCCTAAGTTTGTGCTCGTGAACTCACGCCGAGGCTTGCGTCAAGTGGAGGGCAAAATCACCTAATAAATGCAAGCAGTTGTAGTCATTCCTATCTTTCCATGGAACGTGCAATATGAGGTGGGTGGAAAAGGCGGTGGAAACCTCCAGCGAGTCCGCCAGGGACGCACTCCCGCCTTAAGAGGGAGCTGAGAACGGAATCGTGAAACCCGGTGCATCAGTTCGAGGCCAGGTTGATCATGGGTATTTGCCCAAATTTCCTGCAATCACTTTCTGCGCTTCTGGCCAATCCGTGGCGGAGGGTAAATCGGTTGGAAAAAAGTAAGATCACAACGTGTACCGGCAAACAACCGGACTTGCGAAAAAAAAGTTTTGCAGTCTCGCGAGAGGGCGAAAAATCAGAAGGGCCCCGCTTGGCGTGGCGCCAAGCGGAGCCCTTCATCTCGCCAAATCACTTCAAACCTTCCCGACAGGCCTTCCCGGTTATTTCAGAAGGGTCATTTGCCGCGTTTGCATAAAAACAGCGTTGCCGTCTTTGTCCAGCGCGATAATGCGGTACAGATATATGCCGCCAGCTACCGTGTCGCCGGACCGATTCCGGCCATTCCAGCTCACCGCATGCCGCCCGGCCGCCATCTCAGCATCGACGAGCGTGCGGACGAGCTGGCCGGTTTGGCTATAGATCTTCAGCGTGACCTGGCTCACCAACGGAATCGCGAAGCTGATGGCCGTGCTGGGATTAAACGGATTAGGATGATTCTGCTCGAGCTGAAACGCAGCGGGAGGCGCCGCTGCGGGACTTCCGGCGGTCGAGCCGGACTTTGCCATGCCGGTCTCCGGCTTGATCTCCAGGGCCACCACCGCCCAATCGACAACGTTGCTGAACGTGCCATTCACACTCACGGTTGAAGCCAACGCAATGCTCTTATCTTCCACCGCAACTCCAGCCGCGCTGCCCGCGAGGCTGGCAACCTGAGTAATCTCACCCCGCTCCGTGTACCCGGCGCCCGGCGTGTGCGTCCGCAATCGCATCGCCGCGGCGCCATACGCCATTGCGCCACCCACGCTCGTGCTCAAATTAAAGGCATAGGCATTGTTATCTGATCCGCTGGTGCAGGAAACATTGACACCGGCGGTGTTGCCCGATATCACATTACCAACCGGACTTGTGGTCGCCACACCTGAATA
>JBIOXB010000148.1:0-34270 GCA_044869275.1 bacterium
TGCCGCGGCCATCAGCTCGGGCGAAAAAAAAGATAACACAAACAAAGGAGAATGACTTGAAACTATTCAAACTGTTCTTACCCGCCGCCTTCACGGTGCTCGCACTCGCCGGCGATGCCGGCGCGCAACTCGGACAGCAGCAGGGTTTGCTCGATCCGAATCTCGCCGCCGAAAAAGAGTTGCTGGCGCTCCCGGGCCTCAATGCGACGATCGTCAAAGAGATGATGGCACGCCGCCCCTTTTTGAGCATGGCAGATCTGCACGCCTTTCTCAGTCCATCGCTTAAGCAGGAACAGCTCAGCGCATTGTATGGAAAGCTGTTCCTCCATCTCAATCTCAACGCCGCGAGTGAGGAAGAAATCATGATGATCCCCGGCGTCGGCAAGCGCCTCGCGCACGAATTTGAAGAGTACCGGCCATATAAATCTCTCGTGCAGTTTCGCAAAGAAATCGGCAAGTACGTGGATGCGAAGGAAGTGACGCGTCTCGAGCAATACGTTTTCGTGCCGGTCAATCTGAACACCGCCAGCGATGCGGACATTCTCAGCATTCCCGGCAGCGGCAAACGCGTGCTGCACGAGTTCAAAGAATACCGGCCCTATAAGAGCATTGAGCAATTCCGCCGTGAGATGGGGAAATACTGGAACGCCAAAGAGGTCGCGCGGCTCGAGCGTTATGTTACTTTGGAGTGAGCGCGAGCTGCAAAAGGTGCCGTTGCGAGTCTTGGAGAAGTTTAGATTTCGCCGAGGCAGTCTCTTCGCCAGCGGCAACGCATAAGTTAGGCTTGCTTTCCGACAAAGCAGGCTCGCCAGGAGGATATTCGCCGTCTTTTCAGATGCCTTCTGAAATCGTTGCCATGGATGCCGGCCCGCCATACTGATCATCAGGAGAAAACATGCGAGAAAAGACCAGTTTAGCCATGCTCATGCCGCAATTGTTGTTGTCCACTACCCTTTTCATTTTTAGCCCATCAGGCACACGAGAGCCTGAAAGTGGCGCCCGCGCGCTTCCCAACAGGATGCCAGCGGCGTCCTTGGCCCGAGAGCAGCAGGCGAAAACGCCAGACAACTTTGTCATCGCCTTCATCGGTGATCAAGGATCCGGAAAAAATGCCGAGGCTGTTCTGCAACTGATTAAAAGCGAAAACACTGCGGCCGTGATGCATTCCGGGGATTTCGAGTATCACAACGATCCCGCAGCCTGGGAGGCGCAAATCAACGCCATCCTTGGGCCCAACTTTCCATACTTCGGATGCGTCGGCAATCATGACAAAGATAAATTCTACGGCGCGGGCGGCTATCAAGAGCTTCTGGCCGCGCGCATGCGCCGCCTGGGAATAACCTGGGACGGCGATTTAGGCGTGAAGTCTTCATTTATGTACGAGGGCATCTTCTTCGTCCTAACCGGCCCGGGTGTTTTTGACTCGGGGCATGCAAAGTACATCAGAAACCAGCTCGCCAAAAGCAATGCGGCCTGGCGCATAAGCAGTTGGCACAAGAACATGCAGCTGATGCAGGCCGGGGGCAAATCAAACGAAACAGGATGGGAGGTTTATGAAGAATCCAGAAAAGGCGGCGCCATCATCGCTACCGCCCACGAACACTCTTACAGTCGCACGCATTTGTTGAGCAATTGCAAACACCAAACTGTGGCCAGCCGTTCAGATACCTTGGTGCTCACCGCCGATGACCCTGGAACGCGGGAGGACGAGGGCAAAACCTTTGTCTTTGTTTCCGGGTTGGGAGGAAAAAGCATTCGTGATCAAGAACAGGGCGGCAATTGGTGGGCCAGCATTTATACTTCGACGCAGAATGCAAATAGTGGCGCACTTTTCGGTGTCTTTAACTACCAAGGCGAAGCGGGCCTGGCGAAGTTCTATTTCAAAGATATCAACGGCGTCGTGCCGGATGAATTTTATGTCAAGGTCGATCTCATGAAGTCGAAGGATTGGAGCACAAAGTGATCAGACCTATCCCAATCGAATCAAGCCCGAAAGGGGGACGAAGCAGGTTATGCGATTGGCTCATCAAAGTTAGCTTGACAATATTAAGTTAGAATCGCGGCACCGCAATATGTCATCCCGACACTTCGGGATCTTCCCCAGGTTTTGGTGCTGGCCTCCAGGGAAGATTCCTACGGAATGACAAATAATAGGGGCTTTATGGCCAACTTAACATCGTCAAGTTACTTGAAAGCGAACAAATCATGCAGACAAAGAGGTGATTTTGCAAAAGTCTCTGATTCTGCTGTTGCTGACCGCCGGCTTGATGCCATGCGCATTTGGCCAGGACCGGCAGCATGCAACCATTAGCGGTTTCGTTTATGATGCCGCCAGCGGCGAGGCATTAATTGGGGCAAATGTTTATTTGGATAAGACTCAAATCGGCGGCAGCACCAACAGCAGCGGCTATTTCGTCATTCCCCGCATCCCATTAGGCACCTACACCTTGACGGCACACTACCTCGGATACCAGGCTTCCCATCAAGAGGTGGCGCTGCTGGCGGGAAACGAAAAAAAGACCATTGCGATAAGATTGCAGGCGGAAGACCTGGTCACGGCAGAAGTCGTCGTCACCGACGAAGCAATCTCTGCCGCGGAAAGGCAATACCAAAAAGAGCTTTCCAAAATCGAACTTTCGCCCCGGCAGATCAATCAGATTCCACAAGTGGCGGAGGCAGATTTACTGCGGTCTCTGCAAACGCTGCCTGGCGTTTTGCCTGTATCTGATTTTTCCTCCGCGCTTTATGTCCGGGGCGGCACTCCGGATCAAAATCTCTATTTAATGGATGGCACGGACGTTTACAATCCCGAACATGCTTTCGGCCTGTTCTCCACATTCAATACCGATGCCATCAAACAGATCGAGCTTTTCAAGGGCGGCTTCGGGGCCAAGTACGGCGGGCGTTTGTCTTCCGTTCTCAGCATAACGAATCTGGATGGCAATCGCGAGCATTTCGCCGGCACCGCCTCCCTCAGCACGCTGAGCGCCAAGACGACGATACAAATGCCCATGGGTAATCTGGGCTCGCTCTCAGGCTCTCTGCGCCGCACTTACTTTGACCAGACCGTGGCCAGGTTCGTGTCGGATGTGCCCGACTATTATTTCTTCGATGGCAACCTCAAAGCCTTCTTTGACCTCGACGATAACAATAAACTGACCCTCAGCGGCTATGGCAGCACCGACAAGCTGGACTTCATCTTGAATCAAAACGCGAAAGATCAGGCCGGCATTCGATATGATTGGGGCAACCGCACCGGCAGCATCCGCTGGACGCGCATTTTTTCACCGCAGTTGTTTGCCAACTTCTGGCTGACGGGCAGCCGTTTCGATTCTGATGCCGATTTCAGCCAGCTTTTTGATTATGTATTTACGGAAAAAAACTTCATCTCTGATTTTTCGCTCAAAGGCGACCTGGAGTACTATCTCTCGGATGCGTTCACGGCAAGAGTGGGCTTTGAACAAAAAAATCTGCATCTGCTTTTCAGGCATCAAGAACAAGGCGGACTTGTTGACATCGACAGGCGGGCACGCCACTATGCGGCCTATCTTTCCGGCAACTGGCAGCCATCCCCGCGCTGGGATTTTGAGGCGGGTCTGCGCTACAACGTGTTCGACGGCGAAGAGAATTTCAAAAACCTGGAACCGCGTTTCTCGGCGAAGTATCGTCTCACCGAGGACCTTCACCTGAAGGCCGCCGGCGGCACGTACTACCAGTATTTGCACAGCGTGCCAAAGGCATTTATTGCAGACAATTGGGTCGCCTCAGACCGCACGCTCGGGGAATCTTCTGCAAAGCATGCCATTGCAGGAATCAGCAAGGATTTCTCCGGCGCCTTTCAAATCGAGATAGAAGCCTTTTATAAGGACTATCACAACGTCTATTCTTTCAATGATAATTTCAGAGTGGATATCACGCCGGAACGCCATGAAGGCGACCTGGCGATTTATACCCAGACCGACGGCATCTTTCATCGCGGTGACGGTGACAGCAGGGGCATTGAGCTCTTGTTGCGAAAAGATCTGGGCGTGGTGACGGGTTGGCTGGGTTACAGCCTGGCGCAAACGGAATATCATTTTGACCGCGTGAATCAAGGCAAGGCCTTCCCGCCACGACACGATCGCAGGCATGTGATCAACATGGTGGGCAATCTTGATTGGAAGAATTTCAGACGAGCGCTCCGTGGCGAGGCGCCTATTTGGCAAAAATCAAACTGGCGAATCGGGGCTACGTTTGTCTATATGAGCGGGCAACCTCTCACCCTGCCCGGCTCGCACTATTTCGTGAATACCGTGCCGGATTGGGATTTTCAAAGCCCCGAAGTCTATCCCGGCGCCATCAATGGGTTCAGACTCCCGCCTTACATACGCCTGGATTTGAGTATTGCTTATGAGAAGCATCATCAAAACTGGTCCATCTCTCCGTACCTTCAGATCTTCAATCTGGGATACCGAAAGAATGTGTGGTATGTGGACTATGACGCTGTGCCTGCCAGCTCTGGTAACGTGCTCAACCCCGTCATCGACCCTATATCTATGTTCCCAATTTTGCCGACCATCGGCGTGAGTTTTCAGTTTTAAGATTGTGACGCAACATTCATGTTGCGTGTACGGTTCCTTCTCAACATAAATGTTGAGTTACGGGCAATGTTGAGTTACGGGCATGGCGCGCCAAGACAAATCTTAAAATCGTAACGCAACATTCATGTTGCGCGGACGGTTTCTGCTCAACATAAATGTTGAGTTACGAGCATGCCGCTCCAAGCCAAATCTTACAGGCGTAACCTTAACGAGTATATCTTAATGCGCAAATTATTCACTCTACTCATTATTGCCTTGCTGACGCTCATCGCCTGTGGGCAGGGCGATCTTTCCATCACCGAGGCAACGTATCAGCCCAAGATCGCCATTCAAGCCATCCTTGTACCCGGACAACTCCCACGGGTCAGAGTGAGCAGAAACTTTCCGATGAATGTCGTCATCGATCCCGCGACCATTACCATCACAGATGCCCGTCTGACCATCACCGATGACGCCGGCGTCGCGCACTCTCTGCTCTATAACCCACAAACACAGTCCTACGAAGCGCCCCAACTCGAGGTTGGATACAGCAGAACCTACACGCTCCAAGCAGATGCCAATATCGATGGCCTGTCGTTGCATGCGAGCTCAACGACCACGGTTCCCGACCCCGGTTTTAAGATATTGGAAGATGAATCCCGGCTGGGCAGCATGGTTTATCGCCAGCGCGATGCTCAAGGAAACGTCATCAATTTCAATCTGGTGTTCGAGCGCTCCCCCAGCACGGGCTATTACCTGGTTTCGGTCGTCGCTCTCGATGCCGACACTTCCAAGTTCATTTATGATAACCCATACCGCGAGCTCACGGCCGACGAGGTGTTCGCTGATTTCGAAGAATACAAGTATCTTTACTATTGGGTGCAGGACAAGCCCTTGACGCCAGGCGTGTCCAGCACCGAAATATCTTCCTTGTACACTTTTTTTTATGGTAATTTTCGCGTCATTCTGTACGCTGCCGACCGAAACCTTCGAGACTTTCAGACCACGCACGAGCGGCTTCAGGGCATCGATGGCAATTATCATGAACCGGTATTTCACTTCGAAGGCGAAGGCATTGGAGTATTCGGGTCAGCAGCAGTTGACACGGCTTACTTTGAAATTTTAAGACCATAATCGCCAGAGCAGGCACGAACGGCATCGATACGGGAGGTGCTCTTATTTTCAATGGCTTTACACTCGTTTTAGGGCTACTCTGTAACTTCGAATTTACATTCTTATGACTCGACCGTAACAACGCTTTTCGATGGATTTAGTATCTTGCCAGCCAGAAAGAAAAGCTGCCATCACGGGCGTCGTCACATCTTTCAGTTACAGATTAGCTCTTAAATGAGGAGGCTATCGATGAAGTTCAAAACCGCTCTCCAGGCATTGCTGCTTATCATCGCGGCCGTATCACTCCATCCGAGGAGCAGCTTTTCTCAGGAGCAGCCGGCTTACTTGCGCGATCGCGGCCCCGGCATTCCGGTATCGATGTTCGGCACGTATGTCCGCCCGGGTGAATTCTTGCTTTATCCATTTTACGAGTACTACCACGATAATGACATGGAGTACAAGCCTTCTGACTTTGGCTACGGTCTTGCAGAGGATTATCGCGGCCCCTATCGCGCGCACGAAGGTCTGATTTTCATTGGATATGGCATTTCCGACAAAATGGCCTTTGAATTTGAAGCAGCGTACATCTCTGCCGAGCTTGAAAAGGACAAAAATGATCCGTCCGCCATGCCCCCCAGAATTGAAGAGTCAGGTCTCGGCGATGTAGAAGGACAAATCAGATGGCGCTGGAATCACGAAAGCGTCTCGAAGCCGGAGTTTTTCAGTTATTTTGAAACCGTCTTCCCGACCGGCGAAGATAATAGCCTGATCGGAACGAGCGACTGGCAGTTCAAGCTCGGCACTGGCCTCATCAAAGGCTATAAATGGGGGACGATGACGTTTCGAGCGGCTGTGGAATATGACGCGGCCGAGGATAAAGTCGACCTGGGTGAATATGCCGTCGAGTATTTAAGGAGAGTGTCAGATCGAGTTCGTATGTTTGCCATGCTGGAAGGCACGCAAGACGAGGCGGCTTTGTCCCCAGAAATTCAATGGCATTTCAACCGCCATGTATTCCTCAAAGCAAACACCGGCATAGCGGTAACTTCGAAAGCGGTTGACTTTGCTCCGGAGGTGGGAATCATGTTTTCACTCTTTCCGTAGTTGGCTGATGAAAACTCTGTGTGAGGCCAGGTCCACGAAGCAGGATGTCGCTCCATGTCATTGCCAGGAGCGAAGCGATCTCTGGTTTTTTCGGTACAGCACGACATGACCAACACGAGAAAAGCCCGACACGGAAAGAGTTTTTCAGACGCCGGCCCGGCACAACGGCGCCTCACCCTTTCTATTGTGATCACTTACCTCTTCCTGCCACTCACTTTCTTGATTCCCCTCGCAGCTCCGGCGAGGGAATCTCATTTCGATCTCAACTCATGGTTTGCTTTGCTGGCTTATGCCTTCACGGAGACGGGAGGAACGGCAGGCGCGTCCGTTATCGGCACTCTCCTGCTCCTGCTCCTGGTCACTCGTGCCGGCGTCCCGGGGAGGAGGCGCCGCCTTGAAGCCGGTGTGATCTTTTCCGTCGTCGCGATTTTGGCCGGTGGAGGTGCGGCTTTCAATGAGTACGTGATAAAACCCACCTTCAAGATGCCACGGCCGCATATTCGGTATCTTGCCGGCAACGAGGGTTCAGGACCGTTGGGAATGACGGTCAACGAGTTCTATGCCCTGGAAGACAGGGAGACACGCCGCGAACGTTTGCGCACCGTCCTGGAAGCCGATCCTCCCCCTGTCCGTCTGCCTCGCCTGATTCGAGAGCATTGGATCGAGGTGACGGGTTACTCCTTTCCCTCGGGGCATTCGCTTTCGGCCATGTTCTTTGCGACCTTTTTCATGGCGATGGGCCTGACCTATCTTTCCATGCCGAGGCGGCTGTTCTGCTACCTCCTGCTGCCATGGGCCGTGTGCGTGTGCTATTCCAGATTCATACTTGGGGTGCACACACCCACGGACATCTCCGTGGGTGGCTTGGAGGGTCTGCTGCTCGGAGCGCTGGCATTCGTGCTGGTAAAGAGAGCCTGGCTGCTGCAAAGCGCGCAGGGTTTTGGCGAAACCGCATCTCGCGCCTAAAACTCACTTAAGCTTTCTCCACTCCAAACTTCCAGTACGAATCGGGCCTATTCTTAGCTTTCCTTCGTGCAACTTTCGCGACTTTCAAACCTCCCATGAATTATTGCAAGGCCTAGATGGCAATTATCATGCACCGGCGTTTCATATCGAGGGCGGCGGCATTGGCGTATTCGGGTCAGCCGCCGTCGACACCGCTTATTTTGAAGTTTTGCGGCCTTAAATCCCGGCTTTTGTAGAAACCGAGTTGGAGTTATGGTTCGTTAGTTTCAAAGCTTTGTCTCTCCCCGCATTTGCCCTCCATACAAATAACCTCCTGGCAGACTACCCACAAGCCGGCAACGGAATTGGCTGGCATTCCTTCCTTGCGCTTGCTGTTAACTAGACTCCATTCCACACTCCATGATGCTGTTGGGGGACTCTAACAATTCCTGAGATTTGCCAATTCAATAGTAAAACGAAACAGCTCTGAACTTTTGCATTCAGAGATTAATGGAAACTTTTTCTGCATCGCGGAATTTCTGCCTGTATATGCTACTGCTGCCCGCGCTTAAAGTTGCCTGAATTTCCCAGAATTCATTGGCACTTCCTTGTCAAGTTGTTTGGCGAACCTCAGCAAATAGCAATGAATGATTCTTGAGCAACATTCTAAAATGATGCCTTCCCAAGAGCTTTCTTTCACTCTTTCTCAATAGTGACGGTAAGGCGGAGCAGCACCAATCTAGTTTTCAATTCTTTAAGCAGTTTTTCCGTTGTGGTCTGCAGAACGGATGTGCGGCGGTACAATAACCGCATCATGTCATCGTGTGGACAGAGCGGTTCCCACCTCTTAAATATCTTCATACCCGAATCAAAGGATTGATCGGTTTTTTGGCGCACCAAACCTGGTTTTGTCAAAGCTTTTGCTTTGCAGGTTTGGCGGACCGGATCAGTGTTTTCGCTACAGAAAGCTGACCTCGAGGCTTCGCTGCGGCGAAATCGAACCAAGGGGTGCTGAATGAGCTCGCTACGGATTTTGATGTACTGCCATGACCGGTCAGGACTTAGCCACACCATGCGCACCATGATGATGGCTTCATATCTTGCCGAAAATCTGGCGGACTGTTCGATTCTAGTATTGACGGATCTTTCTATTATTGGCCGCTTCAAATTCCCGGAAAACGTCGATTACGTTCACCTGCCGGGAATTGCCAGTAAATACAATTCACATCAGTATTCCGGCAACCTGAATATTGAACTGGACGAAACGTTGACCATCCGCCGCAAGATCACCAAAAGCGCAGCCAAGACTTTTCAACCGGACTTTTTCATTGTCGAGCGAGAACCCTTTGGACTGCAGGAAGAAATGTGTCGGCTGCTGTCGTTTGTGCGAGAACATTTGCCGAAGACCAAGCTGATTTGGGGTTTGTCCGATGTCATTGGTGATCCGGAGATGATACGTCGCGATTGGAATCGCGAGGGCTTTTATCGCATGCTGGAGCAGTATTGCGACGAAATCTGGATCTATGGGGCGCAAGAAATATTTGATCAAGTCCGCAATTACCAAATACCGGCGTCCGTTGCGAGCAAGTATTACTACACCGGGTATTTGCGGCCACCGCGCGAGGCTTCGCCCCGGGTTCATAAAGACATCGTCGGGTTGAAGCAAAATAAGAAACCGTATGTGCTGATCACGGCAGGCAGTGGGGCGCAGGGGGTTGCCCTCATCGATAATTACCTCCGTTCGCTCGAACGCACCGGCGATGCGGGGCCCTTTCAGAGCTTGATCGTCACCGGACCGATGATGCAAACTCGTGATAAACTCTTGCTCAAGGAACGTGCACATAAATTGCCAGGCGTTATTTTTCACGGTTTCAGCAAGCATGTTCTGCAGTACGTGAAACATGCTCATTTGGTGATCTGTAACGGAGGTTATAATGCCCTTTGCGAAATTCTGTCCTATCGCAAAAAGGCGATTTTTGCCCCCCCGCTCGCTCCTCCCAATGAGCATTTGCTCCGTGCCGAGATTTTTCAAAAACTCGGCGCGATTCAGCGTCTGCACCCGAGAGAATTGTCGGCGGAGCGCCTGAGCGAGATGGTGCAGTCGGGCTTGTTCGGCGGCCCCGAATTGACTACGCCTCCGGTCGAGGTACGAATACCTCTCGATGGGCTGGATAAGATTGTTGCGCGCATTGAAACTCTCGGTGGGCGGAAGTTTCGAGTCTTGCGCCAAGCAGTTTGAGCAGAGGCTTTTGCTCAAAAAGAACGAAGAGTGGCGGCTCGCTGCCATTCAACGTGTTCGATACCAGATAGAATGAGATAACTTCACGAGAGCTTTCATGATGCGCACCTCGGTTGTGAAGATATTGATTTACTCTCAAGACGGCTTTGGATTGGGCCATTTGCGGCGCAATCTCAATATCTGCCTTCAAATTATAAAACGCTGTCCTCGTGCCTCCATCCTGATTATTGCGGACTCCCCGGTGGCGCCTTTTTTCAAGCTGCCGGCCCAGTGTGATTTTATCAAGATACCGACCATCGTGAAGGTTGATACCGGAATCTGGCGGCCGAACCGTCTTCCCATGAATTATCGAGAGGTGTTGAAAATCCGCTCTGAGATCATTCGGAGTGCGGCCTTGGGCTTTCGACCGCACTTTTTTTTAGTGGATCATATGCCGCATGGGGCTTTGGGGGAATTGGCCGGACCGTTGCAGGCGCTGAAAGAGCAGTGCCCGGAGACCAAAATCGTTTTGGGCCTGCGAGACATACTGGGTGCACCCGAGACCATTCAAAAACAATGGAAAAGTGAAGGGGCTTTTGAAGCGGCCACGGCTTTTTATGATCATGTGTGTATTTACGGATGCGCCGATGTTTTTGAGTCAACCGATGAATACCAATTCCCGGCGGAGCTGGTTGCCAAAACACAATACTGCGGCTATGTCTGCCGCGACGACGTCAATACGCCTCCCGAAAGTGGTTTTTTGAAAAATTTCTTTCCAGAGCCCCGTGAAAAATTTGTTTTGGTCACCGGAGGAGGCGGCGCTGATGCCAGCTACTTTATGGATTCTTTCCTGGATGCGGTTCGTCTGCTGGCCCCACAAGCATCTTTTAATGCCTTGGTCTCGACTGGTCCTTTCATGCACGAAGAACAGCGCCAGCTTCTTACTCAAAAGGCCAAAGGTCTCCCGGTCACCGTCACCAAATTGGGGCAGGACAGCCTACGCTTTCTCCGGCGCGCCGATCTGGTCATCTCGATGGCCGGGTACAACACCATTTCTGAAATCATGCGGTTTCGCAAGAAGGCCATCATTATTCCCCGCCCGGGGCCAAGCGCGGAGCAAACCATGCGGTGCCGCATCATGACCGGGCGCGGTTTGTTCGACACTATTCACCTGCAAGATTTGGCCGCGGAGAGTCTGGCCGAGCACATTGCACACAAGCTCGAGAATGGCAGCGGAATGAACGAAACGATGATTCCGGATTTAAATGGTGCCTCGAAAGCAGCCGCGTTGATGTTATCCGCGCTCTAATGTGGATCGTGAAGCATCTGTCTAAAACACGTCGTGGTTTTTTTTATTCTGGCAAGGAAAGTTTTCATGTACGAGCTCACTGGGTTCAATGATTTCAAAGCCGGGCAAAAAGTAAAAATGAAAGGGAGGCAGGGTGAAAGTGGTGCGTTTGTGGCGCAGGCGATCACCTTAAACGACTCTGCAGATCAGGCCGTAATTGAGGGCTTGATCCAAAGCATTGCATATGAAAAAAACACCCTACGCATCCTTGATTGCGAAATCGCATTGCCAGGCAGTATCGTAATCAAAGATTTGCTGCGCAATTCCATCGCTTTGAAGGACCTAAAGACCGGAGACCGGGTGAAGCTCATCGGCGAGTATTTGGAGTCCAAACGATTTGTGCCGGAGAAAATCAAGATGAAAGAAACCGCTGGCTTCAGCGTCGCGGAATTGCAGGGCGTGATCGACAGGATTGATCTTGAGAAAAAGATATTGGAAGTGCTCGGGTTTGCGGTTGCCGTTGATGAAAAGACCAGGTTTTACGGCGGCTGAAAAGTGAAAGTTGGGTTTCGGCAATTCACGGCGAATCCACATTCACCTCCCATACACCAGACACGAGGAGCTGCTTCATTTCAGACGAGCCACAAACATCAAGGAACTGCAACATGGCCGTGGCAACGATGCCTTATGTGCGCGAGGGCGATGATGCGGTGCTTGCCATCGAAAACGCACTGGATAAAGATCGAATGGAAGCCGTTTTCGCTGCGAAGCTCAAGCAACGCTTTGGAAATAATTTGCAAATCAATGGCTTGCGCCTCGAAGTCATTCAGCGCCATACCTACCGGTGCGTGCTGCGCTACCATATCGACGCTTTTGATCCAGATCGGGCTAGAGAGCTGCAATGGCGGGTGATCGGCAAAGTACTCAAAGTCGAACTTGGGGAAATGCTGTTCGACAGTATGCGGCAACTTTGGAGGAATGGTTTCTCCCGATCTGCCGCAGACGGTATCTGCATACCGGAGCCACTTGAGTTCATGCCCTCCCTCTCCATGCTCTTGCAGGAAGAAGTGCCGGGGGTGTCGGTCAAAATGCTTTTGAAACAATCGGCACAAAAGGAACACTTTCGCCAGTTGGCCCGCGCCCTGGCGAAACTGCACAAGTGTCCGATCGTTCCCAACCGGTCATTCAGAGTGAGAGAGCATCTGCTGCGATGTCATCCGGCGCACGAATTTCTGGCCCTATCCTGTCCGGAATTGAGCGGGCCAATCAATGATCTTGTCGCGCAGGCTTATGAGATCGAGGCGGCGTTGGGTGATATCGAGCTCGCGCCGGTGCACGCTGATTTTCATCTCGGTCAGGTGCACGTGGAGAACGGCCGGGCCTGGCTCATCGATTTCGATGTGCTGAGTTACGGCGATCCCGCTACCGATCTGGGGAATCTGTTGGTGTTTTTGAAAAGCAAAGTCAGGACGAATTCTGAGATGGCCGGTATGATTGAGGCGTTTCTTGAGGAATACTTCTCCTTGATGGATCGCAGCATCGCCGCCAGGATTCCGCTTTATGAAGGGTTGAGCTATTTGCGCCGCGCCTGCAAGTGCTTCCGCTTGCAAGCCGACGATTGGCGGGAAAAAGCCGCGGAGTTGGTGGAACAAGGCGTTGCTGCCCTCAACCTCATGAGGTCGCAGAGCCGGCGGGAACATCGGCGTGGCCTTTTGATCGATGACGCGGTGGCGGAGTTGATCAACGGTGAGGTTCATGACGGGGTTCGCGGATGATGGGCCTGTTCAACAACCTCTCAAAATTGCGCCGGATAGATGGAAAGGATGAGCGCGAAAAGCTCAATTTCAACGGGCTGGTCAGGATTTACACAGTGTTCGGCCAGCATTACAGAAAATATTGGAAAATCCTCACCGGGGCTTATTTGGGCTTGTTTGCGGCCATTGGCGTGACGGTGTTGGCGCCATGGCCGCTCAAGTTGATTTTGGATCACCTCATTCTGAAGCAACCGCTGCCGGAAACCTTTTCTTTTCTGAACCCGCTCTACACCGGCAACCCCAAGCTGCTCCTGCTGTTGCTCGCGCTGTCAATTATCGTCATTGCGTTTTTGGAAGCAACCTTCTCGTACTTCAACAAGTTTTGGATTTCCGCCACCGGCGATCGTATGAGCGCGGATATTCGCGAGCGGGTGTTCTCGCATCTGCAAAGGCTGTCCTTGTCTTTTCACGAATCGCTCCAATCCGGCAATCTGATTTATCTCTTGACTGCCGACGTGAAAGAGATGAAAAAGGTGCTGGTCGATTTTCCGCAGGATTTGACCAATCGCGTCGTGAGCTTTGCGGTTTATGCCGGCTTGATGCTGGCGCTGGACTGGCGCCTCGGCCTCGTCGGGCTGTGTACGATGCCGCTGATTTATTTTTTCACCAAATATTTCGGCGGCGGCATGAGAACGGCCATTGCCGACAAGCGCAAGCACGAAGGCAAAGTGGCTGCCATCATTGCCGAAAATGTCGCCGCCATGGCCTTGGTGCAGGCTTATGGCCGGGAGGAAACGGAACGCGCCCGCTTCAGCCTGGGCAATCAGGAAAGCTTGAAGGCCCAACTTCGCGCCCTGAGCCTGAGCCGGACGTTTGCACGCATTGTTGAGTTCTTGGTGGCCTTGAGCGCCGCGGGCGTGCTTTACTTTGGCGGCCGTTATGCGCTCGCCGGCGGCCTGCTGCCGGGAACACTGGTGGTGTTCATGGCTTACATGCGCGACATCTACGGCATCTTCGAGAAGTTCAGCGAGCTTTTTCTCGGCATGGCGAAATCGCAAGTCTCGGGCGAACGGTTGCTGGAGCTGGTCGAAAACGACATGATCGTGCAGGATGCTCCGGACGCCGTGCCGGCGCCGCCTTTCCACGGCCGCATCGAATTTAAGAACGTCAGCTTTGCTTACAAAAAAGGCCATGAGGTGTTAAAGAATCTGAATTTTATCGTGGCGCCTGGAGAAACCGTGGCGCTGGTCGGCCATAGCGGCGCGGGGAAATCCACGCTCATCAGCTTGCTGCTGCGCTTTTATGATCCGCAGCAAGGGCAAATTTTGATCGACGGCCACGATCTCCGCAAATTCACCCTCAAATCTTTGCGCGACCAAATGACGATCATTTTGCAGGAGGCGAAACTGTTTCGCCAAACGGTGCGCGAGAATATTGCCTTCGGCAAAGCCGGCGCGACCGAAGACGAAACGATCGCAGCGGCAAAGCTGGCCAAGGCGCACGATTTCATCGTGCGCATGCCCGAGGGCTACGACACCATGATGTACGAAGGCGGCGACAATCTCTCCGGCGGCCAGAAACAGCGCATCAACATCGCCCGCGCCATCATTCGCAACACGCCGCTGATGATTCTCGACGAGCCGGTGACGGGTTTGGATGCACGCGCCGAAGCGCAGATCAACGCGGCGATCCACCGGCTCACGCGCGGCAAGACGACGTTCATCATCGCCCACAGATTTACCACCGTTGCCGCCGCTGAAAAAATTCTTTTGCTGGAAGAGGGCCAGCTGGCGCATTACGGCGCGCACGAGCAGCTCATGCGCGAAAGCCCGCAGTATCGCGAGCTGTATGAATTGCAATTCGGCTGGCAAAAAGAGCCGGCGGCAGGCGAGGTCGCTTCCGGCGGAAAGAATGGGCAAATCGAATCGCAGGATGTGGCACCGTTCGCCGTTACACCTTTAAGCGTGGGATGATCAGAGACCATAACGCCGGAAGGCGCCAAGATGAGCTCACGTAACACCGAGACACTTTGATGAGCAGCAAGGAACGATCCCAAACCTCCAAATCAAGGGCAGAGCGCAAGCGCGTCAGCTTTCACACGCTCGTCCGATTGTACAAAGTATTCGGACGCCATTACAAAAAACACTGGAAACTCTTTGCCAGGGTGTATTCCGGCTTGCTGCTCACCATTCTTATTGCGCTGCTCATTCCGTGGCCGCTGAAGCTCATTTTGGATTATGTCATTCTGAAAAATCCGCTGCCGGAACAGGCAGCTTTTGTCACCTCATGGCTCGGCACCGATCCGCTCGTTCTGCTCGCGGCGCTGGCGCTGGCGTTCTTGCTGCTGCGGGTTTTCGAGAGCCTCGCCAACTCGGTGCACAAAGTCGGGCTGCTCAGCGCCGGCGAGATGATCGCCACCGATATTCGCGAGCGCGTCTTCATTCATTTGCAACGGCTGTCGTTGTCTTTCCAAAAGACGGCGCGCTCGGGCGACCTGATTTACCGGCTGACCTCGGACATCGACGATACGAAAACGATCCTCGTGCAGTTGCCGGACAATTTCGTCTACCGCCTCGTCATGGTTTTCAGCCACATGGGCTTGATGCTGGTGCTGGAATGGCGGCTGGCTGTGCTTGCGTTTAGCATCATCCCGATTCTGTACTTTATCAATCGGCGCATGGGCAGCGACGTGAAAGAGGCCACGGCGAAGAAACGCAGCAAGGAAACCGAGGTCAGCTCGATCATTGCGGAAAACGTCACCGCGATGGCGCTGGTGCAAGCGTATGGCCGTGAAGATTTGCAGCAGGCCCGTTTTGCCTCGGAGAATCGCGAAAGCCTGCATTCGGAAATTGAAGCGCGGCGGCTCGCCAAGCTGTTCAAGCGCATCAGCGACAACCTGGCCGCGCTCGGCACGTGCGCGGTCGTCGGTTATGGCGGCCTGCTGGCGTTGGAGGGCTTGCTTTTGCCGGGTACCCTCGTCCTGTTTGTGGCGTATCTGCGGAATCTTTATCGCCCGATCGACAAGTTCGCCGAGATGATCCTCGACGTGGCGAAAGCGCAGGTTGCCGGCGAGCGGCTTTTGGATTTGGTGGAATGCGACATGGTGATGCAAGATGCGCCGAACGCCACGCCGGCGACGTCGTGCAACGGAGGCGTCGAATTTCGGGAGGTGAGTTTTGGCTATCGTCCGGGCGTCGAAGTTTTGAGAAATCTCAGTTTCGTCGCCGAGCCGGGAGAAACCGTGGCCCTGGTCGGCCACAGCGGCGCCGGCAAATCGACCCTGATCAGCTTGCTCCTGCGTTTCTACGATCCGCAAAAAGGGCAAATTCTGATCGAGGGCCGCGATCTGCGTGAAATCACCCTCAAATCGCTGCGGGATCAGGTGACCATTTTGATGCAAGATGCCACCCTGTTCCACAAAACCGTCCGCGAAAACATCGGCTTCGGCAAGGCCGACGCTACCGACGAGGAAATCATCCGCGCCGCCAAGCTGGCGCACGCGCACGATTTCATCGTGCAAATGCCGGAAGGCTATGACACCGTGATTGAAGAACGCGGCGAGAACCTTTCCGGCGGCCAGAGACAGCGCCTCAACATCGCGCGCGCCATCATTCGCAATACGCCGATATTGATCTTGGATGAGCCCGCCACCGCGTTGGACGCCAAGGCTGAGGCTAAAATTCATGAAGCTCTGCAGGAGCTGACGGAGAGGAAGACGACGTTTATCATCGCGCATAGATTTTCCACCATTGCCAACGCGGACAAAATTTTGTTGCTGGAAGAAGGCAAGCTTACCGCGTATGGCAAGCACGAGGAATTGCTGCGCACCAATCGGGAATACCGCGAGCTTTACGAACTGCAGCAAAGGCCGCCGCTTGACTTGGCAACCGCTGCCGTCATCGACGAGAGCAACGCCGCGGTTTTGCGCGAGCAACAAACTTTCGCGAGTTAGCCTCTGCGCTTCGTGCGGACAAACCTTGATCAGGAAGGAAGAGCCGCACGCCAGCACATCGAGCTGTGGCGATTTTGTTTTACCTCTTGAGCAACTTAGGCACGTGCAACTTTGGAGTATGGAGATGACTGGTCTTGCCTCATCGTACAACGCCGGATCGAATTTGTTCGATGATCCCGCGCTACCGCATATCCCCACCGTGATGGATGTCGATAAGATGGCGGAACACCTCACGCGGTATTTTCACGCTTCGGGTCTCGCGGCGGGATGGGAAGTGTCACACTGTGGAATAGAAAAAGTCTACTACCGGCCGGGCAAGCACTGTGGGGTGCTTTATCGTTTGGCGCTACGTCATTCTTCCGGCAAGGAAATCGACGAGTGGGTCTTTGGCCGAACCGTGCCACACGGTACCGAAGATGAGCGCTTCGAAGCCGCGGTTGGGGGTTTGAAACAATCTCAAGCGGCGCATGATCTCTTGCGATTCATGCCGGCGATCAATCTTTGGCGCGACTTGAACATGATTTTCTGGATTTTTCCGCTGGATCCGAAATTAGCAACCTTGCCGCAGGTGATCGATCCGGCCTTTGTTCGGCAACAGGTGGAAGCCAATCTCCAGCTTTTAGGCGTGCACCAGAACGGCTCGGAGGCCAAATCGGAAGGATGGCGTTGCGACGAGGTGCGGTACGATCGCGTCAAATACATGCCGGGCAAACGTTGCGTCTTGCGCTATCATGTGACCCTGGTCGACCCCTCCGGCAAATCGCACGACAAGATTTTTTACTGCAAAATTTATCAGGATGCCAGAAGCCGCTACCATTTTGATATGGTGCAGTCGGCTTATCAACAATTGACGGCGCAGACGGGAGCCATCAACATTCCTCGGCCGCTGCTGCACTTTGACGGTTTGCACGCCTACTGGCAAGAAGAGTGGCAGGGCAACGCCGTTATCGAGGTGATGAACGAATATGATTGGCAGGAGTTGTTTCCAAGAATTGCCAACGTGCTGGCGACTTTCCATCGCCATCCCGCCAACGGCTTTGATACGGCTCCGAATCTCGATGCCGTTTTGGCGACCGCGGAGGAGGACGCGGCAAAGCTTGTCAGACTGCTGCCGCAACAGCAGTCTTTTGCGGCAGAAGTGCTCGAGCATCTCAAAATCGTGAAGCGAACGGTTTTGGAGAAGCAGGAAATACCTCAAGTTCCGATTCATGGCGCGTGGCGGCTTGAACAAATGTTGGTGCGCGACCACGAGCTGGCGCTGGTGGATTTCGACGCTGTGACCATCGGCGATCCGCTTTACGACCTTGCCGAGTTCATCGCCTCTTTACAATTCTTGGAATTGAGCCGCGGCTGGCCCCGCGAGCGCCTGGCCGCTGCCGCCGAAGCGCTTTATCGCAGTTATGCCGGGCAGGTGCCGTGGTCTTGCGATCGCCGTCGTGTGGCGTGGTACGCGCTGGCCTTTTTGATGACCAAATTTTATTCGTCCACCAAAAATCTTGACCGCCAAGCCTTGCCACTACTGGATTTGGCCGGCAAAGCGATTTGCGAAGATTGGCTCAAGATCGTTGGCGCGGCGTAAGCCGCAATCGCCTTTGACTCCCCAAACGAATGAAGAATTGTTATGACCACCGGCACCATTCATGACCATACATTACCGCGGTTGCAGCAGGCGGCCGATCCCAAGATTATGGCCGCGGCATTTGAAGCACTTTTTCGCGGCCAATATCCTGGCCGCGGTTTGAAAGTAAACGACTGCCAAATCAGCCGGTTTCAGCACAAACCGGGCAAAGAGTGCAACATTACATATCGCTTGTCCGGCCACGATCGTAACCGCCGCTCGTACGAACAATGGATCTTTGCCAAGATGTCGGCAAACGGTGGCCCTCCTATGCCGGCACCGAACGACCAGCCGCTGCAATGGCCGGGCTGTGATTTTTGGAAGCCCGTCAGCGCGTGGCAGGAAATGAATATGATGTTGCACGCTTTTCCTTATGACGTCAAGATGCCGTATCTCGGCCGCCTTTTGGAGCCGGAGTTTGTCAAGCAAGAGATTGAGGCGCGGCTTGCCAGTTTTGGGTTGTCGAGCGCTTGGACGTGCCGGGAAGTGACCTGCCACAAAATCAAATACATGCCGACGCGGCGTTGTGTTCTGCGCTACGATCTGGTTGCGGCCGACGCCGCGAACCATCAGCAGCACCTGGTGTTTTATAGCAAAACATACAACAGCGCGAACAGCCGCTACGTTTACGACGTGCTGCGCGCCATCTGCATGAGTCCGGCGTGCAGCAGCGGCATGCTCAATATTCCGGCCCCGATTGCCAACCTCGACGGTTCGAATACGCTTTGGCAACATGCTTGGGAAGGAACGAAGTTCGGTTCCGTCATGCGTGAGCGCGGCTGGGTCAATCTCCCGCAGTCCGGTTTCATGCCCAAGATCGCAACGATGTTGGCAGCTTTGCACCAAATTGAAATTCCGCATTTGCATCTCGCCGGCGGCCCGATGCCGGCGAAGGCGATTGAGAACGCCCATGGCGATGCGGAGGATATTGCGGAATTCCTTCCGGAGCAACACGCGGTTTTGGCGGCTGCTGCTCAAACGCTGGCGGACTTGACGCCCGAGGTCGCGGTTGATTCGACGCGCGCGACGATTCACGGCTCGTTTAAAGTGGCGCAGCTTTTGTGCCGCGAGCAAGATCTTGCCTTGGTGGATTTTGATTCGATTTCTCGCGGCGATCCACTTTATGATGTTGCTGAATTTTTTGCCTCAATTCTTTATTTGATTGTCAGCGACGGCATTCCGGCGGCGGCCATGATCGCGAGCGTCGAAAGCTTTTGGTCCGAGTATCAAAAGCAGGTCTCTTGGCGTTGTGATCGCCGGCGCTTGGCTTGGTACCTGGTTGCTTTTATTTTGGGCAAAATGCACTCGTCGCTCAAGCGCTCCGAATTGAAGGCCATTGCCAACATGCCGTTGGCTTTTGATCTGGTGGCAGAGTGGCTTGAGACTGCAAAAGGAAAAGCACAAGGCATAAAACGTAAAGTATGATTGATTTGGATCACACCAAGGAGCAAATGCTGGCCGAGATCAACGCCTCGGAAAATGCTTTGGCAAAATGTTTGAACGATCCCAGCGACCCGCTCTTCGCTTCTCTGGACGAGGCGCGTCTCGTCGTTCGCGGGCAGACACCGGACAACCTTCTGCCGAGGCTCAATGGTGCGCTGGCAAAACGATTTGCCAACATTCCATCGGAACAGCTCATCCGCGATCTCATCTATCCGCTGAAGAAAGGACTTGGCAACGCTTATAAATGGGGAAATCAAAAAGATCCGGGCAAGCATATCACTGTGGAAACGGTAGCCACCAGGACCGGCGCCATGGTCGCCATTTCCGATGAAGGAGAGGGTTTCGAAGTCAAAGGCATTCTCCACCGATTTCATGCTGATGAACATTATTTTACGCATGGCGGTTCAGGTTTTGTATACTTTAACCGGACAAAATCCCTTATCAGTTTTGCCAACGGCGGCCGCACCCTGTTGATTCGTTTCTTGTGCGCGCCAGCGCCTGGAACCGCTCTGATGGCGAAAAAAAGCTCCGCCTTCGGGCTGGCAGGCGACGAAGAATTCATGAAATCATTTTTGGCAGCGGAGCTTCCCTGGTTTCAAAAGAATAATGCGACACTGGCGTCCTGTCGTATCTACGTGCCTAACGAGCAAATCGACGATCAGCCGGAGCTCAAGTACGTTCTCGGGTATCGTAAAGATGACTCAGAAAAAGTAAGCACTATCGCCTTGTCTGGCAGGTTATTACCGGAGCACGCTGCAGAAACCGATTTTTCTGTGGCCCGACAGCTTCATGAGCGGTTGTTGCAAGGCAAAACTGGCATTTACGTTCCACCACCCGTGGCGGTTTTCAAGCATCCCTCGCTCGTGCTCTTCAGGTTCAACCCCTCCATGGGCCTGCAACAGTATTTGGAAGAAAAATTTGATTTTCAAGAAGTGGCGAGGATCATCCAAATGGCTGCCCAGAGCTTGCGCGCTTGGCATCAGAGTGTGGTTGTCCAGCAGGGTGACGAGGTCTTGGAGGGCGCGCTTGCGGAGCATCGCTCAGCCGGGGAGATGGTCATGTCCAAATTGGCGCAAGCCAGCCCGCGGCTGGCCGAACGGCTTCAGCAAATTTATGATCAGCTTGCGGCACGCGTCGCCACGCTAAAAAGCTACGCACGGGTGCCGATTCACGGTGCTTTGGGATGGCGTTCGATTTTATATAGCGAGGGGCGATTTTACTTTTATCGTTTTGATAAATGCCGGCACTCTCATCCGGGATTTGACCTCGGTGGTTTTCTGGCTGATTTGTTGCGATTCTACGTGCTTCGCAAAAAAGCGGATCCGGATTTTTATCATGCCGGCCGTGAGTTTTTTTTGGAGACTTATTGTACTGGTACGCCCGCGCCGTGGCACGAAGATTTGTCGTTTTTCATGACCGACGCGCTGCTCCTGCGCTTGCCCTCGGTTCTCGAACAGACGGGAAAGAAGTGGGAAGCCGGGGTTGATGCGCTACTGCGACGGTGCGAACAAGCCCTATGAACATTGCCTATATCAGCGCCGATTTCGGCGTTCCCATTTTTGGCTACAAAGGCGCCTCCATTCACGTGCGCGAGATGGTGGCGGCGTTGCGGAAAGCCAGCCATGCGGTTTGTATCATTTCGCCGGCAATTGCAATGGCAGAAGTGGAGAGGCTTGCAGAAAACGTCTCCGTGCTGCCCGTGCCGGCGCGGGAGCGGCAGCTTCTGCTTTCCCAAGAGCTCGAAGCACTCGACGAATTTTTGGGCATAAAAACGCGCGTCCGGCAGGAGCTGCGCAATTTGCTCTACAATCTGGCGTTGTATGAAAAAACCCGTGATCATCTGCTGGCCAACCCCGTCGATCTTATTTACGAGCGTTACACCTTATTCGCTGCTGCCGGCATCCGTCTGGCGCGCGAGCTTGGCGTGCCGCACATTTTGGAAGTAAATGCACCGCTGGCATACGAGCAGGAAAAAACGCGCGGTCTGGAGATGAAGGAACTGGCGCGCGAAACCGAGCGCCGCATTTTTCGCGAAGCCGGCCGGGTGATCGTCGTCTCGCGGCAATTGCAGGAATTTGTGGTCTCCTGCGGCGTACCGGAGGCGCGCATTCATATTTTGCCCAATGCGGTCGATCCGCAGCGCTTCGCCAAGGCGCGCGGCGATGGCAGCGTGCGGGCGCAGCACCGGCTTGAGGGCAAGCGGGTGGTCGGATTCGTTGGCAGTCTCAAGCCGTGGCATGGCACCGAAACTTTGCTTGAAGCTTTTCGCGAGTTGCATGCAACGGCGGCGAATACGCATTTGCTGATTGTCGGCGACGGGCCGGGGCGCGCGCATTTGGAGAATTATGCGCACACGCACAACTTGAACGGCGCGGTAACGTTTACCGGCAACGTGCCTTATGACGATATCCCGCGCTACCTCGCCGCGATGGACATTGCGGTAGCGCCGTATACTCCCAGCGAAAATTTTTACTATTCGCCCATCAAGATTTTCGAGTACATGGCGATGGGCAAGCCGGTCGTTGGCGGCAAAATCGGCCAAGTGGAAGAAGTGATCGCCGACGGAGAAACCGGCGTATTGTTCGAGCCGGGAAATATCATTCAGCTTCAAGCCGTGCTCACAAAGCTCGCGCATGATCCCTCGCTTTGCCAACGCCTCGGCGAAAACGCCCGCGCGTGGGTGGAAAATGAAAGAACGTGGGACAACAACGCGCGGCAGGTTGTCGAAATTGCACGTGAGCTGCTTGAAAAAAAGAGGTAATGGAGCGTTGGATTGCTGGAGTACTGGAGTACTGGATTGTTGGATTACTGGATTACTGGATTGTTGGGCTACTTCGATCCAATAATCCAATACTCCATCAATCCAGCAATCCAATAGCGCTCGCTCCAGCACTCCATTCCTCAGAACTCCAACGGAAATAACTTGGTGAAATATGAACGTGAAAACCTGCATCGTTACCGGCCAGTACCCGCCGCAAGTCGGCGGGGTGGGACATTCGGCACATCGAGTCGCCAATATATTGGCAAGCCAGGGCATGCAAGTTCATGTCGTCGCGCTGCAAAAACATCCGGCGCCGTTGCCGTTTGACGAAAGCTTTTCGAGCACACAGGAAGGCGAGGTGCTCGTACATCGCGTCAAAGTCTATCACCCGAAACGCGATGCAGGCGGTGTCCATGCCGAAGGTGACGTTCTGACGCGCTACAATCGCGAGATGTTTCACGCGCTGGAATATTTTCAGCAGCGCCATCAATTTGATGTCTTGCATGCCTTTTTTCTCTATCCCGCTGGTTTTATCGCCGGGTTGGTTGCCCGGCTGCACGGCGTGAGAATGATCGCCTCGATCCGCGGCAATGATATCGGCAAGTATGCGTTCGATCCGCTGCGGCTGCCGTTCATTCGCTCGGCGCTGGAGAATGCCGCCTACGTCACTTCCGTGGCTACGAGCTTGACGGAACTGGCCGACCGCGCGATCACGCCAATTGCCGGCAAAGCCAAAACGATTCTCAATTCGGTTGATCTCACGCGGCTGCGGCCGCAAGCCCGCCCCGAATTGAATCTCAAAGGAACAGTCATCGGCACCGCCGGTCTGTTTCGTTACAAGAAAGGCTTGGTTTATCTCTTCAAGGCTTTGGCCGAAATCGGCAGCCGTTTTGACTACAGCATTTTGCTGGCCGGAGATTTTTTCAGCGAAGATGACCGGCAGCCGCATCTGCAAATGCTGGACGATTACGGTTTGCGCCAGCGCACCGTTATCACCGGAAAAATCCCTCCGGACCGTATGGCCGATTATTTACAGCTCTTCGATATCTTGGTTTTTCCTTCATTGTTCTCCGAAGGCTGCCCGCTTTCTATGCTGGAAGCGATGGCGATGAAAAAAGTGATCGTCGGCAGCCGCGCCGGCGCGATTCCGGAAATCATTCGCGACCGCGAAAACGGCCTGCTGGTCAATCCGGGTTCGTCGGAAGAAATCACGCAAGCCCTCGTCAAGGTGGTGGAGCATCCGGCGCTACGAGAACGTCTTGCTGCCAACGCCGCTGCAACCGCCGCCGCGATGACGCCCGAGCGGGAATTTCACGAGTGGCTGGACGTCTATAAGGCAATTTAAGACAGCCTCTCAAGAAAAAACTTTGCGGTGACTTTGGGTCTCTGCGCCTTTGCCGTGCTTTTGCTTTTCAGTTCCGGTTGGTCACGATACTGACATTAAGAATTTTGCCGATATGATTACAACTGTCAGCCCTCAGGCCTCGCAGTCTCCGGCATTTGATCGCCACTGGCTCAAAGAGAACCTGCCGCGCTATCTCTGGCATGAGAACGAAATTGCCGGCGCCATCGGCCAATTGGAGATTCTTTACAGTGGCGAATCATCCCAACGCGTGGTCGTGCTGTACCAGATTGAATTGCACGATTCGGCTCATGGCGTGCGGCAGCAGATGTATGTCGGATATGTCGTCCCGGGTGAACGGCTCGCGGCTGAACACGAGAAGATAGTGGCGCAAGCCAAGATTCAACCGCCTTGGGGCCGCACGGTTGCGCTCGTTTCGGAAGCCGCGATGATTTTGGTGGCGTTTCCCAACGACGAGAAATTGCATCTGCTCACGGCAGCGGAACTGCAACCGTGGCTGGCAACGCATCTGCGTGAAATTGCCAACGGCGCACTCGAGGACAAAACCTGGGAAGTTCAAGAGACGAAAACGGAAATCCTGCGTTATGTTCCGGATAAGCGTTGTACGATGCGCTGCCGAGTCAAAATAAAAGCGGAGACGGATTTATCGAAGGAAATTTCGTTCATCGCCAAACAATTGACGGATGCTGAGAAAGCCAAAAGACAGTACGACGATCTGGTGGCGATGCGCCAAGCTTGGACCGGAAATGGGGGGGCGGTGCCGGCGGTAAATGGCGAACGCAAGCTGACGGTGCGCTTGCCGCAGGCATTGGCTTGGGATGAAAGCAGCGCAACGGTTTTTATCGAAGAAATTTTTGGAAAAAATTTAGGGCACGCACTTGCCGAGATCGAGGTGGCGCGGGTGATGCCGGCTGTCGGCGGGATGTTGGCAAACTTTCACCGCACACACCAGCGGGTTGAAAAAAGTGTTTCGCGTGCAGGCGAGCTGACCGAAGTTCATAGCGTCTTACAAAAGATCGCCGCGACTTTTCCCGCTCTGCAACCAAGACTACAGCGGCTGTTTGATCAGCTCGAGATGATGCCGTGGGACGATTCGCCCACGACTTTGCTGCACGGCACGTTTCGCTTGAACCACATTTTCATCCACGGTGATGAGCTGGCGCTGATCGATTTCGATAGCTTGCGCATGGGCCATCCGGCTTATGATCTGGCGAATTTCCTTTCATCCTTATATTACCTTGAAGCGCAGGAACGCCTGGAGCCCTCGCAGCGGCAGAAAATTGCCCGCCATTTTATCGAAGGGTATGTCGCGAAAGCGCCGTTGCTGGTGCCGCCGGAGGTGTTGCTGTGGTTTTTGGGGGATTTGCTGATTAAAAAACAAGCGTACAAATACCTCAAGCATTTTCATGAGGACCGTGCGCGAAAAGTCGAGCGCATGCTGATGCTGTCCGAGGCTGCGTTGGCCGGATGCCGGAATGCGCCGGATGAACCGAGTCTTGCAGCGCTATGGCAGGTGCTGCCGCACAAATGAAAACGCTAATTGCGTCATGCTAAATGTTCAACACCTTTTTTAAAACTTTCAAAAGGCAGTGGAATGAGATTCGCATAGGGCTGATCTTTCTGGGACTGATTCTCATTCCTAGCGGGTTCTTGGGTTATTTCAGTTGGCGCGCCATTGAAAACGAGAAACTGCTTTCGAAAGAACGGTTGCAGGAAAGCTACAGCCAGTTTGCGCGTCTGGCGGCACGCGAGATCGACGACGAACTTGAAGAGGTCGAGAAGCGCTGGAACGCGGCGGTCAAAAAAAACTTCGATGACGATGGCCAAGGCCCAGCCTTGGAAGATTTGGGTGAACTGACGCAGCAACAGCCGCTCATCGCCGCCTGCTTTTTGCTCACGGCTCCGGGGAAGGTCGTTTATCCCCCCGGCCTCAGCTTGCGCGAGCGCGGCGAGGCGCCCGAGTCTGTGGATTTGGAAAACGGCTCCTTTCTCCGTGAGCATGAGGCCTTCAACAAGTTGGCGACGCGCGGCGAGGAACTCGAGTACCTCGCATACGATTTGAGCGGCGCGATTGCTGCCTATCGCGAAATTTTGTCGAGCGTGTCCAATCCGCAATTGCGCGGCATGGCCGAGAGCCATATCGGCCGGGCGTTGATGAAGCAAGGCGAGTGGGCCGCGGCGTTGACGACGTTTCAAAATTTGCTGGCGAATTATCCCGAAACCCGCGATCTGAACAAAATGTATCTGCGCTTTCCGGCGCAATATCAAATTGCCGTGGCGCTTGAAAATCTCGGGCGTGATCAGGAAGCCATCGAGGTGCTTTTCCGGTTCAATCAGGATTTGTTGGAGCGCAGCGACGTGATCAGCCCGCTGCAATATTCGTTTTTTTTGGATCAAATTCGGAATTTGGCGCCTCGGCTTTTGTCGTCCCCGGAATTGTCTGCCGCACAGCATTATCAAACGGAGCTTGACGCCCTCGCAGAGCGGAGCAAAAAGCACATCCGCACAAAATATTTCCTGCAGATTTTGGACCGCAAGCTGCACGAGATGGTGATTGCGCGCAAGGAGTACAAGACCAAGTTCCGCTACGTTTCCGAGGAGGCGGACGGCGACCCCTTTTTGCTCGCGTATCGGGCGCTGCCTGATCCCGGCGGCATTTACACCACCGGCCTCATCGGCCTGCAAATCGATCTGGAGCAGCTCAGCCAAAAACTGTTTCCGGTGATTCTGCGTAATTTGAAATTTAGCGATCAGGTGACGCTGGCCATTCTCAATGAATCCGGTGATTACGTTATCGGCACGGCCAGATCCGGGGACCAGCCGATCGCCGTGCGGACATTGGATGAGCCGTTTGAATTTTGGCAGGTTGCGGTTTATCTGAACGAGGCACCGCCCTCGTCGCGGCGGTGGGATTTTCGCACGACGCTGTCGCTTTGGCTGATTTCACTTTTATTGCTCTGCATTTTGTTCGGCGCTTACATTTTCATCCGGCGCGCGCGGCGCGAGGCCTATCTCTCGCGGATGAAATCGACGTTCGTCTCGAACGTCTCGCATGAGTTGCGCACGCCGCTGGCTTCGATCAAAATGCTGGCCGAGCTTTTGGAGATGCAACTGGCGGGGCCAGCCACGGCTGCACCTGAAAAGTTCAAGGCGCGGGCGGAGAATTATTTGAGCATCATCCGCCGCGAGTGCGGCCGGCTCGGCCGGTTGATCGAAAACGTGCTGGATTTCTCCAAGATCGAGCGCGGCGTCAAGCTCTATACTTTTGAATATGAAGATCCGGCCGCCATTTTGCGCATGGCCGTCGACTCTTTTCGCCCAGCCGCGGAAGAACAGGGCTTCGCGCTGGAGCTGGATATCGCCGAGCCACTGCCGGAATTGCGCATGGACGCGGACGCAATTTCGCAAGTGCTTCTGAACTTGTTGAGCAATGCGGTAAAGTATAGCGAGGCCGTGAAGGAAATTCGCCTTCGCGCTTATCAACAGCGGGCGCACCTGGTGATCGAAGTGGCTGATCGCGGCATCGGCATCGCCGCGGCGGAGGTCCAGAAAGTATTTGAGGATTTCTATCGCGCCGATCAACGGCTCAATTCACAAAAGCAGGGCGGCATGGGCTTGGGGTTGACACTGGCGCGGCAAATCGTGCGTGCGCACGGCGGCGAAATCAGCGTTCGCAGCGAAGTGGGCAAAGGCTCGGTTTTCACCTTTGCGCTGCCGCTGCCAGCTTCTGCGGTGACGGAGACGCTTTTGAATGAAGAAACCAAACATGCGATGCGCACCAGCCGTGAAGTCGAGGTCGGGCCCTGAAACTGCCGCGGTTTCGGGCGACCGCGCCCGAGGATTCGGAAAATCCGGCCGGCGAACCATTGGGTCTAAATCCGCTGGGCGTAAATCTTTTGGATTTCTTTCCACATTTAGCAGCTCAGTGAACCTACGGCAAATCAAATGAAAAAAATTCTGATCGTCGAAGACGATGAGGCCATCCTTTTGGGCCTGGAAGGCGCACTGCAAGATGAGGGATACGAAACGCACATCGCGCACACGGGCACCGAGGGCCTGCGTCTCGCCAAAGAGTGCCAGTCGGATTTGCTCATTCTCGATTTGATGCTGCCGGGAATGAGCGGTCTGGAAATCTGCAAACGCCTGCGCGACGAAGGCGTCACGACGCCCATGCTCATGCTCACTTCCAAGTCCGAAGAAAATGACAAAGTGCTCGGCTTGGAGCTGGGCGCGGATGATTATATGACCAAGCCGTTCAGCCTGCGCGAATTGCTGGCGCGGGTGCGGGCGCATCTGCGCCGCGAAGACGCTGTTATCGCGGCGGCAGATGCCGCTCCGGAAAAATATTGCTTCGGCGAGGTGGTGGTGGATTTCAAGCGGCACGAAGTTCATAAGTCCGGCATGCTGCAGGAACTGACCAACCGCGAATTTCGGTTACTGGAATATTTCATTCAACATCCGGGCGAGCTGATCACCCGCGATCGTCTGTTGGATTGCATTTGGGGTTACGATGTTTATCCCACGACGCGCACGGTGGACAATCATATCTTGCGGCTGCGCAAACATATCGAGCCTGATCCGGAAATTCCGCGCTATATCAAGACGGTGCGTGGGGCCGGGTATTTGTTCGAAACGGCGGAATGAGTCAAAAACTGCCCGAAAGGTTTTTTTGCAAAAACGATAGCGCCATGAATGATCAACTGACAACGCGCCACGAACCACGTGCCACCAATCACAGCGCCGCCTCGCTTGGCGTCCGCATGCACGGCGTCACATTGACGCTGGAGTCGAATCACGCACCGTTGATCGCATACGCCGCCGAACATCTCAACGGCTTGGCCGGCACACCGGTGAAATCGCCGAATCTCGTGGTGAGATGCACGTGGTCGCAAGGCGAATGGGAGGCGCAAGCAAATCCGTTCCCGGCCGGCGGGGCTTTGAATGTGATCGGCAAGCGCATGCTGGGCAACGACCACGAGCTGATTTGGCTGAACACACTGCGCCTGCCCGGGCTGCAGCTGCGTTTCAGTCGTGCCGGCGACACGCTGCTCTTCGAGGTGGCGTATCGGTATCATTCACAGAAAATCGATACGACGCCGGAATATGAATATACCAAATATTTTAGCTTGATGAGCTATTTGGTTTATTTCCCGCTGATATGGTACTTGGAAAATTTTCGCGGCTGGACGATTTTGCACGCTTCGGCATTGGCGAGTGCGAATGGCGGTATCATCATTGGCGGCCTCGGCGGCGTTGGCAAAACCACCACCTGCGTGGCGCTGTTGCAGCGCCCCGGCGTCACGCTGGTTTCTGAAAATCTGATTTTCACCGACGGTAATTTCATTTATCCGTGCAACGAGCCGATCCGGCTCGACGCCGGCAGTCTGGCCATGCTCGGAGAAAATCCGCAAGGCCTGATCCCGATGGCGTTTCCGGAAGGATTGAAGAAAAAATGGTTCTTTCATCTGCGCACGAATGAGCAGTCGCAAAAAGTCAAACCTGCTGCGCTATTTTTACCGCAATTTACGGCGAGGCGGTTTGTGACGCCGCTCACCTCCGAGCTGGCCGCGGAAAAAATGGTGGCGATCAATCGCTTGACGCGCGAGCTGGATGATTACAGCTGGTATGCGGCGGCGCTGGAGATGCACTGGCCCAATATCGGCCAAGCCCGGAGTCGCCTGGAAGTATTGCGCCGATTCACCGAGAACGTGCGCTGCTATGAGCTGGGCATCGATCGTTCGGCCGGCGTGGAGGCGGTAGTGGAAGACATTTGGGGAAGCCTGCAATAATCCTGCAACGTCATTCCCGGTTAAAAATTCCATGATCGTTTTGCCTGCTCAAAAAAAACCCTGAATGGTTACAAAAATTCAACCAAGAACAAGTTCGCCTATGCACTTTCCTCTCGAACAGACGCCCCAGAATGGCGGCTTACCGCTCAAATTCTTTTTGACGCCGGAGTTGATGCCCGACGCAGAGACGGTGGCGCAATTGGAGAATTTGGCCAACGCGACCGGGCTGGCGTATCACGTTGCCGTCCTTCCTGACGTTCATCGCAAAAGTCGCAACCTCAGCCCGACCGGTACGGTGGTCGCGGCGAAGAACCGTATCGTGCCGCGCGCGGTCGATACCGGCATCAATTGCGGCATGCGCATGGTGCGCACCGATATTGACGTGCGCGACTTGGGCGTGCCGGTACTCGACGAAATCTTTGACGAGCTACGGCGCACCATTCCGGTATTGGAGCACGAGCACGATGCTCTCAGCGCAGAAGAGGTCGCAGGCATTCTCGTGCAAGGCGGCCAATGGAGCCAGAAACGCTTCGGCCTCAGCGAGGAGGAATTGAGTTGCATCGAGAATCGCGCCACGATGCCGGTGGACACGACGGAGGCCGCGGCAATTATGGCGAGCATGCCGGAGCAGGCGATCAAAAAAGGCTTGCGCAGCTTTTGTACTATCGGCGCTGGCAATCATTTTCTCGAGCTGCAGGAAATCATCGAGGTGCTGGATCGCGACGTGGCCAGGCTCCTGGGGCTTTCCGAAGGCAAGGCGGTTTTCATGCTGCACACCGGCTCGCGCACACTGGGCAGCCGGATGATGAAACTCTATTTGGCGGAATTGGAGGAAAAATTCCGCCCCGCTCAGCATGGCACGCCGATTTGGTCGATGCCGGCGGACTCTGAGGAAGGCGTCAAATATGCGCGCGCGGTGTCGGCGGCATCGAATTTCGGTTTTGCGAATCGCATTGCGCTCACCGAGAAGCTGCGCGCCGCCATGCGCAAAGCGCTGTGCGACGATGCGTTGCAGATGCCGCTGCTCTATGATTGCGCTCACGTTAGCATCAAATTGGAAGAATGGCATGGCGGCGAAAAGCTGTGGGTGCATCGCCATGGCGCCAGCAGCGCCTTGCCGCCTTCGCGCTGCGCGAGCCATCCGGTATTTTCCAAAACCGGCCAGCCCGTGCCGATTCCCGGCTCCATGGGCCACCATTCTTTTATCGGTGTGGCCGAGGAGAACGCGGTCGAAACGTTCTGTTCGGTCAATCACGGTGCCGGCCGCGTCATGGACAAACCCGAGGCCTTGGCGCGCTTCACCGAGCAACAAATCCACAGCGAGATGGAGGCCAAAAACATCCGCCTGTATCGTTACGGCTCGGACAATATTGCCGAGCAGGCGCCCAGCTCGTTCAAAGATATTTCCCAAGTCATTCGCGCCATGTCGGCTTTGGCGCTGGCGCGGCCCGTGGTGCGGGTCCGTCCCGTCGCGGTGTTGAAGGGTTGAATCATAAGAACAGCAAGTGACAGCAACTTTTGGAGAAACTCAATGAGTGGAATTTGCGGCGTTTTGAGCTCATCACCTGAGGCGATCAGCGAGGCGGCGGTGTCTGCGATGCTGCAAAGCATGCAGCATCGCGGGCCGGACGGCGCCAACGTTTATGCGAATGGCGAAGCCGGCATAGCGCTCGGACAGAATCACCTGAACGCTTTTGCCGATACGGCAAAGCCCTCTGCCCCGGCGTTTGCACTTACCGACGATTTTGCTATTGCGCTCGACGGGTGCGTCACCAATCGCGCGGAAATATTCCAAAGCCCTCCGCCGCAACGGCGCAATGCGGAGGTCGAAGCGGTGCTGGCTGCATACCAAGCTCACGGTGCGGATTGCTTATCCAAGCTTGACGGCCCTTTCAGCCTCGCGCTCTGGGATAGGAAAAAGCGCCAGCTCCTGTTGTCGAGGGATAAGCTGGGCGAGAAGGCGATGTATTATTTTCTCGATCCGGCGCAAAAAACCATCGTCTTCGCTTCGGAAATCAAGGCGATTCTGGCGCACCGCAGCGCTCGCGCCGAACTCGACCCAGATAGCTTGGCGATCTATTTTGCCTTCGGTTATATCCCGGGCGCCAAAACCTTGTTCAAAGACATTTACAAATTGCTGCCGGGTGAAAGCCTGCAAATTGAGCCGGCGAGCCCACCACGAAGAAAAAAGTATTGGCATCTGCCGCCCATCGTTGACGGCATAAAAGATGAGACCTATTGCATTCGCCAGCTCAAAGAGCTTTTCATGCGCGGTCTGGAAAGATACACCAACGGCAGCCAGGATGTCGCCGTGTTTTTGAGCGGCGGCGTCGATTCAAGTATCATCGTTGCCGGTTTGCGGGAGCTGGGTGTGCCGCGAATTCATACTTTCACGATTGGCTTCAGCATTGACCCCGCCAACGCGCAAATTCATGAAGACCTCACCTACGCGCGCTTGGTGGCGGAAAAATTTTCGACCCGGCATCACGAGGTGATGATCGAGCCCGGCCACAACCCGCAAGCGCGGCTGCTGCGCGTCATCAAACAATTTGACGATTTGATCATGACGCCGAACAGCTACAGCAAGTATTTGCTGGCCGAAGCGGTGCGGGAAGCCGGCCTCAATTCCGTGTTGACCGGCTCGGCGGCGGCCGGCGCTTGCGGGGTGCATCGCAAATTTTTGGATCCGGAACAGCGCGCCGAATTGGAACAGAAAACCCGCGAATGCAAGACCGACGAAGAGCGCTACTACAAGCTGCGCAGCCGCCTTTTTAAAATCGAGGAGCAAAACGAGTTTTTGCTCGAGCCGCCGCGCGTCGGCAAACCGGAGGTTTTGGAGGTATTACATGATTACATCGGCGACATCAAAAGCGGCGATTTTTTCAGGCTGTTTCTCTTTTCCAATTTGATGATTACTTCGACGGAAAAAACGCTGCGGGTTTTGGACAAAGCCGGCATACTCGCCTCCGTGGAGCTGCGCTCGCCCTATCTCGATCGCGCGCTGGTGGAATTTTCCACTCAGTTGCCCTCTTCTTTCGATGGCGGCAAAACTTACGTCAGCCTCAAGACCCATTTGAAGAAAGCGTTCGAGCAAATTTTGCCGCGGCCGGTTTTGGAGCGGGCGGTGATCGGTTATCCGAGCTACTACTGGCACAACGGCGAGCTGGCAGAATATCAAAAACGGCTGTTCACTCGGGAGGCGATCGCGCGGAATGGCATTTTCAATTTTGCCGGCGTCACGCGCATACTGGAGAAGGGGAAGAATAACCAGGCGAAATCCGGCGGCAAGCATAGCTGGGCGTTGACACAGTTCGGCCTGTGGTATGAGATGTATATCAACCAGAACCCGGAGTTCACTTAGAATTTACCTAATCGTGGCGTGATGATGACAATGGCGCTTTTGGATTTTTGTATATTCTGTTGTCGCAGTTAACATGAACCTAATCCGCAATACTATTTTAAGGAGATGATCGATGAAAGGACATACTGCTGTTATCGCGGCGCTGCTGGCTGCTTTCCTGTTGGCTACGGCAGCGCCCGGCTGGGCGCAAGCCAAGATGTGGATGACGCCGGCGGAGGTCATGGCGGCGCTCAAGCCCGGACAGTGGCTAAAAGTGGAGGGCACCCTCCAGAAAGACTTTTCAGTTTTGAGCACGCAACTGCAATTTATGACCGGCGATTTTCTCGATGATGATTGGAGCCTGACCGGCATTGTGCGCAAGGTCGATCCGGAAAAGCAGGAAATGGAAGTACTGCAACTGCCGGTGAAAATTCAGAAAGACACCGAGTTTGAGGATGATGCCGGCACTTTCAAGAGTTTTGCCCAGGTGAAGAGCGGCATGTTTTTGGAGATTGAAGGAACCTATCTCAAGAACGGCACGTTTCTGGCGAAGGAGCTCGAGGATGAATCGCCAAAATTGGAAGAAGATTCCAGCTTGGCGAACACCATCGAAGCCGAAGGAAAGGTTGAAAAAATCGATGTTGACAAGAAGACGCTGACGCTCATGGGAATTACGTTCCAGATCAGTGACAGAACCAAAAGCAGATCGGTGATCAAGTAATATGGTAAGAGCAACGTGGCACAAAGCCAGCACCTTGACGTTTCTTTTGGTATTGACCCTGCTTGCGACCAGTCAGGCCTGGGCCGCAAGCGGAGATAGCACCGCCGCGGTTCGTTCGAGTTTTCACTACAAAGCCTTCAGCGAAACGGAGATCAACGCCGCAGTGCAGAAACCGCTGACGCTGGAGGACTGTATTGGCGTCGCGCTCAGCAAGAATATCTCCTTGCGGATCGCGGAAGGCGACCTCGCGAAGACTGAAGCGACCCAGGCCGGCACTTACGGCGCCTATTTCCCGGTGTTTA
>JBIOXB010000149.1:0-17498 GCA_044869275.1 bacterium
TGATCTTTGCCATGATTTCGATTTCCTCAAGCTTGCTGTCCGAAACCTCCATAATCACGAGATCAATCTGCTGCTGCAGCAATATTGATTCGATCCGGCCGTTCTCCAGATTCTTGATGATTTGAACCGTTCGTTGTAGTGCCTCACAGAGATCGTCATCATTAACCACTGAGCGACCCGAAAGCAATACGTATCGTCTACTTATACACATTGGCTTGCTCAATTTTTGTTAATAAAATGACAAGATTTGTGCCAGTGACGGAAAAACAAAACAGCCCTGTAAGAAAATTCTTAAAGGGCTGTTTTTTATGGGCGAATTTGCTAAGGCAAAGTAAACGGGACAATTTATACTCAGCAAAACAATAGTGCCAGTGCTATAGTTTTAGCGACAGCACTATGGTTTGAACTTGTGCGGATTGATGTGATACTTTTTGAGTTTAGCGTGGAGATTGGTGACGTGGAGACCGGCGCGTTTTGCCGCGCGACTAACATTTCCTTCAGAAACTTGTAAACAACTGTCGATGAATTCACGCTCAAATTTCTCTGTTGCCAGCTTTCTGGCGAGTTTAAAGGAGGAGGTGTCGCCAGTGGCAGTAGAACTCTCGTGCAAAACGGGCGGCAGATGGCCAGGACGGATTTCTTTACCCTCAGCCACAATGACGGTACGGTGCAGAAGGTTTTCCAACTCTCGAACATTGCCAGGGAAATGATAGGCCAAGAGCAAATTTTCGGCTTCTCGCGACAGACGCAAATTTTCCTTGCGATGCTTGGCACCATAAAATCTTAAAAAATGTTGCGCCAAAAGTAGAATGTCACTTTGACGTTCACGCAGGGGTGGAAGCGAAAGTTCAACTACATTGAGTCGATAATATAGCTCTTCGCGAAATCTGCCTTGCGCGATCAGTTGACGCAGGTCCGTGCTCGCTGCGGCTACAACGCGTACATCGCAGCGCCGGATTTCGGTACTACCAACGCGAGCGTATTCACCGGTCTGCAAAACCCTTAGCAGTTTTACCTGCAGGGCCGGTGTCATTTCATGCACTTCATCCAAAAAGATGGTGCCGCTATTGGCATGCTGGAACCAGCCTTCCTTGTCGCTGGTGGCGCCGGTGAAGGCGCCGCGAACATGACCGAAAAATTCCGACTCCAACAAATTCTCCGGCATGGCGCCGCAGTTGACTGGGATAAAAGGTTTTCTTTTGCGGTTGCTGTTAAAATGAAGTGATCTCGCGATAAGCTCCTTGCCCGTACCACTTTCTCCTTGAATCAAGACCGTGGCATCGCTATCGGCAACTTGAGCCACAAGTTTGAGTGTTTCAATTACCGCAGGGTGATGGCCCACGATTGCTTCAAAACCATATTTTTCGCGCAACTCCGCTTCGCACGTTTCCACGCGTTGGTACAGTCGTTTGTGTTCGAGCGCATGATGAGCGGCCAACGCGATGAAATCCGTCAGCGCACACAAGAACCAGCAGGCCTCCGGCCTGAAGCCATTGCCTCCCCAGCCATTGTCCAGATAAATCACCCCAAACGTATTGCCTTGATGTTGCAAAGGTAGACAAATGATATGTGGAATATTGTTCTGGACCGTCCCAAATTCATTCCATTGAGTTGTTTCATTGGGCTTAACATGAAGGCAAGCGCGTGTTTGCGCGGCTTTCACTTTGGCAATTATCGCCCTGCTGATTTCAAATTTGGGATCAGTCATGTTTTCATATTCCAGATTGTGTGTCGCCTCGACGATGATGTCCCCCTTGGCATCGAAGAATATCATTAGTCCACGGTCGGCAGCGGAGATTTCAACCGCGTGCCCAATGGCCATGTCAAGCAAATGGTCGACATCCGATTCGCCAAGTAGTTGCTTACCAATCCGGAATAGTGTCTCATAATGCGCGGTGAGATCTTTTGGTGTTTCGATAATACAGGTTGGACACCTTTCCCCAAGCACGATTGGGTTATGGTGTGTCGTCTTTAGACTGCCGACGTCGGTTGCTGGGTACATTTCCATGATTTTAGTCTCCAAACCCAAAGAATTCGCTGGCCCAAGTCACTTGTTCCTTCTGGATCAAAAAATTAACCGAAGTTTGCCACGCGCCATGCGAATAGAAACGCATTCGGACGATATTTGTCACGTAAAAACGATGCCCAAGCAAGTTGTTCGGAAGTTGCTTCTGTTACCTCAATACCAATACTTGTGTGGGAAAATTGAATTTCAAAATCTGGCTTATCGCGGTGTCGTATTGTTAGTAGAAAACTGAGGCAGTCATTGTATCCCAAAGTCGACAGAAACCGACAAACAACCCTGGTCTCAACTTGATGGTGAGTTCTTCCTTTCGAACGCCGTGGCACTAAAGTACCTACCGCCTTCAGGTGGCCGGTCAATTCACTCAAAGAACCTGCTGCAATCTGATTCATTTCATATTTCTCAAAGATAGCTTCGTCGCGGCAGGAACGGCGGTTTCGCGCCGTTCAGTTTTCCCGCACCGGGCTCTTCAGAGATACTCGCTTCCGCAATCCGGCTAAGAGGAAAGTTGGAGTCGTCGTTGGCAGTTGTGCTTTGCAGGGACCGTGGTCGTTCAATCCAGTGGCGTTTCATCATTGCCCAGGTACGCTTGCTGTTGTAGCTCTTCTTTTTACTTTACCGATTCCACCATTTCTTGGGAAAATGCATCACTTAACAGAAGAATTTGTGCAAGGCATCGCCGTTCCCAATCATTCCATAAGTATGGTAATGACTCCGAAATTTCCGATTGGCGTCACGCACAGTTTCACAATACCTTCGCCGCGCTTGCGCCAACAATGAATTCCGCGCACTCTCGAAACTGCGGCAACTTCCTGGTCCACATCGCCGCAGAAATTCTGGTCTCGCTTCTCGATTTCGCAAAACAGAGTTTGTGGCGGAAACGCGGAGATCAGCCATTAAACTCGATATGAAGCCGCTATTGCTCGCCAAAGTGTTAAGCCTGAGCTCGCGACTCAATTTCGTGTTCGCATATTGACATTAGGTAATAAGTCGAGCAGAAGACACTTGTTGAGATGGAATGGCTGGTCCCGTAGCCCCAATAATACCTGAAGATGTAATCGTGAGTAGAGAGAAGGCAAGTCAAAATGGCTATCTAAATCCCTCAATACCCCTCTCGCACACAGCCCGAACCACAAGACTGGCCGAAAATTTAATGAAATTTTGTTCATTCGCAAGAGAATTCCTTTCCCACAAGAGCAGCTTCACACGCTCGCGACGACGATTGATGAACACGTACACATCGCCATTCGTCGGGTCGTGCGACAAGGCAGAAGTCATAAGCCCGGAGAGGCCATCGAAGCTCTGGCGCATGTCAGTGGCGTGAGCATAAAGGAAGAAGCACAGCGAGGAAGCGAGCGGGAGCATGGTCACTTCGCGGCGGCGTGAATGAGATGCGCGAGCAGAGTGGCATCGACCTGATCATTGAACCGAACCACGATATCGGAAGGATATTCGATCACACAGGCAGAAGGCAACGGGGATGGTGGTGGGCATAACACGTAAAGGGATAAAATCGGCGGGAGCCTCCTCGACAGGCTGAGACGACTGAACTTCTTGGAGGCGATGCTTCTTGAGCCAATACCGAAACGTCCGGTAAGCGAGGCCTTCCTGGTGGGAGAACTCTTTTTGTGAAAGCGCACTCGCCAGAAACCGCTCGACCTTTTCAAACATTTCCCGCGCATGCGTGTGTTCCCGATGCCGTTGTTCCATCTGTTCTCCCTTTCGATTCCGCACAACGTAGGATTTCCAATCGAGAAGATAGATGGATTCACCGAGGGGATACTAAAATCGAACGCTCACTTGAGAAATTAAAAAGGGCCTCAGCATAATGCAGAGTCCCTTTGGAGTTAAGCAGTATTTAAGCAAACTGGCGCAAAAATGAGTGGAATTATGCTGAAATAATGTAAAACGAAGCGCCAATCTGCGTTAGTCCCTACCTACACACTTTCACTGTTTTCAAAAGCTTACGTCAGGCATCACAAGAAGGCCGTCAGAATCCCGATTGGCTTAGGAAACCATGTGACTTTTCGAACAGACGCACCGTTGAATTAGGCTCATGTCTAATGACGATTGCCTATGCAGAAGCCTTTCTCTCTGCTGAAATTTTGGTGTCCAATTAGTGTCCATAACTCGCGCAAAAGTGGGCAATTCTGCGCAAATAAGCGCAACTCACTCTGGCGTGGGTTCGAAAGTAGCTGTTTGATTTTGCAGGCCTTATCCACAAACTGCACGGCTTACGTTGTTGCGCGCAATAGGACTCAAAATCCAGCGCGTTGATCAAATATTCCGTTGCTCCTGGCGCAAATACTACTCTTCTTCGTTTCTAAAATCAAGGGATTCCTGCTCTTATACCCTGCGAGTTTACCCTATACCGAAAATTTCCCTTGAAGATCAACGCTTTAAAGGGTACATTTATTTGAGATGATTGATGAGCTCAAAAACATCATAGACCGCCATCCGCAAATCGATGCCGCTTATCTCTACGGTTCGGCAGCGGCGAATAAATTGCGGCCCAATAGCGATTTGGACGTGGCTTTGTTGCTGGCAGAACCATATACCGAAGATGAATTGGCGACGGTGCACGCTCGCATCATTAGCGAGATAGAAGCAGCCTTTCAACGCGAAGCAGATGTCAAAATTCTCAATGAGCTCGAGCATTTACCGCTGGTACAGAAAATCATTGCCGATGGCCGCCTATTTCACGATCGCAAGCCGGAGCTGCGCAAAGCATTCGCGGTGAAAAAGAATCTTGAGTATTTAGACTTTTTGCCGCATTACGAACGCATTTTGAACATTTACGCCGAAAGGTTGCGGGATCGTGGTACAAAGAAATCTCATCCTGAACAAAGTCATCCAAATTCGCCAGAGTATCGCCCGCATTCAGACCCGCGCACTGCTGAGCTCGGATGAATTTTTCCAGGACGCCGATGCGCAAGATATCGTGAAGTTAAACTTTCAGAATGCGATCCAAGGCTGCCTCGATCTGGCAGATCACATTATTGCGGACGAAGAATGGGGAATTCCCGGCAGTTTTGGGGAAGCGATGGACAAGCTGGCCGAACATGGCGTCATCTCTCCGGCGGAAGCGGAGACCTACAAGAAAATGGGGCGGTTTCGCAATCTGCTGGTGCATGGCTATGCGCGCGTTGATCATCGCGAACTCTATAAGATTATGAAAACCGGCCTTCGCGATATTGAGAAGTATGTCGAGTCGATAATCGACTATTTCAAGATTTAGTCGAACCAGCCGATTTATCCACAATAGAAAAAGCCTCGCGGCAACGGTCGCGAGGCTTTTTCATTTTTGAACAACAGGCTCCTAAACCTCAAAACGTATAATTCAACCTGGCCAAGGCCAGCCGCCCAATCTTCGGCGCGCCGATAAACTCACGGTGCTCGTTATTGAACACGTTTTGCACCGTGACGTCGAAGCTCATGCCCGGCGCATAATTCCCAAAATCGTAACCCGCGCCGAGATCGACCAAATCATAGTCTTCGATGTCTCCCACGTACGGGCCGGAAGCCACAGGAAAGCCCTGCACGTGGCGATACGCGGCGTTGAGATTGAAGCCCAACGGAACGCTGTAGGAGAAACCGGCTTTGCCCTTGAATTTGGGCGCGTTCAAGGCCAGCGACAAGCTGGTGCCTTCCTCGCCCAATTCGCTGCTGTCAAAGAAATCGTCGCTCACGAACGAAACGTTGCCGAAGAAATTCAAACGATTTGTCGCCATCACTTGCACGGTGGCATCGACGCCGTAGAAGGAGATGTCGCCGAAATTGCGATAGGTCAGCAGCAGCTCCGGCGCCTGGCCCGCGGGCAGGGCATTTTCATTCGGCGCGACGATCGCCACCGGCGTGCTCGGGCTAGGCAGAGATGATTGCGCGAATCCCACCACGACTTGAGAAACTTGTTGCGGCGTGAGCCCCGCTTGTTGCAAAGCGCCGGCCAAGGTGGGATTGTTGGTGATGCCGGTCGTCAAAGCGCCCGTCAAATCTGCCGACAGAGTAGGCACGAGCACAAACGGCGTTTCCATGAGCAACGGGCCGACGAAGTCTTTTTTGGTGGTATAATATCCGTCAACCGCAAACAGGACGCGTTCGTTGATCAGGCCTTTGTAACCCAGCTCAAAGGTTTGCGAGATCGTGGGTTTGAGCGGCTCAATATCCGTGACCCCGGAAACCGGATTGATCCTGCCGGTGGTCGTGTTCAGCAAGCCCAACGCGCCGCGAGAGAAACCGTTGACTTGCGTCAACGTGGGTGAAAGCAGTTGCACCAGAGCCGCGACGGTTTGCACCGGAAGGTTGATGCCCTGCGCGGCGAGCAATGCTTGCAAGGTGGCCGGCGGAATGGCTGCTATGCCCGCATACACCTGGCCATAAACCGCATTCAACGGCAAACCCACCGGTTGCGGTTGACCCAGCGCGGCGGGATTCAAGCTTGTGGCGACCAAATCCGTTCCCGCAAAGGCGGCATAAGCGGAATTGTGCGGAAAGGTGAAGCCATAGGCTGCGCCGCGGCCGCGGATGCGTATCGGCAGAGCGGCATCCGGCTCGCGCGCGACAATATCGAGAAAGTTCGAATTGTTGCCCGGCGAAGAAAACGCACGATTGTAAGTGGCGCGGAAAGTATGGCTCGGCGAAGCCTTATACACCAGCGCGACGCGCGGCGAGATCTGAAAATCTTCCTGAATGTTGTTGTAATCGCCGCGCAGTGCCAACGTCACGTCCAGCTTCGCAGCCAGCGCGCTGGTGGTTTGCAAATAGCCGCCGTATTCCTGAATTTCATCATTGTCTTCATTGCGGCCGTAAATCGTGCCGTTCGTTTCCGGCGTGGTAAAATCGAAATCCGCGCCGACAATGACCTTGTGCCTGCCATTGGAAAGATTGAAATCGTACTGTGCTTGCGCATTCAATAGCCGGGAGGAATCTTCGACTTTCCGTCCCGTGCCGTAAACAAATGAATTCCCGGCGTTGTTTTTATTGAGGTACGTTTGCGCGAAAAATCTGCCGGATTGCAGGCGCAGTTGGCCATAGGTATAACCGAAACCGTCGGCCTGCACCGTACCGATGCCGGACAGAACCGTGGCATCCAAGGAAGAATAGCCGCCGGTTGCACTCAACGTGGTGGCGTCACTCAAACGATACTGCAGGTAGCCGTTGAGATTGTATTTGAGATAATCATAATTGCGCGGAATACCGCGGTCGCTGGCCAACTGCTGCGCATCGAGTGGATCATTGGGATCCATTTGCCAATCGTCTGCTTGCGCGTACTGGCCGGTGATTTTGTAACCTAATTTGTGGCTCATCACACCGGCGTGGCGGAAAGATCCATAAACAGACGCGCGCTCGCCGCCGCCGACGGAAACACTGGTGCCAGGGAAGCTAAAAGGGTTCTTGGTAATATAATGAATCACGCCGGCATCCACGCCGGCGCCGTACAAAGCCGAACCCGGGCCGCGCACGACTTCCACGCGTTCCAGATCGATAGCCGCGTTAGGCATGACGGAATGTAAATTGACGCCCAACGACGCCACCGCGGCCTGGCGGTAATCCGTCAAGACGTAAGTGGCACCGGAGAAGGCATTGTTGAACCCTCGCAACACAATTTCTTCGCGGTCAATGCCGGTTCTGGCCATATCCACGCCCGTGGCGTTGGCCAAAATCATTTGCGAAGAAGGCGAAACCGTCTGCCGGATTTCGGTGGCTTCGAGAATGGAAATCGAAGCCGGCGCGTTGAGGACTTTTTCTTCCACACGCGAGGCCGAGACCACCGTTTCATTGACGGTGATGCTGGAGGGATTGATGGTGAAGTTGATGGTTTCAGCGGCTCCGGCGTTCAGCGTGGCCGAAGCCGATTTCTTTTCATAGCCGATGAACGACACAGCGACCGAGTAAGTCCCGGCGTTCAGGCCTTTAACCGTGTAGTTGCCGTTGGCGTCGGTGGCCGCGCCGGTCAATGCGCCGCCAGCGGAAGTCACCACGACATTGGCGCCGGGCAAGGCCTGTCCCGTTGCCGCGTCAGTAACCCGGCCCTGCAAAGTCGCCGTCTGCGCACTTGCCAAGACCGGCAAGAGCAGCATGAGTTGGATGGCTACCGCGCACCTCAGCGTTGACAGCTTCTCGCGAGCTATCATGCTTTTTTCCTCCCTTACAGTTAAGTAAGTAACGGTTCGATGCCATACACAGCCAGTGGAAGGGCTTTCATGGCAGATCGTAATATTAATTCAGTTCGCCTTTCTCCAAATAAAGTCCACAGGCTTATTAAAAGCTGCAAGCTTCGATTAGCAATTCAAAATTTCGAGTTTTATCAGGGTGGTAAGTGGCGGAAAAGTAACAACGAAATTCTACAAGCGCAAGGGGAAAGTGGTAAGGGCGCGTGTCGTAGATCGTAGATTGTGGATCGTGGATCGTGAATCGTGGATCTGCTATCCACTATCTACAATCCACTATCCACGATCTACCATCCCCCCATCCTCTATCCACCAAAATCACATCTCAACCAGCAGCCGGACAGCCGTTTCCTTGCCCCATTCACCAATTTCCAGCGCTGGACCGACACAGCTTGGGCAGCCGCTCTCACAGGGGCAAGTGCGAATGAGCTCTGCAGTCGCTTGCAACAGCGCCTCATGCACACTGAACAGGCGTTTGCTGAAACCCACGCCGCCAGCGTGGTTATCATAAATGAAAATCGTTGGCTTCTGGGTCAAGAGCGCGGCGGCCATGGGTACGGCGCGAACGTCACGCACGTCACACATCAAAAAGATCGCGGCCACGCTTTGCAACGCATGCGCCAACGCTTTCAAACCATCACCCAAAGCCGAAGCCGCAATTTGCAGGCGCGCGACCGTATCACCGGGGAATTCCCACCAATAAGACGTGGTGTGCATGCTGATCTCCGGCAATGCCACCGGCCCGTAGCCGATATTTTCATGCGAACCGAATTTCAGCTTTTTGAATTTCGTGGTCTGGCAATTGACATTCACTTCCCCATGCGCCTTTTTCATCCCGTCCCCCGGTCTCCCCGCCCCCCCGTCTCCCTGTCCCCCCGTCTCCCCGTCTCCTTGTCTCTCCCTCTCACCACCAATCACCGCTTCCTCAAAAACTTCCAAAACATGAATACTCGTATCCGTGTGCGCATCGGTGTAATAGTCGACTTCAACCTGTCGCACGTAAGCTTTACGGCGGTCCCAATCGAGCTTGTCAACGTGGTATTGCACGCTTTCATGCAAGTAAATCGCGTCGTCGTGCAGCATCACGGGCGCATCGAGCAAATTCACTTCGCCGATCACCCGCTCCTCTTTGGTCGTATCGACAATCACGACGTTTTCAGGCGTGGCGCTGCGCAAACCCACCGCCTCGGCCGGATAGGCGTCGGTCATCCAGTGCCAGCGGCCTTCGGCGTGATGCAGCACTTGGTTCTCTTCCAAATACTCGAGCATCTCCCGCGTCGCGTCGACGGCGTTCTTGCCGTGGCCGAATTTCTCGTTCTCCGCAAATGGCAGCTCGAACGCGGCGCATTTCAAATGGCTCATGAGAATGACGAGATTGTTGGGATCGACAATGCCCGCTTCGGGCGGCTTGCCAAACAGATATTCCTCATGATTGACAATGTACTGATCCACAGGATTGCTGGAGGCCACCAGAATGGCGACCGCCGAATCCGAGCGGCGGCCGGAACGGCCGGCTTGCTGCCACGCGCTGGCAATGCTGCCGGGATAGCCGACCATGACACATGCAGTAAGCTGCCCGATGTCGATACCCAATTCCAGCGCATTGGTCGAAACCACACCCAGCACCTCGCCGCTGCGCAAGCCGCGCTCGATCTCACGCCGCTCCGTAGGCAAATAGCCGCCGCGATAGCCGCGAATGAGCTGGGGTGATTTTTTGTGCGCGGCCAAGGCTTCTTTCAGATACGTCACCAAAATTTCCACGCGCAAACGACTGCGCGCGAACACGATAGTTTGTATTTTATTGAGCAGAAATTTCGTGGCGATCTTGCGGCCCTCTTTTACCGAAGATTTACGGATGCCCAATTCGGCGTTCACCACCGGCGGGTTATAAAGAATAAACTGCTTTTCACCGCGCGGCGCTCCATTTTGATCGACCAGGGCGACTTCTTCGGCGGTGATTTGCTCGGCCAATTCTTGGGGATTGGCAATGGTGGCGGAGCAGCAGATGAACTGCGGCTTCACGCCGTAAAAATCGGCAATGCGGCGCAGGCGGCGGATCACATTGGCGAGGTGGCTGCCAAAGACGCCACGATAGTTGTGCAACTCGTCGATGATGATATAGCGCAAGTTCTCGAACAGCTTGATCCACTTGGTGTGATGCGGCAAAATGCCCTGATGCAACATATCGGGATTCGTGACCACGATGTGCCCCGCGCTGCGAATGGCTTGCCGCGCGGCCTGCGGCGTATCGCCGTCAAAAGTATGGGCTTTAATCTCCACCTGCGCCGTGCCCAGCAGGTGGATGACGTCGCGCAATTCCGCGAGCTGATCTTGCGACAAGGCTTTGGTGGGAAAAAGATACAAGGCGCGCGCCTGGGGATCACTGAGGATGCGATTCAATACGGGCAGATTATAGCACAGTGTCTTGCCTGAGGCCGTGGGCGTGACCACAACGACATGCTTGCCCTCGCCGATTCTGGCAATCGCTTCGGCTTGATGGCTGAACAGACGCGCAATGCCGTGCTGCTTGAGCGCTGCCACCAATTCCGGTTTGAGCCAATCGGGAAAATCGGCATATTGTGCGGGCCGCGCCGGGAGCGTGCGCCAATGCGTGACGTTGCGAATGAATTCATTATCCGCACGCAGGGCGTCGAGAACTTGTGGGAGGGTCATGGCTGGTTGCTGGTTGCTTGATGCTTGATACTGGATACTGGATGCTGGATCAAGCATCCAGCTCAAACTTACCCAACAATTCCGATTTTGGCAACCGCTTTTCTTTGTGGCGCTGCCTGGCGTGCTTGACATTACCCGCCAATTTCGCTATGTTAAAAAAAATTGCACCCAAATCCAGCCCTTGATTTTCCCAACAGACGATGACGGCCTATCTGCTTTCCGCTGCCAGGAATTCTTTCTACTATGCCATCCTCCTCCATTTTGCCGCCTGCGTACAGCCGGACAAAAATCATAAAACTACTGAAAAGACTCTGATCCAAACCGCGCACTGGGTGGGCAGCGAGGCCTGCGCACCCTGCCACGAACACATCTACAACGACTTTCGCCAAACCGGCATGGGGCGCAGCTTTTCGCGGCCGGAGATAGAGAAACTTGCGCCCCTGCTCCAACCAAGCCCGAGCGTGCACGAGCCCAAGAGCGGCTATCATTACTCCGCGCATCTGCGCGAGGGCAAACTCTTCATGCGCGAGTTTCGCCGCGAGCACGGCCGCGTGACTTATCAACAGGAACGCGCCGCGGCGTATCAGGTGGGCAGCGGCAACAACACCATCAGTTTTTTGGAGGATCGCAACGGTTATTTGTTCGAGATGCCGCTAACGTGGTACGCCGAAAAAAAATTATGGGACATGAGCCCGGGTTATCGCGAGAGCAATTGGCGCTTCGACCGGCCCATCAACGGGACGTGCTTGAACTGCCACACCGGCCCCAGCCCCCGCACGCCGCAAACGGAAAATCATTTTGAGCACGTCCGGCTCGGCATCGGTTGTGAAAACTGCCATGGCCCGGGCAGCGTGCACGTGAGCGTGGCGCTGGCAAGCCCGGCGTCACAGGCCAGTTTCGAGCAAACCATCGTTCATCCCGCGGATTTGGACCGGGATACGCAAATGGATATTTGCCAGCGTTGCCACCTGGAAGGCATTCGCGTTTGGAATGACGGCGCGTCCGCGGATCAAATCGCAGTGGGCCAAAGGCTCGCGGCCTCACAAAGCGTTTTCGTCAGCTCCGACGCGCACGCCAGCGAGAGCGAATTCGGCATTGCGGCCCAGGCCGATCGTTTGCGCAAGAGCGCGTGCTACCAAAAAAGCGCCACCATGACGTGCACCACGTGCCACGATCCCCATCAAAGCCCGGCGCGCGCGGGGGAGGAATACTTTAATGCCAAGTGCATGGCATGTCACAGCGGCATGCCGGCATCGAGTAGCGCAAATTCCTCCCCTGCAGCGGGAGCGGTTGCAGGCAAGATGCCTGCGCCACATTTTTCAGCAATTTCTTTCTGCACCGCGCCACCGGTAAACGGGGAGAACATGCAAAGCTGCACCCGTTGCCACATGCACAGCGGCGGGACCAGTGATATTCCGCACGTGCGTTTTACCGATCATTATATTCGCCGCGACCTGCGCAGCAAACACACGGCGCCACAAATGACAACTTCAGCCGTGCCATTCCTCGTGCCGGTGATTTATCCGGAAAGTCCCGCGGCAAAGATGTTGCAGCAGGGGCTGGCCTATTTTGAGTATCATCAAACCCGGGGCGCAAGAACCGTATTTTTGGATAGTACGATTTTTTATCTCGAAGCCGCTCAGAGCCACGGCGCGAGCCGCAACGACGGCGAGGACGACTATATCAAAGGCAGCGCTTATTATCTCCTGGGAAAGATAGCGTTGGCCGAGCCGGCGCTACGCCGGGCCATAGCGAAAAATCCTGCACATGCGCGCGCTTGCTACATTTTGGGAAAGCTCTTGATCCAGAACAACCGGCCGGCGGAGGCGGCGGCGATTTTTGCCCGGGGCGAGCAAGCGCAGCCCAAGTTGCTCGAGAACACCATCGGCCGCGGGCAGGCGTTGTTGGCCAATATGCAGTTCCAAGAAGCCGTAACCGCACTGGGACAGGTGCTAACCACAGATTCATTGTCACACGAGCAGGCTTATTATTTTCTCGGACAAGTGTGGCACAATGTGGGCAACCTCACCCTGGCGCGGGCGAGTTACGAGCGGGCGTTAAGCCTGAATCCCGGCATGACGCTGGCGCTGCTCAACACCGGCTCGACTTACGTGTTGGAAGAAAACTGGCGGGAGGCGGTAGCAATTTTCAATCGAATTTTGCAGAACAATCCCGATTATGTGCCGGCGTTATTCAACAAAAGCGTTTGCCTGGCCAATCTCGACCAAAAGCACGAAGCACAAAAATTGGTGCAAAAAATTTTGATTTTGGAGCCGCATAACGAGCAGGCAAAAACATTATGGCGGGATCTGCAGAAACTGTGATGTTACCTCCGGCCTCTAATCTTCAGACGAGCTGAAAACCGAAGCCAGAGGGCGGCAACAGTGGCACAATTATCCTGCAAAAAAGCAATAGACAGAAGGATGCAGGGCAGAAAAATGTCTGGCTTTGGCCTATCCCGTCACCATCCGATTTCCGGGCATGAGTTCTGTTGCCATCTTTCTGTCCTTCATTTTTCTGTCCTCGCTCTTGCCTTATCCGTGTAAATCCGTCCCATCCGCGTCATCCGTGTGCAAGAAAAGGTCCGGTCCGGGCGTGAAGACACCTACGAGGGGAAAGGTACTGCACGTTTCACTCTCCCGTAATCACCAATTCCCCCAGCTCGCGTTTGAAAGGAATCTTGAGAAAATCCGGGCTGAGAGCTTCCACGTTCGGACCCAGACTTTGCAGAAGTAGCGGCGGCACGTCTTCCTGTTGCACTAAAATATACGGTATGATTTCATAACGGCCCACCGGAATGAGGCCTCGAGTCTTGTTGATGATCAGGCGCCAACTGCGGCCCTCACCGCCGACGCGCGCGACCAACCGGGTATCGGCGCCGGGATCCGAGACATGCACGAACAGCTCGCTCGTGGCCTTGTTGCGCAAAATCACGCCGCCCAAAATGCCGCCCACCACCTTGGGCAGAATCACGGTCACGGAATCCAGTGTGGCCTGCACATTGGCTAAGATATCGATGGGTCCAACGTAATTGAAAGAGACGGTATTGGGGGACGCCAAAGAGCGGAGCGTCAGCAGTTTGTTCAGCGGCGCGGGGCCCAGCAAGCGCCCACCGCCGTCGATATCGCCCTGCGCAAATGCGAAGACGCCATTTTGCACGACCACCCGCGCGCTGGTCACGCGATAATTTGCCAAATAAAAATAAAGATCGATGGCGCCACCCGTCGTCGCCCCGCCGCCGTTGCTGCTTGGCGGCGGCAAGGTCAATTGAAAATTGCCCGCAGAATCTGTGCGGGTGCTGAGACTCGTGCCCTCGAGCCACACATAGACGTCGTTCGGCGTCACATCGTTCTGCAACGAGATGTGGCCCGTGAGCGTGCGGTTGTCCGTCGCATCAATCTCTTCGCCGCCAAATGGATTGCTGGTGCAAGTGGACAGGAACAGCGCCATCCCTGCACACGTCATCCACGGAAGATAACTCCTGCAAAATGTCATGACTTATTCCTTGTCTCTTTGCAGTTACGCTTTGCTGGCCTCGAGGGGCGGGCAGTAACACCTCAAGCAGCGGTTTTTCTGAACGTGATCTAACCGGAACCTGGTGACGCATAGACGCGGTGCTCAGTTTTGTCGAGATTCAATTGGAGCAACTATTCAGCTGTTGTTTCTGTAAGCGGATTGGGAGGATAAAGCGGATTTTCAAGCCTCGTTTATCAGAATAATCATCTGCTCAATCCGCTTACGCTTCTTTTTTGTGCTGGATAGTTACAATTTAGAATGACGAAAAAGAGGGCTATAAGTTTCACCGACACTCAGACTGTGTGAAAACGTTTGGTTTCAACGCCGGCTGAGCTTGTCGAAGCCGGATTTTTGAACTTAGCACCCTTCGACAAGCTCAGGGTGCGGCATTCCCAAGTTTTCACACAGTCTGACAGTTCGCAAATTTTTCAAAAGCCGCCGGCGCCGCTCAAAATCCGGCGCCACTCCGGATCTCGCAGCTCGCCGCGTTTGGTCGAATGTACAAGCTCATAATCGCTGGTGCCGAAGCGATTGACAAAAACAAATTCCACACCGTTCTCAATCGAAAAATAGGACCAGATTTCGTGGGCTTTGACGCCCTGGCTGTCAAACCTTTCGATTTCATCGGGTTGACCATACAACAGGTAAATGCGGCCGCGATTGGTTTGCCAGCCGTCTTTGCTCAGCGCGGCATAGCGATCGTTGACGATGCGCACGCGCCGCAAATATTCCGTACGCCGGATTGGGAAAAAATCCCGCCGGCCTTTTTCGACCTCTTCCCAAAACTTACCGAGAAACTCCCGCTTGCCTTCGGCATTTTCCAGCTTGTCAAAAAGCTTGACCTCGTCTTTGGTGGCCAGATATTGCGCCTCACGGAATTCCAGAGTCAACTGCTCCTCGGTCAAGCCAGCCAGCGCGCCGAATGCGGGCAGCGGCGAGGCTGCCGCCGCTTGCGACTGAATCTGCGGATTATACACAAAAAAAGTCTTTTCCGTTTGATGCAAGGCCCGGTCGCTCGAGTCCAGCAACATCATGCGGAACGAGTATTTTCCCGAGGGCAGCGCCATAATATTGGTCGTGCCCATTTCCATGGCCTGGCCCACGCTGAATTTGCGCGTTTTGACGCTTTCGCGCGCCACGACGCCGTCGTCTTTGATGATAAGCGCCTTCAGGCGGTAGGGCATGGCGGACTGCAAATTATACAGCTCGAGGTAATGATAAATCACCGGTGCCGTGGTGGCGCCGAAAACCAAACCCGGCAGCGGCACCACTTCGTGACCATTTTTATAAAACAGATCATCTTTCTTGCTGGAAGCGGTGATGCTTTTACATAGCTCGAGGTCACTGCTGGTGGTGGCAGCGTACGCCTCGATTTTGAGAGGCAGATTCATCGCTGCGCGGCGCTCCTGGCCGAGCGAATCTTCGGCGCTAACCTCGAGCTCGTATTCACCGTGCGGCAGCACGAACCCGCTTTGCGTGATGAAGGGGTAATGATACCAGGCGCTCGCGGTGTCCGCTTCCGCGATATTGAGCAGCGTTTTTTTGGAAACCACGGCCTCACGCGACGGCATTTTCAGAATGCGGCTGTGCAATTTCACACCGCCGTGAAATTTTCCTGCGCTCTGATGATACGTCAGCAATTGCGGATAAAAGCCATAGTACACTTCGAGATATCCGGTATTCTGATCGTTGCGAAAGCGCGCGGCGTCAAGATTGATGACAAAGGGCGAAGCCGGCACCACAACCTGCGCCCCCGGCTCGCGCATCGACAGCAGCAGTATGAACAAAATCAATTTGGCTTTCATGGTATGATCTCCTCTCGCGGATACCGCTCAATACGAAATCAAATTCGCCAGCAACCGGAAGGCGCCGGGATGCACGTTGATGAGCTGGGGGTCGAGTGCAAGATCGACGTACGTTTGCCGGCCTTTGCCGTGCGCGCGCGTCACCACCAGCGCTTCGCCTGCGGCAGAGACGATGGGTTTCTCGGCTTCCGCCAACATCGCGCCGGAGAGACGATTGTAGGCCCGGGCATAGAGCCATGTCTGCCAGGTTTCCTGGTCCAAAACATTGGGCTGTGCCAATAAAGGATGGCCGGCAGCGGTGCTAACCGGATAGTCCGCATCAAACTGCGACGAAGCCTGCAACTGCAGGTCCGGCCACAGGGGCGCGGCGTTCCAAACTTGCGCCTCCTGCGCGAGCACAAGCAAATGCCCGCCGGCCGCCATGAAAGCTTCAAAATCTTTCCGCCGCTGTGCAAGCTCGGGATGAAGCGAGAGCGCACGGCGGTCGATAATTAAGACTTCCAGCGAATCCCAGCGTTGCACCGCGGCGGGCAGTACCGTGTAGTCCGCGCGCAACCGCCGCAGCGCTTCCTCGACCGGGCTGTTCTGCGCGCCGGCGAGCAGGCCGATTTTGCGCTGCGGTGCAATGCCGGCCTCGAACTTTCTGGCCGCGAAGTTTGCCATCGCCGTCCCGCCGATTTGAATAGGAATCAAATGCGTGCCGTCTTCCACCTGCTTTATCCAAAACAGATTGAGCGTATCCACTTCCGTGGCGCCTTTTTGCGGCAGCCGAATACGCCTGGGCGCGGAGATCGCCAGCTCATGTTCGACCTTCAGGGTGTCGGCCATGCCGTCACGCGAGATGTTCATGAGGCGCACTACCACGCGCTCACCCGAAACCCAGCGTACCATAGGCGTCGCTACTTCTTCGACGAGGCGCGGCGCGAATTCCATGCGCTTTTCCACGCGATAGATAAAATGATCTTCGGGCTTTTTGCTTTCATGAATAATGAAAAACAGAAAAGACCGTCCCAGCTTGTCCGCGTTCAAATTGTAGCGCGCGGGCGGATAGGTGTAAGTAAACTGCTGCGGTGAGAGCAAACGATACTGTTCGTTCAAACGCAAAGGCAGCTTGTTTTCAAGATTCTCATTGACGACCCAGCCTTGAGTGGTGTAAGGAAAATACAGGACGAGTTTGTCCTCCGGGGTCGCGCCTTTCACCTGCTGAATGGTCAAATACGTCAATTGGCGCTCGGCGAGGATGGTATCGCTGAGGGTATAAATGACCTCCACACCCTTGAGCGTGCAACGCAGCTCGTCGAGCGTGCGCTT
>JBIOXB010000150.1:0-2241 GCA_044869275.1 bacterium
TGGAAACGTGGCGTAGCCGAAAATGTTCCAACCGGAGGAAAGACTTACAACGTGTTGGGCCTGCAGGAACGCCGTGCAACAGTTCACGTCGGACGGCGTTAAATTCGTTTGCAGCTTGTTTGATCGAGTCGTCACAATTTCATGAGGTGAAGAGGAGAGAGTGGCCCCATTTGTTGACACTTTGCCCGATGAACGTATCCATAGGCTGATCTGCTTCCAACGCCGTCGAGTCCACTGTACGTGCGCGACTGCGGTCTGCGCTGGCAGGTGATGAAAAGAGTGGAATGGTGCGTACTATGCCCGCGGCGCAAGAGAACGAGCTGGAAAGACTCGAAAAAGAGAACCGCCAGCTGAGTGACCAGGTCGCTTCGCAGGCCTGGGAGTTGAGCCTTTTGCGTGCAAGATTTGCGCGCTATGAAACAGCCCTGCGCGGTTCGCAGGTGACCGTCTACACGCAGGATCATGAACTCCGCTATATATCGATCAGCAATTCGATTCTTGGCCGTTCCGCCGAAGATATTCTTGGCTGCACCGATGCGGAAATTTTTCCGCGCGATGGCGCTGCAGCCCTGATGGCCGTGAAGCGTGAAGTCCTGGCCACCGGCGAGGCCAAGCGCGCTGAAATCCCGCTTGAGGACGCTCGCGGAATGCGATGGCATGATTTACACATCGAGCCGCTTCGCAATGAAGCTGACGAAATCATCGGCCTGACTTGTGCATCAGTCGACGTGACTGAGCGTAAAGAGGGTGAGGCCCACCTGCGTCTGTTGCTGAGAGAACTGACACACCGGTCAAAAAATCTGCTTGCTGTCATCCAGGCTATGGCACGCCAGACGGCGAACCATGCGGGTTCGACCGATGCTTTTCTCGCGCAATTTGGGTCGCGATTGCAGGCCTTGGCAGCGTCCCACGACTTGCTCGTTCGGGAAAGCTGGTACGGCGCGTCACTCGGTGAGTTGATCCGCTCGCAGTTGTCCAACTATCTCGATGGAGCGGCAGTCCAGGTTACAATTGAAGGACCGGCAATAGCGCTCAAGCCCGAAGCGGCTCAAAATCTCGGGCTTGCGTTGCACGAGCTTGCCATCAATGCCGCGAAGTTTGGTGCTCTTTCGGTGCCGACCGGCCGGATATCCATCACCTGGACAAGGCGTGGAAGCACCGCGAATAACGCGCTCGAGCTCGATTGGCGTGAGGAGCTTGGCCCAAAGGTGAAAGTCCGGCGCAAGAAAGGTTTTGGGAGCATGGTGATCGAGCGCAATCTTGCGCGCGCTTTGGACGCCGAAGTTAACATGGACTTCGATCCCGACGGGCTGCATTGCCACATTGTCATCCCGGCAAGCCAGATTCTTGCCGCTCGTTGATCAAGATCCGGAACCTAATTCGCACATCGCCGTTTTGAGTCACGCTCGCAGGGCGCGCGTTGACTTTTCAAACTGCGCATTCCTGCAAGGAGAGCGGCAATGCGCAACATCGTTTCGTACACTCTGGCCGGCGCCTTTGTCGTGCTTCTGTTGGATGTCATTGCCCCGCCTGCAGGTTTAGGTTTTAGGGCCGCTGCATGGCCGTCCGTCGAGAGGCAGGGGTTGGCGCCCCAAATCGTTGATCGCGCCCACAAATCGGATCGATTGCCGGTCCCGAAAGCGAGTGGCCGTCGGCTAACGCCGCCCGTGCCGGTGCTGGTCGGCTGCGATCCCGTGTTCAGCGCGCTGTCAAAAGAGAAACAAGCCAACTATCCGGGCCGTTGCCTTGCCTGAGGCCATCTCCCGGCGGCCATGGAACTTGTTGTTCTTGGTGACGTTTATAGGCCGGCATTCATTGTGAAATGGAGTTACACATGCACAAGCCCTTGTGCGCAATCGCCGCCTGGGCGGTAGCGGCGGCAGTCGCGCTTCCAATTCTGGCGTCGGCGCAAGCTAACCGGACGAAAGTGGGAACACTGAGCTGCGACGTATCGGGCGGCATAGGCCTCATCATCACTTCAAAAAAGGATTTGACCTGCATGTTCACGCCCTCTCAGCCTGGGCCGAGAGAGGTGTACGTGGGTTCGATCACCAAATTCGGTCTTGATCTTGGCGCGACAGCCGGCGGCGAAATGGTTTGGGCGGTTTATGCGCCGACCACTCGTAAATTCGGTGCGTTGGCTGGCGATTACGGTGGCGCAACGGCTGAGGCGACAGTGGGGGCCGGCCTCGGCGCAAATGTTTTGGTCGGCGGTTCAGACCGCACTGTCGCCCTGCAGCC
>JBIOXB010000151.1:0-4614 GCA_044869275.1 bacterium
GCCCATTTCGGCTCCGTGCCCAGCGCTTGGGAAGATCCCGAAGTCTCGGGATGACAGGGATGGGGAGCTTTGAACGCTCACTTAACATTGTCAATCTAATGACCGTCTCAAAAAAAATCTTTGCCGCTTTGCTATTTCTACTTCATGAACAACATCTCCTTCGTCGCCACAAAACTTCCTGCGCGCAGGGTGTAAAGATAAAATCCGCTGTCGAGCTTGCTTGCGTCAAACTTGACGTTATACGTGCCGGCGGATTGTTTCGCCGCGACCAGTGTGGTCACTTCACGGCCAAACACGTCATATACGATCAGCTTCACCTCACTGCTTGCGGGCAAGTGGTACCCAATCGTCGTCAAAGGGTTGAAAGGATTGGGATAGTTTTGTTGCAGCGCAAACTGGTCTGGCTCGACTTGAGCATCATCCACACCCGTCGCCCCTAAAATGCCGATGGTGAAAGTGCCGTCATAGCCGCCGCTGGCGGCATTGGGCGTGACGGCCATGACCTGGTTTTCCGGATTGGCGCTTCCAAAAATCGAATCTGTGGCATTCGTCAGCGAGTTTTGCCCCTTCGCCGCATACAATGCAGTACTGTAAACGGCGGTGTTCACGCCATCTGGAAATGCGAATTGCGAAGTCACGTACGTCGTGGAAGTCAGGCGCACTTTGAAATGAACGTGAGTCACTCGACTCGGATACCAGCCCGGATAAATGGACAAGAATGAACACTGACCATTGGCATCCGTCATTTGAATGCCGCGCAGGAAAGTTTGTCCCACCGTGCTGACGCCTCCCGGCTGGCCGGCATATCCCGAATAGACGCCGTCCTTGTCGCAATGCCAGATATCCACCAAGACATTAGGGATGGGACTGCAATTGAGATCGATCACCGTGAATATCATGTTCAGGGGCAGGCCCGTCTTGATGACGCTGGTGGTGGTGTCCGCCCGTATGTCTTGCCGAACCAGGTTAGGATTGAAATAATAGGGCCCCTCCGTTTCCTGAGGCGTCAAGAAACAAGTTGAAGCTGACTGCCGGATCTTGGCTTTTTCTTCCGCGCTGAGCGCCCTGGCCGGGTGGAGCATCGAACCGAGCCCAAAGGCGCCCAGGCCTTTTAAGAGCTTTCTTCTGTTCATTATGAACTCTCCTTTATTTGTAACTATTCGGGTGCAAATTGAAAGGCAAAACTATTTAGGGCAAAACAATTGACATAGGCGATTATCACATCAAACATAGAATAAAATTCCAAAAGTTCGGCCCACGGAAATGGAACTCCCACGGAAAGAAGCTTTTCATTTCAGTGGGAGTTCCTTTTCCGTGGGCTAAAGCTTTTCAATGGTTTTGCCCATAATCGTTTTGCCTTCTCAAAAAAACACCCGAATAGTTACCTTCATTTTAGGTTAAACTGCAAGGTGAGCGTCGGCACAAAACCCAGTGTCGTCACTTCGCGCACGGTGACCGGGGTGGTATCCAAAAGATACTCGCGATACCACACGTTCTTGTGATCATACAAATTGAACACGGAAAGTCCCAAGCTCCAATCCAGCATATTGCTGGTAAAGGTACGGGACAAACTGACATCCATGCGATGATAGGCTGGCAGCCGGCTGCTGTTTTTGTCGCCCATGTGAATATCGCTGCGCGAGCGGCCGTCCAGCAAATTGATCGCATACTGGCTTTCGGGCGCGGTGTACGGCGCGCCGGAAGCAAACACCCAGGTGGCGGAAAAATTCCATTTGCCCCAGCCATAATTGCCGACCAGCTTGATCTCATGCCGGCGATCCTGATCCGCGGGGTAAGCGTCGCCGCCATTGAAAGGCGGGACTTGATACTGCACCTTTCCGAGCGTGTAACTCGCCCAGCCATTCAGCCTGCCACTTTTCTTCTGCGCTAAAAACTCCACGCCCTTCGCCACGCCCGTGCCCACAAAGAAGAGATCCTCCTGCCGTTCCTCCGGCGAGCGGCGAAAGCGTTGTGAGAATTCCGCTACGCCCTCAAGGTTCTTGTGGTAAGCCTCCACGTCGAAAAGATAGGTGGGATTTTCATAAGAAGCGCCGAGGAGGGTGTGCTCGGCAAAACCAGGTTTGAGCTGCTCATCCGCCAGCAGCCAAAAGTCGCGATTACCTTCCAGCACATTCTCATTGGTAATGCGGTTGACGAATTGACGATATTCTCCCCACGCGCCTTTGAGTGAAAGTCCGCGGCCGAGATCGAAGCGCAGCGCGGCACGCGGCTCGTAATAAGTTGTTTGCGTCGGGGCATAGTGCGTGGCGCGCATGCCGAGCGTCAGCTCCAATGGCCGCAAAGCCCGCCATTTGTCCTGCACGTAAAAAGCCCCTTGTTCGGCAGCATCATCACGGCGAAGAGTGTGGACCGTATCGTTCGCGGTGAAATTGACTGTGACCTTCGTGCGTCCCAGCCAAGCGCCAAATTCCAGCCGGTGCGCGCGGTGCAATTGCCATTCATTATCGAGGCGCAGCGTGGCCTCGCGGACCTTATTTTCTTCCGAACTGCTAAACGCGCTGAAGTTCGTGTTCTGATTCGCGCTGCCGGCGTTCAGGCCGCGCTGGCTGGTGCTGACATAACTCGAATAGGCCGCCAACACACTCGAATAAAATCGGTCACTCCAGAGGCGTGACCAATTGCTGCTGGCGCCGAGATTGCCCCACGTGGTGAGATTCTCCGTGGACGCAGCCATGGGTCCGGCTTCCGGCGCACCGCCGCGGAATGCGAGATCGCCCAAATTCTGGGATTGATCCATGTTGTCACTGCCATTGTAAAAGCTCAAAGCCAGGCGATCGCGATCCGTGAGTGCATAGGTCAGCTTGCTGTTCAGATCATAATAGTAAAACGTTGGGGTTGCGGTGACCGTCTGGGTGCGATCCGGCTGGCCGCCACCCGGGCCGGGATTGTTGGTGCCATTGCCGGATCTGTTCTGCCCGGTGATCGAGTCGTAGATATCGTTATACAACTCGCTTTGAATGAAATCCGTATACGAGCGCCGGGCGGAAAGCAGCCAGGCCCCACGACCAGCGAAGGGCACTTGCACGATGGCGCTGCCACTCAACAAATTCAAACTGCCGCCGGCTTGAAAGTGATCGAAGCTGCCGGACTTTCCGGTGAGCTCGACGATGCTCGAGGTTCTGCCGCCGAATTTTGCCGGAAAGCCGCCTTTGAACACGCGCACGTCTTTCACCGCCTCGGTATTGAAGGCGCTGATGAAGCCAAAAAAATGATCGACATGATAAATGGTCATGCCGTCGAACAGCACGAGATTTTCATCCGGGGTGCCCCCGCGCACATAAAGTCCGGACGAGGCCTCATTCGCGCCGCTGATGCCCGGCAAAAGCTGCAGCGAACGGAAGATGTCCACTTCACCGACGGCCGGCAGGCGGGAAATTTGCCGCGGCGAAAGGCGGACTTGCGCCGGTTCCTCGGTGACCTGCATGGTTTGCAGGTTTTCCGCCGTTACCGTGACCTCCTCGCCGCGCAAGGCGTGCTGCTGCATCTTGATCGTGACCATCTCCTTTCCATCGATTAGGCGCACCGGCACCTCCATGGCCTGATAACCGATATAACTCACCCGCAGCGTGCACAGGCCTGCGGGCACATTCACCAACACGAAGTAACCGTCAACATTCGTGACCGTCCCCTGCGCGCTGCCCTGCAAAATGACATTGGCGTAAGGCAACGTCTCGCCGCTGTCCGCTGCGCGGACGTAACCCTTCAAATTGACTCTGCGCTTGACGATCACGATCTGGCCGTCAGGCATGGCGGCAAAAGTAAGCGGAGTCAGCCGGAGAAGCTCAGCCAGTGCCTGGCGCAACGTGATCTCATGGCACACGCAACTGGCTCTTATGCCGTTCACGAGCGCGTCATTGTAAACGATTTGTGATTTGGATTGGAGAATCAGGGTTTGTAAAGCCTCGCGCAAAGCGACATCTTTGGCCTCAAAGCTGACACGGATCGAGTCGAGATTCGCTTTATCGCCGTGGCCATAATCGGCGAAGACAGAAGCAGCCAGGAAAAACGAAAGAAAGAACAGACAACGGATTCTTTCCATTTAGACTCACACCTCAACCAAAAGAAAAACACGAAGGACACGAAGAACCCAGCGCAGCGGAGCCGCAACCAAAATTGTTACACACGGATCAAAAAACCACACGGAAATTTCTAAACTATCCGCGTGGTTTTTTAATCCGCGTGGAAATAGTATTTGCTTTCAATGCCAATAATCTAAAGGTAATCTGAGATAGTCAAGTTATATTACTCCTGTAATACGCAAATTCTCCTGCAATCCCTATTTGGTTTTTATCCGTGAACATCCGTCGAATCCGTGCCCTCCGTGTTCAAAAAACTCTGGTCAAAGACACTCTCGGAAAGAGCTCAATTTCGTACTCACAAAAATACTACAATATTAAGTTAGGGTCACCGGCTAACTTGTCCTCCCGATGCTTTGGAGGACAAATAATAGGGGGATCTTTTAGCTACTTAACTCAACTTTCTGACTTGGCGTTTTGACCGCGATTTTATTGAATTTTCTTGCGGTTTTTGCTGATAGCAATTGAAAAGGCCCTTGTGGTTTGCGTAAATTTGTTCATGCCATTAAACACTTTT
>JBIOXB010000152.1:0-22996 GCA_044869275.1 bacterium
TCAGCTGGAATTTCTTTTTCATCCCGCCGCTTTTCACTTTTCAAATACACGAATTTCCCGATGCGTTGCTGGTCGGCATGTACTTTATCATTGCGCTGGTGGGCGGCACGCTGACTGCCCGCGTGCGTGCGCGCGAAACGGCGGTGCGGCGGCGCGAAGAGCAAGCCGTGGCGCTCTATAATCTGGCCAAAGAAATCAACAACGCGAAATCATTGGATGATATTATGCGCGCGGCCGAGCGTGAAATTGGCAGAACCTTCAACAGTCTCGTGGGTTGCTTTCTGCCCCTGGAAACGGGCAGGCTTTCAACCACCTCGCATCCAGCCAACACGTTCTCGCCCAAATCGGAGAAGGAATGGAGCGTGGCGTTGTGGAGCTTTCAGAATCGCAAGCCCGCGGGCCGCGGCACCAACACTTTGCCTTTTGCCGAAGCGGTTTATTACCCGCTGCTGACGAACGATGGCATTGCCGGCGTCATCGGCATTGCCTCATTTTGGAAGCGGCCTTTTACCATCGAGGAAGAAGGCTTGCTGCAAACCTTTCTGCACCAAATTGCGATCGCGTTCGAGCGCGAAATGCTGCGTACAGGCGCGGAGCAGGCACAATTGTTGGCGGCCTCCGAGCGCTTGTACAAAACTCTGCTCAATTCCATCTCGCACGAATTGCGCACGCCACTCGCGGCGATCACCGGCGCTTCCACCAGTTTATTGGAGAGTAAAACCGCTGAAAACGGCGAAATGCGCACACTTTTGATCGGCGATATTTTCATCTCCGCGCAGCGCTTGAATCGCCTGGTGAAAAATCTGCTCGATATGACACGCTTGGAAGCGGGCATGCTCAAGCTGAATTGGGAATGGTGCGACGCCAACGATTTGGTACACGTGGTTGTGCGGCAGCTCGCAAAGGAGCTGGCCGGGCATCGCGTGCAGTTGCAACTTGCGCCGGATTTGCCCTTGGTGCGCATGGATTTCGTTTTGATGGAGCAGGCGCTTGCCAACCTCCTGCTCAATGCGGCGCAGCACACGCCCGAGGGAACCAACATCACGGTGCGCACCGCGGTCGCCGATCAGGGGCTGGCTTTTGTCATTGAGGACGAGGGCCCGGGATTTCCACCGCATGCGCTCGAGCACATTTTCGAAAAGTTCTATCGCCTGCCCAAGACCAAGACCGGGGGCACCGGGCTGGGGCTTTCCATTGCGCGTGGTTTCGTCGAAGCACACGGCGGCACCATCGTGGCGGAAAATCGCTTCGACAAAGGTGCGCGTTTCATCATACGATTGCCCGTGAGCGCTGCACCTCCTACACCCGAAGAGATGAAAACATGACGCCGCCGGTGATTTTGATTATCGATGACGAGGTGCAAATCCGGCGCTTTTTGCGCGTGAGCCTGGAAGCCACCGGTTATCGCATCGTCGAAGCGGCCACGGGAGAAGATGGGGTCGTGCAAGCTGCCATGTCACACCCGAATGTCGTGATTCTCGACCTGGGCTTGCCGGATATGAACGGACTGGAGGTGCTGGCAAAAATTCGGGAATGGAGCACAGTGCCGGTGATCGTCTTGTCCGTGCAGGATGCCGAGCATGAAAAAATCGCGGCGCTGGATGCCGGTGCCGATGATTATGTCACCAAGCCGTTCAGCATGGGAGAATTGCTGGCGCGCCTGCGCGTGACGGCGCGGCACGCGCAACCCATGCAGGAATCTTCGGAGTTTCGCAACGGCCATCTTTTTGTGGATTTCTTGCATCGTGTGGTGATGGCAAATGAGGAAACCGTGAAGCTGACCGCGACGGAGTACAACTTGCTTTTGCTGTTCATCAAGCACGCCGGCAAAGTTTTGACCCACCGGCAGATTCTTAGGGAAGTCTGGGGGCCGCAGATGATCGAGCAGACGCAGTATCTGCGCGTTTATCTGGCGCAATTGCGCAAGAAATTGGAGCTTGATCCCACCCAGCCGCGGCTTTTTCTCACCGAGTCCGGCGTGGGCTATCGCATGGTATTGCTGGAGGAGGCCGCGGACGGCTAGCCCGCTGAGCAACTGCGAACTGTCTTATCTGCTTTATTCTATCCCCCACCCTCACACCTCCCTGGCCTTCTGCAAAGGAAGTAGCTGAAGACTTTGAACACTGCAAACCCTTACAAACAGACCAAGTTTTTCGCCCACGGAAATCGAATGGCATCGAACTCAAGAAATACTTCCGTGGTGGTTCTAATTCCGTGGGCGATTTTTCTCGTCGGCTTGAGTCGAAGCTTCGCTGGAACTTTGCAGCTTACTCAATCCGAGCTTTAATGCCGGTTCGCCTCCTATCTGTTCGCAGGCGAACACCTCGTGTCCTGCTTGCGGATACCATGAACTTCAAAAACCTACAGAACTCTTGCGCCAAATGATGAAAAAACAGAGGTGGTATGGTTGTTGTTTTTAAAACATTGGCGTATTGTGCCATTGACTTGCGCAGAAAAATCTGCTTCAAGTTACTGCTTCTCGTCATGATACGATTTCCGGATGCCCTGCCTTATGTTCAAAAACTATCTCAAAATCGCTCTGCGCAATTTGTGGAAGCAGAAAGTTTATTCTGCCATCAATGTGCTTGGCCTGGCCGTGGGTATGGCGGCTTGCTTGTTGATTTATCTCTTCATCGCCTATGAGCGCGGCTTCGACCGCTTCCACAAAAAGGGCGAAAGCATATGCCGGCTGAACGAAGTGCAGAGTTTTGCGGGCATCACCCCGCAGCACGTGGCGCTTTCCATGTATCCCATGGGCCCAGCGCTCAAAGCGGAATATCCCGAGATCGTCGATTACGTGCGCTTCGTCGGCGGTGGAACCGTGTTGGAAAATAAGCCCAAGCAAATCATCGTCAAGAAAACTTTTTGGACGGATCCGGCGTTTTTCTCGATTTTTGATTTCGAGCTGCGCTACGGCGATCGCGCCACCGCGCTCCAGGAGCCGAACAGCGCCGTCCTCACCGCAGCAACAGCGCAAAAGCTTTTTGGCACGGAAGAGGTGATCGGGAAAGCGTTGAGCGAAGGCGACAGGCAGTTCAAAATTACCGGCGTCTTGAAAAACCTTCCCTCCAATTCCCACCTGCAATTCGATGCGCTGTTTTCTCTGAACACCATAGAGAAAGACGATATGCGCAGCAACTGGGGCTCGAATTGGCTGGTCACTTACCTTTTGCTGGCACCAGGGACGAACACCGATAAGCTCCAACAGGCCTTTCCGCAATTTCTCGAAAAACACATGGGTGAGGGGAAAAAACTTTACCAGCTGTATCTGCAGCCGCTCCGCGAGCTGCATCTGGGCTCGATGCACGTCACGCACGATTACAACAATTGGCAAAAGTTCAACGGCAAATATATTCTGATATTTTCTGTGCTGGCCATTTTTGTGCTCATCATTGCCGCCATCAATTTCATGAACTTGTCAACGGCCCGCTCTTCCAGCCGATCGAAGGAGGTGGGTGTAAGAAAATCTGTGGGCGCGCACCACCTGCAACTGGCGCGGCAGTTCCTTGGTGAATCGATCATGCTGGCTTTCATCGCCCTGGTTTTCGCCGTGATCATCTGCGAATTGGCCCTGCCTTTGTTGAACACGATCAGCGAGCGCCCTCTGGAGCTGCGCTGGTTCGACCGGCCCGTGCTGGTGCTCGGCGTGCTCGGCTTCACGTTTCTGCTGGGCCTCGTTTCCGGGCTTTACCCCGCCCTGTTCATCTCCTCATTTCAACCGGTCGAAGTTTTGAAAGAAAGAACGCCGGGGCGCGGTCGCAAAGCCACCTTACGCAACGTTTTAGTGGTGACGCAATTCGCCATTGCGATCGCGCTGATCGTGGGCACCACTCTGACCGTCCGGCAATTCAATTTCATGATGAATCGTGATCCGGGTTTCCAACGTAATCAGATCGTCATTATCGAAATGAATGCCACCAGCAACAAAAAATACGCACTCTTGCAGCAAGAATTTCTGAGCCATGCCGCCATCCTCGCCGTCACCGCCTCGGGACAACGCCTGGGCAATAATATTCACCAACACAGCGCGCGCGCCACAGGTGACAGCGCCGAGATCACCCTCTCTCCTTCCCATCTGCACGTCGACCGGAATTTCGTCGAGTTCTACGGCCTGAAAATTCTCGCGGGCCGCTCGTTTTCTGAAAAAATTCCCACGGATAAACGCTGGGCCTACATTCTCAATGAATCCCTGGTCAAAGAACTGGGCTGGAAGGAGCCGCTCGGCAAAAAGTTCGGCGTGAGTTGGGAAGACACCTTGGGGACGGTCATTGGTGTGGTCAAAGATTTCAACTTCAACTCACTCCATCACCAAATCCAACCGCTCTATCTCAGCAGCCAGAATTGGGGGTATGATGAAATGTCAGTCAAGATCAACCCCAAAGATATCAGCGCCGCCCTCCGTCATTTGGAGAAAAAATGGAACGAACTCGTGCCGGACCGGCCTTTCCAATACCTGTTTCTCGATCAGCATTTCGCCACGCTTTATCTCTCCGACAAACAAGTGAGCCAAATCGTAGGGATGATTGCCGTTCTCGCCATCTTCACGGCCTGTCTCGGCTTGTACGGCTTGGCCTGCATCACCACGGAACAGCGGACCAAAGAAGTCGGCGTTCGCAAAGTACTAGGTGCCTCTGTGAGCAGTGTGATCGTCCTGCTCGCTAGAAATTTTGCCCGGCTGGTAGTGGTCGCTTTTTTCATTTCCGTGCCCGTGAGCTATTTTATCATGAAGAGTTGGCTGCAGAATTTTGTGTATCGCGTCGAGCTCAGTGGGTGGGTCTTTGTGTTGGCGGGCGGATCGGCATTGGTGATTGCGCTGGTGACGGTAAGCACGCAAGCCCTCAAAGCCGCGGTGGCGAATCCGATTGAAGCACTGCGTTACGAATAGCGGAGGGCGGAGGGCATAGCGCAGAGCGCTTAGCGCATGGCTCTCGGCTCTATGCCCTCTGCCCTCTGCAAGGAGACCAGCATGTTCAAACACCATCTACTCATTGCGCTGCGCACGATTTTGAAACACAAGTTCTTTTCGTTGATCAATCTTTTCGGCTTGGCGGTGGGCATTGCCTGCTTCACGGTCATCATGCTTTACATCCAGGACGAGCTGGCGTATGACAGATTCCACACCGGCGCGGACAGGATCTTTCGCGTCGTCAAAGATTTCGTGAACGACGACGGCTCCAAGACACCGGATGCCACCACGCCTCCCGCCCTGATGCCGGCGTTGCGGCGCGAGATTCCTGAAATCGAGCAGGCCGTGCGCATTTTTCCTTCCTGGGGCTACAAGCCGTTGTTGACCTACGGCGAAAAGACTTTTTATGAAGAGAGTTTTCTGCGAGTGGACAGCACGTTTTTTGAGGTATTCACATTTCCCTTTGTGCGGGGCGAAGCGAAATCGGCTTTTGCACAACCGTTGTCGATCGTGCTCACGGAGAGTCTGGCGCGAAAGTATTTTGGAAATGAAGATCCCATGGGCAAAACGCTGATCTTTGATCAGGGCCATCCTCTGCAAGTCAGCGGGATTCTCAAGGAGGTGCCGGCGCAGTCGCATTTCAAATTCGATTTTTTGATTCCCCTGCGCTCTTTGAGCAGAAACTTTCAGGGCAACTATCAAATGGACGGCGAATGGGGCTGGTATAATTTCTATACCTACATCAAGACTCGTCCGAACACGGCGATCGCCGCGATCGAGCCGAAAATCAAAGCCGTGTTCAAAGCGCATCAACCGGAGAACGACAATATATATTACACCCAGCCGCTGGCCGGCCGTAATGGCATCCATCTCGCTTCGCAGCTCAAGTGGGAGCTCCAACCCAACAGTGACCGGCTCTACATTTACGTCTTTTTAACCATCGCGCTTTTTGTCATTTGTATTGCCGGGATCAATTACATCAATTTGACCACGGCGAAATCATCCCTGCGCGCAAAGGAAGTCGGCTTGCGCAAAGTCGTGGGCGCGGTTCGCCGCACTTTGGTGGCGCAATTCTTATCGGAATCCGTACTGCTGGCGGCTTTGGCCACAGTGGTGGCGATCGGTTTGTGTGAAATTGCGCTGCCTTTTTTCAATACGCTCACCCAGAAACATCTGTCGCTCTTTTCCGCCGCCAGCCGCCCGCTCTGGGGGCTCATCATGATTGTGACCCTCGCGCTGGGCATTGTCGCCGGTTTGTATCCGGCGCTTTATCTTTCCTCGTTCAAACCGGTTTCGGTCCTGAAGAAACTGCGCACGGCGGGAAAGTCATGGTTCGATTTGCGAAAAACATTGGTGGTGTTTCAATTCGGACTGTCCGTGATTTTGATTGCGGGTGTGCTGGTGATTCAGCGGCAAATGGACTTCATCCAATCGGCAAAACTGGGCTTTGACCAAGATCAAGTGATCGTCATTCGCAACGCCGGGGCCTTGCCCAATCGCGGCGAGGCGGTGCGTGCGGCCCTGGCGCAAATTCACGGCGTGAAAAACGTCGCGACATGCGACGGCATGATCGGCGGCCAGAACTGGACGAACGACGTGCGGGTGAAAGGTTCGGACAACGGCCAATTGCTCAACTTTCTGAGCGTGGGTTATGATTTCAGCGAAGCGTTGGGCCTCGAATTAAGAGAAGGCCGCGACTTTTCACCGGAATTTCCGGCTGATACGCTCGATGCGATTATCCTGAATGAGACCGCAGTCAAACAGCTCGGCGTGCCTGCGCCGGTGCTGGGGCAGCAACTCGTGTGGTCGGAGGAACAGGATACCACGTACTATGTGAAAGTCATCGGCGTGCTGAAGGATTTTCACTTCACCTCGCTGCGGCAGGAAATCAGGCCTTTTGCATTTGTGATTACCCCGTCGCGCACCTGGTTGTTTGCCCTCAAGATGTCGGGGCAGAATTCCCGCCAAACCCTGGCGCAGATCGAATCGACCTGGGCGAGCCTGGTGCCCGATCGCCCGTTCGACTATTATTTCTTGGATGAAAGCCTCGACAAGCTTTATCGCTCCGAGCAAAATTTTCGCGCCATCTTTTCCACGATGACGCTGCTGAGCTTGGTCATCGCCTGCCTGGGTTTGTTTGGCTTGGCGGCTTTCACCGCCGAACAGCGCACCAAAGAAATCGGCATCCGCAAAGTCCTGGGCGCTTCCGTTTCCGGCCTGGTGGGCTTGCTCTCGCAAGATTTTGTCCAGCTGGTGCTGATCGCCAGTCTGATCGCTTGTCCCCTCGCGTGGTATGCGATGAAGCAATGGCTGCAAAGCTTTGCCTATCGCATCGATATGGGCTGGTGGATTTTCGTGCTTGCGAGCGCGATCGCCTTGCTCATCGCATTATTAACCGTGAGCACACAGGCAATCAAAGCCGCGCTGGCGAATCCGGTGGAGGCGTTACGATATGAATAGCAAGGCGCAGAGCGCATAGATCATGGCGCATGGCGTAAAGCACGCTATGCTCTATGCGCTTTGCCCTCTGCAAGGAGACCACCATGTTCAAAAACTACCTCAAAATCGCCCTGCGCAATATTTTGAAGCACAAATCCTATTCCTTCATCAACATCTTCGGCCTGGCCGTGGGCATGGCGAGCGGCATTTTAATCTTGCTGTACGTCCACGATGAGCTGAGCTATGATCAATACCACGAAAAAGCCGATCAAATCTATCGCGTCACACGCGAGTGGTTCAATTCGGACGGCTCTTCGAGTTTGCATCTTGGCCACGTCGCGCCACCAATCGGGCCGCTGCTCAAGAATGATTTTTCCGACCTGCTGCACGTCGTGAGAATCACTTCCGGCGGTAATTCTTTGTTGCGCTATCAAGACAAAGTCTTCCAAGAAAACCGCCTTTATTTTGCTGATGCCGATATTTTCGAGGTCTTCACCTTGCCTCTCATCAATGGCGATCCGAAAGCGGCTTTGGTTGATCCAAACGGAGTCGTGATCACGCCGGCGATGGCAAAAAAGTATTTTGGCAGTGAGGACCCCATGGGGAAAGTCCTGAATATCGACGGGGACGCCGATTTGAAGGTCACGGGCATCATGGCGGAGACTCCCACGAACTCGCATTTTCATTTTGACTTTCTCGGTTCGATGAAGCTGCTGGAGCAATTCTTCGGCGCGCAGGAGTTCAAGAATTGGGGTAGCAACAATTACGCGACTTATTTGCTTTTTCCGAACAATTATCCGATCGACAATTTCAACAAGGCAATTCCGGCGTTCATTGGCCGCCACCATCCTGATGGAGAAAAAGCGATTCCCAAAACGACTTTGCATTTACAACGCTTGACCGATATTCATCTGCATTCGCAGCTCGACTCCGAAATCGAACCCAACGGCAACATCACGTACGTCTACATTTTTTCGGCCATCGCCCTGTTTCTGTTGTTGATCGCATGCATCAATTTCATGAATCTGGCGACCGCGCGCTCTGCCAATCGTGCCAAGGAAGTCGGCTTGCGCAAAGTGGTGGGAGCGCAGCGCCAGCAATTGATCAAACAGTTTCTCGGTGAAACCGTCGTCATGGCACTGATTGCCCTTTTTCTGGCGATGGTGTTCGTCGAGATTTTCCTGCCCAGGTTCAACGCCTTCGCAGGCAAGGAGCTGGCGCTGCTGTCGCAAAGCATGTGGTTCATACTCGCCAGCTTGCTGGGCATCGCGGTGTTCGTTGGCATCGTGGCCGGCAGTTATCCCGCCTTCTTTCTGTCGCATTTTCAACCCGTCGCCGTGTTGAAAGGACAAAAAATCGGCGCCAAGAAGTCGCGCTTCCGAAGCACACTCGTTGTTTTTCAATTTGCGATTTCGATCATGCTGATCATCGGCATGGGGGTCGTGTACAATCAACTGGAATATTGCCGCACAAAGAATTTGGGCTTGAACAAAGAGCACCTTGTCGTTCTACCCGTGGAGCAGGGTCAAGAAATCGCGCGGCGATATCCGGATCTCCGCAACCAACTTCTACAGCATCCTCACATCGCTGGTGTTGCCGCCTCCAAGCGCGTGCCCTCCGGCCGCTTGCTGGATTCGTCCGAAGGCAGCGTCCCTGAAGGCGATAAATACGAGAAACTGGATTTCCGTGTTGCCAACATTCGCGTCGATCACAGCTTCATCGAGACCTACGGCATGCAATTGGCGGCAGGCCGAAATTTCTCCGTTGCTTTTCCGACGGACTCGACCGAGGCCTTTCTCTTGAATGAAACTGCGGTGAAGAAAATCGGATGGGCCTCGCCGGACGCCGCCATCGGCAAAGCATTTCAATACGGCGGGCGTACAGGCCGGATTATTGGCGTGGTCAAAGATTTCAATTACGAATCATTGCATCAACCCATCACTCCCATTGTCATGTACATCGTACCGCAGAGTTTCAATAGTATTTCCGTCAAAATTCGACTGGACCGGCCGGACGACATGCCCGCGACGCTGGAATTTCTCAAACAAAAGTGGCAGGAGCTTCGCCCCAATTTTCCGTTTCAATACTCCTTCATTGACGAGCGCTACGAACAGCTCTATCAAAGCGAGCATCGCCTTGGCCAGATTTTCGGCACGTTCTCATTGCTCGCGGTTTTCATCGCTTGTCTTGGGTTGTTCGGATTAGCTTCTTACACGGCGGAACAACGCACGAAAGAGATCGGCATCCGCAAGGTATTGGGAGCGTCTGTGAGCAATATCGCTTTGCTGTTTTCCAAAGAATTTACGCGGTTGGTGATCGTTGCCACGTTGGCGGCCTGGCCCATTGCTTACTACGCCATGCACCGCTGGCTACAGGAATTTGCGTATCGCATCAACCTCAATCACCAAAGTGCGACTTTCCTGCTGGCGGCAATGCTTGCCTTCGCCATTGCGCTGCTCACGGTCAGCTTTCAATCTCTCAAAGCGGCGCTTGGAAATCCGATCAAAGCGTTGCGCTACGAGTGAGCGGAGCGCAAAACTCAATTCTTTTTTGTTTGACAGGGGCGTAGGAAGAACTGCTTAACAAATTCTTGTGTAACCATTAAAGATAGACATGAGGCTGGTAAATGCTGAAGAGATGCTTTCGGTTACCAACCGCGCTGGGTCTGCTTTTTGTGCTTTGCCTGAGCTGCTCGAAGCAGCCGGAGCAAGCGATTGTCGCGTCATCTAGTAGTCCCTATAGCCGCACAGATTCGACGTTGACCAGCGCGCATTTTGTGTTTCATCACACCGCGATTGACCGCAACAATGTCGAACAAATCGCGGCGTCTCTGGAATCCCACCACCATCGCATTACGCGTGATCTTCAAGTGGCAAGCCTTCCGCCAATCAAAGTACACCTCTATGCCACTTTCCAAGATTGCCATCGTGCGCTCGCGCGCGCTCGGTTTGCCCTCGGTACCGGCCTGGGTGGTGGGCGCGGCCACGCGCATCGATGAGATTCACATGATGTCGCCCAACAATCCGGAGATGGGCACAGCAGAAGGAACTTGGGATTATTTGATGATCGTGATGGTGCATGAGTTCATTCGGCGGAAATATTTCTCGTAAGGAGCCTTTCATGTTCAGAAACTACTTCAAAACCGCATGGCGCAAGTTGCGCCGCAGTCAAAGCTACGCGGCGATCAATGTGTTAGGCTTGGCGCTGGGCATGACCTGCTGTTTGTTCATTTTTTTAATCATCCAATACGAATTGCGTTTCGATCGCTTTCACGGCAAACGTGACCGCATCTTTCGCATCACAACCGATGAAAGGATGAATGACCGCACCAGTGAAACTATGGGGTCGCCTCTTCCGATGGCCGAGGCACTGCGCAGCGACTTTCCAAATTTGGAAAAAGTCACGGTCGCTTATTATATCTACTCCGGCCTATTCACCATCAACAGCAGCGAACAAGAGCCGCGGCGTTTTCAAGAAAACGAAGGCGTGGCTTTTGTCGAGCCGGAGTTTTTTGCCATTTTTGATTTTCCCTGGAAAACCGGAGATCCCGAGAGTTTGAATGAGCCCAATCGTGTCGCGCTCACGGAAGCCCTCGCGCAAAAATTCTTCGCGGATGAAGACCCCCTCGGCAAAACCATCCGTTTGGATAATAGCATCGACTTGCAAGTGGCAGGGATTGTAAAGAATTATCCCGTGCACACCGATCTGCCCTTCACTGCTTTCATCTCCTGGCGCACCTTGCCTCAAACCGGGACGAACATCGAATCCTGGGGCAGCTTGATGTCCAATACCAATACCTACGTGTTGCTGCCCCGGCAGTATGGAGCGAGCGAGCTGCAAAGCCAATTGGCCGCATTCAAGAACAAATACTTCCCGGACGCCACGGACGCCAACAAACGCGTGCACAAATTGCAGCCCCTCTCCGAAATTCACTATGATAGCCGTTACGGCAACTACAGCCAGCGCACGATCACAAAACCCGCGCTCTGGGGCCTGGGATTGATCGGCGTGTTTCTGCTGCTCACGGCGTGCATCAATTTCATCAACATGGCCACGGCGCAAGCGGTCAATCGCGCCAAAGAAGTGGGCGTGCGCAAGGTTTTGGGCGCATTCCGCCGCCAATTGGTCGGGCAGTATTTGGGAGAAACTTTCATCATCACGCTTTTCGGCGCCGCACTGGCCGTGGTCCTGGCAGAATTGCTCTTGCCCTCTTTAAATGCCTTGTTGCAGCTCAAACTGGTGTTCCGGCCCTTCAGCAATTTGACCGTGTCCGGTTTTCTGAGTGCGCTGGTGATCGGGGTGAGCTTGCTCGCCGGACTTTACCCGGCATTTGTGCTCTCGCGTTTCACCCCCGCGCTGGCGCTCAAAAGCAAGATGAGCTCGAGCATGGGCGGCGGACTATTTCTGCGCCGCGGCCTGGTGGTGTTTCAGTTCATCATTTCACAATTGCTCATCATCGGCACGATCATCGTGACCACGCAAATGGATTATTTTCGCAAGAAAGACCTGGGGTTCGATCAAAACGCCCTGGTGCTGGTACCCTTGCCGCAGAATGACGCCGCCAAACTGCAAACCCTGCGCGCACAGCTCCTGCAAAACAGCGCCATCAGGAATGTTTCTTTTAGTTTTTCCAGTGCCGCTTCCGGCAATCGTTGGGACACGAATTTGCGCCATACCCTGCGCGGCGAAGAGCAGGCTTTTGCTTCGGATCTGAAATTTGCGGACGCGGAATACATTTCGACATACGATCTCGAATTGGTCGCCGGGCGCAATTATGTCGCGGGTGACACGGCGTTGGAATTTGTGGTCAACGAAACGTTCGCGAAAAAGCTGGGATTGGCACCGCAAGATCTCTTGGGCAAAACTTTCAAACTTGGCAAGCGGCGCTATTTGCCGATCGTGGGCGTGGTCAAGGATTTCAACACGACCTCCCTGCATCAGGAAATCCGCCCCTGCTTGCTGACAAACAATCGCCGGGCATACTATGAACTCAGCGTGAAGATCAATATGCTGGGAATGGCGGAGGCCTTGAAACATCTGGAGAAAACTTGGGCCGCGATTTTCCCGGAATTCGTGTACAGCCATGAGTTCTTAGATCAGCGCCTCGCGGATTTTTATCAAGAAGAACAGAAGATGTCGCAACTGTTTCGCGTGTTCTCGGGCATTGCGATTCTGATCGGCTGCATCGGCTTGTTCGGCCTGGTTTCCTTCACGGCCGCGCAACGCACGAAAGAAATCGGCGTGCGCAAAGTTTTGGGCGCTTCCACCGGCAACATTCTGCTGCTTTTCAGCCGCGAATTTGCCGTGCTGATTGCGATGGCCTTCACCATTGCCGCGCCGGCGGCGTATTTCGTCATGCAACGCTGGCTGGAGAACTTCGCCTATCGTGCCGAAATCGGTGCGGGTGTATTCGGGCTGGCATTGTTGTCCACTCTGATCGTTGCGGCGCTGACCATCGGTTATCGCGCGCTCCAGGCAGCGGCCGCGAATCCGGTGGAGGCATTGCGGTACGAGTAGGTGTTCAGTAAACAGGGTTCAGTGATCACTGACCCTGAAATCAATGCAAGCTTGATCGCTTAGATTGCAAAATATGTTGTGGAGAAGCCATGATGCGAAACGATCTCCGCGCCGCCCTGCGCCCATGGTCCAAGTCCAACATCCATTCGCGCAAAAATCTGCTCAGCCTCGCGATGGGCATCGTTTGCGGCGCAATTGTCTTCCTGTACCTGTACGGCGAGCTGAGCCCTGCGCGCTTTTTCGGCTTCGATCAGCCCCTGGTGCAGTATCACAGCCAAAGATTTATCGAGCCGCCCAGCTATTATGCAAATGTGAACGGGCGGCAGGCGAAGCAGGTGAAGCGTTCGAGCGCATCACTCTGCCTCAGCTTGCATGAAGTATTTTAACGGAAAACGGGCAAAATCCAACTTGGAAGGAAGATTGAAGAGCGCGGTCCACGGCTTGGTCTTCACCAGCGACACGGAGGCGTAAACGAAACCGTTTTTGATCTCAAACTTCATGGTTTTGACGTTCCAGCCGGTTTTGAGCAGCAGGCGCATGCGCTGCACTCCGACGTCGGTGCCTTTGGGGTCAAGCGCCTGTAAAAGGTTGGAGGCGACTTTGCCCTCAATTTTGGAAATATTCAACGCGCCGGCAAGCTGCGCCAGCACCTCCTCCATTTTTTCCACAGAAGCGCCAGCGCCGCTCAGGGACAGATCCGCGGAAAGCTTTGAGCCTTTCTCCACTTGTGCACCGAGCCGGCGCAGGCGCGAGACATCAACGGAGGAGGCTTGCATGCTCAGCGCATACGTGAGATGGTCCGGGTTGCCGTCGCCCAGCCCCACCAGCACATTCCCAATCAAGTTGCCCTCGAATAGATTCATGCGGAATTGCTTCACCTCCACACGGCCGTGACCCAACTCCAACTCGGCTGAAATATCTCTGCATTGATAATTGCCCAATTGCAATTCTTTGAGCGTCAGGCGTGAAGGGGCAGCATGATGCTCTCTTTGCGCTTCACCCAAAACCTCATGCAGCAGCAGAGCTTCGCCGGCGCTGGCCAAAGCCAGCGGCTTGCGCTCGGAAATCGGCGGCAGCGTGAGATCGAGCAGATCGAAATCCTGCGCAAACTCGGCGTGCACGTTCAAATCGCGCAAAGCCAGCGAAGAATCCCGGGTAAGATTGAAGTGCTCGACCTCCAAACTGCCGGCGAGGTGCGCCGGTTGCGGCGCTTGCGCATCGTCGGGCAAATATTGATCCAGGGTGAAACGCATATTCAAGTTTCCCTGCAGGGCCAGGGCCTTGCCCAGGATCAATTTTTCCGGCGCTTTCATGCCGGCGTCGAACGTGGTCCTCACCTGCATGCCTTGCGGCAAGAATTTCCCCAACACGCCGTACTCGCCGCGCACGGACCAGGCCGGAACTTCCAGCCTGCCCTCTTTGATTAAAAAACGATCTTCATAAACAACGAGCTTCCCCTCTGCTTCTGCCGGCGGCAGCGGCGCAGGCAAATAATCCAAACGCAACGCCGGGCATTGCGCGCGGTACTCGCCCAGCGTCGAATCGGTTACCAGCGTCCACTCGCTCTCAATATCCAGCTTCTCCGCAAAAACGCCGGACAAAGTATCGGCGTAAATGCCGTCCTTCGCACGCGCGAAAAGCTTTCCAGTATAATCGAACTTACCGGAAGGCAGCATGCGGCTTTCGAACCAGCCCTGCGCGAGCGCCGTGCCGGCGAGATACGGAAACGCCGGATCCCCGGCCAGGTCCTGCGGCAACAGCGGCATGATTTCGGCAATGGCAGCATGCGCCTCGGGCAGCTCGAAACGCAAAACGCTTCTACCGACGTCGTAGAATCCCTGAAAAACTGCACGCGCTCGCTGGCATTGCAGGGCGCCATTTGAAAATGCGACATGCGAGAAAGCAGCGGTGGTTTTCAAAAGCGCGGAGAATTGCAGGTCATCAGGTGGAATTTCACCGAAACTTTCTGCGGTAAAGTAAGTGAGCGTATCGTTCTCTATCGCGCCTGCCAGGCGCAGGTTATCGAAGCTTTCACCTTCGACTCTAAGTACGGCGCGCCGCAGCCTGCCCACCATGCTCTGTCCGCTTAAAGGCGCAAGATTGAGAGAGTCTGCTTCGAGGTGCAAAAGGGTTTTGAATGTCTTGGGCGAAAAGCCGCGTTCATTTTTCGGCGCAAAGCTGGAGCGCGCCCGCACTTTCCCGCCGGAGAAATTCTGCCAGGTCAAATCCAAATCGCCCTGGGAGGGCAGATACTCCGGCGTGAGCGAAAAACTCGCACGCAAATCCATGGGCCCCGTGGCTAATACATTTTGCTCTTCGAGCGGCAGGCCGCACGCTGCCAGATGCAAGCGACAAGTTAATTCCGAGTTTCGATTCGTCGCGTTCTCGGGCGCAGTTTCCCAGCGCAAATCGAGGTCTCCGCCGGTGATCCCCAGGCGAGAAGCAGAATCGGCCAGGCTGAGGCCCTCCCCCGCGAGTGCGACGCGATACTGCGTGCCGTTTTTGTTCTGACGAAAAAAGCTGTCGCGAATCTCGAGCTTGCCCGCTCCGTGCCAGCTTTGCCAATCCGACAGCATCGCCAGATCGCGCCGCGCATGCAACAGCGCGGTCAGTCTTTCAAAATCAACATGGCCGCGCTGCACGCTAACATTGCAGCTGGTATCCGGCAGGGTTTTCAGGCTGAAACTGCCGGCAAGCTCGAAAGCATCTGCAAGCTGCAGCTGCAAAGTGGAAAGCTGCAATTCCGAGGAGAGAAAATGATACTGCAGCTCGCCGCTGGCGTTAAAAACAGGCAGCGGCGTTTCCTGCGCGCCCAAGCTCCCCCGGCCTTCTGCCAGTGAAACTTCAAAATTTGCAGTGAGAGCCTCATTGTTCATGTTGCCGCTGGCTTGCAGTGGCAGCCAGCCGGTGAAGCGCAGCGGAGCGGCAGCGCGCGCATGAGCCTGATACTCCACGCGCGCCGGAGCAGCCAACAACTTGAATTGTCCACGGTAGCGCGAGCGGCGATCCACCTCGATATTCGCGAGCTCGGCGTCCAGATGAGCCAATGAGAATTGCTGCGTGTCAGCCGCAGAAACCATGAGGGCGCGCAGGTTAAAATCTTGCAAACGAAATTTTTTGAGATTGATGGAGATGGGAAGTTCGGCCGTGGAATCAACCGCCGCAACGGAATCCGTGAAGGCGGCCAGCCAGGCTTCGAGGTTGGTGGAAGCATCCGGAGCTTGCCAGTAGCGCAGGAACGGCCGTGTGATCTCCACCTCATCAATTTCCAATTGCCGCGCGAGCAGCGAGCGCCAGCGATAGGAAAAATTGATTCTTTCAATGGAAAGCGGAGAGCGAAAATCCGCCGGTGTCTCTGCGCGCTGGCCTTGCACTTCGACCAGCGTGAGCTTGTCCAAAACGAACCCGGAAAAAAGGCTGAAGGCAAGCTGCTCGCACGTGGCGGTGATGCCGTATTTCTGCGCCAGCGTGCCCAGCAAGATTTGTTTGACGCGCTCCGGCGGGTACTTCAGGCGAATGAAAACCACCAGTCCGGCGCCGACAGCAAAAAAAACGAGAAGCGCGCCGGCGGCAATTTTGAAAATTCTTTTCACCGCAGGCGGTCACGCTGCTGATTCCATTTCACCCAATCGCTTTTTTCATCGCGATCCGAGGATTTGAAAGCACTGACGGATTTGATCTTGCCGTTCGCACCGATGGTGATTTGTTGATAGGATTTCACCAAATACAGCCATTCTTCCAGAGATATTGGCGTTGGGCCGGGGACCTGGGTGGGTCCGGGCACGCGCGAAGGCTGAACGCTTTGCGGCGCGAGCGAGCTCATTTTTTCCGGCACGTTGCTGATGCGCACCTCGCCGGTATAGACTTTCAATTGGGTTTCCTGGTTGGTGGAATCGTGGCTGAGGCGAAAAACGGTTCCCGTAATCGCAGCACCCGCAAAATCGGAATTCACTTCGAAGGAGGAATTGGCGTCGACCGATTTTACTTTGCCCCAGAGGTCGCCTTCACTCAAATTGATTTTGGTTTGAACTTTTTTCTCTTTGGTTTCTTCGTACAGTTTCACGATGTCGATCGTGGTCTGCGGCGCGAGGCGAATCACGTCCAATTGCGCGAGATTCATTTCCGCGCGCGATTGCTGCAGCGTGCGCACGCGGTCGCCGCCGATCACATCCGTCTTCACCTGGGCACGAATCCACTCTTCGTCCGTCATTTGCTTCTTTTTGACGTTGCCCTCCACCAGCGTGAACAGGCCTTTGCGCGCGTTGCTCGCGGGTGTGGTCGCTTGGGTTTTAGCTGCGGTTGGGGTTGCAGTTTGGGAATGGCTTTGCCAGGGTTTGGCGGCAAAGACAAAGCTGAGGGTCAACATCAAGAAAAACGCATACCAATTCTTGCTCATACTCTCCTCTCGCAGTTACCAACAAACGATTCTTCAAAAAACTTGTTCGAGGCCTCTGAGTAATTGTCAATCTTTTGTTTCATTTCTCCCTGTCTTATGCGTATCCCATTCGTATATTACACGACCCCAGCAATAAATGCAAGTCGCGTTTTTGCCAGCAAAGCATCGCGCATAACGTTGAAATGCCCAAATCTGCTTTCGGCTTTTCCTTTTCTTTTTGCCTTTTTCTTTTTGCTCTTTTCTTTTTGCCTTCCTACCTCCAATCCCCCGTCAACCCAAAACTCGCCCAATATGCCGGGTGGCGGTTGTGATGATCGCGCACGAAGCGTTGGGCTTCACGCAAGGCCTGCGCTTTGCTCGCGCCGGATTTGAGAAAACGATAAAAACGCTTCACCGTAATCGCGGTCGCCAAATCATCAACGGTCCACAAGCTTGCGATTAACGCAGGCGTGCCAGCAAAGATGAAGCTGCGCGCCAGGCCGGTCACTTCATCACCGCCGGTGACGCGCACCAGCCCGGTTTCGCAGGCCGAAAGCATGACCAGTGAAGTTTGGAGCTGCATGCCGAAAATCTTATGCGCTTCGAGGCGGCCAGTTCTATGCGTGGAATCCGGCGCCAACAGCAGGGCAGAAAAAAGCGGGTTGAGGTCATCATAAACCCCATGGCAAGAAAAATGCAAAACCTCCGCTGCTCCCGCCGAAGCAAACAGCGCGCTCGGCGTGGCTTGCCGGCGCGTGTAGCTCGTGATCTCGCCAAAAGTTTGTTCGAGACTCCTGATCTCTTTCTCGGCAAAAGGCAAATCCAGGCGCGGGTTGCCGAGGTCGGGATTGCCCAAAGCGAGCACACGATTTTCTTTCTCTGCACGCGACAACAGCACTGTGCCCTTGCGATAACAAAAGCCCAGAACGGTTGCGCTCGGGGCCAGCGCCAGCGCGTGCGTGTCGATCAAATACGTGCTATCCGCCCGCTGCAAAGCAGGAAACGGCAAATAATGCAAAGCACCATGCGGCACGATCACCAATTGCTTGGCGGCTTGCAGAAAAGGCTCGGCCGGTTTGATCAATAGATCATACAAAGCGCGCGCAAAGCTTTCCGTCGAAGCGCGCTTTTGGATAGCTTTGCGGAATTGCACGACGTTCTCATTCAGCCGGTTACGTTCAAACGGCGTGGCGACGGCGCGCACTTGTGCGCGATCGACCACCCAGCACAGCAATCGATCTTTCGCAAAGAAATACTCCAGCAACGCCACGCTGTCGGCCAGCATGGCTTGTACTTCTGCAATTGGCAGCGGAGCGACGCTTACCGCATCCGCCAATTCCGGATTTGCCGTTTTCATTTCGATCAACAAATCCGCATACGCGCGTTGCAGCGCTTGCAGGGAATCGGTGAGCGCGGCAATCTCCCCACGGGTGTTTTCCGGGGGTTGTGCTTGCAGAGTGGCAATTTGCCCTTGCACAAAATTGACGGATTCGAGCACCTGCTCGCGGCGTTCCAGCAACGCGCGATCGGCACCGGCTTTCCAATCGATCTTGCCGTTGGCCAGCAAATCCGCGAAGCTGCGCGATTTGGCGCGCTCGGCCATGAGCAGCGCCTCTGCCTCGCGCTTCATTTGCAGCAACAACAGCACGGCTTCTTCATAGATTTCCGATTTGTCGTCGATGAAGCCGCTGCGGTATTCTTCCACCCTGATTTTGGCGCTGAGGCGTTCCAAAGCCCCGATCGCGCGTTGATAGAAACTCAGCGCATTTTCAACATTGTTCTCCTGCCGCGCCAATACCCCCAATTGCCAAAGGCTGCGCCACTGCACCTCTTCGAGCTGCGCGGTATCCGCTTGCGCGAGCGCTTCATGCCAGGCCACGCGGGCACGGTCGCGATTGTTTTTCTGCGCATGCGCCAACCCGGCCGTGTACAAAGCTTTGGCGCGGGCGCGCTGGTCGGACAATTTAACCGCCAGCGTTTCCGCTTGCGCCACATAGAACAGGGCTGAATCCGGCTGAGTCAAAGCCTGGAAGGTTTGACCGAGATTGAGATAATCGTAGAGCAGTCCGCGTTGTGTATTCAACCGCACATCGAGGCCGGCCGCCTGCCGGAAACTCGCCAAGGCTTGAGAAAAATTTCTCTGCTGCAAATAGACCAGGCCAAGATTCTTTTGGATCGTGGCCTGTTCGCGGCGCGCCTCGTTCGCATTTTGATCTTCCAGCTCGAGCGCTTTTTGCAAGGCCTGTTTTTGCGCGTCCAAGGCGCGCTCGGTGTCGCCCAGGCTTAGCAAAATCAAACCCAGTGCGGTTTGACCACGAATCGATACGATATCGTCTGAGAGCGTTTCAGCCAGTTTTAATGCGCGCTGTTGGTGTGAGAGCGCGTTTTGATAATCGGCATTGAGCCAATACGTTTCCGCCACAAATTGCTCCGCGCGGGCAATATTGGCGGTATCGGCCAGGGTTTCAAACATCTGCAAGGCGCGGGTGTGCAATTCCAGCGCCCGGCGATAAGCGGTGAGGCGGCCGTAAACCACGCCCAACAATTGCGTTGTGGTCGCCACGGCGCGGTGTTCGCTTTGCAGATACGGCTTGTCGCTCGGGTGCATGTATTGAAATGAAAGCAACGCATTTTCGAAATAACTCAACGCCGCCGTGTTGCGATCGCTTTCCAAAGCCAGTTTGCCGAGTAAAGTTTCGGCCTGCAAACGCGGCAGGGCGTGGTTCTGTGCGGAGAAAATATCCGCGGCCGCCTGCGCATACGAAATCGCGCTATCATAAGCCGCTGCCGCTTGATGAATCTGCGCCAGTTGCACACAAGAGTTTGCCGCGGCGAGCGGGTTGTTCGCGGCCTCGGCCAGCTCGAGATATTGCCGTTCGGCTGCGATCGCGCCGCGATAATCCTGCAGGCGCAAACGCCATACCGAGAGATTGCGCAGGCTTTGGGTTTCGCGGCGCCAATCTTGCGCTTGCCGCGCGTTTTCCAAAAGCTTTTGCTCATAATCCGCGGCCGTGGCAAAATCATTCGCCGCCACCGCGCTGGCCTTGATCAACAAATACAGACGCTGCACCGCATCTTCCTGCCCAAGCTGGCGGGCCATGGTGAGCGCGGTTTGATAGCTCTTCACGGCGTCCCCAAACGCGCCGAGCTCTTGATAGTTGTTTCCTTGCGCCACGGTTTCACGAAAATAAAGATCCGCGAATTCTTTTTTCTCCTCCGTCGACATGCCGGAAAATCCCGCCAGCTCAAAACCGGCCCAATCCGCCGGTTCGGGAAAACGCGCGCGCACCGCCAATTGCGCAGCTTGAAAAGCATCCGACAATGAAAACTTATCCAGGCACGAATAGAATGTTTTGTAAAACGCCTCGCGCACCGCGGGCTGTGGCAGCCATTGATTGAGAATCAGAGAAGGCGTGCCAGCGTAAATCAAGCTGCGCTGCAGCGCGATCATCTCTTCGCCCATGTGGTTTTTATCATATGGGAACGAGGTGTTTTCCGCCACAATCAAACTGCTCTTGAGATCGAATTCGAACAGACGGTACAGCGGCAGCAGTGCAGCGGTCCCGCCCCGGCTGGCAGAATGCGCGAGGCGTAAAACGAATCCGGAGTCGAGCGGGCGATCGGGCAATGCTACAAAAGCATGCTTGAGATGCAGCACGCCGGCGGTTTGAATCTGTTGGCGAGCCGGCAAGGCGGGATCGCGCCAATCCGCGCCGCGCAGCTCGCGCATGGCAAGACCCGAAATCTTTTGGGTGGCGGCAAAACCGTTGGCGCCCGCAAGTTCCGGTTTCGAGCCGTCGTTGGTCTCCGTTGAGCCGCCGGCAGCATCCTCCACCAGCAATAGATCTTCACTATTGAGATTTTTGTGGCGCTCGGCAAATTGCAGCGCCTGCAAGCTGGGCGCGCGGGTCAGCAAGAACTGGGCGGCCAGCACGTCGTTTTTGTACGGCAGGGCGGCGAAAGGCAAATAATGCAGGCCATCATCCGGAATGATGATCAGCTGCGCATAATCGGCCAGGGTTTTAACCGGTTCGAGCAGCAACGCGGACAATTGCCCCGCTGTTTTCTGGGAATCACGGCTGCGTGTTTGCCAGGCGGCACGCGCCGAGGCCACGAGCTGCCGCAGATTTTCCTTGGCACAAGGCACGCGGAATTGTTCGACGCGAGCATTGTTGATGAACCAAATCAATAATTCGTTCGCTGTGGAAAAATACTGCAGCACCGCCGTGCCGCCGGGCAGGCTGTTTTGCACGGCGCGCACGTCAACCGGCTGCACGCTGAAGAAGCTCGCCAGCTCGGGATCTTCCGCCAGCGCTTCTTGCACGATTGTTTGATAATCCCTTTCCGCTTGTGCCAGTTCCGCGCGCACGCGCGCCAGCTCCTTCGGCCGCGGCGTTTCTTCGGCTTCGAGCTTGCGCCATTCGCCGCGCAGGCGGCTCAACTCCCGGCGCTGTTCTGCGGCCAGGCCGCCGCTGCCGCCCCAGATCAAACGATGGCGTTCCTTCTTCGGCAAAATATAACGCGTGGCCGCGAGGTTCACGAAGCGGCTGGCATGGCTGCGCTCCACCATCGCGAGGGCGGCGCGCGTCAGCGAATCCGTCGTGCCATTCGAGGCGTGCATCTGGGTGAGCAATAAAACGGCGTGCTCATATAACTCGCGTTGTTCTTGCGCTTCTGAAATGCGTTGCTCAATACCCTCGGGCTCACCCGGCAAAGCTTCGAGCACCGCAATGGCGTTGTCATACCACTCCCAGGGCGAAGCCCGCGCAAACGCAGCCTCTGCCGGCGGCAGATAAAAGTGCCGCAAGGTGGCGAGCGCATGAGCCACGCGCCAGGATAAATCATTATAATTGTCGTTGAGGCATTGATGCAGCGCTTGCGTAAGATGCTCCCACGCCGGGGCATAGTCGCCCGCCAGCATCAACAGGCTCGCAAGATTCCTGCGCACCATCACTTCCTCGCGCGGGAGGCGAAAAGCCTGCGCCAGGACCAAAGCCGTGTCATAAGCCGCACGCGCTTTGGCCAGGCTTTGCAAAGCGAGCAATGTACGCTGGAGGTTTTGCTGCAAATCTTCACGTCTTGGACGGTTGCCGGCCTCGTCAGATTGCGCCGCATGACGCCAGTTTTGTTGCGCGGCATAAAAATACAGGTTCCCCAACGTGTTGCACACCACGAGTTTCTGCCGTGGCGATTGCAGAGCCACCTGCGCCAGCGACACTTGCGAAGCTTGCAGCAGCGAATCGAGCGCAAGGGAAAACGGCACCGCCTCCCTGCCCCAGTTTTGCTGCAAGAGCGCGAGATTGCCGAGATTGATCAGGTTGATGACCTTGCCGGCATGCAATTGCTGGCGGTCGCACAGGCGGAACGATTGCAGGAAATAATCCCCCGATTTTTGATAGTCGCGCAAATTGTACCACAAAATACCGAGCTTGTTCAACGCCACTGCCTCTCCGGTGAAATACTTGCGCTGTTGAAAACTTTCCGCCTTTTGCTCCAGCGTGGCGATCGCCTCGTGATATTCCTTGCGCGCGGCCCAGCTTTCCTCAATGATGCTGAACACCAATTCGTTCTCCTGCTCATAACTCAAGCCTTCGACGCTGGATTCTTCGCCCGCGGGCTCGAGTGTCCACCAAAACACCGGCAAGCCGAAGAGCTTGATGCGCAGCCACCATTGCGAACCGCCCGCCGCGGCTTGCGCATTCCTCCTACGGCTGCATGCAGGCCGTCCTGCACGAGAAGCTCCCGACCGGTCTTTCGGA
>JBIOXB010000153.1:0-6001 GCA_044869275.1 bacterium
GGCCAGAAAAATGCCAAAGGGATCGTCGTTGGATTTGATCATCCAAACCATGCCGCTGTTCAAGATCAAGCAGAACGGAGGCTGATTTTGCATTTGCAAATTGACATGAATTTACGCTCCTTATAGCGGTTTCCATGAGCAGGACTCTTGCGGCATGACCAGGAAAGCCCGCAATCGAAACCAGCACAGCCAAATGAAAAGCGCTGCACCTCGGTTGTCATCGCCGTGGAGGAGGGACTGCTTTGATCCGCACGAGACTTCCTGTTTCCCATTGGGTGGTTTTTTTATTGACCGTCGCCTGTGCAACTGCCCAAAGCCAGCACCGGCCCAAGGTCGGCCTGGCGCTCAGCGGCGGCGGAGCGAAAGGCCTGGCGCACATCGGCGTGCTCAAAGTTTTGGAAGAAGTCGGCATGCCGGTGGATTACATCAGCGGCGCAAGCATGGGCGCGATCATCGGTGGCTTGTATGCCGTCGGCTACAAAGCCGGGGCGCTGCAGAGCTTGGTCGAGACGCTGGATTGGGATGAACTGCTCACCGACGACACCGGCCGGCGCTTCCTTTCCATGCAAGAAAAGCAATGGGACGAGCGCTACATTGTCTCCTTCCCCCTGCGCAAAACGCGCATCGAACTGCCTTCCGGTTTGATTGCCGGACAAAACATCTCCAAGCTGCTCGCACGCTTGACCTGGCCGGTGCATCACCTCAACGATTTTCGCCAATTGCCCATCCCGTTCGTGTGCGTCGCCACAGATTTGGAGGCCGGGGAGCCGGTTTCGCTGGATCACGGATTTCTGCCGGAGGCATTGCGCGCGAGCATGGCCATTCCCACGGTGTTCACGCCCATTCGCTTGGAAGACAAAGTTCTGGTGGACGGAGGGCTGGTGCGCAATTTTCCAGTGGAAGACGTGCAGCGTTTGGGCGCGGAGATCGTGATCGGCGTCGACGTCGGCTCTAAATTGCAGCCCGCGGACAGCCTGCGCACCTTGCTCGATGTCATCAGCCAGTCGATCGGTTTCCTGGAGGCGGCCTCCAACAAAAAGCAACAAGCGCTTTGCGATATTTTGATCCGCCCCGACATCAGAGGACTAGGCACCCTTGATTTTGGCAAGGCCCGGCTGGCGATTCAACGCGGCGAAGAGGCCGCACGCGCGCACTTGCCGCGGCTGCGGGCGCTCGCCGATTCCTTGAACCGGCTCGGGCAAGTACCGGTGCGGAAGGCCATAGAGCAAATCGACTCTGTTTACGTGACCAGCGTTGGGATTGAAGGTTTGCGGGATGTTTCACAGCGCCTGGTGTGGACCGAGCTGAATGTGATTTATCCCGGCTGGGTAACGGCAGCAGCACTGGAGAAAGCGATTGACCGTCTCTACAGCACGAATTTTTTCGAGCGTGTGACCTATCGTCTCGATCCTTCACCCTACGGCATGATGCTGACTTTGCGCTTGATCGAAAAAACCACGAATTTCTTCCACGTCGGCTTGCGCTACGATCGCGCGACCAGGGCGGCGCTGCTGCTCGGCGTCAGTTTGCGCAATCTTGCCGAACACGGCTCCGGCTTTGTCTTCGAAACGAGACTGGGCGACGAAGTCCAATTCGACGCGCAATACTACATTCACATCGGCTGGCTGACGGCCACCGGCTTTCGCGCCCGCGCCAACCATCAGCGCAATACGATTTACTTGTACGAGCAAAGCCAGCGCTACGCCAGCGTGCGCTATAACGCCACCGCGCTCGAAGGATTTATCGGTTCGATTTTTTCAACCAAAGTCAACCTGGGCCTGGGCTTAAAACAGGAATTTTCTCACTATTCACCCGACATTTCCTCCAGCGACTTGCCCCTTCCCAACCGGAATTATTTGCCGCTTTTTGGCCTGCTGCAAATTGACGTGCTCGACCAACTCGTCTTTCCGGGGCACGGCCTGCGGCTCGATCTCAAAAGTGAAACCGCGGGTTTGGGCAGTTCGATCACCTTTACCCGGCATGCCTTTTCGTCCGTCTCGTTCATGCCGCTGAGCAAAAGAATGACGTGGCTTGCCGATCTGCAGTTCGGCTGGGCCCAGGGAGATGAGCTGCCTTTGCAATATTTCTTTTATTGGGGAGGAGCTGATTCGTTTTTGGGATATGAGCCGCAAGAACTGGCGGGACGATACGCGCAGGCCGTCGGAACGGGCTTGCGCTTCGAGGCCTGGCCGCACCGCTATGTATCCTTGCGCGGGCAGTTTGGCAACGTTACGAACGATCGCAAAAATCTGTTCGATGTCCGTAAATTCAAGGCCGGCTTGGGCGCTTCATTTGGCATGACTTCCCCCATCGGTCCGTTTGAAATCACCGCCATGCACAGCGCCCGGCACAATTTGCTTTTTGAGATCAGTCTAGGGTATGAATTCTAATACGGCATATACTGGCTCTCCGAGGAGCCGTCATCAAACAAGTCCACGATCACATACGCGGGCGGAAATTCCTGATAGCTCCCGTCCCACCCATTGCCGGCCTGCGCGCGAAGCTGCGATAGCGCGAAGTCAAGCCAAATTCCTCCAGCGCCCGCACTCGCAATAAAACCGCGCCGGGTGCGGCATTCCCAGGTTTTCACACAGCCTGAATCAGCTTGTGTGAAAACACGCGTTCCAGCACTCAGTATTGCTTTTCCCCTCTCATTTTTTTGAATTCCTTTACAATACTATCCACCTGCTCGCCGCTGAGGCCGCTGGTGCCGAGCTTTGGTGCAGCAGCTTCACGCGTGAGCGACAATGGCCTGGCAGTGGATTCTGCGGCGTGCACCGTGCCTTTGCGCGAAACCTCGGAAGACAGCGCTTTTTGATAAGGAAACTCGGCTTTGCGCACTTCCGCCGCGAGCGAGGGCCGCCACGCGCTGGTATCGCGCGGCGTGGTGAGCGGCTTGGTTTCCCAGGCCACGCGTTTGATGTTCATCAAATGCACCGGGCCGATATTGTCGCTGGTGATGTTGCCGCCGTATGAGCCGCAACCGAGCGTCATGCTGGGATCGAGATCGGTGGTGTAGCCGACTGCACCAATCGCTGCGGGGGAATTCACTACAATTCTGAATGCCGGTTTCTTCAAAGCAAATTGCATGATCACGTCGCGATCTTGGCAGTGAATGGCGAGCGTATGGCCGCGGCCGCCGAAATTGAGCAGCTCGATGCAGCGCTCGCATCCTTTCTCCCAACCCTCTTCAACGAACAGGGCGAGCACCGGAGAAAGTTTTTCGGCCGAAAGTGGATATTGCCTGCCCACGCCCGCGATCTGTGCCACCAACACCCGAACTTCATCAGGGACTTTGAAGCCCGCAGCTTCGGCAATGCGCTGCGGCGCTTGGCCTACCATCTCCGCATTGATGCGAAAATCCGGCGTGACGAGAACCTTCGCGACTTTGTCCGCCTCCATTTCATTCAGAAAATATGCCTTCTGCCGTTGCAATTCTTCCCGCACACGATCCGCCACCGGCGCATCGACAATCAATGCTTGCTCGGAGGAACACAGGGTGCCCCAATCGAAAGTCTTGCCGGCCACAGCATCTGCCACAGCTTTCGGAATATCCGCGCTGCGATCGATATATACGGGCACGTTGCCCGGCCCGACGCCGTAGGCGGGCTTGCCCGCGGAATAAGCCGCGCGCACGAGCCCGGTTCCGCCTGTTGCCAGAATCACCGCGGTATCGCGGTGACGCATGAGCTCATTGGTGCCCTCGTTCGTCGGCAAGGACAAACACAAACACAGATCTGCCGGCGCGCCCGCGCTTTCCGCGGCTTTGCGCATGACGAACACCGATTCCTGCGTGCACTCTTTCGCGCGCGGATGCGGCGATACGATAATAGCATTGCGCGCTTTCACCGCGATGAGGCATTTGAACATTGCGGTCGAAGTCGGATTCGTCGTCGGCACCACGGCAGCGACCACACCCATCGGCTCCGCGACCTCGAGAATTTTCTTCTTCGTGTCCTCACGAATCACACCGACGGTTTTGAGGTGTTTGATGCCTTCATACAAATCGCGTGTGGCAAATTGGTTCTTGATGGTCTTGTCCGCGACCTTGCCGTACTTGGTTTCTTCCACAGCCATGCGGCCGAGGCGCTCGCTGGCTTTGAAGCCGGCCTCGGCCATCGCCGCCACCACACGATCTACTTGCTCTTGCGAGAATTCTTTGAACGCGAGCTGTGCGGCCTTGGCGCGCTGCATCAGGCCGCGCACTTCTTGGAGGGATTGCAGGTCTTGATCGAGAAGAGCGGACATGTTTGCTCCGGATTAATCACCTTCCAGGCGCTGCGAGCGTCCGGAAGGAGGCATTATTGATGCGGCCCATCCCGAGGAAAGTCGTATATCTAATCGCAGCGCACCCGCGAGACGAGCCAGTATCATCAATTTTGTTGTCTTGGCTCACAACTTCAAGATATGGCTTTGTGCCAGCGTTTGCGCCTATTTTTGCCATTTGCTGAGGTGCTGATTTGTGGCCGGAGGAGTCTTGACTTCAGCGGTTTCAAGCCATCAATTTGAACATAAATCACCGGTTGCTCAGGCTCACGATTTTTTTTTGAAATTTTGAGATTATAATCCCGCAACTGGCGATCGTATTTGGGCAATAACACCACCATCGCATCGAAAGGGATTTTTTCAGCGAACCTTGGGTGCTCGAGTAGATAGCGATCAAATTCGAAACTCAATTCGAGGTTCTTGGCAAAGGCTTCAGCGCGAGTCATGATTGATTATTCCTTAAAAAACTTCGATCGGTATCGCGACCAGTTTTGGCGTACGTCGTCTTCCGCGACCTTCAACGCTAGATTATAATCGGAAACATTCATGCGGCTTCTTTCTTGACGGCCATCAATATTAAAGACATGCTTATGAGCATATCCATGTGCGGTGTCATATCGCAGGACCGGATACCAACGCCCCTTAAGTTTTGTTTCGTACTGAACTACAAATTCCAGGATTTTCCCTCTTTCAGACACATGACGCCGCCGACGGCGATCAGTTGCCGTAAGCAAAATCACAAATCGAACTAGTCGCGCCAATGGTTTTTCCCCCTTCGTTTCCTGACCAAATTTAACAAAAGTCGATTGAGTTGCAAGATGAACTTTGTCGCATGCACCGGGCCGGCCTGTCAGTTCAGCTCCCCAGCGCCATGCCCGTCAGCAAATAATGCACCGCCAAATTGGTGAACTCGCCCCAGCGCTGCGCGAAGTCGCGCAATTCCTGCTCGGATTTGGGTTCGCCGTTGAAATAAAAATGCTGCATCGCCTTGCGCACGGCGAGATCGCCGGCGGCGATGGCCTCGCCGCGGCCCAAGCCGCGCGCCAGCAACCAATCGACGGTCCAGCGCCCGATGCCGTGCAGCGGCAGAAGCTGTTCGGCAATTGCTTCATTCGACTGCTGCGCCAAATGATCGAGATCGAGCTTGCCGGCGGAGATCGCGCGCGCCAGGCCGATGAGGTATTCGGATTTCTTTTCCGTAAACTGCAAAGCGCGCAACGATGCCACCCGCACCCGCGCCAGTTTTTCCGGCGTGGGAAAGGCAAAGTAGGTCTCACCGTTCATGGCCAGCCTCTCGCCGTAACGGCGGATCAAGCGACTGCGCACCGCAAACGCGAAGCGCAAATTGATCTGTTGCGCGGTGATGGAAGTGACGAGCGTTTCGAACAAATCTGAAGCCAGCGTCGGGCGAAAGCCGTGAAAACTCTCCACCAGTTTTCTTAAAATCGGATCGTTTTGCGCGAATTTGTAAAAGTTCTGCACTGGAAAATGCCAGCCGAGAATCTGCTGGGCAATGCGCTCCGCCTCTTGCGCAATCAGGGTCGCGCGTGTCTTCGGCCAAACGTCAAGTGCAACGTCGCCCGCTTGTGGGCGCAAAGAAAGCAAGTAGAGCTTGTCGTGCGCCCTGAAAACTTTGCGAAACGTTTGCCCGTCGTACTGATTCGCCGCATCCTCGCCGAAGGCTTGATAGCGCCGCAGGGTGAGCGCAAAATTGAACGGGCCATTGCTTGAAAGG
>JBIOXB010000154.1:0-45052 GCA_044869275.1 bacterium
TGACACCCGCAGTCGAAACGATCGCATCGCGCAGCCTTTTTGGTGAAGGCAGCGAGCTATTGGCGGCTATAGTTGATGCAACAAAAGCTGAAAAAAGTCAATTCAAATGTGACATAGTCAAGTTAACTTAACGGCCACATGAAACAGTTCATTCTTTTCTTGTTGCTGAGTGTACCGCCGGCCGCAATGGCACAAGCCCCCAGCGATACGTTGAAGCATCCCAATCCCACCGCAGGCTCTCAATTCGGCGCGAACATTGTCGTACTCGGAAATGACGTCTTTATTAGTGCGCCCCGCATCGGAGAGGTCTACCGTTTCGATGGCGCCACCCGGCGTCTGCTGAATACGTATCGCCATCCCGCACCGGCACCAGATGACGGCTTCGGCGTCGCTATCGCCACTTTTGGTGAATTTGTCTACGTCGGCGCGCCCTCGGACGACGCGTTTGGGCCGAATGCCGGCGCGGTCTATCGGTTCGATCGCAATTCCGAATCCATGCTCGACAGTTTGTCCAAGCCGCAACCTGCTGCCAACGACAGTTTTGGCCAGGCAATAGCGGTTGCAGGTAATGTGATCGTCGTGGGTGCGCCCAATGACGATACAGACGCAAACAATGCCGGCCGGGCCTATTTTTTTGATGCTGCCAGCGCCCAATTCGGCGGCACGATTGAACACCCCGCGCCAAATCAAACGGAATTTTTCGGTTTCGCCATTGCTGCCAGCGGCAGGCGAGCCTACATCGGCGCTTATTCCCACGGCGCTGTACGCGCGGACGCTGGAGCTGTTTTCGTATTCGAAAGCCTTGGTTCTGAAAACCCCGACCTGGTACAGGTTGATGTCCTTTTGGGCTCGGATTATGACTCAACGGGTCAAACCCATGGCTTTGGTTATGCACTTGCTCTGGGAGACTCGCGCTTGGCAGTTGGCGCGCCTTTCAGACAAGAGGTCTTGCTGCTAGATGTGGAAGGCAATCTCCTCCAACGTTATCGCAAGGACTCAAGCGAGGGCAGCCAAGATTTCGGCCGGATTATCGCCGCCTCCGGCAATCGCGTGCTGGTATCAGGCTTGGGTGATCGCGACTTCGTTGACGGCATCGCGGTCCTGTTTGACGATCAGTCCTTTGTGCCGCGCATGACGTTCGAAAATCCCTCCACAACAATTGGCGACGATTTCGGCCGCGCCGTAGCATTCGCAGGCGCAAATCTCCTGGTGGGCGCACCCTTCGCCAACAACGATTCCGGCCTGGTGTATGTTTTTGCCTTGCAGCAACCGCCGCAAATTACACCGCTCGCAGACGCCAAGATGTTCGCCGGCGCCTCGTTGTCGCTGGCACTTTCAGCCACTGCTCCGGGCAATGACGCGATCGTTTTCGCCGGTCAAAATTTGCCTCCCTTCGCGCGGCTGGAAAATCGCGGCGGCGGCACTGGTGCGTTGATTTTCAATCCGACCTATGCTGATACCGGTGTTTATGCTGATATTTCGATCACAGCCACAGACCAGGGCGAGACACCATTGTCCAGCAGCACGACCTTTTCGCTCTCGGTGTTTGCGGCAGACAATGCCGTGGTGATCAATGAAATCTTGTCCGATCCCAACTACGACGATGCCGGGCAGGAACGTATCGAGCTGAAAAATCTCGGCGGCAGTCCGGTGTCCTTCGCAAATTGGAAGTTGTGGGTGCACCGGGATACGCTCGATACTTTTTGGCAATTTCCCGGCAGCTTCACCCTGGCGCCCGATAGCCTGGTCGTCATCCACTGGCTGAGGGAGGGAACAAACGACGCGGGCAACCTTTTTACCGGCGAACCTCAGGATGATGATGATGGTGGTGAAGGTGAAGGTCGAGGAGTTGTTGACGACTTTACTGGAAACAACAGTTCATCTCTCACCGAAATGCAACTCGGCGGCCCGCAGGACCAGCAACAATCTGCGTTTACGGCTGCGCTGATTCAGGGTGGAACCGTCGACCTTGCAGAAGAGGTGATGGTTGAGTTCGTGCAAATCGGCGGCGTGGTGCCAATCAGCCAGGCGCAAGCTGCCAGCCTGGGATTGTGGCGGCCAGGAACATTTTTGGAGCAGGTGCGCGAAGGTCTTTCATACGAGCGGCTCGCCTTGCCAGCAGATTCCTTGCGTACTGAGCGGGAACATTACTTCGCGCAACCCAGCCCGAGTTTGGGATTTGACAACGTGCTGGCGCTGCCGCCGGCCGAACATTTGCTTGTTTCGGAAGTGTGCCTCCGGCCCAACACAGGTGAATTCGTGGAGATTTACAATCCTGCGGATTCGGCCATTTCTCTGCGCCATTACTATCTCACCGATCACGTCGAAACCGGTTTTGCTTACACCACCCTCGTGCAAGGCTTGCCGGATAGTTTAGGCGAGGGCGATTTTGTGGCGCAGTTTCCCGACACCGTGATCCAGCGCAAGCAATACTTGACTGTCGCCTTCGACGCGGTGCGGTTCAAACAGCGCTACGGCTCAGGGCCCAATTTTGAAATCGGTGACAGCGACGGCGACGCGCGCAATGATATGATCGTTACCAAGAGTGGCCGCGGAAAAGCCGGCCTGGATAATCAACAAGAAGCGCTGGTCCTATTCAACTGGGACGGGCGCGGCGATTTGGCGCAGGATGTGGATTATATCGCGTGGGGTCCGGACGCGAGCGACAAAGTACAAAAAACCTCACAGGGCTTCGATGGCCCGGACGCCGGAGCGGCACGCACCTACTATGATGTCGATACCAATATCGACCGCCAGAGGAAAGTAAAAGACGCCGCCCACGAACCACTCCGATCCTGGCAGCGGCCGCGCCAGCCGCGTGAATTCGACGAGCGGACTGCGGGCGGGAATGGCATCAGCGGGCATGACGAGACCAGTGAGAATCTGGCCAGGGCATTTGCGGAAGCCGCGCCCACGCCCGGCCGGCGCATCGGGGAATTGGATTTGGAGCCGGATTTTGCCTTCGTACTCGATACTCTGGCGTTTGCGAATCGCGATGGCATTCTTGATCGCGGGGAAAAAGCGCATCTGCGCCTGCGCTTGCGCAATGTCGATACTTTGGGCACGGGCAACCTCATCTCAATTCTGCGCTCCGAGACCCCGGAAGTTACGGTCGGACCAGATAGCTTGGCTGCCTTCAGCAATATCGAGCCCGGCGCTACCGGACTTTCGTTGGACTTTTATGAGATCACGGCAAAAGACGAGCCTTTGCCCGTCATCGTCCATTTGACGCTCTCCGTCATTGACAAGGATGGCGGCAGTGTGTTGGTGGCAGTCGTGCCGATACAAATACTCACCAGCATCAAAGTTCATTCCATTTTCTTTACGGTCTCAACGACGCCGCAGGATACCACATTGCTTGCCTTCTTCAAGCTGCGCAATGAAGGCAGAACCACGGCCAGAAATCTGCGCGTCGAGATGAATCTGCCTGACATTGGGCAGTCCGAATCGGTGAACATTGCCCGCATCGATTCCAATGGCGCGGTGATGCCGAGCTTTCTCACCCATAAACTCCGCGTCCGTGCAAATGCCAGCCCGCCACTGGATGTTCTCAATCGCACGCAATTGGCCGGATGCTTGAAAATCGCCTCCTCGGAAATTTGTCCCACGGCGAATTGTCTGCACCAAAATGCCAATCTACTTGTGACTTTCAACCTGCCGCGCGTGGCCGTGACCGTCGAATATTTCCACAGCCGGGTGCTCGTGCCGGGTATGACGGTGAACCTGGTGGAAGACACCGCACCGGCAGGCACAGAGCCGGTCAGTGTTCTCACTGATACTTTTGGCCGCGCGGAATTCAGTGCCAGCTTGATCGAGCCGGCGAAATCCTATCACCTCGAAGTGCTCCAGCAAAATGATATGGATACACCGGAGTTTCTGCACCGGCGCATCGACCTGGTTGATATCAACGATTGCGATTCATTGTTGTCGCCAGCCCTGGCCTTCAAGCTTTCCGCAGCCAAGGCGGCGCGCATCGGACTCCTGGGCAACGTGAGCGCCGATGCACAGTTCTCCTCCGCAGATGCCGAGATGATCGATATTTTCGCCGATGGACCGGCCCTTGCGGAAGAAGCCATGATTGGGCAGTCGGGGAAATGGCGCGTCCTCCCGGCCGAAAGCTTCGCACTGCCGGCGGGATTCACGGGTCGAAAATTCTTGACCGTCCAAGCCTATCGCCTCGGTGACGTCAACGCCGACTGGACGTATCCTAGAAACGAATTTCAAGTATTGCAAATCAGCCCAGTATCCGGGCAACAATCCGCCAGCACATGCAGCATCAACGCGGATGAGTTCTGAGGAGAGATGATGCGCACAAAAGCACACATAATCTGCAGCCTCCTCCTGGCGCTGCCCGCATGGTCGCACGTGCAAGCTCAGGAGTTTTCCCTCGGCCTGGGGGCCCTGCAGCAGCAAGAGGAACCCGGTGGAGTCACGATCCATTATCCGCTCCTCGCCCATTCTTCCGAAAAACTCAAAAGCCTTCGCTTTGTGGTGCAATTCGATACGGCGGCCATCAGATTCAAGCGCATGGATGGCAGCGCGGCCGAACCTGCTGCAAGCTGGAAGAGGTTCAGTTTTGAAAGGTTGCCGGATGGCCAAGTATCATTCTTGCTGCGGCGCACGGCTGCCGGTTCCGAAGAATTCAATGACAGTGAAATCGCGCGCCTGGTATTCGAACGGAAACTACTCGGCAACGATGCGGTTGCGATTGACACTACCGGCACGCCGCCGGGTTTCGTCATCCTCAACCCCGGACCGCAAGAGGTCGTGCCGAAAATCATCAAATCGCGTGAAATATCCCTCCAACTTTCCGAATGGAGGCTTGATCATGGCCGGATGATTGGTGCGGTGCTCATCGAGGCCCAACTCGCCGTGCGCAAGATCAAATTCATCGTGGAATACGACGACCGGGCGCTGGCGTCGCCCGGAGAGCAGAGCACCGGCATCCTTGCCGGCAGTGGATTGCGTGCCACGGATTTCGTTTTGAAAATCAATACCGCGCCGGCGGTTCCACCCTCGGGCTGGGCCAATCGCAATGTGGAGATTGAAATCGAAAGCCCGACGGCGCAAAAGCTCTCGGGCCGTAATATAGAGATTGTGCAACTCATCTTTGTGCCGCGCGATACGATGCAGCAGCCAAGAATAGAGGTCAATCATGATTGCAGTGCCGGCTTTTTCGTGGTCGAGGATGGACGCGGCCAGTTGCAACAAAGATGCTTGGACGGCCAAGCCTCCGGAAACCCAACAGAAGCCACAAGTGCCGGCGGAACCAATCTACCCACGGCGTTTGCGCTGCTGCAGAACTATCCCAATCCGATCATGGCCTCGGGAAATTTCAATGCGGCGACCTCCATTCGCTTTGACGTGCCGCGTCCGGAAAAGATCACGATCCAAGTTTACAACATTCTCGGCCAGCTCGTGAAAAGTATTTATGACCAAACGGCCATGCCCGGGTTCCATCGCGTACTCTGGCAGGGCGACAATGCCTCCGGCCATCCGGTGCGCGCCGGCATTTATTTCGTGCGCATGCGCGCCGGGAATTTCGTGCAAACCAGGCGATTGCTGGTGCTCAGATAATTGCATAGTTTTTAGACCACCTCCATGAAGCGAGTGATCACCTTTTGGCTGTGCTGGGCCGCCACGGCGAGCCAGGCACAACTGTTGACGCCTTATCTGCAGGGCAATTCGGTGCAAGCGATCGCCGATGAAGCGGCTACCGGCTCGCTTTGGTTTGCCACCGCCAGCGGCCTTTGGCAATTCGATCAAAGCTCCTTCCATGAAATCCCCGTTGTTCCCGGCGACGGCTCGCCTCAGCCTTTTGACTTCGAATGCTTGATTTTTGCCGAATACGACCACGCGACGCGCCTGCTCGTGGCCTCCGCCACACAAGGCCTCTATGCCAATTATGGCAACACCTGGAAGCATCTGACCAGCGACTCGGGCTTGCCCTCGAACCGCATCTCGGCGCTGGCCACCGATCAGCTCGACCGCTTGTGGGTCGCCACTTTCGACCACGGTGTTGGGATATTCGATGGCGCGCAATGGCATCGCATTCAGCGCACGGTATACGAGATTTTCGATCCGGATTCGCTGAAATGGGACGTGCAACAATACCTGAACAGCACCGGTCTGCCTGAGATCGATGTTCGCGCCCTGCATCAAGATTTGAACGGCAGAATGTGGATGGGCACCACACGCGGAGCCGCGCGGTTCACCGGAGATTTGAACCAGATCGACAACCGCGAGCTGTGGTGCTATTTTTTGGAAGCGGACGGCCAAACCGTACAAGCGTTTCAAAATGATCTTGCCGGCAGCCTGTGGGCGGGCACGCTCAGCAAGGGCGCTTACAAGCTCAACGAAAACGGCTGCCCGTTCTCCGGTAATGCCGCATCGTTCGGACTCATCCCGAACACCAGCGACGTGCGCCACATCGCGCGGGCCTTCGACGGCCTGCTCTGGTTTGCCACGAATCTGGGCGTTTACATTTACAATCCCAAAACCGGCGCGCTGCGCACGCTCAGCGATAGCGCGATCAAATTCATTCACACCATTTTCGTCGATCGCGACAATAACCTCTGGCTGGGGCAGACCCAGGCGCAAGGCGTTTTACGCCTGAACAACAACTGGCAGACGCCAGATACCGGAAAACTTCCCAGCGCATTTATTTCCGCCTTGCAGATCTCACACGACACGCTCTGGGTTGGAACGAGTGCGGGATTGCAGAGAATCAAAGAGGAAGAAAAAATCGGTGCGGTTATTTTGCCGGGAAAAGCCATCAGCGCGCTGGCGCCCGATCCCGATGGCAATGTTTGGGCCGGCGTTTTCGGGGAAGACTTGAACGGCGAAGGCGTTTATCTTTTCAGCAGAGAGGGGCGTGCACTCCAGCACATTTGTGTCGATTCCTGCGCCGGCAGGCCTGCAAACTCGTGCGCCGGTTTGAATGACGATCGCGTCAACGCCATCGTACAACGCGGGGACACTTTATGGGTGGCGACTTTTAAAGGCTTGAACCGCGGCATCCTAACCAGACCGGATTCCTGCTGGCGCTACTATACCACCTCTTCCGCACCGGCCGGGCTGCGGGACAATGTCATCAACGCCATGGCATTCGATTCTGCTGGGCGCCTATGGTGCGGCACCAGTGCGGGTATCGATATTCTCGATCCGCGCGCCGAGCGCTGGATTCCGGCAGCGGAGATCGATCAAAGCCTTGCCCAAGTCACGGGCGTCAGCGCCATCAGCGTACATCCCCAAAAGGATGAGATCTGGCTGGGCACGAGCAGCACCGGTGCTTATGTCTATGCCAACGGGGGCTTGGTGAATTTCAATCGCAGCACGGTATTGCCGGATAATTTCGTCACCGCCATTGCGTTCTCCGAACTGGATGAAGTCTGGGTAGCGACGCGCAACGGCGTTGCGCGCCGCGAGGCGCAGGGTATTTGGAGCACGTTTACGCAATCGTCCGGCTTGGCAGGGAACTTCGTCCAGTGTCTTGCACTGCAGGACACTGCTGCGGTTTGGTTCGGCACCTGGGGCGCCGGTGTCACGCGTTATCGCCCGCCGGCAAGCTTGCCGAATACTTTTATTGAAACCCGGCTCGACGTCACCGACAAATCCAAAGTTATTTACCGCTTCAGCGCCGCTGATTTGAACACCGCCCGCCATGAGTTTCGCTACCGTTATTGGCTCGACCACGATCCGCCGAGCTTACCCATTGCGGATGCCTTCGCCGAGGTGCAAGTGCCGGAGCCGGGGCCGCACACGTTTAACGTGCAAGCACTCGATCGCGACGGCCGTCTGGATCTCACACCGGCAACGGATTCTTTCACGCGCCTCGTTCCTGAAACCGGTGGTCTCACCAGCCAGGAGATTTATTTTTCAGCCGTGCCGGCCGGCGGTACGAACGCCGTGGCACTTGATTCGGTCGTCACCATCGCCATTTACTGGCCTCCGAACGTGCTCACCGAAGACACGGAGATCACCATCGAACCCGTCGATTCGTTGTGGCTCAAACCGCCGCGATTGTTCGCTTTCGAATTGAAGAAAAATGCCGCATTCAATCTTAACAAGTTCAAAACCCTCTCGGTTGCATTTCGATTGCAGGAAGGCACGCTCGCTTCCCCGCTGGGGATTTATCAGGAGCAGCCCATGCAGATGAGACTGGGCGGCACCACGACCAGGGAGGGCGAGCGGATCGCGATCAAAACAGCGATTCAAGACGTGGGAGTTTATTCCGTTCGCATCGAAGATAGCGCCATACAGCAACAGCCCACTACGGCACAAGCCTCCGCTGAGCCGCGCATCTTTTCTCCCCACGGCGGCGGCCATGGTGCGGAAACCACTTTGTCTTTTCAATTACAGAGCCCGGCAGTGGTACGAATTAAGGTTTACAATCTTGCCGGCCGTCTCGTCAAAACTGTTTGGGACCAATACCTGAATGCCGGCCTCAACGCGGTCGCTTGGAATGGCCGGGATGAAAACAATCGCGTCTGCCCCAGTGGGCTCTATCTGATCGCGCTGGAAAGCAGTGGATTTGAAACCACGCCCAAGCCGGTAAAAGTGATGGTTTTGAATGAATGATGCTGAGTGCTCGTTCCTGGTTGCTAGTTCCTGAGTTTTTCACATGAAGATGGCTTGCAACGAAAAAAGAACCGCAACGAAATCGAAACTTGCGAATCTTGATGTAGGGGGGCTTAAAATGGAAATCTTGTATAAGGACTTGAGTTATTGGATTACAGGGTGTGTTTTCGACGGTTTTTCTGAAATCGGTCCGGGATTTGATGAGTATACTTATCATCAAGGCTTAAAGACGCGGTTTGAAAATGAAAGTCTGCCATTCCAAAGCAAACCTCACATCAAGTTGTATTATTGCGGTATGGAGATAGCTCAATTAGAACCGGACTTCATTGTGGACGATGCCATTGTCTTAGAGCTCAAAGCGATCCAAACTGAATTCTTGCCCGAGAACTATGCTCAAATTATCTCCTACTTGCGTGCAACCAGCAGACTGTTGGGAGTTGAGCCTTGTCAAAACTCACCTTGTGGGTGGTTTTGTGTTCTCAAGAAGTGTTTACGAAAACCGCGATTTTACAGGATTTTTTTGTTGAGGTTCTCTTTTCGTTGCAAAATTCAGGTAGTTACAAGTTTGCTTGCGGCCAACGGCCAACGGCCAACGGCAAAAATTGTCTGACTAAAAACAGTTTCACGAATGAATCCTAAACATCCCGACAACCTCTTCTCTACGCTTGCGCTCGCGATTCTGCTTTTGTTCACAGACGGCATTCTTGGCCAGCCCACTTATCAAGTGCCGGTTGGTACACGGCCGCGCAGCATGGGCGAAGCTTTTGTCGCCGTGGCTGATGACGGCAACGCCATTTTCTGGAACCCGGCCGGGCTGGCAAGACTGGAGCGCATCCAAGCCAGCTTTGCCTATGCGGATCTCTTTGGCCTGGACATCGACAACTACTCTGCCACTTTCGTTTCGCGCATGTATTTCATTCCACCGCTCGACGATTACGTGAGTTTCGGCGTGGGATGGTCGGGCATTCACACGCGCGACGAGGCCCTCTCTCCCCAACCCCTGGGCCAGACCACGGAGGCACTGGACTTCCAACAAGATCAATTCAACTTTTCCTTGGGCTTGCGCCTGCCCGCTTTCACCTGGTCTGTGCTCAAACCCCTAAACCCTGTCCTCCGGCATCTGAGTCTCGGCTTCACCGCCAAATATTTGCAGCAAAAGGGCAGCCTCGACGGCATGCTCGAAGGCAATGCCAGCGGCTCGGGCAGAGGTGCCGGAGGTTTGGTGAGAGATTTTGGCTTGCTTTACACTTTAGGAGCTTTGCCACATTTGCTCAACGGCCTGTATTTCGGGCTGATGATCAATGACCTTGGCGGCACACAGATCCGGCATGACGATGCCGGCCGCACGAGCGAAACCATTTTACCGCAAAACCTGCGCTGGGGTCTCAGCTACAAGCCTTTCACCGACTGGCCGGGCGGAAAAATTCCAATTTCCGATCCCGTGGTCGCGATCGACGTCGATGATCGCGTGCACCTGGGCTTGGAGTTTTGGCTCAGCCGCATCCTGGCGCTCCGGGCGGGCTGGCAAAAGGATCGCCATACCGATGAAAGTCCGACACTGTCTTTCGGCCTTGGTTTCAAAGCGCGCCTCAATGCGGCCCCGGGGCTGCAAGCCGATTACGCGCTCACGGATTCCCCCGGCCTGCCCAATGCACCGGCGCAATTCGGCGGCACCTTCATTTTCAAAGACAACCCGCGCCTGATTCGCATCGAAGAAGCACATATCAACAATGTCTACGCTTCTCTTTATCTGCACTATGGCGAGCCCGGCGCAAACGTGGGCACGGTAAAGCTCAAAAACGTTGCGGAACGCGACACTTTGAAAGCTCGAGTCACGTTTCTCGCCAGCCAGTATATGCTGCCGCAGCAAGCAGACACGGTGGTAATCGAGCCGGGCCGCACGCTTGATTTTCCCCTGCGCGCCGTTTTCGCGCCGGAGATTCTCCAGGCGCGCGACGGCCGGCTCACCGGCGAAGTGCGCGTGGCCTATGATTATCAAAGGGCGGAGCACGCCTCTCGCGTCGCGGTGGATTTTGCGATTTACAGCCAAAACTATCTCACTTGGGATGACCCCTGCAAAGCCGCCGCGTTCGTGACGGCCAATGATCCGCTCGTGAGTGAATTCGTTGACGCGGTGCGCGCGACCAAGAGTGACAGCACGAAAGCCTCCTGGTTCACGCGCTACGAACGCGGGGAAGCGATCAAGCTCTATCATGCTCTGCAAGCTTGCGATATCGCCTACCGGCTCGATCAAAAAACGCCCTTTCCTTCCCTGCGCGGCGCGCCTTACCGGCGGGATCAAATCACCTATCCCGCCCAATTCCTGAGCCGGGAGAAACGCCACGGCGATTGCGACGATCTCGCTGTGCTCTATGCCAGCCTGCTGCAACACGCCGGTTTTTCCACAGCGCTGGTGAGCGTGCCCGGCCATCTGTTCATGATGTTCGACACGGAAATCGACACGGCGCAACGGCACACGGTGCCGCTCGACCCCGGGCTCTTCGTTTCCCATACCGGCACCTTATGGATTCCGGTTGAAACCACCATGATCCCAGACTCCAGCTTTGTCGCAGCCTGGCGGACAGCGGCACAGAGCTTTGGGGGCGCGGGAAATTGGGAAGTTTTCGAAGTGGCCGCTTGTCAGAGTTCCTATCCCCCGCCGAGAATTTCCGTGGCTGAAAAAAGAACCCCCTCCCCCGCGGATTTTTCTTATCTGCTGGAAAAGAGCCTGCTCGCACTGGACAAGATGAAGCACGATTACTTTCAGTCCTTTGAAGATTCTCTGCAGGCTGTGCCCGCGCTCTCCTCCGCGGAGGAGATCAAGCTGCGCAATCGTTACGGGGCCCTGCTCGCGGAATCCGGCAATTATGAACGCGCCGTGCAGCAGTTTGAAGCGATTCACCGGCTGGATCCGGCCTTCGTGCCGGCGTGGAACAACCACGGCAACGTCGAATTCATGCTCGGACATTTCGCGCGCGCGCGCGGGCATTATCATGCCACGCTGAAGCGCAATCCTTTCAGCCGGGGCACCTACCTGAACCTGGCTATCCTGTATCAAACGATGATCGAGGGCGCGCCCAAAGATTCGGCAGATTCCTATCAGCGCCAGAGCGATGCCGCCCTGTTGCGCGCCGCGCAGCTTTTGGAAGGTGAGACCGAAGCTGCTTGCGCCCTGCTCGGCATTCCAGCAGAGCACCTGGACGGCAAAGCCGGGCCGGTGGATTGGGTCAAAGCGCGCATGCGAAAAGCGAGAAAGTTCGTCGACACTGCTTTCCGCATGTACGTGCAGAAGAAAGAAATTCGCAACGTGCCATTGGACCGGCACGGGCCGAAAGGCCACGATGAAGTGGATGCGGATCGAGGCTCGTCGCTGTATTGGAGTTTCTAAAGTGTTGCCGCTCAACAAAAAATTGCACCTGGTGCTGATCGGCCTGGCCAGCAGCTTGACCTTCGCGCTGGCGATCAATACCGTTTTTGCGCGATGGCAGAGAGCCGGGGAGCTGGCCGGCACCATCGATCTCTATTTCTACAAACTTTTCTTCAAGCCTCTGCGTAGCCCCCACCCCAAATTACTCATTATTGACAGCAACGATCGCGAAGAAAGGCGCGCACGTGACCACTACGCCCAAATGATCGACACACTGCGGCAAGCCGGGGCCAAAATTGTGGCAATTGACATTCGCTTTCTGGGAGTGAGAGACCGACCCGGCGACAGCGCCCTCGTGCAAAGCGTAGGGCGCTTCCCGGGCGTGATCTTGAGCATGGACTTCGGCAGCCCCCATTCTCCTTCGGATTGGGCGCTGGCAGAAATGGGCCGCCTTGCGCTCCCGCCCGCGGCATGCGATACGCTCATCCCCAAAATTGTGGCCGAAAGTGGCGTGGATTTGCCCTTCGATAGCTTGCTGGCCGCAGCCCGACATCTGGGGCACATCAATTCTACCAGCGGCCAGTATCACCATTTTCCCGCGGTGATTCGCTTCGGTGATTCCTGTTACGCTTCTCTGCCCCTGGAAATTGCACGACTCTATTTCTCTTCCAGCTCCGGCGCTGGTGGCGATACGTCCTCAAATCACGGCATGACGGACGCGGAGGAAGATCACAGCGCCTTCCGCCAGGCGCAATTGCCTTTGGACAAAGACGGGCAAGTTTTGGTGAATTTCATTGAGGCCTCGATTTGGCAGAAGAACCGCCAGAATTTTTTCACCTGGGAGGGGGCATTCGAAGTCATTCGCCATGACCAGGCCCATCGCTTTCGCGGCGCGGCGGTGCTGCTCATCAATTCCGCCGCCGAAACCCTGATCGACAGCCCGATGGGCCCGTATCCTCGCTGGGCCATGCTGGCCTCGCTCGCCAGCCAGATGTTATCCCATCGTCACCTCGACACTTCCGTTCTTTTCGTGCCGGCGCTGCTCAGCGCCCTGATCTCAGGCGTGGGGATTTTTTCCTTTTTGTTCGTGGCACCGAGGTTCGGCAGAAAGTGGCGCAAGACTCGCATCGTCTTCATCAGCGGGAGTGCTGTGTTTTTGTTGTTGATTCTCTTCGCGCTGCGCGCCTCCCAGCTCTGGGTGGGTGTGGTTGTGCCGTTGCTGGTCTATAACACCAGTCTGCTGGTGGTACGACAGCGTTACTATCGCATGATCAGGCCGGCGCGTTACGTGGGTTTCGGCCTGGCGATTTTGGAGCGCAAAGCAGACGTTTATCCGATTAAGATTTTCGAAGCGCCGGGAGGGTCCGAAGAGGGAGATTTGAATTTCAATGCCGAATTCCTCCACCACAAGGGCTTCCACGCCGCACTCGATCGCATTTGGGCGCTGCAGGCCAATGAGAATGACCTCAAATTGGTCGGCAGCAAATTGTTTGACGCGCTCTTCCCGCAGGAAGCATTTCATATTCTAAAAAACAGCCTGGAGCAAATACAGCGCGAGGGTAAAAATTTGCGCCTGGTTCTGCACATCGACCCACCGGAATTGGTGCGCTTGCCTTGGGAGCTGATGCGCAGCGCCAAGCTGCCTCCGGGGCGCGTGGTCATGAACCGCCACCTTTCGCTGGTGCGCTATCTGCCGCTGGCACGGCCTTTTCGAAGAAAATCATATCGTGTGCCTTTGAATATCTTGGCGATGGTGTCGAGCCCCGCGGAGCTGCCGCCGCTGGACCTCGCCAGCGAACAAGCAAGAATTAAAAAGGCGTTGCGCCTCATGACGTGGGGTGGAGACGTGCGCCTGCGCTTTTGCGAACATGCGACCTTGGACAAATTGCGCAACGAGCTCGAGCGCGGCCCGGATGTGTTGCACTTCATCGGACACTGCGATTATGATGAGAAGGGTCAGTCCTCGTTCCTGGAATTCGAAACGGAAGACGGCGGGCGCGACACCGTGAGTGCAGAGACGCTGGGAGAAGTCTTGCACGATTCCTCGGTGCGGCTGGTGGTGTTGAATAGCTGCGAAAGCGCAGCGGCCTCGCCGCACAATGCCTTCACCGGAGTCGCGCAGAAACTGGTGAATATCGGCGTGCCTGCCGTGATCGCGATGCAGTTCAAAATTCTCGATGCCACGGCGCAGTTGTTCTCTGAAGCTTTTTATTCTGCCTTGATTACAAATTATTCGATTGAGGCAGCCCTGGCTTCCGCGCGCCTGCGCCTCATGTCCGGCGAGCGCAAAGACCTGCTCGGCTGGGCCACGCCGGTGCTGTACATGCGCGCCAGTGATGGTGAGATTTTTAAGATGGAAAAATAGACACATAGCACCTGAATTGTGCTCCTAAAAACTGCTTGCAACGAAAAAGGAACCGCAACGAAAGAGGTTTTTCAATTTAAAAGCTTTGCCGAAACTCACCCAATAGGTGGCTTGGTGTTTTTAAGCATGCTCGATGAGGATCGCGGTTCTAAAGGCTTTTTTCGTTGCGGTTCTCTTTTCGTTGCAAAACTCAGGTAGCAATAATCCAAAGATCAAAGTCCGATACTCAAAATCAAAAAAAGACAACAGATTAAAGGCTCTGTTGCGGGGAGAGTGTTATGAAAATGACCATAGCGTTGCGGCAAGCGCACAAATTTTCCCTTGCCGCGATCATCACCAGCATCGCGCTGAATTTTTGCGGCGCGGGTGCTGATCAGCAAGCACGGGCGCAAGCACTGAATCCCGTGGTGCTGCTGGCCGGCGAGATGCGGCGCTCCGAGGAGGTCCAGCCGCGCGACGATTACGTAACCCTTTATGGCAAAGAAAAAGTAAAAACTTACATCTATTCTCAGCTGAGCCAATTGCCTTTCTCAAAATTCACATTGCGGGTCGAAGCCGCCGGGCAAAGCGGCGAAGGCCGGTGGCCCCAGCTTGGGATTGCGCTGGATGACACCGGCAAAATCAGCAATGAGCTGGAAATCAATCATGCCGAATTTCAATTCTATGATTTTGGCATTTTTGATGTGGCCGGCGCCGCCACGCTCTATCTCGTTTTTACCAACGATTACTACAACGCCGCGACCGGAGCAGATGTCAACCTAAGAATTCGCCAAGCGACCTTCACGCAGCTTGCAGGCGCAGAGCCCAAATCCTCTCCTCCCGACACTTTTGTCGTAAAAGGCGGATCTGCCTATCTTGAATGGAATCTGAATAGCGAAGCAGATTTGGCAGGCTATCGTGTGTTTAGCGGCCTGGAATCCGGAACATACTTGTCGCCCATTGAAGTAGGCAAGGCGACGAGTTATAAATTCGACTTGTCACCGCTTTACAAATACTATTTTTCTGTCGCCGCCTATGACACGGCCAATAATCAAAGCCCGCTCTCGAAGGAAGTCTTGGTTTTGGTTGAAGCAGCAGGCGGTGGCGCTTCTCCGAGTGATTTGAACGGCGACGGCAAGTGCGACGCGGCCGATCAAGCGATCATCAATCTAGCCATGGGTTCATCGTGCAATGGACGCCGCTACAATCGCAAAGCCGACCTGAATCAGGATTGTAAAGTTGACGGCCTGGATGTGGTGCTGTTCAGTTCGAATTGCGAATAATGCAAAGCTAAATTCATTTAGTCATCCCGGCGCTGGTCGTGGTCTCCTCGCCACAGACAGACTGTGTGAAAACTTGTCAATGCCGCACCCTGAGCTTGTCGAAGGGTGCTAAGTTCAAGAATCCGGCTTCGACAAGCTCAGCCGGCGTTGAAACCAAGCGTTTTCACACAGTCTGAGATCTGAAACGAGGAGAGTCCGTCCCGGCGTTGCGGGACGGAATGACAGTGTGAAAATTTGAATTTCAACCTGGATTTTGCAACGAAAGGAGAACCGCAACGAAAAAAGCTTTTAGAACCGCGATTCTCATCGAGCATGCTTGAAAACACCAAGCCACCCATTAGGTGAGTTTCGATAAAGCTCTTGAATTGAATACACTCTTTCGTTGCGGTTCCTTTTTCGTTGCAAGTCATTTCAGGTGCAAAATTCAGGTTCTACAAAACAACCGTTTTCATGGAGGTGAAATATGGATCTCGGCCTGAACACCGAATTTTGGTTTAAAGTCAAAATCGAAAGTGCGAAGAACGTTTACGGCGTGCAATGCCAAATCGTTTATCCACCGGAAATTCTGGAAGCGGTATTGGATGAGGCAGGTAATGTCAAGTCGCAAATTGGGGCTTTCTTGACGCAAGAGAACGCTCCGGCGATGCTGAGCGCGGCCCTGGAGAATGACGAACAGGGCAAAATTGTGATGGGTTACTGCAAAATGGGCAAGACCACCGCGAGCTCCGGCACGGGCTCATTGTTCGACATTCTCTTTCGGTGCGTGGGGATTGGCAAAGGCGAGCTGCGTTTCGAGCAAGCTCAAATTTACGACGCCGCGGTCAAAGCGCAGCCGAGCAAATGGCTTTCCACGAGCGTCGAAATCATTGGTATCAATGTGATTTCCGCGGACATAGAGCCGCGCAGTATCGAAAAGCGCGCCGTCGAAACGATTCTACGCGCCCGGTGAAATTCGACGCCAATCTTCATCACCTGGTGTTCAAAAAAGCGCTTGCATGCCAGCATGATTTTATCTATCTTATTTAGCTTTAGGATCGGGGCGTGGCGCAGTCCGGTTAGCGCACTTGACTGGGGGTCAAGGGGTCGCTGGTTCAAATCCAGTCGCCCCGACCCGAGTTAAGGAGCCATAATTCCTCGTTTGAGAGTGAGTTAGGGCTCCTTTTTGTTTCTTAGAAATTGCTTCGCAGATTGCTTCCCATTACGATTTCTGTTTCGGAACTGACACGGCTCGTGTTATCACAGTTTTTTTAACTTGACATTGATCTCATATATAAGATATATTTTTTTCCAACAGAACCATTCTCATGAAATTGTCTCCCTTTGCGTGCGATCAATCACGTTGGGGAGAACGACTTGGGGAAGACAGAAGCGCCCGGTGCCTCTGTAATTGCCGCCGCCCGCTTGTGCCATCCCGACCGAATCTAGAATACCTGATGGTAGTGAGGTCGGAATGCTCATTTGTCTTTTTGTTGTGATTCTCCCAGCTTTATGCTGGCTTCCAGGGGATACCTCGGCCTCGCCTGAAATTCCTCCGCAAATTCTGAAACAAACACTCCTCCGCATATCACGCATCCTTTTAATAATTTTCACCAAAATCTTTCAAGCAGAATGTCCAAACACCAGCTGGAAATCCGGCATTTGTTGGTCGCGCTGCTGGGACGCACGTCACAGGTCTTGACCGAGCCGTTTTATGCCCTGTGGGTGAAGGCCGGCATACGCATTTCGGAAGTCTCGGCCATTCGGCTTCTGAGCAGTGCTTGCGTTCGAATGATAATCGCATATTCGACAGCGCGCAGGAGCAAGTAGAGTTGGTTCAAGTTTCGTGTTATTCTCCCTGCTTCACAACGATCACCGCAAATTTTGGATTAGTTGATGAAACATCATCTGCTGGCACTATTGGGCTTGCATCCCAAGGTACTGACCGAGACTTTGTACGGTTTGTGTGTGAAGCGAGGCGTCGCCATTTCGAATGTGATTGGCATTGCGAGTGCGGTGGCGAAGCAGAAGATCGTTTCTGAACTATTGCATCCCGTCAGGGGTGAATATTACAAACTGTGCCGCGAGTACCCCGAGTGTTTCGACGGCATTCAGTTCGCGCCAGATAGTGTGCGGGTGGCCCACCTCGAAGGGGAAGAGATTGCCGACATCGCCAACTCGCGCCAAAGCCAGGCCTATTTGGATTTGATCATGGCGACCGTGATGGAAATAACGGCACACAAAGAGGTTTGCTTGCACACCGTCGTTGCCGGCGGCAGGCGCACAATGAGCGTATATCTCGCCATGGTGATGCAACTTTTGGCACGGCCGCAGGATCGTATGTATCACTTGTTCGTCGAGCCCTGGGAGGCGGAAACAAATTCAGGATTCTATTTTCCAACTGCAAAGTCGCATCCCATGACCACATACGAAGGCATGGCGTTCGACGCCAAAACCGTCTTAGTGGAGCTGGTGGAAGTGCCTTTCTTGCGCTTGCGGCCGCGCGTGCCCGCAGAAGTGCTAGCCTCGTTCAACTATCGGGACATTTTGCAATGGGTTCAACGCGAAGTGGAAGTCGCACCGCCTTTGTTGCCGCTGCGCATTGACCCCGATCATCATCGCATCACGATTGGTGCGATTCCCATCTCCATGCAGCCCGTGGAACTGGCGGTTTACTGGTATTTTGCCGAGAAGAGCGGCCGGCGACCCAAGAGTGCGCCGCGTGAAGCATATTCCAGTTATTTCGAGAAGCCCATAGCAGATGGCTGCTTTTCCCGTCAGATGTCCGCGCGCCTGAAGAAATTATATGATACTTTGTTGCCACGCGACCAAATGCGCCAGCGTTTTTCCAGCGCTTTCAACAAAGAAGGCCGCATCGATTTGGAGTATCTGCGCCCGCATTTCAGTAACATCAAACGCAAAATCAGCGAGAAATTTCCGGAAGAGGATTTCAATCGCTGGTACCTCATCTCCGCCATTGGCCCGCGCGGAGATACGTGCTATGGCATTCGGCTGGACCGGGAGTTTATCCGGCTGCCAGAGGCAAGGTTGTGATAAGGTTGGGAGGGTTGGCGCTAATCCTTCGACGAGATAAATTGGCCTGATGGTCTCGTGACAGAGGCAGTGATAATCATTTGTCTTATTCATTTCAAACGAGGCAGAAATGGCACGTTATGGAGAGAAAGAGCTCGGGGCGAAAGAGCTGACGAGCATTCTTGAAGCAACTGCACAGTATTGGCGAGACTGGAATCCGAAAGCATTCGTTGGGTCGCTGGAAAAATATATCACAACCCTGCTCCCTCTTGAGCTTGAAGCAGTGCGCAAAATTGAAGCGGCTCGCAAGGAGGAGGGCAAGCGCCTGCCAGATGATTCTGAAAAAGCAGACACGTTGGTGCTGCTGGTTGGCTTCTCATTCGAGCCATTGTTGCAGTCCGTGTGCGCTTACAAACCGAAAAAGGTTTTACTGGTGCTGAATGAAAACTACTCGGATACTGTTGATGGCCAGATGTTCGGTGATTGGCTTACAAAATCGATCAGAAAATTGCCTGCCGATCTGTTGCCGGAGCAGCCGGAGGAGATCGGAGCGCTGGAGATAAATGAAGCGACAGGAGAAGAACAGTTTATCACTCAACCGGCGCAGCCCGAAAAAGTCTTTCAATTCTTGATTGACCAGTTGCTGCGCAAACCCGGCAATGACGCCCCGCAAAACGGCAGAATCGCTATCGACATTACCGGCGCTAAGAAGAGCATGGTGACCGGCGCATATCTCTTTGGCGCGCTCACCAACTGCACGATTTCCTACGTTGATTTCGACGCGTACGAGCCGGAGCGTTTTCGCGCCTATGGTTACTCTTGCAGAATTGGCAAAATCGGTAACCCCTATCATTCCTTTCGCATTTCCAATTGGCATCGAGTGCAAGAACGGTATAATCACTATGCGCTCGGGGAGGCCGCAAAGTTGCTCGGTGAAATTATTTCAGATTTTAAGAAAACAAAATTGTTTGAACGGGAAGATAAAAAAGACGAGATAAACGAGCTGCTCAAGCTCAGGCAACTGCAAAGAGTCATCGAGTTCTATTCCAGTTGGGATGCTGGCGATATTCCCAATGCTTATGAGCAATGGGTTTCTGAAATCAAAAAGATGGGAGTCGAAGCGCCGAAGGTTATTCAGGTGCTTGGGCCGGAGTGGGAAAAAGCCAAGAAGTCGGCATCTTCCTCACTGGCAGCCGGTGACTTTGCTGAAGCGCATTGGGCTATGGACAAATGGGCGACTCTGCTTGGAACCAATCATTGGCAGGCCATGCTGACTTATGCGCAGGATGAACTCGCGAAAATCCAACGCATCTTTAAGTTGCAAGGCGACGCACGCGCGGCCTTCATTCGGGCTGCCAATCTGCACGAATATACATTGAAAGTTAGACTGCTTATTCTAGAAAGCATTGCGGACGGCTTTAACGTAACAACCGGGGACAAGAGTGATCTCTTCGGGGTTGCCTTTTTCTTAGCAAGCCAAGCGATTCTCTACGCTGTGAATCCAAGGAATCCCAAACCGCTTGCAAAATTTAATGAAAAAAGTAGGGTCAAAATTGAGGCTGCCCGAGGTCTTGAGAGCCTAAATCTCAGGATGTTTCCAGGATGGGAAGAGGTGCTTTTCGTCAAGAGAAAAAATGAGCGAGCAGAAGAGGTCAGGTTGGTAGATCAGTTCCGCGAAGTTCGCAACAGCGCCGTTCACAGTTTGTCCGTCATCTCGGAGAAAGATGCCAAAAGTGCCGTTGAATTTATCGAGAAGGACTGGGATAATTTGCTGGACTCATGGGCGAAATTGCTCATCGCAAAACCTTCGGACAAGGTTAATATTGATCAATTTGAAAAGGCGGAAGCGCTTAGGAAAAAAGTCAGAGGCGATACGCGATTCGGACTTCCATTATGGAGAGAGTTGTTGAGCAAGAACCTGTGCAACGTGGACTTTCTGCCGATTTTCGATGACACAGAAAAACCAATACAGGAGCAAACATCATGACTCGCTATCTTGTCGCGGCGGAAGCCGATAAAATTCAGGATTTCATTTTTCGCTCGGCGCGTTTACAGGAAGTGGTTGGTGGCAGCAATCTGCTCACACGATTTTGCCAGGACGGCATTGAGGCTTTGTTTGCCGCAAAAGCATCTTTTTACGGGGTGGCAGGAGTAAACTGGGAACTCGTCGTCAGTGATGGCGGCAATTTTCGGATTTGGTTCGATGAGCCGGAAAAGGCTGAGGCTTTCCAATACGACCTCACCGAGTTTTATCGCCGCGTGGTGGACAGCACGCTAACCGTCGCGGCCAAGCCGGAGGAATATGACGATGAGGTGGTAAAGGAAAAATTTGGTGAGGCCAATGATAAGGTCACCGATGCGCTCAAAAAAGCGAAGTCTTCGTCCCACGACGCTCGCGTTGTTTCGCACATTCCGCAAATGGCCTTCTGCGCTTCTTGCGGTTTGGCTATCGCCATAAGGCACGAGGCATACTATGAAGAAGAACGGGGAAAATATTTGTGTGACGCTTGTATCAAAAAGCGTGATGAGCGGCTGGAGTATTTCGTGGGGCCCGAAGAGTATGACCCGGATAAAAAGGAATTCTTTATCAACCAGTTTCGAGATAAGATACGCACGCAACACTCCGATTTGGCAGAAGTAAAGCTCTGGGTGCCGGCTGATGCCGTCGATGCCATCGGCGAGTTCGATTCGCGGCGATACGTTGCCTATCTCATTGCCGATGGCAACAGCATGGGAGAATTCTTTCACAAATGCCGAACGGACGACGACCTCAGAATGCTTTCTAAGCAATTGCCAGAAGTCGTGCAAGAGGCGCTCGCCCACCCAATGGGCTTGCTCAAACAATGCACGAACGAAATTGCGGGCAACAACAGAGAGATCAAAATTAAACGCAAGGGAAAACTCGCTCCCGATAAGTTGCCGCTCAAAGATGTTCTTCCAGTCGTGCCGCTCATCCTTGGCGGCGATGACATTTTTGCGCTTCTGCCCGCGCCTTATGCGGTGGATTTTACGCGATTGTTCATAGAAGAATACCAAAAGCAGATGGCCGTTGTGCTGCAGGGTTTGAACATCTCAGACAAGCCGACTCTCTCTGCCGTCGTGGTGATTTGCAAGAGCAATTATCCCTACAAGCTCGCGCACCATCACGGTCACGAGCTGCTCAAGCGCGCAAAGAAAATGGCAAAGCTTCATGATGAACAGAAACGCTCGGTTATCGACGTCGACGTGATTTTGAGCAGTGAAAGGCGAAACGCGAATGATGCCAGTGGCGAGGCAAAGCAGCTTTATCATTCGAGCCTGCGGCCGTTTTGGGCAGATGGCGCCAGTACTGATTCCGGCATTTTCATCAAGCAGCTTATCGAAACACGCTGGCTCTTGAATGATCTCCCGCACAAACGCCTGGCGCAGTTGCGCCGGTTGTATTCTCGAGAAAAATTACCCACAAGCGACGACCAATCCCTCGCGCATTGGAACAAAAGCTTGGAGCGCTTGCTTCAGCGCATAGCTCGCATGGATTATGACGATGCAACGCAACCCGAAAGCAGCGGCCTAGCCGGAAAGGTCAAAAAAGCGCTCATCGAGCTTGGCGATGGCGAGGCGAACGGCAAAAACGGGCATTGGAAGAAAACATCAAAGCGCAGCACCGAACCCCATGACGCCCATGCCCTGCCAGATTTGCTGAGGATGTGGGATTATTGTTACGCACTCGATAGGCCCTTTGAAAAATATCAGTGAGGGAAAGAATGAACTTCTCATTAAAATTTCAACTCGAGTTGTCCTCGGATTATCACCTGAGCTCCGGCCATCGCAGCGAAGAGGTGGATTCGGCCTTGTTTCGTGATGCTGACGGTTTGCCCGCTCTCCGAGGAACGACCGTCGCTGCGCTCTTGCGCGACGGCATGCGCCGGCTGATTCTCACCGGCGCGCTCAAGAACGTCACGTGCAATTGTCAAGCTTCCGGATTACCTGAGAAAATAGAAGGCAAAGAGCCGCCGGAATACTGCGGCCAATTTGAGAAATTGCTTGAAACCAAGTTCTGTCCGGTGTGCAAAATTTTTGGCTCGCCCAAATCTTTCAAAGCGTGGTCGGTTTCCTCGGCGCGGCCTTCAGGTTTGAATGCGCCTGACACGGGGCAGGGTGTTATGGCAGAATGGGGAGCGCAAGAGGTGATGCGCGTGCGCATTGACCCTCGCACCCGTCGAGCTGAAGCGCGCAAGTTGTTCAGCCAGGAAGAAGGCGATAGCCGGTTGATTTTTGAATTCACCGTCACCAGCGCTACGCAAAATGAACATGAGAACGCGCAGGCTGCTTTGATCGTGGCTGCAGCGCGCATGGTGCGCAATTTCGGCGGCGCGCGCCGGCGCGGACGCGGCGAATGTCTTTTCACCCTCATTGAAGCGAAAGGCAAACCCGCAAACAACGACGCCTGGCTCGATGATTTCCAATCCATTTGGATTGAGGGAAAGCCGACAACGAACGATGAAGATGAGGAGAAGTCGAACATCGTTAAACCGCATCGTCAAGCGGCTTCGGGAACGGCATTGCGCTTGCGCTTGATCGTGCGCGCTGATGAGCCTATTCTCGTAGCCCGGCGTGCCGAATCCGGCAACGAGTTTGAAGGTTTGCGTTCCATTCCAGGAACCGTGGTTCGCGGCGCTTTTGCTCAAAAGGCCGCGGCAAAATGGGGCGGCTTCGATGACGACCTTCGCACTCTGTTTTGGGAATTGTTCTTTTCAGGTAAGCTATGCTTCACTCCGCTTTATCCCGCCCTTCAAGACGGCACCAATATCCGTCCGGCATTTCCGGCGCCGCGAGATTTTCACACCTGCAAATTGCATTGCGGCCTCGATGAAACCGACGCCGACGTGATCTGGCATTTGCGCAGAGGCTCATCACTGAGCGAGGCCGAATGTTTGCGGTGCGGTGAAGCTCTTGAGCCTATGGAGGAGTTTCTCTATATCTCAAAAACCGGCGAATTGAAAAACATGCGTATCCGCAACGGTTTGGAAATGCACAACACCATCAATCCCAATACCGAGCGAGTGGAGGAGACGAACCTGTTTGCCTACCAGCCGCTGGAAAGCGGGCAATACTTCATTGGTGAGATTGTTTGCGACGATGAAAACCTCTGGTCTCTGCTCAAAGATTTTGCCGGTTTGCTGGAGTTGGACAAAGCTTTTTCGCTTAGTTTGGGGAAAGCTTCGCGCCGCGGTTATGGCCGTGCAACCGCAGTGCTTGTAAAGCCCAAAAGCGCAGACAGCCCGCCATTATGGATCGGCCGGCCACTCGTAACGCGTGTATCCAGCGCAAATGACAACGAAACGCTCGTGCTCACTTTGTTGAGCGACGCCATCATCCCCGATTGTTGGGGAAGATTTTATACGGGGTTCGAGGAGGCGTCGCTCAGAAAAGAATTGGGCATAGAAGTGACCATCGTCGAACAATTCGTGGCGGCGCGCGAGGTTGATTCCTTCAATGCCCATCTCGGTTTGCCGCGCTGGCGCGATGTTGCCATTGCCGCCGGGTCTTCCTGCAAAATTCAAATACGCTCACGGGAAATCGAAAAGCTCAAAGCTCTTTGGGCGCAACAGACTGGGAATAACGAAGCCTCGCCGGACGCCGCGCTGCACGCTCTGCACTGGCGTTTGAACAAACTCGAAGTTGAAGGTGTTGGCGTGCGCCGCAATGAAGGCTTCGGCGGGATCGCATTCAATCACCCGTTGTATGAAAATGCCGCGATATTAAAGGATTGGTGGTTCCCTTTGCCGCAAGCATTGCAACTGCGAGATGACGCACAAAAGACCGGCTTTTCCTTTGAGCCAAGATTTCGAAAAGACTGGAATGAGATTCTCGATGAATTAAACCTCGAAGCGTGCCACGGCTCGAAGTTTGGTGCAGTGGCGCGTCTCTTTCGCGCCGAGAAGTACACTGGAATCGCAGTGCTGCAAGAGCGGCTCACCAAGTTGGGCGAGCGTGATAATCTCGACGGTGGCTTGCCGAAGAACGAGAGCAATTGGTTCAAAAAGAAGGGCGGCAAAGGCGTTGAGTTGATTGACACCGCTTTGAATCGGCTCGCAAGCCACATCGCAATGGTCACCGGCTCGCAAGAAATAGATAAACGCCTGTCGGCAATCGGCATCGAGTTGCTTGCCGAGCGCATCGCTGAGGAAGCGCTTAAAGATCAAGGAGAAAAACGATGAAGCAATATATCGCCATCACTGGTCAAATCGAATTTACCACGGCTTTGCACATTGGCAGCGGAAAAGGCGGAGAGACTACCGATGCGCCGATGCGCCACGACGCGCAGGGACGAATCGTTCTGCCCGGCACGGCCCTCGCGGGCGCGCTGCGCAGTACTGCAACAAGGCTCGCACCGAGAATGAATCTCGATATTCAAAACCCATTCTGTGTAGCGCTCGATAACGGCAAAAAGGAAATCGAACCCTGCGCGTGCCCGGTTTGCCATTTGTTCGGCGATCTTCATCCCGGCACGGAAGAAAACGTGCAAAGCGCAAAGACACACGCTTCTCGTTTGTGGATTTACGACGCGACTTTGGCTAAAGACCAAGCGTGCGCGCTCGTGCGCGATGGCGTGGGCATCGACCGCGAAAGCGGCGCTTCCGCCAACGCTGGCGCTGCCAAATTTGATCTCGAAGTTTTGCCCGTAGGAGCAAGTTTCGATCTGCGCATAGAGGTGCAAAAATCCTCTGAGCAAGATATCATGTTGCTGGCAGCGGCTTTGGCTGAATGGCAGTCCGGACGCGTGCGGCTCGGCGGCAGAACAGCGCGAGGGCTCGGCGTTTTCATTTTGAAAGGACTGCAATGCAGCACGATTGATCTGCAAGATCATCTCATCAAGTTTCTCAAATCCAAGAAGCCGTGGGAAGCAGGTGCGGCAGATGCAAAATGGTTGGAGACCAATTTGAAGAATGTAGAAACTCAGGCGATCCCACAACACCAGATTAAGTCTGAGGGCAAACAAAGCGTGATCGACTCCGTTGCCCAAAGCTGGGTCACGGTCAATTTCGACCTGCAATTCCAAGGCCCGTTTCTCATGCACGACGCCACGTTGGCAGGTTTGATTGGTTATGACCATGCGCCCTTATTAGAAAAATTGCCGCCACCAAACCGCGATGACAAATGGCGGGCGCAACCCGTGCTATCCGGCGCAGGCTTGCGCGGCGTGTTGCGCTCTCATGCCGAGCGCATTGCGCGCACGCTGGCGACACATCTGGCTTGGGGCAAAGATAATCAGCAAGAGTATTTTCTCCATCATTGTCCGGCATGCAATCCCACGCAATCGAATTGGCAGAAAGCGCTCGCGAATTGTGATAGGCTGCTTGCAGACCACCCTGATTCGACGTTGACAACGCATCAAGAAGCAACCGATAAACACCTCTGCCTCGCCTGTTGGCTGTTTGGCAGCACACGCCGCGGCAGCCGTTTCGCGATTCACGATGCGCGCATGATTCAAGATAATCCCCCAAAGCGATTGCCTTACAAACCGCAGGATTTCCTTGCCATCGACCGCTTCACCGGCGGTGGCCTCGACGGCGCGAAGTTCGATGCACTCGGTCTATTCGCGCCGCGCTTCCGCGTCTGCCTGCATCTCGAAAATCCCGCGGACTGGGAATTGGGCTGGCTCACGCTCGTGCTACGCGATTTGCGCGATGAGCTGGTGACTTTCGGCTTCGGCGCGGCAAAAGGCTATGGCTTGGCAAAGGCAGAAAACTTCGACGTACAGCTTGGCTTTATCACCGCGGAGGATATTCCGCTTGCGAGAAAAGACAAAGAGACTGATCAAGCACGACAAGCCAGAAAGGAAGCACTAGCCGCAACTGCGCCCAAAGACCGGCAGTCGTTATATGCCGTGTTGCCTTTTGAGGCATCGTCATTCACAGCGCACAAGGTGCTTTTGGAAGATTGGATAGCTGCTTTCAACAAACAGGTTGAAGATTTTGACCGCAGCAAACCCGAAATGAAACCGCCAGCGCCGGTGAGCGACACGTACTTTGGACGCTTGCATGAGTTGTATCCGGTCAATCCGCTTGCGGAGAGCGCGTGAGTATTTTATCGACGACGGTCGTAGCGCAGGCGGGGACGCCTGCGCTACGTTTTCTCCGTAAGTGAGGCATTACTCATATTGCGTATTATCCCTTGAATTTCAAACCGAGGTTTAACCATGGGTGATCAAACCAAAGCCATCGATTTCAAAGCGATTATCCAACAGATGGTCAAGGCTGAGAAAGATAAAGCCACGGAAGATAATATCGTCATCGTCGGTGGCGTGTTCGATTTGAGCGCATCAAAAGAATCGATCTTTGCCGATGAAACACTTGACCCCGAGATCGAGCAATCGGTGAGTGACAAGCTCCGCAAGTTTGTCGAAACTTGGCAGCCGGAGAATTGCGGCATGACGCGAGCGATCTTAGAGACGGTCGGTAGTATCGACATGGATTATACGAGTAAGGTCCTCACGACAGAGACCGCGTACAACGAGCTCATGCGCGCGCGTTTTTTCGGCGAGGGCGGTGATCTTTCGCTGCGCCGCGACTGCGATTGGTTATATTGGCATTTTATTGGTGAACGCAAAACCAAGACCCCAAACCTCAAAAATCGTTGCAGCTATTGGGGTGAGCAAAAAAAACTGCCGGAGAAGGAACGGGTCACTGCATTGCGCCGCCAAAAAGGCGTTGATTCTTTGCTCTGGGGCGAGCGTATTGTGCCGAAGAATGGCGGGGTGTTCTGGCGCGAAGATCGCGTCGGGGCAAAAGATTTGTTCTATCCTGTTGATAATCTAGAAAACAAGACTGCGCAAAAGCAACGCATGAAAATCATCTATGATGTTTACTGGCACAACGGCCAGCCGGCGTTTGTGTGGTTGAAAGATTTGATAGAAGTGTTGCCGAAATCTGAGAACAGCGAGGACAATAACCATGCCTAAGGGTAAAATCATTGTTTGGAAAGAAGAAAAAGGCTACGGCTTCATTCAGCCTGAAGGCACGGAAGCGCGCGAAGATCAGTTGTTTTGTCATATCAGTGATGCGACCGAGGTTCCTCAAGATAGATTGCGTGCCGGAACAGCTGTGGAATATACTCTTGGCATTGGAAAGCAGGGTAAGCCAGCGGCCAAGAGCGTTCGCTTATTCGGCACGTCGGGCTCTGTAACAGCAATGGAAAACCCGAAAACTGAATCAAAAAAGAACCGGTCTGATGAGTTATCGAGTCCCTACAGTTTTCTGAACCCTTATAACTTCGTTCGTTTTCTTACCCCTGTTGACTCTGCAAAGGGGCTCGCTAAAGCAACTGGCACAATGGCAGAAAAACTCTTGTCTCTCGGCTTGAAAGACATGCCGGAACAAGAGATGCCAATGGCGGCAAAAAAACTACTTGGCAATTGCATACCTCCGCCACATGACCGATATATTGGAATTACGGGGAGGATTGTTTGCTCATTGGAAGCAGCCACTCCATTGTTCGTATCAGACTCTGAAAACGTCGAACCACGCGAAGAGCACAAAAGCTTTGAGTTTTTCAAGATGAACGGCGAATACGCCCTGCCAGGATCGAGTTTGCGCGGCATGGTAAGAAGCGTGTTTGAGGCAGCGACAAATTCCTGTATGTCAAAATTAAGCGCCGCCCGATTAAGTTACCATTTGCCTCCAGTGGATGCTTTGCAGCTCGTGCCGGCGCAAGTTGAACATAGAAACGGCAACTGGAATCTGCGGTTGCTAACGGGCACAACATCCCTAAATGTTGGGCGTCGACCAAACGGGCCTCAATATGCTGCTTGGGTTCCTCGCTACCTGAGTGCTATGCTGCAAAGAAGCCGGAACATTCCAGGTTCTCCTCTCTATGGAACGCGAAAAGACGTTACGCTTGGTGGCAAGGGCCACAAGACGAAATGTTGGGCCCTTCTCAAGTTGATCAAACATCCTCGAAATAAATTCGATTTTTGGAATGTGGAACAGATTGCCGACACGCAACCACAACTTCGATCTCCACAATCAGGTGAACTTCAGGCAGAGGGTTTCCTCTGTATCACGAACCAAAACATTGAGAACAAGCATGATGAGCGTTTCTTTTTCCAAGGTTCGGGCTTGCCGCGTGCAGCAACTGTTTCATTAGAGGAACGAGTCATTGATGACTATTGCGTTCTGATTCGTGACTATCAACAACGCCATCGTGAGCACGTCGAAAGACGCCGCAATCATGGCAAAGATCCGGAGAAACCAGATGGCAAGGAGCCTGGCTTCAGCCGGTTTATTGTGCATGAACACGAAACAGAGTTAAGTGACGGCGACTTGGTTTACGTCATGTTGAAAGACATGAATCAAGTTGAATTTATCGTACCAGTCTCGATTCCACGGGTGGCTTATAAAAGCCGTATCAAAGACCTGCTGCCCGATGAAAACCTCGCTACTTGCAACGACCAAGAAAACCTGTGTCTTTGTCCGGCCTGCCGTGTTTTTGGCTGGGTTTATCAAGCCGAAGACGGCGAGGTGATCGACTCAAAGAAACGGGTGGCTTATGCTGGACGCGTAAGATTTTCGCATGCTACCTTGCTGCAAGGCTCCGGGACCTTGCCAGCAACGCCATTGGCAATTTTATCCTCACCAAAACCAACGACGATACGGTTCTATCTTAAATCCAAAGACGGAAACATTCCTGAAAAATGGACAGGTGAAAGTGTAAATCAAGGCTATGATGGTGACAATTTTTTACGCGGCAGAAAATTTTATCGCCACCATCAGAAAGTGAGTGAAGGGTCCTATTATCGTGCCGGAGGGCGCTGCGATGACCAGAATCGTACGGTTCGAGACGCCCTTATGCCCGGTGCTCGTTTCACGTTTACTGTGTGCTTCGAGAATCTTGCCTCCCTTGAATTGGGCGCCTTACTTTGGGCGTTGGAAATGGACAATAAATGCTTTCACCGGCTGGGTTATGCCAAACCGCTTGGTTTCGGAAGTGTGAAAGTCAAGATCGACGAACTCGCCGTGCTTTCACCTGAGATACGATATTCATCTCTGGATAATTCCGGATGGAAGCCGGTTAGAAATTGGCAGACGGAGTATGTGGAACAGTTCCAGACCATGCTCGCGAGATACCATAAATCCAGCGATTTTGAGTCTTTGCCGAACATCCAAGATATACGTGCAGTCTTGGGAGAATCCACACGAGATTTGCCGATCCATTATCCGCGTACGGATCGGCTGCCCGATCCGGAAGGCAAGAACTTTGAATGGTTCATGGGAAACAATCGATATCTGGGATACGCCCTGGGCCCTGCTGCTGACGATAAAGGCTTACCACTGGTTGCTCGTGATGGGACTGAAATTCCATGATTCCTGCTGACAAGACTGAAAAACGGAGACGCGGGACAGGTATATGGCAGCATTGGATGAACTTGTTGATTCCACGGAAATCATCGGGAAAATTGAACAACGCGCCAGAGCGTTGCTTCCCAATTTATTGACCGAGCAAGATAAAGCCGAACATCGTTGGCAGGATGCCGTGCGGGAGCGGCTTGAGGTCGAAGTCGAAGCGTCAGAACAAAAACGGCTGCTTGAAGAACAGAGTATTCCAACTCGAGATGTCACTTCGATTCTGATTGAAAGTGAACGAAGAATTGAATTTTACCAAGATTTGCTTCTGGGATATCAAGGCAAAGTACAGGCCTTAGAACGCAAATTTACGAAAACTGAGGAAACGGCATTCATCTGGGCGCGAGAGCTACGTCGCCGGTCAGTTATCGCATACTGCACGGCATTCGAAAATTTTCTGCGGGACTTTTTGATTGAGCAGATCGTTTTTCAACCTGCAAGGTTGGAAAGACATTTACAGAAGAAATCGAGAATCTCGCTGAAGTTGGAAAATTCGATTAATGTCATCGAAATTGACGACTGCATCTCAGTGGAGTGCCAAGCCTTCCCAAATCTCAGAGATGATGGCCAAGTTCAAAGACTTTACCATTCAATCTTGGGAAAGAAACCGTTTGCCAGGTTTTATTGGCCCAATCGGTGGTTCACAAGCAAAAATGAACTCGTAGATGGCTACACCGATGTTCAAATACTTTTTGCCTTGCGCCATGAATTTGTCCATCGAAAGGGTTTGGCAGGTCGTCAATACCAATTGCAAATGTCAGGCGACGAAAAAAGAAAAGGTATCTCTTATCAGAATCGTATTGATCCTGTATTAATTTCGTGGTATCCTAAATCGGTGCCGCCCAACCCTGATGAGGTTTTAGATTCAAGGCCGATTTCAGTAGATTATCGAAACAAACTTGATGAGATGGCTAATTCGCTATTACAATACGCAAAATACATTCAGGAAGTATGTGCGATAAATTAAATTCAGGAGCCACTCATGCCCACCGGCAAAATCAAATTCATCAACCTCGAAAAAAAGTTCGGATTCATTGCCACCGAAGATGGCGGTGAACTGCATTTCAAACTTCAGGTCGTGCGCAAGCCCACACGCTGGGAAGATTTGCAACAAGGAATCGAGGTTGAATTCGAGGTGACGCAAGGTGACAAAGGACCGACCGCTAGCTGGGTTGCTCGTGCAGGAGTCGAGGCAAAATCCACAAAGCCGTCTGCGCAGAAGCAAGTTCAAACTGGCTCCACCGTCGCGCCGTCAACAAATAACCACCGCTTCCTCAACCCCTACAACTTCGTGCGTTATTTGCAGCCGCGTGCTTTGGAGCCGCAAGATACTCCTGAAGTGCAGCTTCTCGGCCATTGCCCGCCACCGCCGCACGACCGCTGGGTGGGATTGAGCGGCATCATTCATTGCAAAGCTGTTGCCGAGACACCTGTGTTTGTCGCAGACGCCGAGAACGTGACGCAGGACAAGGACGAACCAAAACACAAGCACTATCACTTCTTCAAATATAGCGGCGAGGAGGCCATCCCGGCCACCAGTTTACGCGGGCCAATTCGCAATGTATTTGAAGCGGCAACGAACTCCTGCTTCTCAAACCTGACAGACAAGCGCCTGAGCTATCATCTGGAGGCCACTGATGCACCCAAATTGGTGCCGGCGCGTGTGGATTATGACGAACAGAACGACAGATGGCGGCTCCAGTTGTTCACCGGCACTACGCCGCTGCGTTCCGGGGAACAGGTTTCAGAACCGCAGTATGCTGCGTGGATTCATCGCTATTGGCCTCTTGAACCCAGCAATACGTTAGAGCCCGATCCCACGAAGGTTCCAAGATATCCCATGAAGGATGATTTACGTGAGCGTACATTGGCATTTCGCAACAGCAGAGCCAAAGGCGCGGAAAGGGAAGGTGACGGGCTTAAGCACGGCAAAGAGTGCTTTGCGCTGCTGCAGAAGTCTGACCACCCTCATCCCAGAATTAAGTTCTGGGACGTAGTCGAAATCGGCAATGACGAGAACGCACTGAGAAAAAAGATTCGTGATCCTCGCTTGCAACGCGTTGAAAAGGGCTGGCTGTGCCTCAACAACCAGAACATCGAGTCCAAACACAGCGAACGCTTCTTCTTCCGCGCCAAAGACAACCACAACGGCCCGAGCGAAATCGAGTTACCAGATAAAGTCCGACAAGACTATGAGGCATTGATTCATGACTATCAGGAACGGCATGCCAAGGAAGTGGATGAACGTCGGGAAGAGCGCGGGCCGGGGCATGATCATGAGCCTTGGCCAGGAAAGAAAAAAATGGAAGCAGCCCCGAGCCGTTTCGTTTACCGGATTGAGGAGAAAACCCTGCAGGGCGGTGAGCTGGTCTATGTCCGCCTCACTGGTTCTGCTCAAGCGCCGGAGGTCAAGTTCATCGTGCCGGTCTCTGTGCCACGGGTGATGTATGAACATAGCATAGCACAACGGCTACCGCATGAACGATTGAAGCGTTGCACAAACCCCGAAGCCCTTTGTCCCGCCTGCCGCACTTTCGGCTGGGTACGCGGCGAGACCGGGCAAGAGGGCGCTTATGCCGGTCGTGTACGCTTTTCGCATGCAGTCGCGACAAAGCCAAATAAAGTGAAGAACGAAATTTTACTTTCAATTCTGTCTTCACCGAAACCCACAACCACTCGCTTCTATCTCGTTCACAAAAGTTGGCAAAGCAAGAACCGCAGTGCAAAGGAAGCGGGCTATGACAATCCTGACAACGTATTGCGCGGCCGCAAATTCTATCGCCATTTCGGCGCGAAGCTCGATTTAAAAGAATACACACGCGCAACCGATGCCGAACATAACGGCAAGGACGATCAAAACCGTACTCTGCACGGCACGCTCGACAAAGGTTCCGAATTCGCCTTCACCGTGCGCTTCGAAAATCTTGCGCCCGTCGAGCTTGGCGCTTTGCTGTGGTCATTGGAAATGGACACCCGTGGCATTCAACGATTAGGCCTTGCGAAACCACTGGGCTTTGGCAGTGTACGCATTCAGATCGATGATAGCCAGGGTGCCGGATTACAGTTGCTCGATTCAAAAGCTCACTATGCCGCAGATACGTGGTTGCTACCGCCATATCAGAGAGAACTGGCCGAAGGACGCCGACGATATTTGCGGGCATTCAAACGTGCAATGGTTGAACGGTTTGCATGGAATCGCGCTCAAAGTATTCATGAAGAAAATGACAGTGCTTGGGAGTCCGCGTTCGAAGCACTCGACAACATCGCTGACTTGCGCGCCTTGCTAAATGCTCCGCCGGCCGATCTCGCCATTCACTATCCTCGTTTGGATTCAAAACCCTTGCCGGATGGTGAAAATTTCAAATGGTTTATGGCGAACAACCGAGAAGCGGGACGCAAACAGGGACTCTTACTTGAGCTGGAAGTGCCTGTGGAAGAAGTGAAGAGTCGCAAAGGTCTGCAACTAAATCCTGCAAAATTCTAGACACTCAATGCATGACTAAGGAATTCTCCATGAATCTCCTCCCCCTCGCCAAAGACGCCCTCGCCGCCCTGCAGCAAGCCGATCCGGCATTATCAGCATTGGTCAATGCCGGTACGATTCTGAACGCCGTCGGCAAAGCCGCCGTCACCGTCGTCAAGAAAGGCGCACAGCTCATTACTTATCTGATCACGCGGCGCGAGGATGAGCAACCAGCACCCGGCGAACCGCTCACCATCACCCGGCCACACGTCGCCATTCTCGTGGATATCAACCGCCGCATGCTGCAAGATGTCGCGCGCTATCTCGATGAGCAAAACCTCGACGCCGACATGCTCGTGGTCACCAATGACCCGGCTTACGGCGACAAGGTGAAGTTTCTCGATCCCAATAAACCCGAGGAATGGTCCGAGTTGGTGCAGGAATTCACCGCAACGATGAATGCGATCAAACATCAGCTTGGCGGCGCGCAGGTGCATATTTTTCTTTCCACGCCCCTGCCGCTGGCGTTCGGACTCGGCGCGGTGTGGGGGACGGTGGATTTGGCTATAGTCTATCATTATCAGGAAATCAAAACGGAAAACCGCTCAACTTACTATCCTGCGATGAAGATTTCGCGCAGGCTACGGCAGTGAAAATGGGGGAAAGGCGGGCTGGTCGTTGGTTGGTGGTCGGTGGTCAGTGGTCAATGGTCAGTGGTCGGTAGGCGCGGGGCAATAGATGGGATGCGCACAACCGACAACTGACAACTGACAACCGACAATCGACAACTGACAACCAACAACCAGCCCGACTTCCCGGAAATCAAGGAGGAAATACCATGCATTCAGACTACACTCCCGCCGAGCTCAAGCTGTGGATCACGAAACTCAATGATCCGAAGACCTCCACAGATGAGCTGCAAAAAATCGCCATGACCCTGGCGCATGTCGATCATCCCGAAGCGCTGCAGGCGTTGGAGCAATTTCGAGAATCCGAAAGAGCAAAGGAAGTGGACTGGATCGATTGCGCCATCGAGGAATGCACCTTTGGCGTGCTCTCGCCCAGAAACGAACGCGAGCAGAAAGACTATATTCGTGTCGAGCTGTGGCAGGAGTACGAAGCGGAACTGTTCGACAAAATGGCTCAACGCGACGCAGCGGAAGTCCACAAACAACAACTCGAAATCGAGAAGGAGTTTCTCGAAAAGGCCATGGCCGCGGCGCCCAATGAAGGCATCCGCTTGCGAGTCATGATGTACCATAGTGGTATCGACCATCTCATCCTCATGGCCGAGAACGACCGCATGAATCTCGATGACGAAATCGCCGGCCTGGAGTTCATCGTCGAACAAATCGAGAAAGCCGTCGAGTCGCCGCTGTACCGCAAACAGGGTAAAGGTGAGATCGGCGTGCATATCCATCGCGATTGCGAGGAGTGGTTGAAGAAGCGGAGGAGGGGAATATAATTGGTCGATAGTCGTTGGTCGATAGTCGATAGTCGTTGGTCGATAGTCGATAGTCGGTGGTCGTTGGGCGGTACGACCAACAACAAACGACCACCGACCAAAAGCCAACAACCAAAAACAAAAAGGGGGAAAGCCATAAATAGGAGCAATCCACAAAGCCATCGCGATTTGAAAATATGGAAACTGGCACACGAACTGGCGGTGAGTGTGCATAAAATGACACTGGTACAATTGCCCAAGTTTGAAATGTACGAAGAGGGCAGCCAAATCCGCCGGAACTCCAAAGACCAGATCGGCCCATAACTCCCCAATGACGACACCGATACCGACGAATAACTTACGATCACTGACCAACGACCAACAACCAACAACCAACGACCAACCATGTCCAACCTCGCCTCCATCGTCTTCACCCTGACCGCCGCGCAAGCCACCTCCATCCCGCGCTACTCCGCGCGCGTGTTGCATGCCTCGTTTCTGCGCTGGCTGGAACGCGATCACGCGGAATTGGTGGGGCAGCTGCACGACGCCAATCATCCGCGGCCCTACACGCTTTCCAATCTGCAAGGTGAGCTAACACTGCAGGGCGAGCGCATGCGCATGGATTCGGGCGCGAAGGTGTGGTTTCGGCTTACCACGCTGGAAGAATCATTTTTGCAGTGTGTGCTGGCTTCAGTCGAGAAACAAAACGCCGGCCCCCAACCCGATGACCGCCGCCTAGTGCCTGGCCCCGTATTTTGCGAACTCGACCAGCACCCCTGGGCTGCCGTGAGCTCCTTTGCTCAGCTCGCGCAGGCGATCGAGCGAGAAGGCCGCGCACAGCCTCTGCGGCCGCATGTTACCCTGCGCTTTCATTCACCTACCTGTTTCATCGAAAACAATCAAGCACTGCCTTTGCCCGTGCCGACTTATGTTTTTGGTTATTTGCTCAACAAGTGGCAAATGGCAAGTCCCTTTGTCCTGCCGTTGGAAGACGTGCAACACTTCGTGCAAAGCATACATGTAAGCGCTGCTAGAGTTGAAACTGGGCAAGTCGATCTGCAAAAATATCAGCGCACCGGCTTTTTCGGCGAAGCGCGTTTCGCGCTGCATCCGGCACTGCCGGAAAATTACAAACAAGCCCTGCATGTCTTGGCAAAATTTGCCTTCTTTAGCGGCGTGGGGTCGCATACCACCATGGGCATGGGGCAAGCGGTGCAAGTCGCAAACGGTAAAGAGCAAGCTTGAAGGGAAAGTTACCTCGCGATTGTCGCTGGTAGTTAGTTGCCTCTTGTCTATCCGCTTTTTATCACCTGTCTTCCCTCCTTGGAACTTTTTGCCTCCACCTTAGTTTATAAAGTAAACCTCACGAAAGTTTATATTTCTTAAAGAAGAATGGCATTCATTCCTGCTTTCGGCGATACTTTTTTCTTCTCGACTTTCTTTTACTCAAGTTGTCTGCGCCATCCGAAAACTCACATCTATTCTTCGATTTGATTTCGTTGCAGCGTCTGTCAGAGTAGTAAGGCAGCTTCGCACCAATCCTGGCCATACCTTTCGCAGTTGCCCTTCTTGATGCGCATGGCCGGAATGGTGTATATGTGTTGGGGGTGCTGAGATGGCACCTCTCGGGCTCATTTTGCAACAACCAGGCAGGCCGCTAAAAAACTTTGAGACTTAACCCCACGCTGCCTCGCACCGTGCGCGCAGCTCGGCCTCTCACACAAGCGCCATCTAAGCGAGGAAGGAAGTGCTTGTGTGTTGCCTGTCATCACCTGTTGCAAAATGAAGCTCAGGAGATCCCACTCATGCTATCTCACACTTCTGCCGACCGGCGTTTCGTCGAGCCGCTGTTGCAATGGGCGAAGATTTCGCAAGATCACCGCCAAGTCAAGCGGAATTTATTGAATACGAATCATGAATTCTGGCCCTGGCTGCGCAGTCGCGTACGAGCTTACTATTGCTTCTACTTCGGGCCGCCCACCGAGTTTGTTGAAGAGTGCGCCACGCGACTGATGTTTTGGGCGCGCGCCAACGTGGCCGCGCTGGAGGATCCGGCATTCAACGACAATTCACTGGAAGGCGTGTTGCGCACCATCGCGAGTCATTGGCGCGCAGATTTGCGGCGCGAGCGCCGTAAACGCCTCCGCCGTTTGGAACGGCTGGATCGTTATGCCGAGGAGTGGGACACGCGCCGTGGTTACCTGAGCGTGTCTTTGCGCGCGCCCCCTGAAAGCTTGCGGGTGCCGCCGCAGGAGTGGAACCCCGCGCCCTATCCGCGTTTGGAAGAAGAGTTTTCTCGCGCGCAACTGCTCTTGCCGAGCTTTGGTCGCGCGCTGCGCGGCAAAAGCCGCATGCGGCAATTGCTCGCGGCTTTGCTGTGTTTGGGACGCCGCTTGGGCAAAGCCCGGAACTTTCCCGGCCATTGGTTCGTCTTCCGGCTGTTGTCGACGCGCGCCAAACACCTGCCCAAATTTGTGCGCTCGTTTTTGCGCAAACGCTTCCCGGCTTTGGATTACAAAGTCATCAATGCCAGGCTGGGCTATTTGCGGCGCGCGTTTCAGCGCTTCATGTATTCCGTCTATCTATGATACTGGTTCAAGCCCTGAAGCAGAATTCTCAAGAGAATTCAAAGGGCTTCATTGCTTTCTTTCAAGCGCACTGGTTATTGCCAGTCGCTGGCGGTAGCCCGTTATGCACTCGTGGCTCGCTCTCCGGGCCGGCCTCTTGCCGGCTTTTTCTGGCTAAAGCGCGCCGCACCCGACCAAGAACATGAATTCGAGTTCCATTTCGACATCGTTTCAACTTTCTATGGCTGCAGAGAAAACGCGGGAGGCGCGGGCATCGAAACTTCCTCATCTGGGCCCGATTTTCCATCTCAAGCCCGTGGGAAAATCGGGAGTCGCTTGCGGCGTTGGCCTGGGCACAATAGTTTAAGGCCGCTTGGCAGCTCTACACTGGGGAGCCAAGCCGGAAAATGCAGAGAAAAATCATAAAAAGGTGAAACCATGAAAGCTCGAACTAAGGTCTTTGGTTTCGAGGCGGAGTGGATTGGGGGAATTGAGGTCATGGATCTCTTGGAGCTATGGAAATGGGTCAAAGAATTGTGGCAAAAACTGGCAACCACGGGCGGACCATTACTCTTGCTATACTCGCCTGTTGCCGAACGCGCGGCGCTGCGCACGCTCACGGCTTTTGCGCGGCTCAGCCGCCGCCAGGAACCGGAACGCCTCGTGCAATATCACTGGCCGCACCACGTCGCCTTGCTGGAAGCCCCACCGCGGAATACCCCGACTTTGCTGCTCCTGCATCGTAGCAGCCGCTTTTTGAATCTAACGGATTTTTGCCGCCTGTCTTTGCAGAACCAACGTCACTGGCGCGTGGTGCTTGCCATGCCGGAGCCGGAATATCAGGCTTTATCCCTGCCCGCCGGCGTGGTAACGTTTGAAGTACCTGCCGAAGAGGCGGATTATTGCGCGCGCCGGCAACAGGAAATTCTCGCGCCACATTTTGGCGGGAAGGATCAACCTGTTTTGAGCGCTTGGGAAAAGCTCCTGCTCGCTGCGGGACTCATGGAAGTCGAAGTGCCGGTCACGCTGCTGGGCCGTTCTGCGCAGAACACACCGGCCAAACTGGTGCGCGAGCTGCGATCCAGCCGCTGGCGCGACCTGCTGCTTCTGCCGCCCCATGGCAGCGCGGCAGCCGGCCATATTGCTTTCCGCGGCCGCTGGCTGGCGCAGGGCCTTGCTGCCAAAACCCGTGATCGCAGTGAAGTTTCGCTCTCTGATTTGATCGCAATGGTCAATCCCGTTTCGGCGAACGAACGGCACTTTTGCCTGCAGGTGTTGGCGGCGTTGCGCGCACAGGGCCGCGAACGCCGCCTGAAAATTACGCTGGCGCGTCATGCTGCCGTGCTGCAATCCGCCCTGGCCCAGGCCCGCGGCTGTCCGGAGCGCATGGCCTGGTCTTATTTCTTTGCCCAGCCCTGTTGTCAAAGAGCGCGCGCGCCCAAGCCGCGTCATGCTTAAAGCTTGCAACAAGAAAAGCCTCCGCGGATCACGCAGAAAGGCGCGGATATCTCCAAACCTATACGGAGTAGCTCTAGACAAAATGCTCTCCAACGGATTAAAAAACGTCCAACGGATTCTGAATCCCTTGGTCGCTTCTCATCCGTTGGAGAAAAGAATTTCTGAATTTTATTCTGACTTTGAGTGCTTTATGGCACAACGCGAACGAGCCGCAACCTAAAAGTAAGAATGCCTCACGCAAAGATTACGCGGAGACTGCGCAGAGCTGTTCTTGGCTATCCTTTGCGATTTTGTCATAGCCTGGAATTTCTTTGCTTCTTTTCAAGCGTTGCAAGTCAATCTAGTTTCCATTTCCCTTTGGCCTTCCAGTTAAATTGCTTCTCCATGCTCTTCGTTAGCTCTGCGCGCCCGGTGGCGGTCCTTTCGCCTGCGAAATATTTCGATCTCGCGCGCGACCTCGTCTTTCACCATGACAAACCCTCATCGTGTCTGGCTACGGAGCGTATGCGCCATGGCATTTCTGTTTCTGCATCCGCTTTACGCGCAAATGTGCCTCGACCAAAACCTGCTCGCGGCTTGGCGTGCGGTGCGCCGGCATAGTGAAGCGCCCGGCTTGGACGGCATGACTGCCGCGCATTTTGAAAGCCGTTCCTTTGTGCTGCTTAAAAAATTGCAAAGCGATTTGCGGCATTTCAAATACGCGCCGCAGGCGGTGAAGCGCATTTTCATGAAACGCGAAGTCGGCCCGCCGCGGCCACTGGGCATCCCCATTTTCATCGACCGCATCGTACAGCGCGCGCTGGTCCAAATTCTCATTCCGATCTTTGAGCCGTGCTTTGACGATTGCAGCCATGCCTATCGCACCGGACGCTCCCCGCAAACCGCGCTGGCCCAGGCTCGCGATTACGCGCGGAGCGGCCGGCCCTGGGTGGTCAAAATCGATTTGCAGGATTGCTTCGGCAGCATTCCCCATCGCCCCTTGCTGCGCGCGGTGTATCGCCACCTGCGCGATTCCGCCGTACGCAAGTTGCTCCAGCAATTTCTCGCCGTGGCAGTCGTCACCGAATCGCGCAGCGGTTTGCGCCAGGTGAGCCGGCCGCAGCAGGGACTGCTGCAAGGCAGCCCGCTTTCGCCCTTGCTCGCCAACATCTATCTGCATGATTTTGACCAGGACATGCGCCACCTCGATTTGCGCTTCGTGCGTTACGGCGACGACATTGCAATTTTTGTGCGCACCCGCCAGGAATCTGAACAAGCGCTCGAGGCAGCCGCGCGCATGCTCGCCGCGCTGCACATGCCCATTAATCGCGACAAAACCCGGCTCTATCATCTCAACCGCGGATTCAAGTATTTGGGAGAGTGGCTTTCTCTGAGTAGGGCCAGATCGTAGAGCGATGATAGAAGATCGAGGATAGAAGATAGATGATGGAAAATGGAAGATGGAGGATTGTGAAGAATCGTGATTGGCCATCTTTTTCTATCTTCCATCCTCGATCCTCAATTCTCGATCATCCGTCTTCTGTTAGAGATTCTCAACCAGCAACCAGAAACTAACGGCCAACGATTAACGACCAACGATCTACGACTAACAACCGACTACTAACAACTGACAACCAACCATGCCCTCCCTCTACATCAACGAATACGGTGCCACGCTTGGCGTGACGAACGAACGCCTGCAAGTGCGGCGCAACGGCAAAATCGTGCAGGAAGTGCCGGCCCTGCACGTGGAGCGCGTGGTGCTCATGGTGCCGGCCAACGTCACCCAGCCCGCGGTGCGCTTTCTTATGGAGCGCGGCATCGACATTGCCTATCTCTCCCCCAACGGCACTTTTTACGGCCGCTTCACCGCGAGCGAAGGCAAATCCGTCGAGCAGCGCCTGGCGCAGTTTCAAAAGTTTTTCGATCCCGCATTTCGATTGTCCCTGGCCAAAGCGTTTATCAAAGGGAAGGTGCAAAACATGATGGCCCTGTGGCGCGGCCTGCGCCGCCAGCGCGAAGGCGCCAGGGAGTTGTCCACGATGGCAAAAATTCAGGACAGCCTGGACGCCGCGTCCGGCCTGGAAAATCTTCTGGGTTTGGAAGGCGCAGCCAGCGCCGCGCACTTTGAGCTGCTGCGGCGCCTGCTGCCCGCCGGGTGGATTTTCCAGCGCCGCCAGCCTCATCCGCCGGCCGATCCGGTCAATGCCATGCTCAGCCTGGGTTACACCCTGTTGTACTCGCGCATGTCCGGCCTGCTGCACATGCATGGACTCGATCCCTATCTGGGATTTTTTCACGAGCGCAAACACGGGCACGCGGCGCTCGCCTCGGACATGATCGAGGAATGGCGTGCCACTCTCGTCGACGCGGTCGTTCTGAATTTGGTCAACCAAAAGCAAATCGCGGCCGGCGATTTCGATAGAAAGGGTGGTGCCTGTCGCATGGCTAAGCCCGCACTGCAAAAATTCATTGCGGCGTTTGAGCAGCGCCTGCAACAATCTCAAAGCTGGTTCGCCCGGCACGATTCCGGCGATCCCATCGGTGGGCTCGAAGGCCAGGTACGCCAGCTCATCCGCGTGTTGCTGGGCAAGCAAAAGCAGTATGTCGCGGTGAAGGTGTGAGGGATGATCGTTGATTGTGGATCGTAGATCGTAGATTGTACATCGTGAATCGTGAATTGTGGATTAAAAATCGCGCTGTCACACTCTACGATCCACTATCCACGATCTTCGATCCTCAATCATCGACCAGCATCGAGCATCCAGTATCAAGCATGAAACACGAGCCCAGCAGAAAAACCTTCATCGTCGTCGCCTACGACCTCAGCGATGACCGCCGCCGCACGCGTTTGCATAAAAGGCTTAAATCCTATGGCTTGGGCGTGCAATACTCCGTCTTTGAGTGTTTGCTCACTCCGGCGCAGTTCAAAACCATGAAACAAATGGTGCGCGCCCATCTCAAAACCAAAGAAGGCGATCGCGTGCGCTACTACCAGTTGTGCGAAAGTTGCCGCCGCCGTATTGAGGCCACGGACGGCGTGGCGGAGCAGGATACGCCCGTGGTGTTTGCGTGAAGGGGCATAGGGCAGAGGGCGTAGCGCAGTGGGCAGAGCGCAGAGTGCAGAGCGCATGGCGCAGAGACAACAACAGCAATAATTAGAATCGCTATGCGCTATGCCCTCTGCGCTCTGCCACTCCTGCCGCAACCAACAACTAACAACCAACGACCACCAACCACCATGCCCCTCGCAACCTACTTCACCCGCGCCGCCCTCGGTCCCGTGTGGCCGTTCATGCTGCTTGCTGCCCTGTTTATGGCCGCCACTACCGGCTTTCTTTTGTTTGTATGGCTCCGGGCCCCAGTCCATGCCTATTCTCTGCGCGAATACGGCTTTCTGCAGCGCCTGTACGACGCCCTTGAAATGATTGGCAGTCTCACGCTTATTTGCGGCATTCTCGGGGCCTGCTTGGGTCTCGCGGAAATTCTGCCGGCGTTGAGCCGCGCGCAAGACCCCGGCCAGGACGGGCTTTACCAGCAACTGCTCGCCTCTTTGCCGCGAATATTGGCGCCCGCTGCTGCTGGCTTGATCCTCGGCGGACTGTGGGCCGAAATCTTGCGCTTCTTTCTCCGGCCCTATGCGCGCGCTGTGAGCGTGCCTCCCGGCCCGCCGCCAGAAGCATCTTCGCCCGAGGCAGGAAAAAAGCCGCTGCCGGCACAAAACTTCGACGACGACTGGCGCGCCAAGGATCCGATGGGCATGTATTGAAGCTCGCGGATGGAGGATCGTAGATAGTAGATCGTGGATTGTAGTTCGTGGATTGAAGGACAGCGCACATTTTTAATCAATCTACCATCCACGATCCACAATCTACGATCCTCTATTTTCGATCGTCAACCAGCAACCAACAACCAACACGGAGGTCCCATGCGTCGCACTATTCAAATCCTTCTCGCCGTTGCCGCCATCGTCCTGGTTCTCCTGGTCGATTGGCCGCAGCGTCAGCGCCAGCTCGCCCGCTTGACCAGGCGCCTTCGCGCCGCTTTGTCGCAGTCGCAAGATGACGGCGAAGCAGCGCCTCCACCTGCGCCGGTATTGCCGTTCCACCCGCATACCGACGGAGCAACCGAGGCGAAGTTGCTCACCCTGCCGCGTTTGTGGCTGGCTTCGGCCGTCTTGATTATTTTGGCGGCCATTGTCCTGCGGCCCCTGCTGCCGTAAGCACGCCACAAAACGCCTGCAACAGCGCGGAGCTGCCCGGATACTCATCCCGCGCGCCCCCCCGCAGCTCCGCGCCTCCACCACCAGAGTATTGTTTGATACAAATCATTTCCATTGCTTGCATCTTTACAGAAAAATTGTTTCATTCCATTCACGTCTATCATCTATCATCTATCGTCTATCGCCTGTCGTCTGCATATTCACCTCTGTGGCATAACTACAGAGTCTGATTTTTCGTCAAAAATGGCGCCCACTTAAAAAATTATTGTGTTTGATTGACGAGTTTATTATGCTATTCCCATTGAAATTAGATCATTAAAAAGTGGCGCAAGACGAAAAGCCTGTATGCCGCTGACAAAAATGATGCTTTGCTTTGCATGGCCATGATCCCATGCTTCTGATAATATGTGAGTTGTTCGATGTAGATAATTTACACACACTGACATCTTTTGAAATGATCTACCATAACCGAGAGACTTAAGCTTCTGATTTAAAGATAGTAAAGTGGTAGAGACGGCTTAACTCATTTCTTGGTTAGTCACTTCAGGTCCACCGGTAAAGATACCATGCTGCAAGCTATTATGAAAAATAAGGAAAGCAGATTAACTTTTGATTTTTCGCGCACCTGTAAGCCACAATTGCATATTCATGCAGATGATGATTATTGTGATTAAACGAATGAATAATAGCTGGTTGTGGCAGATAGAACGATTACCTATTGAAAACTTGTGAATTGCGCCATGAATTCCACTTTCCTAAGAAAATTAAGTGGGGAAAAAATCGGGGCTTTGCATCTGCCCTTAAAATGGCTTAATAGAAATAGTGGATTAAAGTGGCGGAATTTGACCGCGGATGAGAAGTACCCCAAAGCACGAAGTGCATTGAAACGTGCCCACATTTTTCCTCCTTGACCGTGTGCATCCGATGAGAAGTACCCCAAAGCACGAAGTGCATTGAAACTTGTGTGTGCCCGGGGCCACAGACGTGTGCATCCGGATGAGAAGTACCCCAAAGCACGAAGTGCATTGAAACGGTGGCCACCCCTGTCCTCACCAGCCATACCATTGGATGAGAAGTACCCCAAAGCACGAAGTGCATTGAAACAGGAAACCGCTTCCTCTCGAGTGCGCCACCATCCGGATGAGAAGTACCCCAAAGCACGAAGTGCATTGAAACAAATCTGTGCGATGACTTCTTCCCGTGCCCACATTTGATGAGAAGTACCCCAAAGCACGAAGTGCATTGAAACGTACTTCCTGCCACGCGAGGTTGTTTCGCCAATGGATGAGAAGTACCCCAAAGCACGAAGTGCATTGAAACCAGGTTCGTGTTGCCACGAAACCTGCCTTTTTTGGATGAGAAGTACCCCAAAGCACGAAGTGCATTGAAACCCGTAATCGAATCCTGGGGGACCGCTTGGGGGGCGTACGATGAGAAGTACCCCAAAGCACGAAGTGCATTGAAACATAGCTACTTCCACCTGAGCAGTTACATGTTTTGCGATGAGAAGTACCCCAAAGCACGAAGTGCATTGAAACTCATGTCTCCTTATAACGGCCAGACAGGGGCCTATGATGAGAAGTACCCCAAAGCACGAAGTGCATTGAAACTCAACTTTGTGTCCGAAGAATAAGCTTGGACGGAGATGAGAAGTACCCCAAAGCACGAAGTGCATTGAAACTTCACCACAACAACACTTTCATTGCCAACAAAAACGATGAGAAGTACCCCAAAGCACGAAGTGCATTGAAACCCACCGCAAGGACATGCCATAAAAGCTCCTTTTTTAGATGAGAAGTACCCCAAAGCACGAAGTGCATTGAAACCCGCCACCTTTTAGTGGCGGCAGAGTTGGATTGTGGATGAGAAGTACCCCAAAGCACGAAGTGCATTGAAACCAAAAAATCATCACCGTGTGCAGTGCCGGGGTGTGTGATGAGAAGTACCCC
>JBIOXB010000155.1:0-7341 GCA_044869275.1 bacterium
TGCTTTCTTTGTGTTGCAGCTCATTATCCTCGTGGTCTTCGGCCTCAGCCTTGCCATGGGGGTGAAATATTTCATCGCTGGTCTCGCGCTGGTCTTACTATTATGGCTGACATTGCGACATTTTGCCACCGAAGACAATCGCCGCTGGCTTGCCGAGACCTGGGATCTGTCCAAAAAGATTATGCCGTATCTTTTCATCGGCATCTTCTTTGCCGGCGTGGTCAGCGAGATTCTGCCGAAACGATGGGTGACGGCGACGGTTGGCGGCAACTCGCTTACTGCGAACGCGATCGCCTCGGTTTCCGGCGCACTGATGTATTTCGCCACGCTCACGGAGGTGCCGATCATCCAAAAGCTCATGCAGCTCGGCATGGGCCGCGGGCCGGCGATGGCGCTGTTTCTCACCGGCAATGCGCTGAGCATTCCGAGCATGATGGTGCTCTTCAAGCTCATGGGCGCGAAGCAGGCGATGGCTTACATTCTCTCTGTGGTCGTGCTGTCTATTGCCGCCGGGTCGTTGTGGGGAAGTTTAACACTTTGACGAGATGAGGCCATGTCAATAACCGCTTATGATTTCAAAGCCGCCGTATTGAAGGCGCTGGCGCATCCGAATCGTTTGCGCATTCTCGAAGCATTGCGCCATGACGATATCTGCAACTGCGAGCTTGGCCCTAAACTCGGGCTGGAGCAATCGAATCTCTCGCGACATCTGCTCGCGCTTGCCGAAGCCGGATTGGTCGTGGCGCACAAGGAAGGCGTGCGCATGATCTACAGCATTACCGACTCGCGTGTGTTCAAGGTGTTGGATCTGGCCGGTGAGATCGCGAAACGACAGCTTGCCGAGCGCGCCGAGATTTTGGAGATTTTATGATGCCGTTGGACTGGTTTGATCGTTTTGAGATTGACCTGCACTTTGAGGGAGATCTTTGGCGCCCAGCTTAATTCTGCGGTGGCATTGGGCTTTTGGCCGGCAGATGGTCTGCCCGCGAATGAGGTTCTCCCATTATCGCTTTGGGCGCAGACAAAGTGATTTCTCTTACGCCCTGTGCAATCTTTTCAGAGAGTAAAACATTCTCTCGCAGCACCCTGATTTTAGCCGGAATAAACAAGCGGTCTTCGGGCGTGTGGGCAGTTTCAAAACTGTCTTGCGCAGTCATGCCATGAAACTGCGCGAGGAATCTCTCCTCCACGCCGTCGACGCCTTTTGTCGCGACTTTAGAAATAACACCTGCTTTAGTCATCCCAACCAGAATGCTGAGGGTTTTGCCTTCGTGCGCCACGGATTTAAGGAAAACGTAGCCGAGAAATTCTTCCGTTGTTTCCCACGAGCCTTTACTCCAGGACTCGCTATACACAATGCCCGACGCTATTGCCCTGGTTTTTTCACACGAATTCGCCCCTGGAAAAACCAGCACACAATCCTCCTGTGTCAATGCAACGGGCACTCCCGCGGCGAACATTGGCGCTGAAAGTCCGAGTATCAGAATAATTGGAAGCAAGCGGTTCCTACTGATCATTTTGCACCTCCTTTTATAAATAATACAAACATAATGAGAATCCTGAATGTCTTCTACAATCATAGGTTTGGGATTGAAGAAGAATACATTGATACTGGCTTTGGGAACAGTTATAACATACGTGCATGAAGTGAAGATAAAAGTAAAGTTAAGTTAGTTTAAGGATTTGTTATTACTCACCGTGTGAGATCTCACCGTGCCCGAGTCAACCAAGATCCCTGCGGGATGATGTCTCAGGGTTTTCGGATAAGCTCTAAGCTACATCAACACCTGCATTCTCTCCTCTTTGCTATCTCTGCTTCTCAACTAAATCTTCCTTGCTACCTTCCCGATCTTAACCCAATCTTAACACTGTCTTAAAATTCCCATTACACGGATTGCTCTACTTGCGAGGAGCAAACACTGCGCGCACATTTGCTGATGATGTACAGTTGTCTCCCCAAACAACTGAACTTGGTCAGGTAAAAAAGGTCAGGAGGGTTTATGCAGGCTAAGACCGCCTTAGGGTGGGCTATGCCCATTGCAGTGCTTTTGCTCGGCTGTTCCAGTCTTGCAGCACAAGATGGAGGGAAGATTAGCGGTTACATCTTCGGGGATTATGCTTACGAGTTTTCGCATCCGGATTCCGCCACGGCCGCTCTCAACCGCAACGGTTTCCGCTTCCGTCGCGCTTATTTTACGTATGATCGCGATTTGTCGGAAAAATTCTCGGTACGCTTCCGGCTGGAAATGAACAGCCCGGATTTCGGCAGGAACGATCCTCTCACGCCATATGTGAAGCACGCCTATCTGCGTTGGAACAATCTCATTCCCCAAGGCAAAGTATCATTTGGCCTGTTCAATACTCCCACCTTCTATTTGTCAGAAGAAGTTTGGGGCTATCGGTCGATTGAGAAGACCATCATGGACTTGCGTGGGATAGCGCCCTCAGCCGATTTGGGTATTGCGCTGGAAGGCAAATTTACCAAGTCGGGGGTGCTGAATTATCACGTTGTGGCGGCGAACGGGTCCGGAACAAGAGGCGAAACCGACAAAAACAAGCGCGGCTATGTCGATGTGCCCATCAAAATTCAGAATGCGTATTTTCTCGTCCCCTATTTCGATTACGAAGGCGGCAACGACGGCAAGGACAAGAATACGCTCGCGCTTTTTGCCGGCCTGCAAAAGCCGCGTTTTCACGGCGGTGTGGAAGTTTTTCGAAAGATCAACAATCAAGCGCTGGCCAACAACCAGGACAGAACCGAGAATGGTTTTTCCATCTTCGGCGCAGTAAAAGCGGCCGATAAGGTCAAGCTGCTTGGCCGTTACGACCTCTATGATCCGAACACTGACATTGATGATGACGGCAATTCGCTCATCATTGCGGGTTTGGATTTCGCACCGGAGAAAAACATCAACATCATGCCGAACGTGAGAATTGAAGGTTATCAGGCTTCCGGCAGGGACGCCAATACCATCGGCGAGGTTACAATATTCTTCAAATTTTGAGCAGCACAGGTGAAGAAACTTGAATAATACAACCGTCCGAACGCTAACGCAATATGTCGACAAAGTCATATTCAGGCAAAGCCTGCGGACGGTAACCACGGTGATTAGGAAAGGGGGTCGTAGCTAACCCCCCTGACCAAGGAGTGCGAGACCTGCGCGCTTTAAGCTGGGTTTCGCACTCCCCTTTTGACACCGCTAAAGCTTATGCTCATAGAGTCTTAGAATTTGGAACAACAAACGCTTGCCAAGGCGAAAACCTCTCCCTCCTCCATTCCTGAAGACTTTGTTCAAGTATCGTAGTGAATTTCACAAGTTGATCGACCGGCTGGCGACGGGAGTCGTAACCACCGGCGGTTTGGTGGTGATTGCCAGCATCGTTGGCTTGTTTATCTTATTCGTGCTGGTCATCGCGCCGCCGTGGCGTGATCCTAAATTCACGGTTGGCTCCCAAGAGTGTCGGAACATTTGCCGCCGGCACTGACAACGGTGCGTTGATTTTGGGCAAAGTTGATTGTCGCGCTGCCGACATTCCCTCACAGCGCACGTATGCGCCGGTATGGGGCGTTCATTCTCGATGCGTAGCAGCGAATTTTCCACTTGGCCCTTGACAATCCCCACCCCGAAGCGAATTGGTGCGCCTTTTTCGAGAAAACCTGGTACGAAGGATATGGCAAACCGGAGTATGCATGGCAGGCGAGCAGCGGCACCGACGATCTTGAGGCGAAGCTGAGCTTGGTGCCGGCGAAGAACATAGACCAGCAAAAGAAAAAGCCGGTGCAGCGACACTGCGCTGACCGGCTCTTTCGAGGCATGATAAATGTGATGGCCGAATTTCCGGCGGAAGCCGGGATGTTCCAATAGCAGAGGTTTAGAACCTCATCGACAAGCCGACGGTATAGGTCGATCCGCGCTTGTTACCGCGCACTTTCATTCCGCCTTCCTCGAATACCTGTTCCTGCCCCAGAATGTCTTTGGCGCTCACCTTGATCTCGTAACGGTGCGCCAGGCTTTGCGAAATCGTGAGGTCGATCAAATCACGCGGCAATTCAAAGATATCATCGTCATACAGCGAGCCAACTTGTGCGATGCGCTCGCCGAAGCGGTTGTACAATACGCTCACCGAGGTGCCAAAACTTAAATCGGTGTACAGCAAACCAAGATTGATGGTGTACGGCGACTGGCCCTGCAAACGACGGCCGCTGCGGCCGATGGCGGTGCTGGAGCCGGCGATGTCCACGCTGGATTTGATCCAGGTGTAGTTGGCAGTGGCAGAAAAATTCGCCAGCGCACGGTTGACAAAATCCAGAGACTTTCTTACTTCCAGCTCGAAGCCGTAATTTTTGGCTTTGTCGGCATTGCCGAAGCTTCGTGTCAACTCGGTGGTGGGCACGATCACTTCTTCTATCGCGTCCGTAAAATCTTTATAGAACACGCTGGCGGACAGAATTTCACCGGTGCGTGGAAACATCTCAAGACGCAGATCATAATTGCTGATCAGAGCGCGGCGCAGAGCGGGGTTGCCATATACTACGCTTACCGTGGTGAAATCATAAAAGCCAAACGGCGCCAGCTCGCGGAATTCCGGCCGCGAAACCGTCTGGCTGAACGCCGCACGTACGTTCGTGGAAGGATTCAGGTTGTAAGTCAAATTGACCGCCGGAAGAACGTCGGTGTTTTGCAAATCCACGTGCACTTCCCGGTCTTGCGCATCGAATGAGTCCAGCTTTTGGCTATTGTCCTCCACGCGCGCGCCGGCAATGAGTCGCAGACTTTTATTCCAAACCTGGAAAGGCGTATCGAACATGAGATAACCGGCGAATAGTTTTTCGCTGGCGCCGTAAGCATCCGATTTGTTCGTGATCTCGTCGATGACGAAGCCGCGCTGCCCGATGTGCTCTTCGGCGAACAGCGTGCTCAAATCCGAGTAGAGAATGTTGAAATCGGTTTGGCTTGTGGTTCTGAAGGCGAAGTTGCGCGCGGAGAATTCGCGGTCATTTTTATTGTACAAACCGCCGGTTTTGAACTTGGCGTTCCCGAACTGGACGGTGAAATCCGAGGCCAAGCCGCCAATCTTGTCACTCATGTTCGAATAAAAGCGCCCGCCGCTGGCTGGCGAAGGCACGAAGGAAATGTTGGCGAAAAATGGGGCGGAGCTGCCGATCTCGCGTGAATAGATGGTGCGGCGGTAATCCGGCTCGTCACGATCAGAGGTTGAATACGACGCACGCCAGTCCCACCTCAAGCTATGCAGTGCTGGGAAGGCGTGCTCGCCAATGAGCTGGCCCGAATAGGTTGCGCGCGAAACAAAACGCAAACCGGTATTCTGCCACTCTGCGCCAGCGTCATAATTGTTTCCCAGAAAGGTGATCACTTCATCGTCGCCGGCGCGATTGTAAAGATTTTTGAAGCTGACTTTGTGAAAATCGCCCAATTTATAGCTCAAATTGAGCAGACCGCCCCATAACGTGGAAAATCTGTTCTGTTCGCCCACAAATTCATACTGCGGGGTGTTGTCGGCGTTGAAGTCATTGCGCTCCAACTCGATGCGCTCATAGGTGTTGCGATAAGAGAATGCGCCAATATAGCCGAACCTATTGCCAAACAGCTCCGTGCCGTCGCCGATGGAAATCATATAGCTGCTATTCAGCGGCGCCTTGTCCCCGCTCGGGGCCCAGATGTTGGAGAACGAACGGCCGATGGTTTGCAATTCGCTGCTGGAATAATTTGAGGAAATGACTTTCTCGCCATTGATCGTCGCCGGCAGCGCGCGTGTGCCGTCGTCAATACCCCAATAATCATGCTTCCCGCCTTGATACTCTTGAAAACTGGAGGAAGTCGAAATCGAATTGTAAGCGCCGGATACGCTCAAGCGAATGCTGAATTCTTCCGGAAATTCCACGGTGTTGATCTGCACCAAGCCGCCGGAGAAATTGCCGGGCAAATCGGGCGTGAATGATTTCGAGATGACCGTGTTCTCCAAAAGATTGGAAGGCAGGGTATCGAACGCGTAGGCCTTTTTATCCGGTTCCGTGCTGGAAAGCTGCGTGCCGTTGACCAGCGTATTGCTGTAGCGCTCGCTGGTGCCGCGCACGTAAACGAATTTGTTGTCCACCACTGCAACGCCGGTTACGCGGCGCAAAGCATCACCTGTGGTGGCGTCCGGCGTGCGACGGATTTGGTCGGCCGCTACGGCGTCTCCGATCGTGGCCGCTTTGCGTTGTTGTTGCAGCACCGCGCTTTCCGAGCTCATGATCGCGGTGGCTTCGACCACGACTTCCTTGCCTTGAATCACTTCTTCTTGCAAGATGACATCGAGCTTCGTGATTTCGCCGAGCTTGACCGTAACGTTATTCACGACTTTCGTGGTGTAACTCACGTAAGTGAAACGCAAAGCATAAGCACCCGGCGGGACATTACGGATGTTGTAATTGCCGTCCATGTCTGCCGCTGCGCCGGTCGAAAGCTCGACCAGGATCACGTTGGCGCCAATCAGCGCCTCCCCGTTTTTGGCATCGGTCACCTTGCCGGAAATTTGACCGGTGGTTTGCGCAAACACAGCCGCGCACGTGGCGAGCAAGATCGCCACGATCGTCTTCAATCTCATGCTCTTCGTCGTTTTCATAACTCCGCCTCGTTCTCGTTTTTGATTCATTGCTTGCGACCCACTCGCGTCACCCACCCGCGCTCTCACTCTTGAATCCTAATCCTTGAATTCCGAGCAAGAGCGCGAGTAGGAGTAATGAAAGCAAAGCGTGTAGAGCAGGCATCTTCGCTATGCGCCATGCGCTTTGCGCCGTGCTACTTTACGAACATCATACGCCGCACTTCGCTGTAATTCGCGGCGCTCAAGCGATAGAAGTAAATACCCGTCGTCAATCCTCTGGCCTCGAAAGTGACCGTGAACTGGCCGGCAGGTTGAAATTGATCCACCAGCGTCGCAATTTCGCGGCCGGTGAGATCATAAATCTTCAGTCTCACGTGGCCCGCCTTGGGCAAACCGTAGCGAATCTGCGTGCTCGGATTGAACGGATTGGGATAGTTTTGGTCGAGCATGTACGCCGCCGGAATGACGTCCGTATTTTCTCTGATCTTGACATCGCTCAAAATGGAGTAAATACTGAACTGCGGATTGTAATTCGCCCACTCGCCGTCCCAGCGGGTATCGCCGAAGGCGCCGCGGAAAGTAGTGGCGGTGAAGAAGCCGCCGGACAAACGCGGATTGGTGAAATCCGCACCGCTCAAAGCCGGCGAGCCTGCCTGCGGGGTGAAATTCGGATTGGTCAGATTGAAGGGATCAGTCAATTGCACCGCTGCCGCCGTGGTCAAACGCGTGTTG
>JBIOXB010000156.1:0-9382 GCA_044869275.1 bacterium
AGATCTGACACCCGCAGTCGAAACGATCGCATCGCGCAGCCTTTTTGGTGAAGGCAGCGAGCTATTGGCGGCTATAGTTGATGCAACAAAAGCTGAAAAAAGTCAATTCAAATGTGACATAGTCAAGCTACATATCTGGAAAAAACACTGCAATCCGCTGGGGCGATTTTTTTGGCGCTTCGGCCCGTTGGCGTTGGTTTATTTCCCTCGCATGAATACCATATCAAACACGATCGCGCCGCGCATGCCTGCGTCGCGCCACGTGCCTCCGAAATCATCGGAATAAAACACGCCTTCTTCGAAGGTGGCAGCCCACAATCTTCCGGCGCGATTGGCATCGAACACAGTCTCATACAAATGGCGCACCGGCAAACCCGCGTTGCGCTGCTGCCATGATTTGCCGCCATCAATGCTGACAAACATCCCGACGTCCCAGCTTGCGGCGGCCAGGTTTTGCGCATTGAAAGGATCAATCGCGACGCCATAAATCGCAGTTTTGGCAATGTTGCCTTTGGGCTTTTGCCAGGTTTCGCCACGATCATGGGAAAGCAATACGCCCTGATCTTGCGTCGCGGCAAGCCAGAGGGAGGGGGTGGTCTGGCTTTGATCAAGATCAAGAACCGTCACATCTTGGGGGCCAACGCGAGACCAGCTCGTCGCGCCGTCAGCGGAGAGATAAACCCCACCTTCGGTTCCGATCAACACCCGCCCGGCTTGCGTGCGATCGACCTTGAGCGCTTGCGTGTACTTTTTCGCAATACCCACGTTTGACTCTGTCCAGGTTTCCCCGCGATCTGGCGTGCGCCACACGCCATACGCCGTGGCGAGGTAGACATGCTGCAGCGCGTTGGGATCAACGGCAATGTCCTGCGCTTCAGTCACGCGCCAATCCGTGGTCATGCGCCAGGTTATGCCGCCATCGCGCGTGCGCGCTGCTCCATTGCCGCACGCGAGAAAAATGATGTCGGGATTTTGCGGATCAGATGAGATGGCGCTCACGCGTGGAATGCTCCAGCCCAAGTGCGTCCACACTTGATCTCCGTCACAGCGATGCAAGCCGCTGGCCGCCAGCTTGGAGCCTACGACGTAGCCTTTGGATTTTGCCAGGCCGGCATAGAGCTTCGGTTGAGTTTGCGCCATGGTCGGATGGGAGAGAAAGATGAGGAGCTGTCCGAAACAGATCAAAAACGCCAACGGATAGAAACAACCCAACGGATGACTGCCTTCGATCCGTTGGGTTGTTTCCATCCGTTGGGAAAATTTTTTAGAATCAACAGCCCGCAACGGTTTCAGGCTTCGGTTCATCAAAAACCTCAAACTATCTTGTCCCACGGACGTAATGTATCTCCACCTCAGCGTGTTTTGTCATCCTCCCCGCGATATCAACATACGAGCTATTCTCGATCCTGCGATTCTCAAATGGCATGGATTCGCCATTCCAGCGCACGGCTGTAGCTTGATTCTTCTCCGGCAATAAGGCGTGCACATCGACTTGCGCCTCCTGCGCTTCAAAGCGCAGCCGCAGCAGACTCGCGGCGCGATCGTGCTGATAGCGATATCCAAAGCTTGCGCCGGAAGCCGCGTATCCCACTTGCACTTCGACTTCTTCCTCACCCGCTGCCACCCAGCGTGGAGAACAGCGCACGTGTCGATAAGAATGCTCCAAGTCTTCAATGCCACATAAGCCCTCGACAAAGGCATACAGCATGGCCGAGGAGCCCCAACCATCCGTGGGCATGGCGTCAGGGCTGGTGCTGGTTTCTATCGAGGAAGGCGTGCCGTCGGGAAAATACCAAAGATAAGTTTCACCTCGCGCGGCGATCATCTTGCGATACCGCTCGAGCGTTTCGTAGCCATAGCGCTCGAAACCGTGCTCGAACGCGGCGCGCGCCAGCTCGCCGCCGCACAGTGGAAAAATGCCGCCATTGATGTAAGCGCCGGCCACGAGTTTTTCATCGCCGAAAACGCCATCAGGAAACGCGGGATCGATGCCGAACCACGGGGCAAAAGCTTTTGTGGTTTGATGCCGGCGTTGATATTCTTTGATAATGGCAACAGCGATCTCGTGCGTGGCCAGTCCGCGATTGATGGCCATGGGATTGCTCATGCTCAATTGCTCGGCCTCGTCAACACCGGCAATCGTCACCGGTGTGACCTTGTAGAAATGCGTATAAAAACGGCCATTGAAGAGTTTGGCATTGGCACGCGTGCGCACGCCCGCCGCGATTTCGCGCCAGCGCTCCGCGCTATTTTTGCTTCCCGCGAGATCATGAAGCCTTGCCAGCATGCGCACGGCTTCATAGAAACCGCTGTTGTCGCCATGAAAAATTCCCCAATAAGTTTGATCCGTAATTTGAAAGTTGAGCCACTCCGCGCGCCCGGCAGTGTAATCGAAATCCCAGGTATCGATCGTGTAGGGCCGCTGCACGAGCTGATGCTGTTGCTCCCAACGCCAGGGCGGCGTCATCGTGTATTGTAGCGCGCGCTCCAGTTGCGGAAGCAGCTGCGTCATCCAATGTTGATCGCCGGTCGCCTGCCAGGCAAGGTAGGCCGCTTTCACGAAGCGATATTCCACGTCGGCTTCGACCGGCACGCGCACCCATTTTTCCCAATTCTCGCGCTCGCCAGGTTTCTTTTCGGGAAAGATGGTGACGTAGTCGAAAATGCGGCCGTGAGTCGATTGCATGTGGGCGAAACAGTTCACCGCGCTCTGTACGTCCGGCTCGAAGTATTTCCCGCCGCGCAGCATGTCCGAATGATCTCGAATCCACAAAGCCGGCGTATCCGGCGAGCGAAAGCCGCGCACCTGTTCGCCTGCGATGCGCATGGCAATAATATCTGCTTGGAGGAAATTCAAAATCTGCGCGCAGAATTTTTCCCAGTGACCGGAGACGCTTTTAATGTAGAGCATGGAAAGGTGTGAATGATCGTGTTAGAAATAACCAAAACCACATGTCATTCTGAAAGAATCAGGCTGTGTGAAAACGCTTGGTTTCAACGCCGGCTGAGCTTGTCGAAGTCGGATTCTTGAACTTAGCACCCTTCGACAAGCTCAGGGTGCGGCATTCTCAAGTTTTCACACAGCCTGAATCTTGTGAAAATCGAATTGGCGTTCGTGTGTTAAAGAATTCATCTCTAAATGATCCAAAGTGGCCATGCTTCATGCTATAAAAACTAACCGCGAAGACGCGAAGAACGCAAAGAATACAAAGAAAGATCTGTTAACTTCTTCGCGCCCTTTGCGTCTTCGCGGTTAAAAGCTTTGCTTCTATTGCAAAGATTCAAACTGCTCTACCATTTAGAGTAGAAGCTTTTCGCGCAATTAAAGGCCATCACGGCAGAGTAGCGACCTTTGATTTATTTCTTCGGCCAAAGCAAAGGATTTTGGCTATCGTCATGCAACACCTCGCCAACCTTTAGTTTGGCCACTTGTTCTTGCGAGAGAATATTCTGAATGCCGTTGAAAATCGCGCCCTCTGGCATGTACGCGCAGGTCATGGCGCGGCGCCAGCGCGGGGTCATGTTGGCTCCGGCGCCATGCGCGGTCAAGCCGTTGTGCAACCCTGCCATGCCGGGCTTCATGACCGCAGCCACCGGATCGAGGTTTCTGAATTCGGGATAATACTTGAACAAGGCATCCATATTTTGGCCGATGTCAACGTTATCGAAACGCGCCAGCTTGTGCGAGCCGGGCAAATAATACATGCAGCCGTTTTGCAGGGTGGCGTCATCGAGCGCAACCCAAATCGAGATGGCGTCGCGCGAGTGGAAGGACCAGTAGGGATTATCCAGATGCCATGCCGTTGGGTTTGCCCACGGCTGCTTCTGCAAAGTTTGATCGTGCCAAACCCGTATGCCCGGCGCGCCTGTGAGCTGGCACAACATTTCGCCCAGCTCCGGACTGAGAAAGTATTTTTTGATGGTGGGATTGATTTTCCACAAATTCAGGCGTTGCACGAAGACTTTGTCGTAGAAGGTCTCGCCTTCGACCAAATCTTTGTTGCCCTCGCCGGCGATTTTTTGTTTGCCCATTTGGCCCACGGCTTCCGACACGGCCGCGCGCACTTCTTCCACTTCCCGTGGGGTAAAAAAGTCTTCTAAAATCAAATAGCCGTCGCGTTGATAGGCCTGAATTTGTTCGGTGGTTACTCTGGTATTCATGACTGCTCCTTGATAGCGATGATTGTGGCGGTCTCACCATTTGTTTGAGTAGCAAATCCCGCCGCATGATTCCTGGCTACTTTGGTGATAAAGATTTGCTGTTTCGGTCAATCCTTGCGGCGCGCAGTTTTTGCAAAATTTTGTTGGCGTTTTTGACGTGGGGGAATATATTGCAGCGCTGCTTGAAGGGCAATTGGCAGCTTTCTTCTGTTGTATCCGAAAAGCTCGCATAGTTTTTTACGTCTGGCTGCCTCAACAAGTGAAGAAGAAAATGATATGGAACCTCTGCGTTTCGCCGTGGTTGGGCTCGGAGGCTATGGACTCGTGCATTTAGACGCCGTCCACTGGCTGGCGCAACAAGGGCTGGGCCAACTGACCGGCGTTGTTGCGCTGGCGGAAGATCGGAAAAAAAATCCCGCACGAGTGACGGCAATGCAGGCGCAAGGCGTCAAGCTGTTTGACAGTATCGATGAATTTTTTTCGCAAGGAGTCGACCTTGCCGACGTGCTTGGCATTCCCATCGGCATTCATCAACATGTGCCCGTGAGCTGTGCTGCTCTGCGAGCCGGCCTGCACGTTTATTGCGAGAAGCCGTTGGCGGCCACGGTACAAGAGGTCGATAGGCTCATCGCAGTTCGAAATACCATGCGGAAAAAAATTGCCGTGGGTTTTCAGCATATTTATAGCCACTCGATCCAGCAGCTCAAAGCGCGAATCCGCGCGGGAAAATTGGGGCGGGTACAGTCCATTTCTCTGCTCTGCGGCTGGCCGCGCAGCCTGCAATATTTTGCCCGCAATGAATGGGCGGGAAAAATGCGCCTCGGTGGCGATTGGGTTTTGGACAGTCCGGCAAACAATGCGCACGCACATTATTTGCTCAATTTGCTTTATCTCGCCTCGGCGCAAGCAAGACACGCCGATACTCCGGCCGAGCTGCGCGCCGAGCTTTATCGGGCGAATCCTATTGAAAGTTGCGACACGGTGCAAATGAAATTCACGACCCAGGAAGGGGTGAATTGCCATGCGCTGCTTACGCACGCGAACTCACGCCCGCTTGGCCCGCAGATGAAAATTGTATGTGAGAAAGGTGCGGTTGCTTGGGAGAGCGATAATGGCCAAACCGTTGTCGAGTACGCCGGTGGCGCTGTTGAGCGCTTCGACAATGAAGTACACGACAAATGGCGCTACGAAGGATTCAAAGATTTGGTGTCCGCGATTTATGACGACACCACCCCTGTGTGCACACCCGAAATCGCGCGCAGTCAGACATTGGCGGTCAATGCCATGCACGAAAGCTGCCCCGAGATCGTCAGCGTGCCGCAGGAGTTCATCGACTGCGTTGAAGATTGGGAGATGTTTCCCCCGGACACCAAAGGCAATTTCAACCGCATTCGCGATCTCGATCTGTATTTACGAGCGGCGTTTGAACAAGGGACGTTTTTAAGCGAAATGGGGATACCGTGGGCCAGGGCGAAGCATGTGAAATGGTTTGAAAGCTCAAATTATCGTCATTTTCCGCGACGTTGAGAAAGAGTGGAGCTTGCATCTCAAGGCAGGTGCAATGGGTGATAGACCACGGGAACGGGCGGGAGGTTCACAAATCACTGGAAGGGATTCAATAGGCGGGGCGCTGTGTGCGCCGTTGGAATGGTAACTATGCTCGAGGCAGGAATCTGTTTTCATAAATTTGAAGATCACGATAGCATGCGACTCAGAAAAGCGATTTTGTTGCGATCAGGCCATTTCGCCTGACCCGCGTTGAAATATCAGGTGCGCCCTGCTCCGGCTTATGCGGAGCTGGGCGCACGACTTTGTGTGGACAGAAAAGCACGGCACGCTGTGCGTGAGAATTTGTGACCGCGGCTTATCGACTGCCACCGCCTCCTTGATCGTGGAAGCAGCTATAGGTGCACTGTTTGAAATCATCAGCGTGGGTGTGCACGCAAGCCTCTACCGCCTGCGCATCGGGCTCGAAGCGGCAGAACAAAACATCCACAACCAAATCCGGATAGCAGCGAAGCAGGCACAATTGCATTTTGAGGATCGGAGCCGGTGTGGCTTTCAGTTCGCCGTATTCGACCAAGAGCCACAGCGACAGCAAAAAGTGTTGCACCGGCGAACGGAGCGTGCTGGCGTCGTACTCTTCGATTTTCGAAGGGATAGTGGCGCCCTCGGCGATGATTGAAATCAAAAGGGCGTTTTCTGCGGGTTCGGGATCACGCAAAGCTTTCTCAGCATCTTTGCTCAGCTTCTTCATCGCTTTGTCCAGATCAACCTTCAGCTCCAGTTCACGGTTGACGTATTCGTGAAGAGAGGCCATACAGCCGAAGGAATCGCCCACGTTCAGCGGGCGGACTTTCCAGACTTTGCCTTCGAGGCTCACCTCGTCTTTTCCGGTCACAAAGCTGAGGTGCCAGGCCGCAAGCTTCGTCAACGCCTCCTGCGAAAGATAGAACACCTCGTATTTGTTTTTTAACCCCGGTACGGGCGGTGGTGAGGCTGGGTGCCGAACGCCGGTTTTGTCGAGCAGCAGTTTGATGGCGATTTCCGCCTGCTCGAGTGTACTGCACTCGGTGAGATTTTTGAGAATGGTGGCGATTGGCATGCCGGTAATCTTGTCGATTCCGCTGTCGCGCCCTACAACTTCGGATACTTTGGTGGTGAGCGGGTCCGACGGCGCGACTTTCTGAAAATCACACGCCCACCACCATGTTGCCATGCTCAAACAAACTACGCCGAGCATGCTTCTGGCAAACTCTTTTGGCCGTGGCATATTGCAGCTCCTTTCTTTAAATTGGGTAGAGTGCCTTGGCGAAAACACCGCGGGCCTCTTTAGGAAAGTGGCCCCGTTCAGTTTTGTTGCTGAAACACTTCTTTGGTGATATAATCAGGCTGGTAACTTTTCATCAAATCGTCGAGGCGCTGGCCAGTATCATACCGCAGGCCGCTGGATCCGCTCTCCCAAACGCCCCAATACCGGTATTCCCATGGGAAATATCTTGCGGGCCGCAAGCGCAGCGTTCCGGCTTTAGCATATCGGGGCGGGAAGATTGGAATCGAAAAATTAAAACCGAGGTTGGTGCCAGCCTGGGTGTGGATGCCATAAAAGCCGATCTCCACCTCCCCGAATTGCCGCCACACGTCTCCGCGCCATCCTTTGTCCTGATAGAGAAACTTGCCATAAGTGGCGCGCACGAACAGATCGAAGCGCGACCAGCGGAAGTCGGCGTTTGCCAGTGCCGTCCATAAATCCAGCGAGGAGTAGGTCCACTGACCATCACCATAAGAGGCATAGCCGGTATAGCCGAGATTGCCCCCGATCGAAAACTTTCCGTTGCGCAAGTATTTTTTTGCCTCCAGATCGACGCCGTAGCGTTGCCGCGTAAAGTAGCCCAACGTGATCGCTGCCAAAGCCTGATGCGGCAGGCGCAGGAATTGGTTCAGAGCCAGTACGCCGGGCCGCACTCCATCACTTGCTTGCTGCAACTCGTTGTGCAAGGGAATGATGAGCTGCGCCGACAGTGACATGCCTTGCCATAGCGAAACCTCCAATTCCGGCGCCACATTGATCTGGAATTTCAGGGGATCAGCATAATCACCAAACACGGCATGCACCTGGGGGTAGATGACGAGATCGAGCTTGCGCAAGGAAGTATTAGCCCGAGGAAGGGTTTCTAGCTTCTGCCAGTCTGAGTGCACAGCAAGAGCCACCGTGGAGGCGGAGTTTTCATATGTCACCGCCCCATGCGACAGCGCAAGTGTCGTCTCTAATGGTATGGTAACGGCCACGAGCGGTAGCTTCCGGTGTTGCGGAATCAAGACAAGATGGGTCACTCCTCGAGCGAATGGCAGGGCGATTCTTAGCGCTTCTTTGACCGCGCGAGCGTCGTGGCGGTAGATGCGGTTCTCATACGTCACGATCATTTTGCTCTCAACGATCACGACGGCGACGTTTTCAAAGCCGCTGGCTACGAGTGCGGCCGCGAGTTTTTCCGCCCCTCGATTCTGCCCAGAGAATTGGCCACGCGCCGGCGCGGCAAGAGCGCACAGGCAAATGACGATAAATATCGATTTCATGACTTGGGCTATGAAGTTGAAGCAACACGACTGTATTTTGGAGAGCACCAGACGGTGACAATATTGAGTTTGGAAGGAATGGTCCCGGCTTGGCCTAAGTTCGGAGAGCTGAGCAGTAAAGTATCTATGCGAGCCGATCAGATTACAATTGCTTCTGTAAATTCGCGCCATAAGCCACGGTCTTGACGTCGAGAAATACCAGCGTGGCGGCAAGAAGTTTCTTTACCTGCAGGGTCAGGCCATAATTCAATTTCCGGCTGTCGTATTCCCCTTTGATGAAGAGAAATTGGCGGTAGCCCAGACTGGCGCCGCCAAATGGGCCGTTGAATTCGTGGGATCTCGCCTTCAGCCAGTCCACGCCGTACCCCACCGAGGCTTCCATGCGCCATGCTCGTGACCAGGACGCCTGCTTCGTGACCACGGCATAGAGAGCACTGCACCAGCCTTCCCGCCCTTGAATCGCGATCAGATCATGAATGCCCACGGCCAATGCCGGGCGTTTGCGGGTTTCAGCAAGAAGCTGAAGACGCGCGCTTGCCATGCGGTCGCCGATGTCCTGCAGGCTGTCCCTCAGCGCCAACGTGCCGCGCAAGCTGATCTCCAGGAAAGGCAGGAAACCGATATTGGCAAAATAGGCAAGATTATCATAATACGGGGCTGCATAGAGGGCATAAGGTTGGGGAATAAATCCGAAGCCAATTGCCAGCATGCGATCCGGTTGCATCCGGGCAGTTGGAACAGTCATGACCGCACTGAATCCTCCCAGGCCAATTTGCGCCAGGTTATGTTGGGGAGAAAGCAAAACCATGCTCGCTGCCAGAAGCACAAATCGTCCCGAGCGAGGGAGGACAGCGCAAGATCCATGCTTGCCGGTATTTTTGAATACAATTTCCTTGTCCGGAGGCGGAACGGCGTTAGGGGAATGGCGTTCGATCATCAGGTCTCCATCATGCTGTGCATTCACTCCAGCAGGATCATTTTCCCAAACTTTGCGCCATGAATCGTGTTAATCCTGTAATAATAAACTCCCGAGGCAACTTTGTTTCCCCGCGAATCAACGCCCTGCCAGTGAATCTTGTAGCGGCCCGCAGTTTGGAATTCATCGACTAACTTCTTGATCTCCTGCCCATTCAAATCGTACACT
>JBIOXB010000157.1:0-27592 GCA_044869275.1 bacterium
AAAAGTAACAGAATGGGAAGCAGATGAAGAGGAATCACATGACCGGCAAGACGAAATGAAGCCAGAAACGAAATTTCCGCCTGCTCCATTGTGAACTATTTGAGCAGAGAAAAGTTTTTTTGTTCACCATGGCATCTTCCTGATTCTCCTTCCGGACTTTCGAATTGACAATCATTCCTTTTTTGGCTACTTTATCTACCTTAATTTTTGTAGAGTCTTTTGTTCACCATGCGAAAGCTCAAACACGTTTTGGAATATGGCGGCTTGTGGCTGTTGATTCAGGCAGTGGCGGTTTTGCCGTTGCACGTGATGCTCGCGCTCGGTGCGGGGTTGGGAAGGTTCACGTTCGGCGTTTTGCGCATCCGCCGTAGCGTTACGCTGGATAATTTGCGCCAGGCTTTTCCCGAAAAATCCGAGGCAGAGATTTTGGCGATTGCCCGGCGCAATTATGAAAATTTCGGCATGATGATGCTGGAGTATCTGCGCCTGCCCAAAATATCGGAATCAGAGCTGGCTGAGGCTGTGGCCTTTCGTGGCGCCGAGCACGCCGCGACCTGGGAGCAAGCTATGCGAGATGGGAAGGGGGCGGTGTGCATGACCGGCCATTTTGGCAATTGGGAATACATGGGAGCGATGGTGGCGCGACGTTTCCCGATGGCGTTTCTTTATCAGCCGCAGAACAACCCTTATGTCGATGCCTTGATCCGTCGCACGCGCGAAAAGGCAAGCATGCACAGCATCCCGCGGAATTCCTTGCGCGACATCTTAAAAGCGCTGCGGCAAAAAAAATTCGTCGCGATTCTCGCGGACCAGGACGCGGGCCGCAGCGGCGTCTTTGTCAATTTTATGGGCCGGCCCTCTGCTACGGCGCAGGGCCCGGCGGCATTCGTGCTCAAAACCGGCGCGCCGATTTTGTTCGTGGCCAGTTTGCGCCAGCCCGGTGGCCGGCATCTGGTGGAAAGCGAAGCATTGTATTTTGATGATTTGCCGGCGCATTGGAGCGAAGATGAAAAGCTGCGGCACATTACGCAGCGCTGGAGTGAGGTGTTGGAGAAACAAGTGCGGCGCCATCCCGATCACTGGTTTTGGATGCACCGTCGCTGGAAAACGACGCCCCAGGAGGCGTTCGTAGTAGCCCCTTCAGGGGCGCACGGCGTGTAGGTTGTAGGTGTACGATGCCGGCGTCGCACAAAAAAATTCTGGTTGTGCAAACCGCTTTCATTGGGGATGTGATTTTGGCCACGCCCCTGGCCGAAGCCGCGCATCATTTGCTGGCTCCCTGCGAGGTGCATTTTATGGCGATTCCGGCCGCGGCGAATGTGCTGGAGAAAAATCCGCACATTCAGCGGGTGTGGATATACGACAAGCGCGCCCGGCAAAAAGGCGCGCGCGCGTGGTGGCAGCTCGCGCAGGCATTGCGCCAAGAGAAATTCGAGCTTGCCGTTGTGCCCCATCGCTCTTTGCGCAGCGCCGCGCTGGTGTGGCTGGCCAGAATTCCGCAGCGCCTCGGTTTCGATCGCAGCGCCGGCGCTTTTCTGCTTACGGCGCGCATCCCGTACGCCGAAAAGCATGAAGTCGACCGCAATTTGGATTTGCTGCGGCCCTTCGGCGAAATTCCCGGTTCTCTCAAGCCTGCGGTTTACTGGGATGAAAATGACGCGGCCCAGCTCGAACCATTTGTCAGGCACGTCTCACCGCGGCGCCGAAGAATGGCGCTGGCACCCGGCTCGGTGTGGGCCACCAAACGTTGGGATGAAGATCGTTTTGCCGAGCTCGCCCGCCGTTTGACCGCCGAAAGCGAGGCGGAGGTATTTTTGATCGGTGGGCGCGAAGATGCGGCCTTGTGCCAGGAGATTCAGGAGCGCGTGGGTGCGCATTGCCAGAACACGGCGGGCAAGCTGACGCTGCGCCAATCCGCGGCGCTGCTGGATCGCTGCGAGCTGCTGATCAGCAACGATAGCGCGCCCACGCATCTGGGCGCTGCCACCCAATGCCGCGTGTTTACGATCTTCGGACCGACGGTGCCGCGCTTCGGTTTTGCACCGTATGGCCAGGGCCATGAAGTGATCGAGAAAGATCTGACGTGCCGGCCCTGCAGTGTGCATGGTTCGCAAAAATGCCCGCTGCGCACGCACGCATGCATGAAAGAGATTGGTGTGGATGAAGTCCTGAGGCGCGTGAGCAAAGCGAGGAACCCGTGATCAGCGATCATAAATTTCATGTGCTTTTTGTATGTAGCGGCAATAGCTGCCGCAGCCCCATGGCCGAGGCTTTGTTGCGCGCCAAGCTCCCGGAACACTTGCATAGCCGCGTCGTGGTGGAATCCGCCGGCACGCTCGGCATTGATGGCATGCCGGCCACGAATTATGCGATCCGCGTCGTTGAAGAGCTCGGGGGGCGGCTGTCGGGACATCGCTCCCAAGGCGTGAGCGCGGAACTGGTCGAAAACGCCGATGTGATTTTGGGGATGACGGAAGAGCACGTCGATTTCTTGCGCCGGCATCATCCCGCGCGCCGCGAAAACGTCTATTTGATGAAACAATTCGCCAATCCGGAGCCGCCCGAAGATCCTGAAATCGACGATCCCATTGGCGCGAATTTGGCGGTTTACCGCGCTTGCGCGCAAACGATCGCGGACGAGCTCGATCGCATCCTGCCGGCGCTGGTGCAGATGATTGAAAACCAGGCGCTCACGCCTTCATGAGCCCGCGGCGGTTTTTGCTGTCGCGTACGGATCGTTTGGGAGATTTGATTCTCTCCACTCCGGTCGCGACGGCGCTGAAGCAGGCTTTTCCCGGCGCTGAAGTGTTCTTCCTGGCGCGGCCGTATGCTGCCGAGATTTTGCGCATCCACCCGCACGTGGACGGTGTGCTGGACTTCGAGGCGGAGGGCTCTGTCCCAGACCTGGTGAAGCGGTTGCGCGCCCACCGCTTCGATGCCGTGCTGGCTTTGTTCCCGCGCCCGCAGCTCGCCTGGGCGTTTTATCGCGCCGGCATTCCGATGCGGCTGGGCACGGGCTATCGCTGGTTCAGCATGTTGTTCACGCATCGTATCCATGAGCATCGCAAAGATGCGCGCCGGCACGAGGCGGAGTACAATCTGCAACTGCTCCGGCCCTTGGGCCTCACCGCAGCGCACGTGGAGTTTCATTATCGATTTTCACCGCAGGACGAAGCGCAAATCCGAACCCGGCTGGCGGAACTGGAGATCGCGGAAAAAATTGTGGTGTTGCATCCCGGCAGCGGCGGCTCGGCGCGCGACTGGCCGCCGGCGTCTTTCGCCGCCCTGGCTGGTTATCTCTGCCAGGAACGCAATCTGCAAGTCGTTCTGACCGGCAATGCGAGTGAAATGCCTCTGCTGCAGCTCATCCGGCGGCAGGCGCAGCAGAAACCAATCGATCTCTCGGGCCGCCTCACGCTTACGGAATTGGCCGGATTGCTGCGCCGGGCAGCGTTGTTTGTAAGCAACAGCACGGGACCGCTGCATCTTGCCGTGATGATGGGAACGCCGGTTATGGCGTTTTATCCACCCATCACGGCCTGCCGCCCGGAGCGCTGGGGACCGTATGGCCATCGTAGCGATGTTTTGATGTCACGAGTGGAGGAGTGTTTTCGCTGCCGCAAATCGTCCGAACGTGTGTGCCAATGCATGTTTGATATTTCCGTGGCGGCGGCAATTCAGAAAGTGGAAGAAAAGTTGGCAGGCTAAGGAGTTTTTCAGCAACCTGCCAGGCATCTCCGTGAGGAATTTCAACCGGATTCTTTTGTTTTTATGCGTAGAGCTTTTTCGGTGATCAGGATCGTCGCTGCCTGGCATGCCTCCTGGATGTGGCCTGCCGGCTCTTTGTCATACGGCCAGGAAAGCATCAGAGAGCATGCGGCCCGCGCTGCCGGCGAGGGGCATGCATTCGTGGCACTCCAGGCCGACAGCGCTGATACCGCGCAGAACCACGAGGCCTTTAAATTTCGCGAAGTGGAAAACCGCGCCTTTCGCGTGGGCGAGCGCTTGGAGTATAACATTCGTTACGGCGCGCTGGTGGCCGGCAAAGCGCGTTTGTCGATCCCGGAAACGGTGGATATCAACGGCCGCTCATGTTATCATTTTCTCTCCGAAGCATGGACGAATTCGCTCTTTTCGAGGTTCTATCGCGTCGAAGATCGGGTCCGTTCATTTACCGACGTCGCCGGCATTTTTAGCTGGCGCATGGAAAAGCAGCAGCACGAAGGCGGCTTTCGTGACGAGCGCGCGGTGGAATTCGATCATCTCGGCGGCATTGCGATTACGACCAAAAAAGACAAGCGTGACACCACCAAGATTCCACCCTTCGTATTGGACGTGCTCTCTGCGGTGTATTTTGTGCGCACGCAAAATCTCGCGCCGGGCGACTCGGTGCTGTTCAACAATTACGATAATGGCAAGATCTATCCGCTCAAGATCATCGTGCATCGCAAAGAAAAAATCAAGACGCCGGCGGGAAAATTCGAATGCTTGGTCGTGGAGCCGTTCTTGCAAACGCCGGCTTTCTTTCAGCAAAGGGGGCGCGTGATCGTCCATATGACCGCGGACGCGCGTCGAATTCCGGTGCTCATCACCAGCCAGCTCTACCTCAAGGGATTCGATCTGGGCATGATCGTCGCGGAATTGGAAAGGATGGACGGCGTGCTGACGACGGGGAAGTGACATTATTCCCTTGGAAGTGAAATCTGTGCTTTTTGAGCAAGAAATCCAAATGATGTGAGGGTCTGCATGTCGCTGCAATATCTATATGACAAAGCCGCCGCGGGCGAGCGTTTGTCGGCCACGGAAGGCTTACAACTTTTGCACGAAGGCGAATTGTTGGAATTGGGCGCAGCCGCGGACGCTGTGCGTCGCGCGAAGAATCCCAAACCCATGGTCACTTTCGTGATCGACACCAATCCCAACTACACCAATGTCTGCAACATCGATTGCATTTTTTGCGCATTTTATCGCCATGAGGGTGAGGCCGAGGCTTACACCTACTCTGTTGACGAGATGATCGCGAAGTTCAAGCAATTTGCCGAGATGGGTGTGACCACGGTGCTGCTGCAGGGCGGGGTCAACCCCAAGCTGCCGTTCGAATATTATCTCGACATGATCCGGCGCACGCGCGCGGAAGTGCCCGAAATCCATCCGCACTTTTTTTCCACGTCGGAGATTCGCGGCATGGCGGAAGTCTCGGGTTTGTCCGTGCGGGAGGTCTTGCAGCAATTGCAACTGGCCGGCCTCAACACCATTCCCGGCGGCGGCGCGGAGATTCTCACCGATCGTGTGAAGAAGAAGATCAGCCACAAAAAGGGCAGTTCCGCAGACTGGCTGGAGGTGATGCGGGAGGCGCACCGGCTCGGCTACAAAACCACGGCGACGATGATGTATGGCCACCTGGACACGGATGAAGACATCATCGCTCATCTCGACAGCATCCGCCAGGTGCAGGATGAAACCGGCGGCTTCACCGCTTTCATTCCGTGGAGCTTCAAGCCCGGCAACACCCCGCTGGAGAAAATCATTCCGACTTACGCCACGCCCACGCGTTATTTGCAGATGATTGCGCTGGCGCGGCTGTATCTCGACAACTTTCCGCACATTCAAGCCTCGTGGTTTTCGGAGGGCAAGAAGATCGGGCAGGTGGCGCTGCATTTTGGCGCGGACGACTTCGGCGGCACGTTGATTGAAGAGAATGTGCACGCCGCGGCCAACTTTGTCAACAAAACCTCCACGGAAGAAGTGGTGGCATTGATTCGCGAATCCGGCTTTGTCCCGGCGCAGCGCACGACGTTATATGAGATTCTGAAAGTATATGAAGCGTGAAGCTTCGCTTTGTTCTTTGAATTCTTGCATGACGGAGCAAACCCACAGGAGGAAGTTATTTTTCGTCACGTTGTCTCGGAGGGATGGAATATGCGGCAACTTTTCCGCCGCACCGCGATAGCCGGCCGCATCATTTTGCTGCTCGTGAGCGCGGCGCTGTATTTCTTCAATAGAGAAGCGGGATTCTTGCCGGAGCAGAATTCCGCGGAAATGGCCGCGGCAGACTCTGTTGTGGCGGTGCAGAGAATGGATTTTTTGGTTGTGAATCATACCATTGCCCGCGGCCAAACGTTGGGAGAAATTCTCTCGAACAGCCTGGTGCAGCCGGGAGATGTTTTGCCGGCCCTGGAAGCACTGCGCCGCGTCTTTGATCCGCGCCGCCTCAAGCCCGGCCACGAGCTGCAAGTGCTGGTCGATTCCGCCGGCGCGCTGCATGAGCTGACCTACGAAGCCTCGCCGGAAGTTTTGGTGCGCGTGCAGCGCGAAAACTCCGGCGATTTCCACAGCCGGTTCGATTCGCTGCGAGTCGTGCGCGAGGCTTACGCCGTTTCGGGTGAGCTGCACAGCACCCTGTATGAAGCCGTGCTGGCCGCGCACGAATCGCCGGAGTTGCTCATGGCGTACACCGACATTTTTCAATGGGATCTCGATTTCTTTCTCGATCCCAGGCGCGGCGATCGTTTTCGCATGGTGTTCGAAAAGCTGTTCATCGAGAAGGAAAACGGCGAGCGCGAATTCGTGCGTTACGGACGCATTCTGGCCGCGACCTACGAGCAGGCCGACACCACTTATTTTGCCTGCTTCTTCGAAGACAGCACGGGCCGCAGCGGTTATTTCGACCGCAACGGCGGCTCCTTTCAAAAAACGTTTCTCAAATCGCCGCTGAATTACCGCCGCATCTCGTCGTTCTTTTCCTACGGCCGCCGGCATCCGATTCTCAAAAAGGTGCGCGCCCACACTGGCGTCGATTTTGCCGCGCCGCACGGCACGCCGGTCACGGCTACCGCCGACGGCGTGGTGAAGGAAACCGGCTGGAACGGCGGCTACGGCAACTGTGTTATCGTCGCGCACAAAAACCAATTCACGACATTGTACGGCCATCTCTCGCGCTATGCCGGCAATTTGGAAGTGGGCAAGGAAGTGAAGCAGGGGGAATTGGTGGGATATGTTGGCGCCACCGGCCTGGCCACCGGCCCGCATTTGCACTATACCATGTACCTCAATGGCAGGCCGATCGATCCCCTGCGTTTGCGTCCGGCTTCGGCGGACCCTCTGCCCCAGGAATCTCTGGCCATTTATACGGCGCATCGCGACGAGATGCAGCGTCTCCTGCAACGCATTCCGCCGCTGCTCGCCGCGCTGCCGCTGCGGGCCTGGGAGAAGCCGGAAGCGTCCGATTAATCCATCTTGGAATTGCCCAGTTGGCACTTGACCTCAATACAGCCTGATCTCCGGCTTCGCCGGCAGCAGTTTTCTTTCCAGAGCTTTTTCGAAAAGCAAATGGAGCGCCGCTTCTCCGCGTTCACCCATGTCGATGGTCACGGCATTGACGTACATCTTCACGAATTTCGCCCCGAGCTGCGCGTCGATGCCACGGCCGAATTGCAGCGCGTACGGAATCGACTCGTCTTGGTGTGCGTAGCCATAGGTGATGCTGTCACGCAAGCCTTGTGACAAGCGGCGCGCCAGTTCTTCTCCCAGATCCTTCCGCACCACGTCCAACCCCAGCGGCAGCGGCAGGCCTTTCGTATCATCCCGCCACAGCTCGCCGAAATCGAGCAATTTGTTCAAGCCATATTCTTGAAAGTTGATTTGTCCCTCGTGAATCAAGAGGCCGGCATCGACTTGGTCCTGCAGCACGGCAGCGATGATCTGATCGAAGGGCATGTCGACATTTTGCACGTGATCTACATAAATCTTGAGCAAGAGATTCGCCGTGGTCCATTTTCCCGGGGTGCCAATGGTCTTGCCCGCGAGTTCCTTTATGCTCGTATGTTTTTTCGAAACGATGATCGGACCATAACCTTCGCCCATGCTCGCACCGGTGCGCATGATCCAATAATTCTCAGCGACGTAGGGAAAGGCATGCGCAGAGATGGCAGTCACTTCCAATTCAGCGTGCAAAGCGCGTTCGTTGAGCGTCTGAATATCGGCCATGACGTGTGCAATCGCCACCCCCGGAATTTTGATTCTTTCCGCGGCAAGGCCGTAAAACATAAAGGCATCATCGGGATCCGGGCTATGGCCAACACGAATAAGACGATCTGGCACTGTTGGGTCTCCTTGGTTTATGACAGTATCAATATGCAGTAATATAAGTATTGTTGCGGATCACATTTGCCACAACTGTGTGACAATTTGCGTTGAGAATACCACCGGCTGATTTTGTCAAGGAAATGAACATCTGCCTCAGGTTGAAACATTTTTTGAGAAAGACCGGCAGAGAATTGTGGCGATTTCTCTCGTGATAACTATCTGACAAATGAAGAGTTGTTGCCTGTGCTTGTCATGCGCCGTTTCTGGCATCAGATTTGTAAAAGTTACAAGGGGCTTACTTCGCACACCTCTGTTTCAAACAGCTCGAATAAACGGGAACATTGCACTTCATCTTGTTTGAAAAGTCCTGCAGCATGAGTGAAACAATTCCACCAGCCCCACCGCTCCGGCTCGAGGCGACCAATGGCGCCACCGCGCGCACGACCATTCTTTTGATCGATGACGATCAAAGCTTGCACGAGTTGTGCAGGCACTATATGACTGCGGCCGGCTATCGTTTGCTTTCCGCATTTGACAGCGGCACGGGTTTGGAGTATCTGCGCACGCAGCACGTCGATTTGGTGCTGTTGGATTATGTGCTGCCGGACGGCGACGGCTACGCACTTTATCGCGAAATGCTCACGCAGCCCGATTTGGCCGCCGTGCGCGATTTGCCCGTGATCATGCTCACCGTGATGCGCGAAAATCTCTCCCGGCGGCAGGAGCTATTGGAGCTGGGCCTCGCCATGTATTTGGAGAAGCCTTTTGGCGCGCCGGAATTGATCAAAGTGATCGACAATTTGCTGGCCGCGCCCGTGCGGCACGCCGGCCAAGACGCCACGCTGCCAGCGGCAAAGCTGCAAGATGAAAATCACAAGACACCGGCGGGCTTGCCCTTGCGCGAAGCGCGGCAAAAATGGCTGCATCAATTCGAGCGCCAGTATCTCGTCGATCTTCTCAAGATGTACAACGGTAATATCAGCCGCGTCGCCCGCCGCGCGGGTGTGCATCGCATGACGATTTATCGCATGCTGAAGCATTACGAGATTCCCATCGCGTCCCGCCGCGCCGAAACCTAGCCGCGGCAGCGCTAGCACTTCACAAACTTGCATCTAAGGGACCTCACTTATGCGGCGACACGACGATCTCATGGAAGAGCGCGGACCGGCGCCGGAAAAACTCATCTCCGCCACGGCCACTGAAATTATGCGCCATTGGCAGCAATCCGCTCCTGTGTTTCACGAAGAAGAATCCGTCAAGAAAAATCTCGTCCACAAAATTCTCAATCAGATCGAATACCAAGCCGCGCGCCAGCGCGGTCTGGTGACGATGGAGCCCGCCGAGATCGCAGGGGAGCTGGAGCGCTTGCCCGTGCGCGCGCTGTCGGCATGGTACGAGGCCCTGCTGGCGCTGTGCATCGAATTGATGCATGCCGGCGAGCCAGCGCAGGGGATCCGGATCTTGGATCGCCCCGCTTCGGCGTTGCGGAAATTGATGCAGTGCGATCCGGACTTCGACGCCCGCCAATATATTTTTTGATCGCTCCAGGCTTGCCAAGGTTAAGGTTTAGGCGCCCGGCTGAACACCTGGTCAAGCAAATTCTTCCGTCTCTTTTCCCGCACCCCTGCAGAAATGCGAGCAATCCCCTCAATCCGAGGGCATGAGTTGCGCCAACGCGATCGCAAAATCCATCGCGGTTTGGTAGCGCGCTGTTTTGTCTTTTTGCAGGGCCTTTTGTATCACCTCATCGAATGCCGGTGGAACCCTGGTGTTGAGCGCAGACGGCGGCACAAAAGCTCCGGACACGATGCGATGCGAAATGGCCGCCATGGTATCGGCTAAAAACGGAGGTGTACGCGTGGCCATTTCATACGCGACGATGCCCAGTGCGAATATGTCCGAGCGGCCGTCGACTTTCTCACCCAGCATTTGTTCGGGAGACATGTAGCTGGGCGTGCCCAGAAGCGCGCCTGCCAGCGTGAGCTTCGACGAGAAGATATGCGCGACGCCGAAATCCATGAGCTTGGCTGCACCTCCACGCGTGAGCATGACGTTCGCAGGCTTAAGATCCCGATGTACCACACCGTGCTGGTGCGCATACTGCAGCGCGTCACAAATGGGGAGCAGAATGTCAAGCGTACGGCCGAGCGGCAATGGCGCTTCGGCTTGAATGATCTCCTCCAGCGTTTTGCCCTCCAACAACTCCATCACCAGATAAGAATATGGCCCGGCTTCGTCGGCGTGATAAATGGTCACGATGTTCGGGTGATTGAGCGCTCCGGCCGCCCGCGCCTCGTGCAAAAAGCGCTGCCGCATTTTGGCGTTGCCGGAGGGGCTCAGTCCCGGCAGGGGGCGAATGGTTTTGATCGCCACTTTTCGGTTGATTGCTGGATCGAAGCCAGCGAAAATTTTTCCCATGGCGCCTTCCCCGAGCACGCCGGTAATTTCGAAGCGGCCAAGACGGCGCGGCATTTTTGCGGCTACGTCCAGTTCGAGCGCAGGCTCGCCGGCCATCGAAAACCGCCGCAAAACACATAACCCACCGGTCGCCGCCATCACCGCCAGTAAAAGCCCCGCGCTTTGCAGCCAAATCCTGGCGAACACAAATAACGAGAAGGTTGCGGCTACCAGCAGAAAGCACAAGCCCGCCAGCGCCAATCCCACCTGCAAAGGCCGAAATTTCTTGGCGAGGAAGGAGGCCAGCAGAATCAAAGTGAGCAAAGCGGCCAGTTCCATCCATCCTGCGGCGCGCGGGCGGAGAAGCATGTCTTGCGCGAGAATGTTCGAGGTCGAGGTCGCCAACTTTTCCACGCCCGGCATGCGCGCAGATACCGGCGTCTGCAAAAAATCCTGGGTGCCGGCCGCGGTGACGCCGATGAAAACGATTTTATCGCGCAGTTTATCCGTCTCCTGCCCTTGCAAAACCTTCATTGCAGAAATGGTGGGAAACACGCCGGGCGGCCCGTAATAATTGATCCAGCCGCGGCCTTGCGCATCGATCGGCACAAGCTGATTTCCCACTTGAATGCTTGCCCCGGCTTTCACCTGCACTTGTGCGCGCGTGAGCCGCTGGGCATGCATGGCGGCTTGAATCGGCAAAGAAGGGAAATAGGCCCGGGCATAACCCACGAGGTGATTTTCCCAGCGTGCGGCGTCGTCACCATCCATTTCATCCGGGAGCACATTGATGTGACCGCCCGGTGATCCGGCGGACAGCAACTCGAGGTCAGAATGATAAACGGCAAGCGCGTGCGGAATCGGCAAAGCGCGCAGGGCCTCGGGATGATCGAACAAAACAAAAGCGCTCGCGGCGATGGGCTCAGGCAGGGGCAGGGCAGAATCCGCGGCAGCGGTGAAGCTTCCGAAATAGTAGGGCAGCAGCACGCTGCGGTTTTGTTGCTGGCGAAACTCGCGCATGGCCCGCGCCAGCTCCGCCGTGCCTTCGTGATCATCCGATTTCCTGGGCAGAATGAAATCGCCAATCACTACGGCAGGGTGCGCCGCCAGCACGCCCTGCAGCAAGCTGGCGAGCGTGCGGCGCGGCCACGGCCACGCGCCCGTTTGCTGCAGGCTGGCGTCGTCGATGGCGACGATGCAAATCTGATCGGACGGCGGGATCGTGCCGCGCAGCTTGAACATCCAGTCGAGTTGGGCGTACTCGAGGCGTTGCAAGAAGGAAGAGAAGGGCAGGAGCCGCAGAAACCACAGCGAAAACAGCAGGAGGGCGGCGCCCGTATATGCAGGCCAGATGAGTTTTCTCATGCGCGCGTCAACGTCCGGCATTCAAATCCCGGTCTCGTAGCTGATTCCATCTCACCCAACCGGCCTCCGCGCCTTGATCCGTGAAAGGCTGGGGCTCCCCCGGCCGGCCATTTTTGGCGATGTTGATCTCCTGCTGCGCGCGCACCAGTTTGATCCAGGCTTCCAGCGTAATGCGTTGCGGCCCGGGCACTTGCTGCGGCGGTCCGAGGCGTTGCGGTGGTCCCGCAGGTTTGCTGCGCACTTCGACCGAGCCTTCATAGACGCGCACATTCGTGGTACTGTCCGCCGCTACGTGCGCGCGGTAGGCGGTGCCTTGTACGCCCGCGATCGCAGCGGGAAACTGCAGATCGACTTTGGGAGCGCGGTCGATGATTTTGGTCAGGCGCGTCCACACCGAGCCGGTCATGAGCTCCAACAGTCCTTGATAGCTCTCTTGCTTCTGTTGCTCGCGCGCCAGCTGCACGAGGCGCAAGCGCGAACTGGCCTCCAGCCGCAGCACGCTGCGCTGATCGAGCACCAATTCCGCGCGGCTGTCTTTGCTGGTGAGAATTTCATCGCCGGGCCGCAGGACCAAGTTCAACACCGCCGGCTGATATTGCCGGTTTGTGCCGCGGTGATATTGCACCGTGCCTTCGAAAAATGTCAGCACCGCCAGTGCGGCGGAGCTGCGCAACGTTTCCAGGCGCGGCGCAGAAGCAGGAAGCGCCGGCAAATCCAGCGTGGTGCCGGCGGGGAGATTTTGCCAATCTTGAATATGCCGGTTCGCCTTTTGCAGAATCGCAAGCAGTGAGTCGCTGTAGAAGCCATAATGGCGTAAAGCCAAATAGCTGATGGAATCTTGTGCGCGCACGGCGACTTTTGCGCCGGCGCTTTGCTGGATCAAAAGAGTAGCAACTGGCGCGGGGAGCAGGAGGGCGAGCGTCAAGAGCATCATGCCAACGGATAGCACCTGCCCCGAGCTCTTGGGAAACAAGCCAGCGGAGGATGGGCGTTTTATCCGCTGAGTTGTAACCAGCCGTGGGCAGTTTTTATCCGTTTGGGGCATGAAAGCTTTAGGCGCTTAGCTTTTCAAAGTTAGAACAAAAAACCTGAAAGTTCTTTGCCCACTGAAATGAAATCCCACCGAAAAGGCTCTTATCCTTCTGTGGGAGTTCTACTTTTGTGGGCGAGGCTTCTGAAGCTGCTCGAAGAGCTTCAGATCTCAGCTGGTCTAGTAATCCAAGGTGGAAATTTACTGAACTTGATGGTCCGCTTCGTTCAAATTTCACGAAAAATGAATCGCCGGCTGCCGACCTCGAGGCGGTCGTTGAAAACCAGCACGGCGTTCATCACCGGTGTACCGTTCACGCTCACGCACGGCCTTTCAGTTTCGCTGCAGATGTAGAATTCCTCGCCTTGTTGCATGATCGAGGCGCGCACGCCTGCGTCGCCGGGCACGCGAATATCGACCTCGCCTTCGTTGCCGATCACGGCTTTGCCGGAATTGAGCGTAAACACGGCATTGTTTGCCTCGTTGATCAACACGCAGGTGCGGGCTCCTGGCGGCAAGGGCTGAGGTTCATATTTGAAGAATTTGCTGGTCAAGCGTGCAACTTCGGAGGGCAACGACGCCGGCTCTTTCGAATCGGCATATTCCAATTGATACGCGCCCACGGTGATCACGTCGCCGTCGGCCAGCGTGGTGCGCTGTTCCACGCGCTGGCCCTTGAGATAGACCCCGTTCGTGCTGCCGGCGTCTTCAATGGCAAAGCGGCCCTCTGGCGTGCGCGACACGCGTGCATGCACGCGGGACACGGTGAGATCCCCCAGCCGCAGGCCGTTCTCCGCGCCGCGGCCAATGTTCAACGTCTCCTGCTCAAGATCGATTTCGAGCAGCTGCACGTGGTCTTTCGTGATGCGAAGGCGCGCCATGGTTCATTTCCCATCGGGCCTAAACCCATTGGTTATGGGCATGCGCCGGTCCTTGCCGAAATTGCGCATGGTGATTTTCACGCCCGGCGCCGCCTGCCGGCGCTTGTACTCGGCGCGATCGATCATGCGAATGGTCTTAGCCACGAGATCCGCGGGCAACCCACTATTCACGATTTCTGCGAAGCTGCGGTCGTTTTCGACATATTCTTCGATGATGCGATCCAAAACCTCATAGGGCGGAAGCGTGTCCTGATCAGTTTGATTTTCGCGCAATTCCGCCGTGGGCGGGCGCATGATGGTGCGGTCCGGAATGACGGCTCCGCGTTTTGCAGCCTGATTGACCCAGTGCGAGAGCTTGTAAGCCATGGTCTTGGGAACATCTTTGATCACCGCGAAGCCCCCGGCCATGTCGCCATATAAAGTGCAGTATCCGACCGCCATCTCGCTCTTGTTGCCGGTGGTCAGCGCCAGCCAGCCGAATTTGTTGGAGAGCGCCAGGATCAAATTTCCCCGCACGCGGGCCTGCAAGTTTTCCTCGGTCGTGTCCGGGGCTCGGCCGGCAAAGGTTTCCGCCAGCACTTTCTGGTACGCGGCGAACGGCTCGTGAATGGGAAGCGTGATGGTGTGGAGGCCCAAATTGCGCGCGAGCGCTTCTGCATCTTCATTACTGATGCCGGCGGTGAAGGGGCTGGGCATCAAGACGCCATGCACGTTTTCTGCGCCCAGTGCTTCGACGGCAATCACGGCAGTGAGCGCGGAGTCGATGCCGCCGCTGAGCCCCAAGACCACTTGTTTGAAACCGTTTTTCAGAACATAATCGCGGGTGCCCAAAACCAGTGCGGAAAAAACTTCCTCCAATTCATCTTGCCTGGGCGTAACCGCGGGCGTTTTCCCGAAATCATGCGGCGCGGCCATGGGTGCGGCGAGGCTGGCCGTCTCCAGAAAATAGCGGTCGCCGGCCTCGAAGGCGACCGGCGCGCGGCGCAGGGGGACGCTCAAGTCGGCAAAAATCAACTTTTCTTCAAAGGGCACACTGCGCAAGTGCAATTTGCCCTCGGGATCGAAAATCAAGGCCTGCCCGTCAAAAACCAGCTCATCTTGGCCGCCCACCATGTTCACATAAACAAAAAAAGTGCGCGAGCGCCGGGCAATTTGCGCCACCAATCGCTCGCGCTCTTCGCCTTTGCGTGAGTGATAAGGTGAGGCGGAGATATTGATGATCATATGTGCTCCCCCCACCGCGGCTTGAAATTCGGAAATGGGCGCGGGTGTCCAAATGTCCTCGCAAATGTTCACGCCGATTTTCAAGCGATTCCAGGTCAGGACCAGGGGCTTCTCTCCCGGTACGAAATAGCGCTGTTCGTCAAATACGCCATAGTTGGGCAGGCACATCTTGTGATAGGTCGCGGCCACGCGGCCCTCGGCACAGATGGCGGCGGCATTGTAAACGTGAGCATTTTTTCTCTCGACAAAACCAACAATGGCGGTGAGATCGCGGCAGGCGGCGGCGACTTTCTGCAAACCGGCGGCATTGGCCGCGGCAAAATCTTCGCGCAGCACGAGATCCTCCGGCGGGTAGCCGGCCATTGCCAGCTCAGGAAAGACGATGAGATTCGCTTGCTGCCGCCGCGCTGCCTCGATATAGTCGAGCAGGCGCGCGACGTTGTGTTGAAAGTTGCCGACGTGGGGATTGATTTGAGCCAGCGCGAGGCGTAGATTTTGAATCATAGAGATAATCAAGAAACGTTTCGCCAGTTCAGAGGTGAAGCACAGCACGGTTCAACACAATGTATGCTTTTTAATCGAAAAAAGGAAGGAGACTGTGCGGGCATGGGCGATGCCTCAGTCCCATGTGGCCGCGCAAGCTTCCTGCTTGCCGCCGGGATGACCGGGCCGCGTTTCTCAACCCATAGGGGGGAGATGATGCACTTGGCAGGTTTGGCGTTTGGCACATTCGCGAAGTTTTTCAAGGTATAAACAAGAAGCCCACGCGTTCAGGCGTGGGCTTGGTCACAACCTCATATGCCAAAAGCGATTACTTTTTGCCCAGGGCCGCTTCTTTCGCTGCTTTGGAAATGCGGAATTTCAGCACGGTTTTGGCTGGAATCTTGATCGCCTCGCCGGTTTGCGGGTTGCGCCCCATGCGCGCCTTGCGTTTGACGACCACGAGCTTGCCGATGTCTGGAACGGTGAAACCGTGCCTGGCCTCTTTGGCCGCAACTTTGGCCAGCTCTTGGAACCATTCGGTGGTTTGCGCACGCGTCAAGCCAAATTTTTCGGAGAAATATTTGATGAGTTGGCCCTTGGTCATGCTCTTTCCTTCAGATGCACTTGCCATAATTCACTTCACTCCTCTTTGCGGTTGTGATAAGGATACTGGGGGTTGAATCATGAGGGTCTTTGTGCTACCTGTGCGCAGAAGACTCATGAGTTTTGTGCGCAAAAAAATCATAAGCCAAGATATGCAGAAAAACCGGCCAAATCAAGCATTTTCTTGCTGGTGGCGTGATTTCGACCCCATTTTCAGCGGTTTTCCTCACGGCCACCTCGGCTAACCCGGCAGATTTTGCCGCGTTGCCGTAGCCGGCCCAGCTCAGGCCTGGCGCGCGTGGGGTTCATTTGGGATGAAGCTGGTTCAAATTGGCCCCGGAACGGGCGCTGGAACCGGCGCTGCGGGGCGGCGCAAGCAAAGTAAGTGATCCCCTGCGCCAGGCTGAACCTGATTTTGAGGTGAAAACAAATCAACAAACACCTTCATAAATTTTTACCGGCCTGCAAAATTAATCTTGCAAATCGCAAAATGATCAGTTATTTTTTGTTTACGATTAAGGTGAAAAATTGGTTCGCATTCAATCAACCGCGACGCAATCAAATTAAACTGCATGGAGGAAGCGATGGAAAACTGGCCTTACTCCCCTGAAAACGACGACGAATCGTCCGATGCGGACGCCGGATCCTCGGAGTCCATGGAAGACATGGAATCCGATGATTTTGGCTCGGGCGCCGCAGCCAACAAGCCGCTTTGGGATGATGCTAGCGAAATGACGCCGAGCGCGCCGGCCGTGACGGAGAAGCCCAAAGCCAAGTCACCTGCCCCCAAGAAGGCAGCCCGGAAGCCGGCGGCGAAAAAGAAAACCGTGAAAAAGAAAGCGGCCAAGAAAGCCCCCGCCAGGAAAAAAGCAGCAAAAAAGAAAGCTGCGGCGAAACCGGCGAAGAGAAAATCGGCAGCCAAGAGAAAACCGGCAGCCAAGAAAAAAGCGGCCAAAAAGAAAACCGTGAAGCGTGGCCGGCGCTAAGCGGCCGCTATCCTGGTAGAGCTCTCGTTTCCGGCGCATTTTCTGTTTGAAAGATTCTTTCAAAGTCATTGCCCAAGCTTGCAGTTCCGCACCAAGAGCTCGCGGCGATTTGGGATGAGTTTTTTGCTCTTCCACGCCATGCGAGAGGGAGGAGACGAATTCATCATGCTGTAGCTTGGGCAATTTGTTTTTGTGGACCGCACGCCTGATTGCCATCACCCTTCTGCTGAAGTCTTCATTTGCACTCCCGGTTGGCGCCAATCGCCGCTATGCTCTCAACCGCTGAATTGAAAATCCGCCTGGATGCCGCCCTCGAAGCGAGTTGGCGCGCGGGCAGAATCACCCTGGAATACTATCAATCGGGTCTGGCTGTGCAGACGAAAGACGACGGTTCGCCGGTGACCCAGGCTGACCTGCGGGCGGAACAGGAAATTCGCCGGCTGCTCTCCCAAAGCTTTCCGCATGACGCCATCGTGGGAGAAGAGGGCGAAAAGGACTTATCCCGCCCGGAGGGGACGTGGTATCTCGATCCCATTGACGGCACGCGCAGCTTCATTTGCGGCGTGCCCTTTTATGGCGTGCTCATCGCTTTTGAGGTGCAGCGCGAAGTATTGCTCGGCGTGGTGAATTTTCCCGCGCTGAATGAAATTGTCTGGGCGGTGCGCGGTGAAGGCTGCTATTGGAATGGCCGGCGGGCGCGGGTCTCTACGGTCGCGAATTTGCGAGAGGCGACGCTGTTGACCACGGATTCCTATCACATGGAGAAGCTGGGATATTCCGCCTCGTGGCGGCAACTCTGCGCCGCGACCAAACTGCAGCGCACCTGGGGAGACGCTTACGGCCACGTGCTTGTGGCCACCGGCCGCGCCGAAGTGATGATTGATCCCAGAATGAACGTGTGGGATTGCGGCCCGTTGTTGCCCATTCTCACCGAAGCCGGCGGCTGCTTTACGGATTGGAGCGGCGTTCCCACCATTCACGGCACGAACGCATTTTCCTCCAACGGTTTGCTGCACGAGGAAGTGCACAGAGTTCTTGCGGCCACAAGTCAAGTTGAACCCGCGGAAATCCCTCCGGGCTAAGGCGGGACGAAAAACGAAATGCGAAAACCCGGATCGTTTGGAGCGCGTTTGGATTTTGGCTTGCGGATATGAAGTCATGGAATTTTCGCCGGAACGGAAACATTCTCTCTATCTATTGACGCGCGCTTTGGGCAAAGCCGGGCTGGGTATCTTCTTTCAAAGCATCGAGGTGCAGCATCCGGAGCGCATCGGCGAGCGTGGGCCCGCAGTGTTCGTGGCCAATCATCCGAATTCGATCATGGACGCGCTGGTATTGGGCGTCGCCATTCCGCGCAAGGTCAATTATATCGCGCATGCCGGCCTGTTTCGGCCGCGCTTGGTAAACTGGTTTTTGCGCCGTTGCGGCGTCATTCCGGTGCATCGCCGGCAGGACGATCCCGGCATGATGGTACAGAATGTCTCGGCGTTTCAAGCCTGCTATGAAACGCTGGAAAATGGCGAGACCATCGGCATTTTCCCGGAGGGCACGAGCGACATGCTGCGCAAAGTGAAGAAGGTGAAAACCGGTGCCGCGCGCATGGTGCTGGAGACGGAAGCCCGCAACGGCTACGATCTTGGCGTGCGGCTCGTTCCCGTCGGGCTGCACTTTTTCTCACGCTCGCGCTTCCGCAGCCGGGTGCTGGTCAATGTCGGCGAAGCGATTCCACTGGTGAAATATTTCACGCGGTACAATAGCGATCCGGTGGGCGGCGTCACCGCGCTGACGCAGGAAATTCAAGCCCGGCTGGAGAAGCTCACCGTCAATATTCGCGACGACGAGCTCAACAAAGTGGTGCGCGATCTGGAAACGATTTATGGCGAAGAATTGAAAACGGAATGGGCGGGCAGCGGCGTTTCGGCCTCGAGTTTTCAGGAGTTTTTCCTCACGCAGAAGATTGCGGAATGCGTGCAATACTATCGGGAACAGGATCCCCTCCGCCTCGACTTCATTCGCGACCAGGTTGCCGCTTATAAGCGCAAGCTGGCGCGGCTGAATTTGCGCGATGAATGGCTGCGCGATCAGGCCATTCAGCGCCACGCCTGGCAGGAGGGCTGGAAGTCCGGCGCGGTCGCCATTTTAGGGTTTCCTCTCGCATTTTATGGCATGGTAAATAATGCGCTTCCCTATTTTATTGCTGAAAGCGCGGCGCGCCGTTTTTTGGATGAGCGCACCAAGATTCTGACCGCGCTCTTGCTGGCGGGGGGATTGGCGTTTCTGTTTTGCTATGCGGTGCAAGCCCTGCTGGTATTCCAATGGCGGGGCTGGCCCTGGACGGTGCTTTATGCGCTCAGTTTGCCCCTCAGCGGATTCTGGGCGCTGTCTTATGTGAAACGCCTGCGCGCTTATCGCGAACAGGCGAGTTTTTCCTTATTCCGGTTTGCCAACCGGAATCTGATCCATCGTTTGCGCCTGCAACGGCGGCGCCTGATCCGCCTGATCAATCAAGCCCGCGATGAGTTTGTGGCGGTGCAACAAAGGCAGAAGCAGGCAACAATCGCATAGAGGTGAGGCCCAAGGATTGAGATCCAAGTTACTTCCCCAGTTCTCAAACCGCGAATGGACGCCAATAACCGCGAATCGAAAATATATTAGCGCACATTCGCGTGAATTAGCGGTTTCAACTTGGCATAAAAGATCGTGATTGACTTCATCCACAGAGATTCCACCGCCAGTGATAAACCACAAGCGCGCGGGCGCTGGCAAATGCTGGTGAGCGATTTCAGCCACGCTCTGGCTTTGGAACGCTTCGGGCCGCGCCTGGCGCAGCGCATTTTGTGGCGTGTGGAAACCTCGGAGCGCGTGGTGGCACTGTCTTTCGACGACGGCCCTCATCCGCAATTCACGCCCGCCATTCTCGATCTGCTCGCAGAGCACCAACTGCCGGCGACGTTCTTTTTGATCGGCAAATACGTGCGCCATCATCCGGAGGTGGCACGGCGGCTCGCCAGCATCGGCCATGAACTGGGCAATCACACGCTGAATCATCGCATGCTGCCGTTTTTGCGCGCAGAGTTCATTCGCCACGAAATCCTGCAGACTGATCAAATCATTCGCGACGCGACGGGCTATCAGCCCAGGCTCATGCGCCCGCCCATGGGGCTGTTTACGAGACGCACAGTCAATGTGATCGAAGCTTGCGGCTATGGCACGGTGGTGGGGGACGTTTATCCGCGCGATCCGCATCTGCCCGGACGCGACCGGATTCATCGTCGCGTGATGGCGCGCGTGCGGCCGGGCAGCATCGTCATTTTGCACGACGGCGGCAACACCGCGCACGTGGATCGCAGCCAGACCGTTTGGGCGGTGCGGCATATCATCAATGACTTGCGGCAGGAAGGTTATCGGTTCGTGACCATTTCGGATCTCGTTGATCGCGCCAGGATAGCCGTGTGTTGAATTTTCTCCCTCTCCCCGTGAAACCAATGCTCCGGCGTCTCTGCCGTTACCCCTCTTCCCTGTATGCCGCCCTGAAAAAATCAAGTTGGGTGATACTTTTGTTCTTTGGTTGGAATTGTGCGCGCCAAGGTTTTCCTCCTGGCGGACCGGCCGATACCCTGCCACCGCTTATCGTGCAGGTCGTCCCCTCGCCCGATTCTACCCACGTAAGCCGCCAGACCTCCTTGGTTTTCTCTTTCAGCGAAAAGATCGACCACAAGAGCTTTGAGCAGGCGATTTTCATCACTCCGAGCCCAGTGCCGTTGGATGATGATGAGCGCGGCCTGCGCTTTTCCTGGCGCGACAAAGAAGTGCAGATTCGCTTTCCGGATTCGCTGCGCGCCAACCGGACTTACGTCGTCACCGTGGGCGCAGACGTTCGCGATTTGCGCAACAACCGGATGAAAGAGTCCTTTTCACTCGCGTTTTCCACTGGCGACAGCCTGGATCGAGGTGAAATTCGGGGCCGTGTTTTTGCCGATAAGGCCACCGGCGCCTTGATTCTCGCTTACATTCTTGAAGAGGGCAAGGAGCCTGATCCTCGCCGGAACTACGCCGACTATTATACCCAGCTTGGCGAAACCGGCGAATTTGTGTTGTCGAATCTCGCGCCCGGGAAGTACCGCGTGTTCGTTTTGACCGATAGCGACGGCGACCGCCTCTATACTCGCGGCGAGGAGATGTTCGGCGTGCCGCCGCGCGATGTGACTATAACACCGCAAGTGCTGCGCGCACGCCCGCTGTCATTCCGCCTGGCTGTTGCCGACACCCTCCTGCCGGCGCTCTCTTCTGTTTCTGCCGCCGCACAGCGATATGTGATGTGGAATTTTGACGAAGCCGTTGCGCCACACGATTCGGCCTGGGTTCGGCATATGTATTTGGTTTCGGAGCGTGGCGACAGCGCGCGCATTTTGCTGGCCGCGCCTCATCCACTGGAGCCCGCGCAAATTTACAGCGTTACCGCGGAATTACAGGAAGCCAAGTATCGTGCCTGGGTCGATTCTGTGTACGATCAAACCGGGGTGCTGCTGGACTCGTTGCGCAGCGCTTCGGAATTGCAGGGCACAGCCCGGCCGGATACGGCGCGGCCTCGGGTCGTAAAAATTTCGATCGCGGACAGTGTACAGAACGTTTTGTTGCAGGCGCCGATCGACCTGTTTTTTTCTGAAATCATGCGGACCGATACGGCGCAAACGCTCTTGCTCGTGCGGGATTCTTCCGGCGTTGTTGTGCGCGGCGAGCTGCACTGGCCCAATCCCCTGCAATTGCGCTTTCAACCGTGGCCGCGCTGGCATAGCCGCGCGCGCTACACGGCCCAGATGCGGGCAGAAGCATTGAAAGACTGGAGCGGCAATGCCGTGTTCGATACCACGGGCGTGATTACGTTTTGGACGATTAATGCGGACACCTTCGCCTCGATCAGCGGCAAGATTACCGACAGCGATTCGACCGGCCGAGGCGGCGTGCTGGTGTTCGCCAAACAAATGGGAGGCAAGGCCGACTATCAAGTGCGGCTGGATCAGCCCGGCGCGTATCTTTTCCGCGAAATCTTGCCCGGCAGTTATCAGATCAGCGCCTTTCGCGACGCCAACCGCAACGGCCGCTATGATTACGGTTCCCTGTTGCCCTTCATTCCTGCCGAGCGTTACATGGCCTGGCCGGACACCATCAAAGTCCGCTCGCGCTGGCCAAATGAGCACAATGATTTCGAATTGCCATAACCCGGACAAGCCGGAATGCCAAAATTCAAAACACAAAATCCAAAAGCGGCTTTGAATTTTGCGCTTTGGATTTTTGATTTTCTTTGCTCAACAAGCACAGATTTCACATGTAATGGACTTTGCGGACTGGTCACAACCGAGCATGTTTTTTACGTTTCACGAAATACGCATGATGTGGCCCGTAAGGCGTAAAACATAATGCGTAAGTAAGGATAACCATAACCATGCACTTCTACTATTCTTCCGCGCAGCTGTTTTGTGAACAAATGCCCGTTGCTGAAATTGCCAACCAAGTTGAAACCCCGTTTTATTTGTACAGCCGCCGCACGTATCAGGAAAATTTTCGCGCGATCGAGGGCGCGTTCAGCGGGCGGCCGCATCGCGTTTGTTATGCGCTCAAGGCCAATACCAATCCCCATCTGCTGCGCGATTTTGCCGCCCTGGGGGCAGGCGCCGATGTGGTTTCCGGCGGCGAGCTGCATTTCGCCTTGCAAGCCGGAATTCCGGCGCGTACCATTGTCTTCGCCGGTGTGGGCAAGAGAGATGATGAAATCATCGCTGGTTTGCAGGCAGGCATTCGCGGTTTCAATGTCGAATCTGAGGCGGAGCTGGAAAACCTCGATGCTTTGGCCCGGACGCGCGGCATGAAAGCGCCGGTGGCCTTGCGCGTCAACCCGAACATCGATATTCAGGGCCATCCTTATATTTCTACCGGCCGGCAGGCAGACAAATTCGGCATCGAGTTGGAGCGCGTGCGCGCTTTGCTCAAGGAGATTCAGAAATGGTCTCATCTGCGCCTGACCGGCTTGCACGCGCACGTGGGCTCGCAGATTCTGTCATTGGATCCTTACGCGGAAGTGGGCAGGGTACTGGCGCAACTAGCGAAAGAAGCGCAGGCCGCAGGCCATGAGTTGGATTATATCGATGTGGGAGGGGGGCTGGGAGTTATTTATCAAGAGGCCCTGGAGGCCGCGCCGGAAACGCAACCGCGCAGCGGCCTGGCACTCCCGCCGAGCAGCGTTGCGGAAAAATTGCTGGCGCCGCTGGCAAGTTTCCGTGGAGAAATTATTTTTGAGCCGGGCCGCGCGCTGGTGGCCACATGCGGAATTTTGGTGACGCGCGTGCTCTATACCAAAGTTTCCGGCGGCAAGCAATTCGTCATTGCCGACGCCAGCATGTCGGAGCTGATCCGGCCGAGCCTGTATCAGGCGTATCACCAAATCGTGCCGGTGACCTATCGTGCCGGCGTGTCGCAAAAATGCGACGTGGCCGGGCCCGTGTGCGAATCCGGAGACTTTTTGGGGAAGGAGCGCGAGTTGCCGCCCATGCAGCGTGGCGAGTTGCTTGCGATTATGACCGCAGGCGCTTATGGCTTTTCATTGAGCTCGAATTACAATGCGCGGCCACGCCCGGCGGAAGCCATCGTCGACGGAGACAGCTTTTTCGTTTCCCGGCCGCGCCAGTCACTGGATTCTTTGTGGAAAAGCTAATGCCTTGTTATTTTTAATCCTAAAGCCCATGCCCCGGACCGTATATAACGGGCTCGTCATAACCGATTTGCTGCAACTTGGCAATGAGGCCTCTTCTGCGCAACAGCAGAAGGGTCTTTTGGGCTGCTTTGGCGGAACGGTATTTGCCGATGCCCACCAGCCACTCGTCCCCCACGTGATCGATGAAGTTGTTGATGCGATACGTGCGCAGAACATAAGCCAGTTCCTGCGCTTGTTGCTTCGTGGGAAGACTGCTCACCAGCACGGTATATTCGTCCGGGCCGAGCTCGAACTCTTCCTTTATACCATCAAAGGTCAGATCGGCGAGGTCGCCTTTACCTCCGCCGTTCAGTGCGCCTTTGGCTTCCGGCTTGGGCGGCGTGTTGCTGCCGCCGGAAATGCCGTCGCGGTTGGCAGGCGGCGTATCCGTGCGTTGTGTACAAGCCGGGGCAAGAAAGGTGAGCGTTGTTGCAAGGATCAAAAAATAAGTTCTCATGGTCATTATGGCGGCGGCGCATAACAGCCGCAAATGGGACGGTGCCGAATAGCTGCTTTGAGATCGTCAAACGGAGTATAAACATCGGCTTTCTCATATCCCTTTTCAACCAAACGATCTCTCATGGAGGCCGCTTGCTGAAACGTGGTATAGCGACCGACGGCCACTACCCAGGTATTGTAGTTCGGCCGCTGAAAAACAAAATTGTTAATGCGCCGGCTGCGCAAATTGGCGGATAATTCGTCCGCCAGGCTGCGCGATCGTTCCGGAAACTCGCGCACCCTGACGGTGAATTCTCCTCGGAAACGCTCTCCCGTCGTGGTATAAACAGGTTGTGAATTGACGCAGCCAGCGGGCGGCAGCTCTTTGCCAGGCTCCACGTTCGGATCCGTTCCAAAATGAATGCGAAAAAACGGTGAGCCGAAGCCAATCATTACCAACAGCAAAACGATAAAAATTGCCCATATGGGAGTATAAGACTTTTGTGGTTCTGCCATGCCCGAGATCCTTCGCACAAAAAAATCGCGCCTCGTTCTGCTCCCGCCCGGCGTCCGGTCAGCGCACCCCAATCATTGTCAGCGCGCAACTAATTATGTACAAAATAAACATAAAATGTTAGGATGGCAAGACCATTCTTTCTGGGAAAGGTGAAAAGTGCTGAATGACGAACACATTTTGGCAGCGCTGCACCGTTTGCGAGGGCATCTGCACGCCACGCCGTGCGTGCGCCTGTCGTGGTTGGATGAATACGCGCAGGGCGCAGTGCATGCCAAGCCCGAAATTTTTCAGCGTTCCGGTTCTTTCAAATTCCGCGGGGCGCTGCATGCTTTGCTGCAGCTCGAGGCGCGAACACTGGCGGCCGGCGTGGTCACGGCCTCCGCTGGCAATCATGGCTTGGGAGTGGCGGAGGCGGCGCGCGAGTTGCAAATCAGGCCCATCATTTTCGTTCCTACGACGGTGGCGCCGTTAAAGCGCAAGAAATTGGAAGATCTGGGGGTGAATTTGGTCATAACCGGTGCGGATTATGATGAAGCGGAAGAGGCGGCGAAAAAATACGCGCACCTGCATGGTTTGAAATTCATTCATGCATTCGATGACGACGAGGTGATTGCCGGCCAGGGCACGGTGGGTGTGGAGCTGCTGCAGGAGTCCCTGCAAATCGGTGCCGTGGTCGTGCCGGTGGGGGGCGGAGGGTTGTTGGGCGGAGTCAGTCTGGTGATGAAAGCGCTGCGCCCGGAGACTCGTGTCGTCGGCGTGCAAAGCGAAGCTTCTCCGGCGATGTGGGCAGCCTGGCAGAAAGACGCAGTGGTGGAAACGCCCATCGCTGAAACTGTCGCGGATGGCCTGGCCGGCCGCTTTGTGACGGAAAAAACTTTGCGTCTCACGCAAAAATATTGTGATGAAATACTGCTCGTGCGCGAAAGCACCATCCGGCAAGCCATGCGAGAAATCTTTGCAAGAGAAGGCTGGCGCGTGGAAGGCTCGGCCGCGGTGGGTATTGCCGCAATTTTAGAAGGCAAAATTCATGCTGCCGGCAAAGACTGCGTGGTGATATTGTCGGGCGGGAATGTCGCGGCTGAGACTTTCGACCAACAGACCCAAATGCTTTAGAAATTTCGATTCAACCGAAACGTCACCACGAGATCCGCTTTTTCATCCAGCCGCTTGGCAAAATTCAGGCGCACGCGGCCGTCGTTGTCGGTGAGGCCGATGCCGGCGCTGGTATTGAGGCGGTCGAAGCGAAAATAGTCGAAGGACTCACCCACACCGGATTTGTCCTCGGCGGACCATGCCATGCCGGCGTCGCCGAAGAAGACGAGATTCAGTTCGCCGAGCAACGGAATGTCGCGCAACCGGCTGCGGCCGGCGTCGAGACGATATTCGAGATTTCCCAGTACCATGCGGTCGCCGGTGAAGGATTTCAAACGATAGCCCTGCAGCGTGGAAAGCCCGCCGAGATCGAACAAATACTGCGACGGTAGGACACCGCGGCTGCTGCCGGCGCGCAAGCGAAAATCGAGATTCTTGCCGAAGCCCACCGGTTGATAACGCCTCAAATCAACGACGACGCGGTCGAAGTCAAAATCGCTGTCCCATTCCGGCAGATTGAACTCGCCGTCGAATTGCAGCCACCAGCCGTGATCGGGGTGCATGCGGTGGTTGCGCGTATCCACGCTGAAATGCGCGATCACGCCGATGGCCCGGCCTTCGTCTGCCGGCGGATTGTCGCGATAATTCTTGCTCCTGCCGAACAGGGCCCATTCCGTTTCTTTGATTTGGGCAATGTGGTCCTCGAACTGATAACCCACTTTCAGATCAACCGTCTCGCGCACGTTGGGATTGAGATACACACTGAAGCCGGAACGGCGATAGTAATCGCGAAAATCCTCGTTCAAGAAAAATGCCGCGAGGCTGTTTTCGTCTTCGGAAATGGTCCAATCGTCTTCGCTCGCGGTGAAATCGTGCGCTTCGGCGCCGAGGGCAATGCGCGCTTCGCCGCCGCCGGCGTAAAATTCCCCGCCGGCTTGATATTGCCACAACTCATTTGAGAAACCGTAGCCACCGCCCCCGAAAATCCCCACGCCCCAATCATTGTCATACAAGCGCGGCAGCTCGAGCCCCAAAAACAAGCCATCGACGCGCTGATAATGCACCTTGCCTTTAATGGAAGCGGTGTAGCGATTACGCCGGCTCCACTGGCGCCAATCTGTCCAATCGTGGCGGCGGTGTTCAGACTGGCTGGCGGAATAGCCGTTGTCCAACGAGCGTGGCGAGGCTTCCACTTGATCACCGGTGATGCGGCTGCCGCTCGCGCGGTTGATGCGGCCACCGACGCAAACCACGTCGCCCTCCACGCTGGCGGTCGCGCGCACCTCGACCTCTCCGCATAGGACCAGAACCGATCCTTCGACCTCTCCAGCCAAAATCAAATTGCCGCCGCTCACCACTAAGTGCCCAACGTGTTTTTCACCCTCCGGCAATTCGTAATCTTGCGTGTAACGCACGACGATATCCGGATCGCGCTTGCGCAGGAAACGCCGTTCCGCGCGGCGACGCAGCTCATCGTCGCATTCGCCGCGATCATAGCTCGTGCGGCCGGAATCTCCGGCGGTAAAATCCCTTTGGGCTGAGTTTTCTTTGCCGCGCGAAGCCGATTGCGCCTCCGTGGAAAGCAAGAATCCCAGCAATAGCATAAGCGCCATCATCACGAAGATCAGAATTAAAGCCTGTTTGAGCTGAATGCCGTTGGTATTCATTTTTTGCATAATGGCTCCCTCACATTATGGCAGACTGACCGGTCGCTTCTGTTCCTTATTGGTTTTTGTCATTCAT
>JBIOXB010000158.1:0-8453 GCA_044869275.1 bacterium
CTTTTTGTCGCGGCGCTTGGTGTGAATGCAGCGCTGACGCAACCCCATGAGAGAAAGCGGCCGTTCGGCGCGGGAGAGCGCCTGAGTGAAGATCTCAATCTCAGCGACGAGCAAAAAGCGCAAATACGCCAAATCATGCTCGACACGCGCAAGAAAAATATCACCACCGAAGCCCAGCACAAGCTGGCGCGTTTGGAGCTGCAGGAGCTGATGCGGGCGGAAACCCCCGATGTGAAAAAAATCGACGCCAAAATTTCAGAAGTGAGCAAGCTGCACGAGACCATGATGCGCGCGCGCATCGACGCGCGGCTGGCGATGCAGAAATTGCTCACGCCGGAGCAGCGCAAGAAAATGCAGGAACTCCGTCCGTTCGAGCACTTCATGCGCGGCCGCGGCCACTTCGGCGGCATGGGCCCGGGCATGCATGAGCGCGGCGAGCATGGTTTTGATGGCGAGGAGCTTGACGGTCCGGAAGAACTGTAAATGCCATTTTGCACCCTCTGAAATTGCCCCATCGCGTTTCAGCGGTGGGGCAATTCCTGTTTATCGGGAAAGTTGTGTTTGGCATTGGGCAAAAAATATTCTATTATCTGTTGGAACAAACACTGCAAGAGTAATTTGACGTTTTGGAGTTTTTCATAATGAAGAAAAAGCTATTGTGGATAGGCTTGATTCTGGCGGTGGGCATTGGCAGTTACTGGCTCTGGCCGCGCAAAGCTCAAGAGCAACCTGCCTCCGCCTTGGGCCAGCAAACGCGCACCGTGACCATCGCGCGCGGCGATTTGGCGGCCATGGTTTCCGCCACGGGCAAAATCGAGCCGATTGCCAAGGTGGAAGTCAAAAGCAAAGCCTCCGGGCAAATCATCGCCATGCCGGTGGAAGAGGGCGACCAGGTCAAGCGCGGCGCGTTGATTGCGCGCATCGATGAAGTCGAAACGCGCAATGCTTATGAGCAGGCGCTCGCCGATTTGGAAGTGGCGAAAGCGACGGTATCGCAAACCGCGAGCAACGTCAAGCGCCAGGAAGAAATGTTCAAGCGCGGTTTGATTTCGGAAGCTGAAATCGATCAGGTGCGTCTGGAAGAGGTGCGCGCCAAGGCGCAGCTGGTGAAGGCGCAAACCGAATTGGAAACGATGGAAACGCGCTTGAAAGATTGCACGGTGCGCTCCCCAATCAACGGCATCGTTTTGCAGAAAACCGTTGAAGACGGTCAAATCATTTCTTCGGGAATCAACTCGGTGAGCGGCGGCACGCTCATCGCGACCGTGGCAAAAATGGACAGCGTTTATGTTTATGCTGAAGTCGATGAGGTGGACGTCGGCCAGGTGCAGATCGGGCAAATGGCCAGAGTCGTGCCCGACGCCTTTGCGGACATGGTATTTCATGGCACGGTTTTGCGCATCGCCCCACTGGCGACGGTCGAACAAAATGTGACCACGTTCAATGTTACTGTGATCGTGCCGAATCCCGAGCGCAAATTGAAGGCGGGCATGAATACCACGGTCGATATCACCATTGCGGACAAGCGTGACGTGTTGCTGGTGCCGAAGGAAGCTTTGAAAGACATGCGCGAAATCCGCGCACAAATGATGGCATTGCATGCGGCGGATTCGAGCGCCGGGCGAGAGCCGCGCGGCGCGAGTTCTGATTCCATGCGCGCGCAGTGGCGTGCGCGCATGAGTGGCAGCGGCACGCCGGGTCGAGCATTTGCGGGCGGCAACGGCACGAGCGCCAATGGCGGCGCGCCTCACCGTTTTGTGTTGTTGCAAACCGAGGAAGGCTATCGCCCGCGCCCAGTGGAAACCGGCATGAGCAATTTTGATTATGCCGAAGTGTTGAGCGGCTTGCAAGAGGGCGATACCATCGTGATTTTCTCCAGCAGCCGTGCCGCGGCCGATCGTGCACTTTTCATGAATCGTATGCGCGGCATGAGCGGCTTTAGCGGTTTCGGCGGGCAGCAACAACAGCGCCCGCCCGGGCGCTGAGGGGTGCCCGTGGAGGTTTTTGAATTGTGAATTGATAATTGAGAATTTAGTTACGAGTGTAAGATGGAAATTCGTGAAAGCATAGACGTCGCTCTTGGCGCGGTGATCGCCAACAAAATGCGCTCGGCGCTGACCATGCTCGGCATCATCATCGGCGTGGGTGCGGTCATCACCATGGTCGCGCTCGGTGAAGGCGCACAGCGCGCCGTGCAAGAGCGTATTCAATCGTTGGGCTCCAATCTGCTCTTCGTCAGCCCCGGTTCTTCCCGTTCCGGCCCGGTGGCCATGGCCGCCGGCAGCCGCATCAATCTGACGCGCAAAGATGTCGAGGCGTTGTTGGCGCAATGCGAAGACATCGTCGATGTCGTGCCGGAATTCGGCCGCAGCACGCAAGTGAAATACGGCAACCGCAACACCAATACGCGCATCACCGGCGTGACGCCGAATTACGGCGAGGTGCGCAACGTCGCCGCGGTGGCCGGGCGCTATTTTACGGCCCAGGAGGAAGCCGCGCGGGCGCGCGTGTGTTTGATCGGCTCGACCGTGCGCGACAATCTGTTCGAGCCCGGCGAAGATCCCGTGGGCAAAACCATTCGCATCAGCCGCATGAATTTTCAAGTCATCGGCGTGCTCGAAACCAAGGGCCAGTCCGGCGGCTGGATGAATCCTGACGATCAAGTTTTGATTCCCCTGGCCACGGCGCAAATGCGTTTGTTCGGCGTGGATTACGTCAGCAACGCCGCCTTGAAAGTGGCCGACGCGGCGTTAATGGACAAGGCGTTTTATGACGTCGAGCGTGTGCTGCGCCGGCAGCATCGCTTGCGCGATACGCAGGATAATGATTTCAACATCCGCAATCAGGCCGACATTCTCGCCACTTTCACTTCGACTTCGCAAACCTTCACTTCTTTGCTGGCCGGCATCGCCGGAGTTTCACTGATGGTCGGCGGCATCGGCATCATGAACATCATGCTGGTCTCGGTCACCGAACGCACGCGCGAGATTGGCGTGCGCAAAGCCGTGGGCGCGCGCCGCCGCGACATTCTGTTCCAGTTTTTAATGGAAGCGCTGGCGATTTCCCTGATCGGGGGGTTGATCGGCGTGCTAGCAGGCGTTACCGCTTCACACTTGCTGGCGCGCCTGGCGCAATGGAATACCTTGATTTCGTGGCAGGCGATCGGCGTGAGCTTTCTCTTTTCGGCGATGGTGGGTATCGTCTTCGGAATTTACCCCGCACGCCGCGCCGCCATGCAGGATACGATCGTGGCGTTGAGGTATGAGTAATGCGCAAACAATTGTGACCGGGTACAGCTTCCTGCAACCTTTCCAAAATGTCATTTTGAAAGAATCAGACTGTGTGAAAACGCTTGATTCCAACGTCGGCTGAGCTTGTCGAAGCCGGATTTTTGAACTTAGCACCCTTCGACAAGCTCAGGGTGCGGCATTCCCAAGTTTTCACACAGGCTGAATCTTGGTTAGTACCACAACGTTAAGTCAACGCCACCACTAGGCTTGTCATCCCGAAGCTTCAGGATGACAGGTAGAGTTAGCGTTTCAGCGAAGAAGGCAGCGCCACGGCAACCGAAATCTGATGCGTGAGCACGACAGCTCCTTGCAACGTCAAACTGCCGCTCGGCGCAACGATGAAGTTGTCGGCCGCCCCCGCCTCGCGACCCCGATTTGAAGCAACGCCCGGCTGGCCGGTGCCAGCGGTCAAACAACCCGCATAGCGAATTTGAAATGAGTTCAGGTTCAGGCTGAAGCCGATGCTGGGCGTCCATTCTTCCCATAATTCATTCTGCGTTCTGCGCGTGCCGGACACAAAATCATCCTGCTTGAGCTGGTAGCTGATGAAGCGCATCTGCAAGCCTAATTGAAAACCGAAGTTTTTGTCTTGCTCATTCAGCCCAAGCCGCACCAGCAAATTATTGAAACGAAAATAATTTTCAACTGTCTTACCGCCCGCGGGGATGATCACCTCTCCTGATGCGCTCACCGGCTCTGCCGCGTCGGCCCAAGTGTGGCTCCAGATCGGCTCATAAATCAAATCCGCAGCCACAATGTTCGATTTTTCGGTGTGGGAAATGCCGGCACCGAAGTTGAACGCCCAGGTGTCACCCGGGTCCCTGGGAATATTCATCAACTCGTAATTCGGTATCTTGGGATGCGATTTTTTGTTGACGGTAAAAATCAATCCGGCGCGCGTGTCTGCGCTTCCCAAAGGCATCATGCTGCTTGCGTGCAAGCCCCAGGTATTTGTTTGATCCAGGTTTTGTTCCACCGTATACCCCGGCCAGCTGGCGTCTCTCTCCCAAAACCACCAGCGGTCATAATAAACCTCTTGCGTCATGTCCACACGATTATGCAGCAGCAAAAGTTCAAACGAAGGATGGTGTGAATTTTCATACAGCAGGCCTACGCGATAATCAGCGATATGGCCGTACTGCTGGATGCGAGAGCTGTTGGCATACAAAAAATCAACTCCCTGCATCCCTTCCAATTCTGCCCAAGAAACGCTGGCGGCGAGGGCCAGTCCGGTTCCCGGCAGTTTTGTCCCGACCAAGCCGGCGGCATACAGATTCTTCGGTTTTTGATCGAAAAGGAGGCTGGTGGGAGGCACAACGACATCCGGCGCGGCCCAGCCGACCACATCAGACCGTTCTCGGCCGCTGAATTGCTGTATAGCCACATTCATCCCGCCAAACCACCTCCCCGAGCTCAGTAAGGTGCCAAAGGGCAGTGTGCGAGCGCCGCCATTCTGATCAGATACATTGCTGAATACCGGCGCGCTGAACACGTACGCTCCCTGAATGCGCGCGCCCTTTGCGGGGTTGATAAAGGGATCCAGGGAGGGATCCTCGACTGCAATGGAGACTCCGCCCATAGCGAGATTTTGCGAAGGAACGAGCAGGAATTGCTCGGCAGTGGCCACGGGCACGGATTTCACTGAGATGAGCTGTGCGGAAGAAAGCAGCGGAAAGCAAAACAGCAACAGTATAACGAGGCAGGCAGATTTGCGAGCGCTGGGCAGGTTTTTCATATCTCTTTCTCCAGTTTCTTTCTTTAAGCAGAAAGCCCTTGCGAAATAGAGATGATGCGACCTTCCTTAAAATACAAAACCTGTACCAGCATTAAATGAGGATGAACATGACCGAAAGCATGGCTAAAACATGATTTGGCAAGTAGTAAGCGGAACACTTTTTAGCGATGCAGCGCGCGGAAGATGCAAAGATTTGACGATTCGATCAAGTTTTTGAGGGATAGTATGGAGAGAGAATGTGAGCGATGCAGGGTTTCACCAAGAAGTTGTCAATATGCGCTTAGGGGATCATTTGTTATTGTTTTCAAGAGTGGCGCCCAAGGCGAATTGGAAGCCGCGCTGGAAGGGAAACATTTCATCACTAGCTCCCAACAGAAAATAATAACTGCCTTTGAGTTGAATCGCCAGACTCTTGTTGAGCTGCAGCATGTGCACCAAGCCCGGAGTTATATTCAACCTGACTGTAGAAGGCCCACAAAATGGCGAGTCGCATTCGCTAAAACCGCTTTCAAAGCTTGAGGAAAAAAACGAAAGCCCTGCGAAGAGCCGGAACCGAGGGCCGTCGTGTTCTCCTCGCTGCCTGTGTGCCAGCCGATGCCAATTTCCAAGGCCTGGGCAGGGCTGGGGATGGCATTACAATAGAAGATGATGAAGCATGCCAGGGCCAGGCAGGAGGACAGGTTCTTCATGGCGTGGTTGAATTTGCGCTGGCACCACAAGAATGATGGAAAAATAGCCAACGCCATTCTTTAGAATCAATATTAAGTTAGTCTTCTAACCCTAAAGAACCAAAAAATAGAATAAAATCCTGAAAATTTATGCGCTCCCACGGATTGAGGAAGCCCACGGATTAGGCCATCATCTTTAGCTCGATTGTGATAACGTCACAACACTTTTTCGGAGCCGGATCGTCAAGTTTCTCTCCAGTTTGCCCCTTCATATCTTCCGCAACAACTCCTTCCATCGTTTCCAAGCCTCCTCACGCGCTTTCTTATTCTCTGGAGAAGCCTCCGGTTCTTCGCCCGCGCGCAGAAAGCCGTGTCCTGCACCTTCATAAGTCACCGGCTCGAATTTCTTGCCTGCGGCCTTCATCAACTCGGCAGTTGGCGGAATCGTGGCATTGACGCGCGCATCGTTGCCGCCGTAAAAGCCATACACCGGGCATTTGATTCTTGCCACGTCTTCTTTATGGTCCGGCCCATTGCCGTAAAACACGAATGCCGAGGACAAATCCGGCCGGTTGGTGGCGAGGCGAAAAGACTGGCGGCCCCCCCAACAGAATCCCGCGACGGCAATTTTGCCGTTTGCCGCCGGCAGCTTGGCGGCGTAATCTGCGACCGCATTCAAATCCGCAGTCACCTGCTCCGGCGGCAGATTGGAGATGGCTTCACGCGCCGCATCGCCGTCGGGGAAGTCGCTGGTCTTGCCGCCTTGCGGCGCCATGCCCGAGAGCAAATCCGGCGCGATCGCGATGTAGCCCGCCTCCGCCACTTGATCCGCAACGCTACGCACCCAATCGGTCAAGCCGCGATTTTCGTGAATGACGACAATCGCCGGCACTTTATTCTTGACTTCCGGAAAAACTAGAAACGCATGCACGGTGCGCTCGCCCTGTTTGATCGCTACCCATTCCTGGTGCCGCGGCGATTTTTCCAAGCGTGCTTTGGCGAAATCTTGCGCCGAGGCGTGCGCGCATGCCAGCATGATAATCGAAGAAAGAATTGTTCTCATGATTACTTTCCTTTCACAGATTTCGACCACGACTTTGGGTTGGCGCGACTGTCTTGCGCCAACCGATTCTCTAAAGCCTTAATCCTTTCGCGAAGACGATGTACTTCCGCAAATAAGGCCTCGAGTAGCTGCGCGACCGCTTCGGGGTCGGTATGAATCAAGGTTAAAATTTGTTCGCGTGTCAGTGGTTGCATGCTAAAAGATAATCATGAAATCTGCGAAAGCAACAGGGTTTTTTGAGCAATTTCCTTCACCGCGAAAAGGTTCGCCGAATAGGCCAAGAATTTTATCGACAACGAGGCATAATTGTAAATATCGCACGTCTGGTGCACTGGCACCATAATTCTTGTAACCACTTGACTATGTCATTCAAAAGGAATCAGACTGTGTGAAAAAGAGAGATTGGGGTCACCCTGAGCGGAGTCGAAGGGTGACAAGCTCAGTGAATTCAGGCTTCGACTTCGCTCAGCCTGACTCGCTTGCTATCGTTTTCACACAGGCTGAATCTTGTGCAGCATAATCACAGTGCTTGATTCAACCAAGATCCCGCAAGGCGGGATGACATGGCCGAGGGTATCATTCTAAACATGGCATTGGACTGGTCAGATTCGCAACTCACCGCTCGATCAGCAGATGAAAACGCTTTTCTATCCTGAATGGGACCGGCTCGAGGTGCGTGATCGCCCGCTCCCGAAAGCCGCCGAAGACGAAGTGCAGATCCGGGTTGCAGCGTGCGGTATCTGCGGCAGTGAATTGGAATCGTTCAAATATCGGAACCCGCGCCGCATGCCGCCGCTGATTATGGGGCATGAATTCTGTGGCACCATCGTCGAAGCCGGAAAGTCGGTTGAAAAACTTCAGGCTGGGCAAAAGATCATTAGCCACTCCGTCGCGCATTGCGGTTCGTGCCGCGCCTGCCAACGCGGCAACACCCATCTCTGTGAAAATCGGCAAATCTTTGGCATGCATCGCCCCGGAGCATTCGCCGAATATCTCAACGTTCCGGCGAAATGTTTGATACCCTGGCCTGAGCATTTGCCCGCGGCTGCGGCCTGCATGGCGGAGCCGCTGGCCAATGGCGTGCATGTTGCCAATTTGGTGAAGGATCGCCGGCCCCAAACCGTTTGCATTCTGGGTGCCGGCCCCATTGGGTTGATGTGCCAACAGGCGGCGCAGGTTCTATTACACGCCGCGACCGTTGTGACCGACGTTATTCCCGAACGATTGGAAGCTGCGCGAAGATTGGGCGCGCGCGCCGCCGTCCCTGCGCAATCGGAAAGGGCGGCCGAAGTTGTACGTGAATTAACGGCGCAGGAGGGAGTGGATGTCGTCATCGACGCCGTGGGTGCCGCTGCCACCAAACAACAAGCGTTGCAGCTGGTCCGTCCCGGTGGCGCCGTGGTCTGGATTGGCTTGCATGAAAACACGATTTCATTAGATTCATACCAAGTGACGCTGCCGGAGGTCACCGTGTATGGCAGTTATGCCGCGACCATGGAAGAATTGCAGCAGGCCGTGACCTTGATGGCCGGCGGGCAAGTCGAGGTGGAAAGCTGGGTGCAAAGTTTTCCGGTTCTTCTTGAGAATCTGTGGGTAAACTCGTGTGGTCATTTGATTACTGTATTTTGTTCTTAAGGCATCGTCATAAGAATGGTCAGAACTCTGGCCTAAAACAAGAACGGAGAAGACCCTAGCCT
>JBIOXB010000159.1:0-2402 GCA_044869275.1 bacterium
TTGGCCCAAAGCAGACGTGAGCTGGTGCCCTGCACATATCCGCTTTCGGGGGTAAAGCGGACATACGAATTGTGCTCTGTGTGAGCCCGAGCCCATACTAAGCTTTTGAATACGCTCGGCTTCTACAGGATACTGTGGAGTGCGCGTGAGAATTTTGTTTGCAGTAGCGCTCCCTCCGCCAAGCCTTCACGCGGTGAACCAATTAGCGGCCAAAGCGACCTTTTCCACTGAATTGCGGCACGACAACGCTCCCAAGGCTCCCTCCGCAGCAAGCTTTGGCCTAGCTTAGGCCGTGCATGATTCGAATTTTGGGGGAGGGCTATGGCCAAGTTGATGTCGAAGTCGGAGCTCATTCAAAAAATCGTTGCGCAGCATTCAAACAAGATGGCGCGCAAGGACGTTAAAGGCGTCATCGAGTCACTCGCTGCGATTGGCTATAAGGAGCTCAATAGATCGGGAGCCTTTGTGCTGCCCGGATTTGCCAAATTCGTTGTTATCAAGAAGCCGGCAACGAAGGAACGAAGCGGCATTAATCCGTTCACAAAGGAGCCGATGATATTCAAGGCAAAACCGGCGCGGAAGGTTGTCAGGGCTCGGCCGGTAAAGGCTGTTAAAGCTGCAGTGATGTAGCGTCGGCACTTCGATGCCGCAGTGCGTGGGAAAACGCGCAACTACGATGACTGGAGGGTGACATGGCGAAGAAAACGCGGCGACGGCGCACGAAGCCCTGGACCAGGGCTGAAGTGGCGGAGCTAAGAGGGTATTCAAAGGAAAAGTTGCGGGTAAAGAAAATTTCAAGACTGATGAGGCGCTCCGTTGGCTCACTCCGTCAAAAAGCCAGAGCGTTACGCATCAGGCTCGGTCATCGTCGTTGAAAAAATCGGAAGCCAGTAAGCACTTTGGTGTTACGGCCCATAACGCACATTAGGAGTAAACCTCCATGACAGGCACTCCAAAGGCGATCACCAGCAAAGACTTGGCCAATGCTCTTGCGGAGCAGCATCAGTTTACAAAAAAGCAGGGCCAACAAATGCTCGACGATCTCGTTGGCCTCATCGCGAAGCACTTGAGGAATGGTGAGCGCGTGAAGATTGCCGGACTCGGGATCTTGCAGGTGCGCAACCGTGCTGCCCGCATCGGCCGCAATCCGGCACCAGGCGAGCAAATCCAGATTAAGGCAAGCAAGAAGGTCGCATTCCGCGCCACCAAAGAACTCAAGATGGCAATCTGACCAGCGCTGCAGTTGAGCACCAACGCACGCGTTGAGCCATTGCCGGACATTCCCGTTGCACTCGCAATGTCCGCTTCACGTCAAAAGCGGGCAGACCGACGGGGCCTTTACGCCCTTTTGCGCAAAAACCGTCTCGTCAGGCGAACTGCTCCATAAACGATCAAGCCAATGGGCGCGAGCGCCAATACGGCAATCCACGTCCAGGTCATGGCGTCCATCAGTAAAGTATCAGCCGCTTCACGGCCCGATATGCGCGCGATAATCGCGTGAGCAACTGCAAGGATTATTGGGGCGCCGACAAGTAATAAAAACAGAATGACCAAGGGCGCAGCAACGAGCCAGGCTTTTGCGATAAAGCGCCATATTGCCCGCACGGATTCAATCCCATTAGCCAGAAAAGGCCTCGAGCGGCACCGCTCGAGGCCTAAAGCTTATTGACGCTTCGGCCTATTGGAGTTCGACGATCTCCACCCAGTTCGCACCATTTCCGACTGGGTAGCGCGTCGGCTCGCCAAGCTTTCCCGTGGCCTGATCGATCTTGTACACTGATATGCGGTCCGACTTTTCGCCAGAGGCAATGAGATATTGCCCCGCCGGATCGATCCTGATCCCGCGCGGTTGCGCCTCGGTTGAATAGTTGGCGACATAAGTAAGCTTGCCCGTATCGGCTGCCACCGCGAACAGGGCGATCTTGTTGGTCGTGCGCTCCGTTGAGTACAGGAACTTGCCGTTGGGCGTGATTTGGATATCGGCCGCCCAGACTTTCGGTTTGTCATCCTTGGCCGCTGCGGGCGTGGGGGAGGCGCCAACAGGAGCCTGTGCCGTGCCCCAGGCAAGACCTGCCTCCTTCGGCACCGAGCTGATGCTATCAACAAGCGTCAATGTGCCTTTGCCGGCATCGATCGCGTATTGCGTCACATGTCCGGAAAGCTCGTTGAGCACATAGAGGTTTTTGCCGTTCGGCAAGAAGATCATGTGGCGAGGGCCGTGACCGGCCTCCGGGCTGACTGCCGCAGGTCGGTTCGGCGTGAGCTTGCCGGTCGTGCTGTCGAAGGTGAATTGCAGCACCTGATTGGCCCCGAGTGCGGCCGCGTAGACAAATTTGTTGCTCGGATCAGGCGCGATCGAATGCGCGTTGCGACCGGTAGGAATGACCTGAATCGCTTCCGCC
>JBIOXB010000160.1:0-19524 GCA_044869275.1 bacterium
GGGCCTTCACTTTGCGTGGGATGACAAAAAGGCTCGTTCAAATTTCAAAAGTCATGGTGTCGGTTTCGACGAAGCCAAAACAGTCTTTATTGACCCCTTGGCATGTATATTTGTTGATGAAACTCATTCAATATTGGAAGAGCGAGAAATTATCATCGGCCATTCGTTACGAAACCAGCTTCTGCTCATTTGTTTTACAGAGCGAGGAGAAGTTATTCGCGTCATAAGTGCACGTAAAGCTACTAACCAGGAGCGTTAAGATTATGAAGAGAACATATATCACTAAATTGCGTACTACAACTTCGGATGATATGCTTTCCGAATACAACTTCGATTATCGAAAAGCGCGTCCGAATCGTTTTACTGAGAAGATCTACAAAGACCGCCGTGTTGTAATACTTGATCCGGATATTTCGAGAGTTTTTGCAACGGCGGAGTCTGTGAATACGGTGCTTCGCGCACTTATTACCACAATGCCGAAAGCCGGCAAAGGGAAAATCACTCGAAAGCCATCGCAAAAGGCAGTGGGCAAAAGGATTTGAAGAGAAATAAAGCGGCTCACTTCCGGCTTAAGCGGACGTGGCGGGCTGCGCATGATTTTTCATGAAGTACTATCTCCGAACGGCAGTCTTGGATCAAAGTGTCTTGTGGGAGATGAGGGTCAGCGCGGAAACAGTATCGACCCAAGTCGTGTCCCACGCTGGCGGGATCGTCGAGCCGATAACGGCGCGTGAGGTTGAAATCTTGCGTCTTATTGTGGCAGAAAAGAGGAACCAAGAAATTGCCGATCATGTTCAATAACGATGAGGCGATTTTCAAGCGAGAGTTTGATGAGTTTGCCGCACATTTATGACCTCAATGTAGTTGAACACAAAAGCGAAAGAGCACATGAGATTTTAGAAAGAATTTTGTGTGCTTTCAATTTTGGGTCCACTCTACGTGTAAACAAAAATTTTTGACAAATACGCGACCAAGAAAACAGCTAACAAAATCGGCAAAACCAGAATGACACTCATCGCCGCGGTGACGCTCTCCGGGCTGTTGGCCATGATGGTGTAAAGGCGAATCGGGAGCGTTGCGCCGCCGGCAGGGTAGACAATAAGCGTTGCGCCCAGGTCGCCAAAGCAAAAAACAAACGCGAGGATCCATGCTGCGGCCATCGTTGGCGCAGTGAGCGGCAATAAAATTCTTGACCAGATTTGCGCGGTGGAAGCGCCGTCTATCATGGCTGCTTCTTCGCACGAAGGTGGAATCTGCTTGAGCGTTGCGAGAAACATGCGCTCAGTCAGAATCAGGAAACGTGCGAGATAAGCGATGATCACGATGAGGATGCCGCTCGACAACATCGCGGGCGCAATCAACGGCAGGGTGATGTGCCGGAGGATTTGCTGGCGCGAAGCTTCCAGCCGCGCCGCCTCTTCGATCTCAACATGAACCTGCGCCAGCGCGGTTTTGATGAAGAGAATGGCAATCGGCAAAAACGCCAACGTCAATATCGTTGCGCCCCCCGCCAACGAATGGAGAAATGCCGAGGCCGGTTCGCCGAGACTAAACCATTTATGCAACAGGCCGCGCTTCCCGAGCACGCAGCTCCACGCCACCGCCAAAATATACGGCGGCAGAAAGAGGGGAATGAGCAACACGGTGCTCAGCATGTTTCGGAATGGGCGGTCCGTTCTCGCCGATAAAAACCCGAGTGGAACGCCCAACAGCAATGTGCCGCCGACCACCATCATTCCCAGCGCGATGGTGTTGCCGAGCAGCTTGAACGTGCGCACTTCTTGAAATGACGCAGCGTAGTTTTGCAGCGTCAAACCTTGAGGGCTCCAAATCGAAGCGCCGAACATCCACACGAGAGGAGCAATGCCAATGATGAGAATGAAAGACAGTAGAATGAGTGCACTGCCTGGCTTTTTCAATTGCCGGTCCATTTCTTAAGAAACGGTTGTATTTCCTCCAGTTTCTGCGCGGTACGTTCATAATCGATTTGCATCGGCACAATTTTATCGACACTGGTTACACCGGACACTGCAGCGATGGGATTGGGCAGCAGCGGCATTTGCGCGCACGATTGCGCGAGCTTGGCTTCGACTTCGCGTGTGAGTAAATAATCGATCAGTTTCTTGCCGTTCTCTTGATGCGGCGAATTTTTGAGGAGTGAGACCGTGTTGGGCACGATCAACGCGCCGAGACGATCTTGATCGGGAAAAACCCTCTGCACCGGCTTGCCTTCTTTCATGGCTTCATAGGCGTCGTCGGTGTCGGTCAAGCCAAACGCGACGTGTCCGTCGGCAACGCGCTTGCGCACGTCACCGTTACTGGTGGCAATAATGACGCCGTTGGCTTTGAGTTTGGTAAAAAATTCTTTTGCAGTTGAATCACCCAGCGCCGAGAAGAGCGCGGCGGCATGAAACGAAGTGGTGCCGAAAAGTGGATTGGCAATCGCGCATTGGCTTTTCCACTTGGGATTGATCAAATCATCGATCGACTTCGGTGCTTCTTCGGACTTCACTAGATTCGTGTTGTAGAGCAACACCCTTGCCCGCGAAGAAAAGCCGATCCAATGGCCTTCGCGATCCTTAAAGGTCGCCGGGATTTCGGCGGCGTTCGGTGAAACGTAACCGGCGGTGAGGGCTTTATTTTTGAGCACGAGCGCCCGCACCGGATCGCCGCTCCAAAACACATCGCATTGCGGATTATGTGTCTCCGCAATCAAACGATTGAGCACGCCGGTGCTTTTGGTTTCTTCGGTGTCGAACACCGGCTTGACGCGAATACCGGTGGCCTGCTCAAAATCTTTCAAAATTGGCTCGGAGAAAAGAGGTTCAGTAGAAATCGAAGCTGAGGCCTATTCCTGCACTTGCGGCTTTCTTATACACCAGCACTGCAGCCGCCGCATCCTGCAGGGCCATGCCGGTGCTGTCGAAGACAATGATTTCATCGTCTGCAATGCGCCCCGGTTTTTTGCCGGCCACCACTTGACCAAGCTCGGCGTGGACGTCGCTCGTTTGGATCAATCCCTTTTGCACCGCATGATGGAGATCGCCGATCGCGGCACATTGTTGCAACACATCAACCACGATTTTGTTTGATATGAAGAGGGCCGGATCGAGTTCCTGTTTTTCTTCGCTGTCGGCGCCAACTGCTGCCACGAACGTCCCCGGCGCGATGAACTCGCGGTGGAGAAAGTATTGTCGGGAGGGAGTACAGGTCACGCAGATATCGCTTTTCCTTGCACACGTTGAAAGTTGCTCTCGCGAAATCGGTTCAATGCGTAGATCGTCGGAAAACTCATCGGCAAGCAGCCTGGCCTGGCGTTCATCCTGATCGAAAACAAAAGCTTGCTTCAAAGGTCGCACCCGCAGCAGCGCGCGCAGTTGAATTCTTCCCTGATTTCCACAGCCACAGATCGTAACAATCCTGGCATCCGAGCGGGCGAGATATTTGGCTGCCACCGCCGTGGCCGCACCCGTACGTTGGATGGTGATCTCAATGGAATCCATCAGCGCCAGCGGATATCCATTCTCGCCATCGCTCAGGATAATCACGCCTTGAATTGTTGGCAGGCCAAAGCGTTGCGTATTCTGCGGAAAGTTGGCATTCATCTTGGCCACGAAATAACTTTTTCCCTCTTCCAGAAACCCTGCTTTTAAGTGAAACCCGCCATCATGAGCGTGCATACCCAGAATTCCCGGCGGTGTCGTTTTCTTTTCACCGTGGAGTTTGAAGGCTTGTTCCACCACCGTAATGCACTCGTCGAGATTCAGGAGCTGTGCGATTTCATGCCTCTTCAGCAGAAGTGTTCCTTCGGTTTTCATGGTTATTCTCCATGGCTCAAATTTGGAAAGATATGGCTTGACAATGTTAAGTTGGCTAAAAAAGCCTCTAGTCTTTGTCATGCTGTAGGCATCTTCCCATGAGGCTTGCACACAAACCTAGGGAGGATGCTTACAGCATGACAATTTAAGAGGGCGCGATTTTAATCTAACATTGTCAAGATAGTTGTTGAGGCTGAAAGTTGTGGCGCGACATTTATGTCGCGGAAGTTGTTTTCTCGACATAAATGTCGACTCACTTAAAAACCAACCCTAAACGAGTATATCATTCCCATCAACCCGCTGCCGATGACGACGGCAATGAGGTTCCAATCCCATTTCAACATGCCGGCGAAAGCGATCGCGCTCACGATAACGGCAAACCAATCGACCACGCCCTCATTCGGAAAAAGAACATGAAAGCCGAACCAAATGGCGAGGTTGAGCACGACTCCGACGACTGCCGCGGTGATGGACGACAGTGCGGAGGTGAGATTTTTATTGCCGCGCAATTGCTCGATATGCGGCGCACCGAGAAAAATCCAGAGAAAGCAGGGCAGGAAAGTTGTCCAGGTGGTGATCAATGCGCCGAGAGTGGCGGCAACTAACGGCGATAAACTGCCAGGATGGTGCCACGCACCGAGAAAACCGACAAATTGCAGCACCATGATGAGAGGGCCGGGCGTGGTTTCCGCCAGGCCGAGGCCATCGAGCATTTGTCCGGCATTGAGCCAATGATAGTCTTCCACCGCGCGTTGCGCAACATATGGCAGCACGGCATAAGCGCCGCCGAAGGTTACTTCGCTGCTTTGCTGAAAAAAATGCTTTGCTTGAACAAAGCGTTGTTCCAACCGTGCCAGACTCCCGCAAGCAGCACCGGCAGCCACCACAGGGTCAAGCAGGTCGCGCTTACTTTCAGCGCGCGCGCCAACGAGGGTTTGGTGTGCAACGGCGACTCGTCCTGATCGTTAATGACAGATTGCGATTCATCGCTTGGTTTGCCGTGATTGCCGGCCAGCAAGAATGTTTTCGGCCAAACTTTGCCGCCAATGAGGCCGATGATGCCGGCCATGAAAATAATCAGCGGAAATGGCAGCTCCAAAAAGTAGATCCCCACAAACGCCAGCGCGGCGAGCGTCCACATCGCTGCGTTTTTGAGCGCCTTTTTGCCGATGCGAATGACGGCAAATGCGACGATGGCCACGACCGCCGGCTTGAGGCCGTAGAAAATCGCGGCGATCCCCGCGAGCTTGCCATGCGTAACATATACGAAACTCAATCCCAACAAAATAAAAATTGAGGGAATGACGAAAAGCGCGCCCGCTGCGATGCCGCCGGCGGTTTTGTGCAAAAGCCAGCCGATATACGTTGCGAGCTGCTGGGCTTCGGGGCCGGGCAGCAGCATGCAATAATTCAGCGCATGCAGAAAGCGCGTCTCACTGATCCATTTCTTTTTTTCGACGAGCTCGGTGTGCATAATCGCAATTTGTCCGGTTGGGCCGCCAAAGCTGATGAAGCCGAGCTTCAGCCAAAAGCGCAATGCTTCGGCAAAAGTGGGAGGAGGCATCTTCTGTGTTCTCATTTGATGGGTTGAATCGACAAGTCATCAAACAAGGTGTAAGAATCCGCCTTCATACGATTATCTCCTGTTTGATTTCTGGCTGGAAAAATAGGCATACAACGCATTCAGAAGTGTTGCGCCAGCCTCGAGGGTTTTATGATCATCCTTGTAAGCTTTAGCAAGCGCCCGCACCGCTGCGTCAATTCCAGCAGCTTCGGGGCGGCCGAACTTTGCATCCTTGACGTCAATATCGTGAACGATCTCAGCCATGGTGGCAAGCGCTCTGTCTTTCAATTGAAATGCTTTGAGCAGGGTCTCAAACGTGCAATCCTCGCCGTGGTGGCTGAACTCGGCGCCGAAGACATCGAACGAAATGGCATTCTGTGGCAGCTTCGACTCCGGCGCAAAGACGAATTTTGCCTTTGGGTCAATGAAACGTTTGATCAGCCATGCCGAACACAGACGATCGATGTGGATATGCTCGCGCGTCGTCCATACTTTTCCCTGGAAGGTCTTGGGGGAATGGCGTTTGAGGGGCCGCAGATGCTCACGTTGCGGCTCCACCGAGGCAAGATGATTTTTGATTTGCGCCAGCGTGTTTTGCACTTTCTTGTTGAGCAGCGTGCCGAAGAAATCAATTCCCTGAATCTCCGCGAATGACTCGTTTAGCAGCTTGGTCTCTTTCGTTAACGTTTTCAAGAGCGCGTGCGAAGGTTGCTGTGCTTCCTTCGCGCGGCGAATGCGCTCCAACAATTTTTCTGCTGCAGATTGCAGCGTGGCGTAATCTTCTTCGCGGCTGCGCTGAAACAGGGCTTGCAGCGCTTGATCTTCCTTCGCGTTGTGGGATTCCGAAACAAATACCGAAGCTTCACCGCTGGCATCTCTGATTTGTTGGCACAGCCACTGAAAATCTTCCAGTCGTTCCTTGCTAGACGGCAAAACATAGACGGAATTGCGATAGAGCACCGCGCCGGCCTTCTTGGTCAGCCGCCAAATTTTCACCCGCTCGCGCGAGCGCGGGGTTTGCAATTGGTGAACGAGAAAAAGCCATTTCATCTGATTTTCCTTGTAATGTTTATTACAAATATAAATAAACATTACACGACAAGCAATGTCATTTTTGATGCCATTGCCGAATGGATCGAAGATGCTCCGGTTCGGTTTCAATACACTTGCAGGCCTGGAAGGCGGTAAATCACTTCCCTACTTGAAAGAATCGTTCAAGTGAAATCGGGAAGAGACAAAAAACAGAAAGGAGGAAGATTAGGACAGTGCGGACGGAGAAAGACCTGCCGCGATTAGCTTGACAATGTTAAGTTGGAGATGAAACCCCTATTATTTGTCATTTCGTAGAAATCTTCCCATGAGGCCTGCACTGAAACCTAGGGAAGATGCTTACAGCATGACAGATTGAGGTGATGCGATTTTAACTTAAAATTGTCAAGTTAGAACAGAGTAATTTTGCGTGGGCTGAACGGGTGGAAGCTTGAGCGCAGTTTTCACGATAATCGTGGGTGGAGAAACTCCAGCAGAGGTCAACCCGAAGAAATCGATCTGCGGCACATATTTGCCGGGAGTGAAAATATGTCCGAATTGCATTACGAGCGCTGCTGGCATCTTATCGAATAGGAGGGAGCCTTCAAGAAAAGGCAAGAAGACTTGCACATCTCCTATTTCTTGTAAGCGGATTGAACGGATAAAGTGGATTTCAAAAACCTGTTATCCAGTATCATAATCCGTTCAATCCGCTTAATCCATTTACCTGTCTTTCATGAGCAAAATAACACCCCCGAATTACATCCAGAATCACACCCTTCGGCTGTTGCGGCAGGTATGAGCAACCAGGAAATTGCCGATCGTCTGTTCATCAGTCTGCACACCGTCAAGCGTCACATCGCGACTCTCTATGGCAAGCTGGGGGTCAGTCATCGCACAGAAGTTGTGGCGAGGACGAACGAGATGAAACTGCTGTGAAAGAACTGTTGACAACACTCTCACACAATCTTAAACACATAACGCAGGCTCATGATAATTCCCAGCAGGATCATGGTTATACCGGCAAATACGCCAAGCCTATTTTTCATTAGTCTTTTCGCAAAAAACGAATTTTTAGAATACACTGTACCACGTGAAATTAGCAAAGCAATGAACAGCAATGGCATACTTGAACCCATGCCGAAAAAAACCGGGTAAAGAATAACGGATTTGGCTGAAATCGCTAATGGAATCAACACACCCAAAAAAATCGCTGCTGACATCGGGCAAAATGACAGAGCGATGAGAATCCCCAAAATTAGACTTCCAACGATTCCTGATCTTGAATATGTCTTCATCAAGCGCCCAGATACTCTTAGCATTTGCTGCCTGGGGAGCAGAATACCGGAAAGCATCATGCCGGCGATGATCAGCAGCAAACCTAAAAGCGGCCTCATATACGATTGCAGAAAATCCGCAACCAAGGGTATATTGATCATGCCGATCGATATGAGAGCTCCCAGTGAGGCAAAAGTAATCACTTCACCAAGAATGAAAAACAAAACGATCGTGATGCTTTTGATGGCGCTTTGCTTCCAGGCGTAGAGCAGCGAAACAGCGGCGGCATTTGTGCTGAGGGGGCATGGGTGGATTACGGTGAATGCGCCCAGACCGAATGAAGTAAGCGCGCCAAGCAAAAATGTAATCATCTGAGGTCCTTCTGAAAATCAGCAAGCTCCGACCGCAGCATTTCGGTGAATTCCTGCCTTTTGTCGGTGAGATGCCAGGCCTCGGTCACGATTTTCCGGCGAGACTCCCGTCCCTGGTTCAGCTCGATCAGAACCACAGTGCTGGTAAAAAGGTTGTATTTTTTTCTCAGTGCTTGATATTTTGGGAGCTCCATATTCAACAGACGAAACGCGATCTTCCCTTCCTGAAGAGCGTTTGAGAAATAGGTATCGAGTGTTTCTTTCGTATGTTCTTCCATGTCGCGGCAAAATGCACAACGTTGAGTGCGATGAAATTGCAGGACGAGCAACCCGTTCTGAAATGGCAAGTCAAGCTCTTCAACCAGGTTCATATTTGAGGAAGCAATCGTGCTGTCAGATCCTTGGTTAAGCTCAGGCATAAAAAGCCTGACCAGGCTTACGGCCACGAACAGCAGCAGGCTCCAGCGTAACGCCTTAATCCAAAAACCCTGACTCGATCTATTTTGCTTTGAGAAATGCTCTTTGATGCGCTGGCGGAATTCATGTTTTATTCTGAAACCCGGCTGCGCTTTTCCCAGTTTTATCTCTCCGGCGAATGCGTAAATGTTTACAGGACAGGCATCGGGATTCTTGTTATCCAAACGCGCCGCTTGTAAAACGCCGGCTTCTACCAGGCGATTGGCTGCGGTTACGCCATCGGAAGGACAGCAGCCCTCCATTTCTCTGGCATCACTGCCGGTGATGATGAAATATTCCGAATCAGATGCGATGAGATTGAGCAGTCGTTGTTTCATCTCAGGCGGCGTTTCATCCAGCGCCGTCAAATCGCTTATTGCAGATAGATTGGAATGTATGTCAATTATCGGCGCGTCCAGCAGACACATCGTTCCGCGCTCGCCGTAGGCCCTGACAAAATTTTCCGCCTCCTTCGCGCCCTCAGCCAAATCGCCTTCCAGCAAAATGCCGCCATCTGATTTGATTAGTCTATTCGCCGTGGTTTTTGAAGCTCGCGTGGGCATTCCCCGGCGGACAATGGCGCCATCTGCCCTGATCAGACTTCTGAACGGCCCCGGATAGAGGAGGGCTGAAGATAACTCTTCAGAAACCTGAGGCAACGATACGGAAGCATAAAGTCTTTCGGTATCCGATGCAAACGTGTCACAATCAAAAAGAGCAGGTTCTGTCTTAAGGCGGGCAATGAGCTCGGGATTCCCTTTTGTCACCGCTACTGCTTTTTGGTACACAGGAAGCTGATAAACATTCGCCGTCTTTTCGCACACGCGGACTTTTCCAAACAGCAGATGGCCATCATCATCAAGCGCTGCCAGGGCGCCGCCGCGGTAAAGCGCCGATCTGCCGGTGTCATAGCAAGCGCCTGCTTTTCCCTTGCAGGCAATGATCCTGAGACCCCGAGTGAGGTGATTTTGCGGATGAATAATGATGCCAACAAATCCGGAGATGTCGAGAGTTTGAATGATAGAGAGTAGGTTCGATAAAGAGCATGCAATCTCAAGCATGCCCCTGGCCGGAAGAGCGTCATAAGCAGCGGAAATCTCACTTTCATCAGGGCAATTCAGAGTCAAGCAATTGCCCAGGAATTCTTTTGTGCTTAATGTTCCCGGTGCCGTTATCATGTTTTCCACCGTAGTCCCTTAAAACTTAAATCTGTGCTTTTTTAGCAAAGAAATTCAAAATCCAAAGCACAAAATTCAATGCCCCTTTTGGATTTTGTGCTTTGACCTTTGGGTTTCCGGCTCGTCCGGCTTAGGCCAGCAATCTTTGCTTTCTTACAACTTCAGCGAGAGTTACGGACAGCGCTTCAATATCATCTTGAGTTGTATGGCGCCCCATGGAAATTCGCAGGGTCCCGAGCGCTTCCTGCTCTGAGCGGCCCAAGGCCAGGATAATTCGAGAAGGCCTGAGGTCATTGGAATGGCAAGCTGAACCGGCGGAAACGGCAAATCCTCTCAGGCTCATTTCCGCCACTAAATTCGTCCCACTTGTTCCCGGAAAAGAGATAGAAACCAGCCCTGGCAAGCCCTCATCCCGGGAATTCAATGTGAAGGTTTGCGCCTGTTCAGAAAGCTTTCTCAAGAAATGCCCGGACAGTTGCTGAAGCCTATGTGATTCTTCAGCGATTACGGCATGACTCGATTCCAGAGCTTTTAAAGCGGCTGCCAATCCGGGAATGTTTTCCGTGCCGGCACGGAGTTGCCGTTCCTGACCACCACCGATGATCTGTGGAGCCAATTTATCCGTATTGGTCAGAACGCCACCCACGCCCCGCGGTCCGCCGAACTTATGCGAGGAAAAGGTGTAAAAATTCACCGGCACATTCTCTAAATCGACCTCGATGTGGCCCAGGGCTTGAGCACCGTCACAATGAAAAAGAACTTCCCTTTCCTGGCACAATCTACCGTAGGCTGAAATATCGTGAACCACACCGGTTTCGTTGCAGGCATGAACTGCGCTAAAGAGAACCGTGTTCTTTTTTAAAGAGTCCCGAAGCCTGGCTAATGACAGCCGGCCATCTCCTTGCAGAGGCACAACCTCAACGCGCCTTTTATAATGTTCTCTTGCAAACCAGGCAGACGCATGAACATCGACAACAAGCAGAAGACGTCCTTTGGGATATTTTTCCATGACTCCGCGGATCACAAGATTATTGGCTTCGGTTGCCCCGGAAGTCAGAATCATTCCGGCTTTTTTCCAATGGCACAATTCCGTGAACCGCTGCTTCATTCGTGCCATGGCGTTGTATGCCTCGTTTCCGGGAAGATGGGCCGAGGAAGGATTGCCAAAAAGCTCGGTTGAAGCTTTGGTGAATTCCTCCAAAGCCTCCGGAAAGGCCGGGCACGAGGAGGCATAATCAAAATAGCGTATAGTCATTGTTCTGAATCGCTCCCACCGTTTGAAGTGAGTGTAACCTCAACAGATTTAACCTCAACGATTCATAGAAAGAACTTTGCGTGTCCTTTGCGTCTCTGTCCCAACTTATTCGGGATGCGCTCCTTCTTTTGGGTTGTCCCGTTGTCGGGATTCGCGTTGCGATTGACCGGATTCACGTATTGGCGACAGAGAAATCACAGAGACTGTTTTTGAATACCAACGCGCCTGAGGGGCAAGCACTGACGCATTTCTCAGCGGTTTTCTGAAGTCCATTGCCAAGAGATTCATGCAAAGGCACGTCGACTCTGACATCAAAACCCCGGCCAATGAAAGTCAAGCCCAGCTCCTCGCCCTCTTTCTCAGTGATACGAACGCATAATCCGCATTGCATGCATTTCCCGGGCTCGTAAACCACGAAAGGATGGTTTGTGACTCTGGTGAGATTTCTTCTCCCCGTGCCGGTGTACCGTTTCGGATCCGCGCCGTACCGCTCGGCATAGATCCGCAGACTGCAGCCCTCAAAACTGACGCAGCCACACTGCACACAGCGATTCGATTCGCGCACTGCTTGCTCGGCAGTGAGGTGGTGACCACTTATGGGTTTTTCGCGCACCGCCTGCCGAAACCTCGCTCCTCTCAAGTCATCCATAGTTTGAGTGAATGCAGCCAGCTCGTCGTTTCTCAACCGTGCGATGCGGGATTGTGAGCGATTGTTCAATATCGGAATCAACTGACCATGGAGATAGTGATTTACGGAAATTGCCATCGCGCGACCATGCGCCACCGATCTTACGGCCATTTTGCCCGGATGCACCAGGCCGCCGCCGGCAAAAACGCCGCGTGCGCTGGTCTCATGAGTATCCGCGTTGATATGAATACCTCTTGCCAAGGTCGCCACTGCAAACCGTTGCAATTCCTCCGGCGGCAGCTCGCCGGTGGCAAGTATGACCGCATCGAATTCCTGCCTCAACTCTGCCAGGGAGAGCTGTTCGCCTATTGCCCGGCGCATTTCGAGTTGTGCGCCAAGCCTTCTTATGATTTCGATTTCAGCATCGAGAATTGGGAGTGGCAGAATGTCGCGCGGGACGCCGTACCTCAGCATGCCGCCGGCTTCTTCATTCTTATCAAAGATGGTGCAGGCATGGCCTTCCTGAAGCAGGTAGTATGCTGCCGATAAACCCGCCGGCCCGGAGCCGATAATGGCCACTTTTTTTGCCGTGGGCGCTTTGCATTCGGGCAGATACGGCGAACCGCTCTTGAGGTCTTCATCCGCAACAAAGCATTTGAGCGCGCAAATGGAAAGAGCAGAGTCGATCGTCCTTCTGCGGCAGCCATGTTCGCAAGGGGCCGAACAGATTCGTCCCAAAACAGCAGGAAGCGCAATGTGTGCTTTTACCGTCACCAGGGCCTCGTGCATTCTGCCGGTTTCGATGTGCATGTTCATCAGAGGAATATTCATGTGCGCGGGACACGTGCGCTGGCAGGGCCCCAGACAGTCGCCAACATGATCGCTCAGCAACAGTTCCAGCGCGGACTTTCTGGCATGATGAACTTTTTCGCTGTCGGTTTCAATGACCATGCCGTCTGCAGCCGGCACTGAGCAAGAGGGCAGCAGTTTTTTGCTTTTGACCTCTTCCACAAGACACAACATGCACGAGGTAAAATGGGGATAGCCCTCGAGATAGCACAACGTTGGAATAGAGACGCCGAGTTTTCTCGCCGCCTGGAGTAGATTGGTTCCTGCGGGAACCTCCACCATTTTTTGATTGATCTGCAAATGAACCATATCAATGAACCTCAACTGCAGCCTCGGGGCAGACGATTCTGCAACTATCGCATTTGGTGCACGTTGCTAGATCGATCGCGTGTTTTTCGTATGGTCGGAATGCAATGGCATCTGCCGGACACACCTGAGCGCATTTTGTGCAGCCGATGCAGTTGTCATTGATTGCATACGCAATCATATCCCGGCATTTGCCGGCAGGGCATTTGCCTTGTATGTGTGATTCATATTCGTGACGAAAATACTTCAATGTGGTCAGAATCGGGTTGGGCGCGGTTTTGCCCAAGCCGCACACACTTCCCTGTTTAACTTCTCCCGCCAGATGTTCCAATTCCTCCAAATCCGAGGCCTTTCCCTGCCCGGCGCAGATGCGCTCCAAGATATCGAGCATTCTCCGCGTTCCGATCCGGCAAAAAGTGCATTTGCCGCAGGATTGATTCTGAGTGAACCTCAGGAAATAACGCGCAATATCGACCATGCAGTCAGCATCATCCAGAACGAGCAGCCCGCCGGAACCCATCATGGCGCCGACCTCGAGCAATGCCTCAAAATCGATCGAGGTGTCCGCCAGCTCGGCGGGAATACAGCCGCCGGAAGGGCCACCAATCTGAACCGCTTTAAATCTCCGCCCCTCTGCGATGCCGCCAATTTCTTCCACAATTTCTCTGATGGTCATGCCCATCGGCACTTCGATTAAGCCGCCGCGGGCAATTTTTCCGGCCAGAGAAAATACTTTGGTGCCTTTGCTTTTCTCGGTTCCCAATTCGGCAAACTTTGGCGCGCCATGCCGCAGGATCCACGGCACCACAGCATAAGTTTCCGTATTATTGACGAGCGTGGGCTTGCCCCATAAGCCTTCATGAGCCGGATATGGCGGCCTGAGGTGCGGCATCCCCCGCTTGCCCTCGATCGATTCGATCAAGGCCGTTTCCTCGCCGCAAACGAACGCGCCGGCCCCTTCAGTTATTTTCAGTTTGAGCGAAAAACCGGTTCCGAGAACACTATCGCCCAACAGTCCCGCTTCTTCACATTTGGCAAGCGCCTCCCGGATTCGCCGGACTGCCAACGGGTATTCCGCGCGAATGTAAAAGTATCCCTCATGGGCCGCCACCGCATAGGCGGCGATGATCATCCCTTCGATGACACGGAATGGGTACGATTCGAGAATCATACGATCCATGAATGCGCCGGGATCGCCTTCGTCGCCATTACAGATGACGTATTTCTGCTCTCCTTTGGCTGCGCGGACAATCGCCCACTTCTGTCCCGTTGGAAAGCCGGCGCCGCCGCGTCCTCTCAGGCCGCTCTGTTGGATTTCCGTGATGACGCGTTCCGGCGTCAATTCGCGCAGGCATTTTTCGACAGCCTTGAAGCCATCGCAGCGGCGATATTCATCCAGATCGATCGGGTCAAGAACACCGCTGTGTTCGGTTGCGATATGTTTTTGCCGGCTCAGGAATGCGGCCACCGGTTGGTCGCGCACATTCAACGGATAGCGGGTCTCCGGCTTGTCCATGCCATCGAATACGAGGTTTTCCAGGCTTCTTGCTGCACGCTGGTGGAGCCGCTCGAACCAGCTTCTTGGCTGAAAGTGACGCTGTATGATCTGCTCCACATCATCTGGTCGGACACGGGCATAGTGTGTCGAGGGTTGATCTCCAAGGTTCAACTCCACCAGGGGAGTCTGATGACACATCCCGACACATCCGACTCGCTTAACCTCGATTTGAATTCTATTCTTTTCAAGCGAGGCATACAAGGCTTGACGCACGGCCTCGCTGCCGCTTGCAACGCAGCACGAACCGAGCCCGATGCGAATCTCGCCGCTGACTTTTTGTTTTTTCGTTTTCCCGGAGAATTTTCTCGGACGGCCGTTTCGTGATTCACGCAGTAAGAAGTCGTTCAAGCAGCGGTCCACGCTATCCGATGTGACGTGGCCGTAGATAATGTCATCGATTTGAACCACCGGCGCCAGAGTGCAGCATCCCAGACAGGCAACAGTCTGCACCGTAAACAACCGATCCTGATCCGTATCCTCGCCAGCCTTGATCTTGAGCTCGCTGCGAATATTATCATGAACGAGCTGTGCGCCCTTGACATAACACGCCGTCCCGATACACACATTGATCAAATGTTTTCCGGTTGGCCGATGTCGGAATTGGGAATAGAAGGTCGAAACCCCAGAGATTGCCGCCGGTGTGATGTCGCTGATTTCGCAAACACGCCGAAGCGCTGCTTGCGGCAAATAACCGTACTTTTTCTGAATCGCCTGCAGAATCGGAGTCACATTGCCGGCCTCATGCCCGATTTCCGCGACGATGGCATCGACCTCTGTCAGAGCAAGGCTATTGTTAGTATTCGCAGAATCCATTTTGGCATTGCGCAGCAAAAGTTAGAAAAGAATTCTGACTTTTTTAAGCGTCATCAGATAAATTAAGGCCAACGGATGGAAAAACGGCCAACGGGTTTAAACACCTTGTTTTTACTTGTAGTTTTATCAAATGACGATGCGCTTCATCCGTTGGTCGTTTTTTAATCCGTTGGGCATTTTTTTTGAATATAAAGCTGTCCCGTTTGCGGGACTTCAGTTTTCAGCTTGTCTGAAAATCTGGCGTAGTCTATTGAAAGTGAAATCGTTGCTTTAAAAGCAAAAAAACTTTGAACCGCGAATTAACGTGTCGGCGAGCTCACGTCGAGCCGCTAATGGCCGCTAATTCATTATTCGCGTCAATTCGCGCCCATTCGCGGTTGCCATTTTGGTTGCGGCTCGACCGCGTTGGGGCTTTGAGTGTGTCGTTTCAATCATTGCTTATACAAAACAGGCTTTTGTCGCCGCGAATGTAAAGCTTGTTACCGACAAATGCCGGCGAGCTGACGGTCTTCTCGCCGATGGCGAAATCGCCGAGGCTCTTGAATTCTGCTGCAGCTTCAAATATGTGCATGACGCCGCTCCGGTCCAGTGCATAGACCCGGTTGCCTGCAATAATCGGTGAAGCATAAAAGCCGCTATTGAATTCGTGAGCCCACAGTTCCTTGCCGCTTTTCGCATCCAGACAGGCGATATAGCCATAGTTCGTGGGCAAAAAAACATACTTGTCCGTCGCCACGGGGCTGGCAGCATCGGGAAGTTCATCGTGGTATTCCCAGGCGATTCCCGCGCCATTCTCCTCTAAGCGGATTCCGAAAGCGCCGGAGTACTCATTCGCCACAAAAACCATCCCCTCAGCGTATGCAGGAGACGGGCCATGTTCGCCTGACAGGCACTTTACTCCCCAGAGCTTCACCCCGGTCTTCGGGTCATAAGAATCTACATACTCGCTGTTGGTCACGATCAATTGCGGCCGGTTGCCGGTTTCGATGATGATGGGAGAAGACCACGAAATCAAATCGCGCTCGACGCGCCAAACCGTGTTTCCGGTCAAAGCCTCCAGGCCCAGCAGCCAGCCGTTCGAGTTTTGATCATATTGCACGATGAGCAGGTTGTCGTGCGCTATCAGAGAGGAGGAATGGCCGTAGTGGTTGTCGGGTATTCCCAAATTCCGGGTCCACACCTGATTGCTGTTCATATCAAAGCACACGACCTGGCCTGTCGCGAAAATGGCAAATACATATCGGCCGTTGGCGGCCATGGTCGGCGCGGCAAAACCGGTTTCTTTATTCAGTTTGATTTCTTTTAGAGCGCCATCTGCATCGTTTGCCTGCCTTTGCCACAGCAATTCTCCACTTTCAGCCTCAAAACAATACACTTCAAGACTTTCCTCATTCCCTCCCGAAAGAAATATTCTGTCATCCCAAATAACCGGCGAAGAGTGGCCGGGTTTTGGAACCGCAGCTTGCCATTTGATGCCTTGTCCGCTTTCCACCTCCCAGGCGAGGGGCGCTTGGTCGACCAAGGCGATGCCGTTGCCGCCGGGCCCCCGGAAACCGGGCCAGTTCCTGAGAAAATCTTCTTCAGAGATAGGGGAAACGGCTTTATCAAAACCAACGGTGGCAATATCATGGTAAGCGAATCCTGCAAAAATAATCGTGGTTCCCAACAAAACGATTCCGACGCCGATTATCCATTGCCGTGCTTTGGCGGAGGTATGCCAGGCTTCATTATCCGCAAGTTTCCCCGCTAGCGCCGGCAATGTCTTGCGAGCGCTGCTCATCGTTTTGAGGGCCGCAAGCAAGAGGATCACACCACCCAACAAAAAGTGAGCGCCGGTTTTCAGTTGCCACTGGCTGACGAAATACGCTTTTCGACTCAGTAAATTCAGCGCACGGATTTGATTGCGCAGCTCCTGATTTGCCGGATCCTTTTCCAGTTTTTGCATGAGGGTTGCCAGCGCTTCGCTGTTGAGCGGATCGATTGCTTTTGTCTGTAGATAATTGGCAATGATCAGAGCGCAGACAATCAAAGTGAAGGCTGCGGCGCCGTATGCCACGCCGCGGGCCACACTGTAAACGGTTTGCTGGCTAATTTGCATTTGTCTGAATATTTAGGATCGCCGATTAAATAACTTTCTCATTTCCAAACCGCGAATAGACGCTAATGAACGCGAATTTAAACGAATTAGCGTGCATTAGCGTTGATTAGCGGCTTAAAAAATGGTCGAGTAATTTAAGTGCCGATCCTTTGCAGGGTTACCTTCTGTGTATTCTCATACGCTATGCGTTCGTAGGGACAATACTCAAAACATCTCGAACAGGAATAGCAAGACCCACGGTCGATTTCATAGTCTTTTCTGGGCCGCACAACTGACAGCCTTATGGGTTTGATGGCGAACATTAATCCCAGGAATCCGCCCAGGAACCAACCGCCAGTGCGAAATTGTTTGCGGATCGCCATGGCCTCGTCAAAAAGCTCCTGCGTGGGTTTTTCCTGCGAACGGAATGTCCGGCTCTCGAGAGTCGTTTGCAGGACAAGGCCCATATCCTCCATTTGTATTTGTTCCGCCAAAGCGACGGTGGGATGCATCCTTGCCAATAGCAGATCTAACCGTGAGAGCGCCCAGCCACTGGATAAGACGATGACGGGCAGCAGCAAGAATAAGACGCCCAATCTTTTGATGCTTTGTTCCCGGGATTCCGGGAGCCTGCCGCCAACCGGTTTCCGAATCGCGCCCATTGGACATGCGTCTTCGCACAGGCGGCATTGCATACAAAAATTCGGTGTGGTAGACACATGCCATTTTGCCAGTTTCGACATCCAGCCTAACAACACGCCATAGGGACACAAAAAGCGGCAGTAAGGGCGCGCAACAAAAACACTGAGCGCCACAAAACCGGCCGAGTATACCATTGTGCCAAAATCATTGCTCATGCGAAAGATTGAGACGAAAGGATCATACCGGCAAATCAGAAAGGCCGAGCCGGTTGCGGCAAAAAGCAGAGTAAAACCCAAATACAGGTAAGGGATAACGCCCAATACTTCAGAGAGCCAAGCGGGAACCTTCACGGGCCGCAGCATCACCAAATCCTGCACGCCACCGAGTGGACAAACGCCCGCACAAAATCCACGTCCAAATAAGAGCGCAAAAACCAGAGGGATTATGAAAAAGGCGAGCACGCCTATGGGCAGGACAAAACCCGAGTTAAACAAGGCGGCTGTGACATTCTGCAGGGAGCCAACAGCGCACACGCACCCTTTGCGATAGAACCCAAAATAGACAACGGAGAAAATGGTCAGTAAAAAGATGGCGTGGCGCGAGCGCTTCTTCAATGCAAAATAACTTGCCAGGCCGATGGCGGCGGCAAGCAAAACCACATCAAGTATTTCGAGAAATGCCGAGCGGGGAGCCGGTTGCTGCGTCAGGGGCTTTTGATATCCGCTGTCGAATTCCGGCCTGGGGAAGCGGTCCTGGGCAAAAATGAAATTGTTGAGAAACAAGAAAATCAAACACGCGGCCAGCCAGGACAGCTTCGATGCTTTCAACTTGTCCAATCTCATGCCCGACTCTTTTTGCCTTTTAATAAGTACGGACTGTCTGCCGGAACCCGCTTGAACGCGCCGGAGGAGCAAACCTGGGCGATGGAGCATTCGTTGCAATTCAGACAGCGATCATGCCGAACCTGAAGATACAGAGAGCCATTGCCAAAAGCGCCGCAACCCTTAACGCATTTCGCACAGCCGATGCACTTTTCCTCGATGATTTTGTATTCGTAATATGGGTTTTCGACAAACGTGCGCTGAATGGCGCCGGTCGGACAAAGCTGGTTTTCAGCGGCGGTATCCTGTATTTTCGAGCCGGCGCGGTGATAGCCACCACACAGTTTGCAATAGCCGCAAACCTGAAATGCATGTACGCACTTTACCGCTGAAATGGTGAGCACGCAATGCGTGGAGCAGCGCTCGCACTGCACGCAAATGTTCGGATCGATTTGCCAGACAGTGCTTCGTGATCGCAACCTGCCGGCAGCAAGAGCAGCAATTCCGCCCATGAATAATGCGGAAAGCGATCGCAATCCGTTGGTGAGGAAATCACGGCGCTTCATATTTTTGCTCTGGTCAATTCAGACTCTTTTTTGGCCGACAATGCCTGCGGCAAGCCGCATCCGGAGAAAACACGGCAGCCGTCGCAGATTCCTGCGTTGATGCACTCCTGGCTTGAGCGCTTTATCTGCTTTCTTACCAACAGGGTGCTACCAACCAGGCCGATAGCGATCAAGCTGATACTACGTGCACATCTCCGCAAGAACTCTCTGCGACTTTGTGTTTGTTCGAAAAAAGACATGGGTTGCTCCTTCATTTTGACTTTCAAATTCTATGTTTTTCGTGACTATCACGACAACGTTAAGTCGGCCAGCCCT
>JBIOXB010000161.1:0-33663 GCA_044869275.1 bacterium
GTCGCCGCCGGCGTGCCCGCGAAAGTGATCAAAGACCGCCGGGAGCTTGCCCATGAGGGTGCGGTGGTTACGGCTTGAATTGGTTTTCCACACTTGTTACGCATTCCGGATTACGCCTCACGTGAAGCGCAATACCTAATGCGTAATATGTAAAATGATCTAGCAGGTATTGTTTTGATCAGCGTTCTCCACATCATCGATAAGCTTTCGATGGACGGCGTCAATCCCAGCAGCTGCGCGCAGCTATTTGTGGAGTGGTTTGCCACGCATAACGCGCGGCGCTTCAAGATCATGGTCGCCAGTTTGCGCGCCAAGGACGCAGCAGGAGAATATTTGCAGCAGCATGGTCTCGAGGTCTTCTTTATCGACAAGGGCAAGCTCTCCTTTGCGAACGTGAATGCGATTGCAGCGGCGGTCGATGCGCTCGGCGTGGACGTGTTGCATCTGCATGGCTATAGCTCGGCGAATTTTGGACGCCTCGCCGCTCGGCGCAAAGGCATTCCGGCGGTGATGCACGAGCACGCGATCTTAAAAACATTGCCGCACCAATACCTCGCCGATTGGCTGTTGCGCGGCAAAACCGATGTTGCCGTCGCGGTTTCCAATGCGGTGGCGGCTTTTTTGCACCAGGGCCGCAGTGTGCCGCGCGAAAAAATTCAAGTCATATGGAATGGCATCAATCTGGATGCTTTTCGCCAGCCCGACCGCCGCACCAGCCAGGAATTTCGTGCGCGTTTTGCAGAGGGCAAGGAGAAATTGATTGGCACCGTCACGCGCTTGCGCGAAGAGAAGGGCAATCGCTACTTCATTCAAGCTGCTCATGCAATTTTGCAGGATTGCCCCCATGCCCGCTTTGTGCTGGTGGGTGATGGCCCGGAACGCGCGAGGCTGGAAAAACTGGCCGCGCAGCTCGGCATTCGCGATCGACTGCATTTCGCCGGCTTTGTCCAAGATGTGGCTGCGGTGCTGTCGGCCTGCGATTTTGTCGTGATTCCTTCTTTGCGCGAAGGTTTTGGACTGGCGCTGGCGGAGGCGATGGCCGCGGGCAAGCCCGTTGTGGCCACACGAGTGGGTGGCATGGTCGAAATGGCCGAGCACGGCAAAAATGCGCTGTTGGTTCCGCCGGCAGATGGTGCTGCCCTGGCGCAGGCAGTTCTGCAGTTGATGGAGAATCCTGTGCAAGCGGAGCGCTTGCGCAATGCCGCCCGGCAGCAGGCCGAGAATTTTAGTGTTGAAAAAAACGTCGAAGCGCTCGAAGGGTTGTACGAACGGCTGGCGCACGGAAAGCATAGCCATGGCTGTGCGGCCAGAAGATCGGATGCGCAAAGCGAATTGATGAGCCGCTGGTGATGATGCTGGCAAAGCTGACGAACAAGCTGCGGTGGAGTTATCGCAAAAATGCGCCGGATGTTTTTGCCCTTTTGGCGCGTAATTATCCGCGTTTCGTGACCGCCAAAAATCCGGGGAAATTGCACGCTGAAATTCCCGTGTTCACGTTTCACACGGTGGAGCCCGTTTCCTTCGAGGAGAAGCTGAAGTTTCTGGCGCAAAACGGCTATCAGACTTTGGACGGTGAGGAGTTTCGCGCGGCAATTTCCGGCGAGAGCGCGGTTCCGCCGGGCAGCGTTCTGCTGACGTTCGATGATGGCCGCGCCTCGTTATACAGCGTCGCCTTCCCCTTGCTGCGGAAGTACGGCGCGCGCGCGGTGGCCTTCATCATTCCCGGCTTGATTCCAGAAACGGCCCCGGCTGCGCCGGCCTACGACGAGTATATTGCCGGTGGCGTCACGGCAGAAGATTTGTTGGAGCGCGAACGCGGCGAAGATCCGTTGTGTTCGTGGGAAGAAATTGGAGAGATGCACGACAGCGGCCTGATCGACTTTCAATCTCACACGATGTTTCATCATCAAGTGTGCGTGTCGCACGAGCTGGTCGATTTCATGCATCCGCATGATCCGGCGGCTTTTTTCGGCCGCCTCACCGCCTTGAGATATCGCGAGAATGGTGATTGGAGTTATGGCGGCGGATTGGCGTGGGGCACGCCCATCTACCGCGCCGAGCCGCGCATGGCCGGGCAGCTGGCCTTTTTTGATGACGAGAGGGTGCGTCACGCCTGCGCCGATTTCGTCCGGCGTGAAGGCGGAAAGAATTTCTTCACCAGCCCGGATTGGCGCAGGAACTTGCTGGCGGTTTATCGTGAGCACCAGAAAAAATATAACCGCACCAGCAGGGAGCAGCCCTGCGATCAGCACCAGGCGATTCTGGAAGATCTGGCGCTTTCGAAAAGCATGATCGAAGAAAGGCTCCCAGGCAAGAAGGTTGATCAGTTTTGTTATCCCTGGTTCATGGGCTGCCCGCTGGTCGTGCGCCTGTCAAAAGAAGCCGGCTACGCGGTGAATCATTGGGGCATCGTGGCCGGCCGGCCGACGAATCGCCGCGGGCAAAGCTTGTTTTACGTGCCGCGTGTGGAGGAGCATTACCTTTTCCGATTGCCGGGAGAAGGCCGGCGCAGCTTGCGCGAAGTTTTGAGGACGAAACTCAAAAGTAACCTGCCGGGCTTTGCCGCGCAGCTCATGGGAAATTAAAAAGCGGCGCTTTCGACTCGGGGTGAACCACGATCCGTCATTTGGCTTTGTATGACCGGTCGAGAAGAAATGAATGGTACATGGTGTTGCAGGATGAAAGATGATTATTGGCATTACCGGACATAACACGTCGGAGCACAAGCCGGCGGGCGCAAACATTGAAAATTTGCCTGCGTTGTTTGGCGAACCAGAAAACGACGGTGTGGCGCGCTTCGCCGCCTCCTCGCCTGATGCTTTGGTGATGATGCAGCCCAACTGGGTGCCCACGCTGGACGCCAATCTCGCCGTTTATCAGTGCCCACAAACCGGCGGCTTTGCCGCGTTTCATGGCAATCTTTTCAATCGGCAAGAATTGCTGGCACAATACCGCGCTGCGGCGCACTTGCATGCCCAATCCAACGCTGCGGAAGTGGCGCTGCGTTTGTTGCTGGAGCACGGCGAGGGCGCGTTTGCCTCGCTCAACGGCAATTTCGCGCTGGCGATTTGGGACGGAACGCTGCAGCGTTTTTTTCTGGTGCGCGACCATCTCGGGGTCGAATCCATTTTCTATTGCCGCAAGCAGGGCGTGCTTTATTTTGCAGACAACCTGCCGCGGCTCACTCGAGTTCCTGCCGTCGGGCGGCGGCTGAACTGCAACGTCATGCAGCGCTATTTGCTGTTCAATTATAATCCCGGGTATGATGCTTTTTTCGAAGATACACATGCTTTGCGTCCGGGGTCCTTCTTGAAAATTGAGCGCGGGCGCATGAGCATCGAGCAGTATTGGCGGCCCTCCTTTGCGGAAACTTTCAGCAAAGATGACGCAACATACAAAACCGAATTGCTGGAATTGATGCGCGACGCCGTGCGCCTGCGCCTGGGGCCGGAAGGTTTTCGTCCGGGTGCGTTTCTCAGCGGCGGCATGGATTCCAGCTCGGTCGTGCATTTCATGCACGGCGCGCTGCAAAAGCCGATCGGCACATTTTCCTTCCGTTGCCGCGGCAAAAGCTTTGACGAATCGCATTACGCGCGCATTATGTCCGAGCGCTATCAAACGCAGCATCATCAAGTCGAATACACGCCTGAAGACGCCGCGGCGTGCATTGTGCAAATCGCACAAGCCGTGCAGGAGCCGTTTTCCGACATCGGCATTGAAGTGGCTTCTTGGCTGCTCGGCAATCACGTCCGTGAGCATGCCGACTACGTGCTGACCGGCGATGGCGGCGACGAGCTCTTCGGCGGCCATCCGGTTTATCTTGCCGATCGTGCCGCCGAGACCTTCGACAGAATTCCCGGCTTCATTCGCCGGCCGTTGACCAAAACGCTGCAATTCCTGCCGGATACCGACGCCAAGAAGAGCCTCGCGGTCAAAGCCAAGCGGTTTTCCTACAGCGCAAATTTTCCGGCAAGCTTGTGCAGCAACCGCTGGCGCATCTATTACACCGACGCAGAAATGCGCCGGCTGCTGCATCCCGATTTGGTCGCGCACCTGAACGGTTACGATCCCTTCCACGAGCTGCATGAAATCTATCAAGAGGCGGACGGTCCTGATGCCTTGAGCCGCACGCTGTACGGCGACTACTATTCCGTCGTGGGATTTTATCTGCGCCGCATGGAATTGATCCGCAATTTCGGCGTCGAGGGCCGTTTGCCGCTTTTGGATTATCGCCTGGTCGATTACACCGCGCGCATTCCCAGCGCCCTCAAGATCGGCAGGCGCGGCGAAACCAAGGTGATTTTGCATCAAGTCATGACCGGCGAATTGCCGGATGAAATCGTGTTTCGCAAGGATAAGCTCGGCCACAGCGTACCCATGAAAAACTGGATGCGCGAATCCGCCACGATTCAAAATCTGCTGCGCGAATATCTTTCCTCGCCGCAAATGCGCCAGCGCGGATTTTTCAATATGGACTTGATCGAACGGATGCTGGCGGAGCATCAACGCAAAGCGCACAATCATTCGCATCGCCTGTGGTCGCTGCTGATGTTTGAGCTGTGGTGCCGCGCGCACCTGGATCACCAACCGCAAACGGTGGCGGCGTGAAGCTTGGGCTCAAAGCGTTGTTCAGCCTCGCGGTGCTGGCCCTGCTGCTCTGGCAAGTTGACTTTCGGCAAATCGCCGCGGTGTTCGCGGCCACGCGTGTGGAGTTGTCTTTCGCCGCGTTCTCGCTCTTTCTCATGCAACAAGTGATTGTCGCGTACGCCTGGCACATGCTGCTGCCGGCCGAGGGCCGTCGCGTGCCATTTGCCAGGACGGTTGAAGTGCATGCCATCGGCAGTTTCTTCGGAACGTTTTTGCCTTCGAGCGTGGGCATGGACGTGATTCGCGCCTATCGCCTGGGCCGCTATCTCGAGCGCGGCATCGATTCTGCCAGCGCCATGTTCGTCACGCGGGTGGTTGGCTTTCTCGTGAATTTTGTGCTCGCGCTGATCGTCGCCATACCCGTGAGCTATCGCTTGCGCCAGGCGGCCATCTTTGGCGCCGTGCTGGCATCAACGCTCATGTTCACGGCTGGCGTGGTATTGGTCTTGCATCACCGCGCCCTGGCGCTGGTCAAAAATCTATTGTCGCGCTTCGGTTGGTCGAGCCTCGCGGAAAAAATCGGCGGCTTTCGCGAAGGCATCGTGTCCCTCAGTCGTGGCAGCGGCCGTATGCGGCGGTTAATCACAGTTTCATTTGCCTATCAAAGTATCGGCATTGTGATCGTTTATATGCTCGGCCGCGCATTGGGAATTGATCTGGGATGGTGGCATTACTTCATCTACGTCCCGTTGATCACGGCCATCACCGCGTTGCCCATTTCATTGGCCGGTATCGGCATTCGTGAAGGTGCGTTCGTGTTCTTCTTTGCGCAGGCGGGCGTGGCGCAAGCGCAGGCGCTATCGCTTTCGCTGTTGCTCTTTGCTCAGACTTTAGTACTGGCATTGTTGGGCGGTGTGTGGTATTTTCTGGCTCGTGAATCTTCGGCGCCGGAAAAGGCGCCAGCGCCGGAGAAGGCACTATAAAATGTGAGGAGAGAACATGATGCCAGAACATGCCAGGCTCGCCATTCTCGGCGCGGGCAAAATGGGCGAGACGCTCGCCAGCGCCTTGATTGAAGCAAAGATCTTGCGCCCCGAGCAAATTCTCGTCACCGCGCGCCATCCGCAGCGCGCGCAGGAATTGGCGCAACGCTTCGGCGTGGCCGCCGTTGCCTCAAACGCGGAAGCCGCGCGGGAAGCAGACATCATTCTGCTGTGCGTGAAGCCGCAAGCCTCGCGCGAAGTCCTGGACGAGATCAATCCCGTCTTGCGCCTCGAGCATCTCTTGATTTCGATTCTCGCTTCGGCCACGACGCGGTTTATCGAAAACCTGTTGCAGGCAAAAGTGGCAGTGGTGCGCGCCATGCCCAATACCCCCAGCCTGTTGCGCGCGGGAATGACGGTATTGTGTGCGGGCCAGCATGCGGAGCGCAAACATCTGGAGCAGGCACAGCGCATTTTCGACGCCGTCGGCCGCACCATGATCATGGAGGAGAAATACATGGATGCGGTCACTGCGCTGAGCGCCAGCGGCCCGGCGTACATCTACGTCGTGCTCGAATCTCTCGCCGAAGGCGGTGTGAAAGTCGGCCTGCCACGAAACGTCGCCACCGAATTGGCGGCGCAAATGTGTTTGGGCGCGGCCAAAATGGTTTTGGAAACCAAGGAACATCCGGCGCTGCTCAAAGATGCCGTCACCACGCCGGCGGGCTGCACCATTGACGGCTTGCTAAGATTGGAAGAAGGTGGGTTGCGGGTCACGCTCATCAAGGCGGTGGTCGAAGCCACGCAGCGCGCCAAGCAGTTGATTGAGAATTAAAGTGTATTCTGTCATAGACCGGTATTGTCAAGCTCAAAATGCCTTTTCGAATTATCAACGACACGCAGGAATTTCAGAACCTGCAAAACACCTGGGACGAGCTGTATCGCGGCAACGCCAACCACACGCCCTATCAATCGTGGGAATGGAATTTTTCGTGGTGGCAACATTTCGGCGGTAAGGAAGCGTTGCGTTTGATCGTGATTGAAGAACAAGGGCGCGTGCTCGGCATCGCGCCTTTGGTGCGGCGGAAGACCTTTTTGGGCTGGCCGCTGGCGCATCTCGGTTTCATCGGCCAGAAGCGCACGGACTACCTGGATTTCATCGTGCTCGCCGGCGCCGAGGCGGTTTTCTTTCGCGAGCTGCGCGAAGCTTTGAAAAGCATGCAGCAGGAATGGGAGTTCGTGGAGCTGAAAGACGTGCCGGAAGATTCGGCGAATTGGACGCCTCTTTTTCGCGAAATCAGCGAAGCCTTTCCGGTGTTCGAGCTGGACTTGCAGCGCGTGTGCGTCACCGTTCCATTAACGCACGATTGGGAGAGTTTCTTGCAAACGCTCGGCAAACGCACCCGTAAAGATGTCGGCTACGACCGGCGTTACCTCGAAAAAAACTTTGCCACGGAGTATAAGATTTTCACCAATTCGTCCGCCGTGTTCGAGGGTTTTCGTGATCTCGCGCAAATCTATCAAGCGCGCTGGGTGGAAGAAAAGGGCGCGAGCCGGCTGGCCGAAAGCAACGTCGCGCAATTCGAAAATGAGATTTGCGAGAAATTTTCCCGGCGCGGCGATTTTCGATTGTATTTGATGTACGCGAACGGCAAGCCCGCCGCCGGACTTTCCGGCTACGTGAAGAATAACAAGCTCTATGGCGACATCTACGCGCACGTGCCCGAGCTGCACAAGTTCAGTGTTGGCAACGTGCTGCTCGGCCGCGCGATCGAGGATTGCATCAGTCTCGGCTTAAAGGAACTTGATCTGTCGCGCGGAGAAGAAGCATACAAGTTTCGCTGGAATGGCCAGCCCAAGCGCAATCGGCATCTCAAAATCTTCCGCAACCGCCTCGCCGCGGCAAAAGCCGCCTTCGCGGAAGGAATCTACGAGAAAGCCTCACACAGCGGGTTTCTCAACAAAATGCTGGCCAGCTACCGGCGTTGGCGGTACGGCGGTAAAAAGACGGATTGATGGATTGATGGATAGTTGGATTGTTGGATTGGATGCAATTCTCCAAATACTCCAACAATCCAGTGATCCAACAATCCAGTGATTCGGCAATCCAGTGATCCAGCAATGCAATGATCCAAATTAAGGAAAGGTGTTTTTCAATGCCTCTGCCCTTTGCACATTCTTTGATGGGTTACACCATCGGTGAAAGCTCGCGCCATCGCCTGTCGCGCAATTTCTGGACGAATGCATTCATCTTCATGGTGCTGGCGAATTTGCCCGATGCTGATTTCCTGCCCGGTTTCCTCATGGGCAATCCGAATATGTATCATCATCACCAGGCGCACAGCCTGGGTTTTGCAGCGCTGATGGGAATCCTGGGCGGTGCGATCATGTGGCTGGTGCAACGGCGCTTTTGGCCTTATTTCGGACTGGTTTTTGCCGCCGTCGGCTCGCATCTTGTACTCGATTTGCTGACACAGGATTTTTCCGAGCCGCACGGCATGATGCTGCTCTGGCCGCTCACCTCGGAGTATTACGATTTGCCGTGGAAGACTTTTTTGGCGGTGCATAAGTCCGATCGTTCGGCGGACTTTTTGGGGTCCGTCTTGCATTGGAACAATTTCCGCGTTGTGGTGGTGGAGCTGGCCATTATGCTGCCCTTTGCCGCGCTCGCGACCTTGAGAAGATTTTGGATCATGCGCGCGCAGACGCCGACGAAAGCCGGCAGACGCCGCGCTTCGGCGCAACACATTGAAAGCACGCTGGATTGGAAAGCACGGCGCAAAACTGAGCGGCTGGCAGAAATGGAGTCCGCAGCGGGAGCGCGGGCATGGCATGAGGAGCAGCTTGATTTGAATCAACCGGGCTATCGCAATGGCAAAGGCTGAGAAAAAGGAAGTTTTTTGCAGCATCGTCGTGCCGGTGATGAACGAAGAAGAAAATGTGCAATTGTTGCACGAAGCCATCACGCGCGTAATGAGGGCCTGGGGCAAGAGCTACGAGCTGATCATCGTGGATGACGGCAGCTCCGATCGTACGTTCGATATTCTGCATGGGATTTCACTGAACGATCCCTGTTTGCGCGTGGTCAAATTCCGGCGCAATTTCGGACAATCCGCGGCGATGGCCGCCGGATTCGAGCAGAGCCGCGGCGAATATGTCGTTACGCTGGACGGCGATTTGCAGAACGATCCGGTCGATATTCCACGCGTGGTCGAGAAGATGCAGGAAGGCTATGACATCGTCAGCGGCTGGCGCAAGAATCGCAAAGACAAATTTCTCATTCGCAAAGTGCCGAGCAAGATCGCCAATCGCCTGATTCGGAAAACCACGCGCGTGCACCTGCACGACACCGGCTGTTCGTTGAAGGCCTATCGCAGCGAAGTCGTGCACAAAATCCGGCTGTATGGGGAGATGCATCGTTTTATTCCGGCGCTGGCGCGCGTCGAAGGCGCGCGCATCGGCGAGTTGGTCGTGAATCACCACGAGCGCAAGTTCGGTAAGTCGAAATACAACCTCACCCGCACCTTCAAAGTCATCATGGATTTGATGACGCTGAATGTGCTGCTGAAATATCTCACACGGCCGCTGCACTTTTTCGGCGGTTTGACCGTGTTGTTCAATGGGCTGGGTTGCGCAAGCTTGATGGCCTTGATGTGGGGTTGGAGTCAAAATCATTATGTTGAAGAAGAACTGAACGTGCTCATGTCTCTCACCTTCCTTTTGTTCGCCGCCGGCATCAATTTCTTGCTGTACGGATTGATCGCCAACAGCGTGGTGAGCACCGGCGAAAAACGCGACGAGCGACTTTACGAATTCAAAACCTATGGCAACCACTGATTTGCAGAACCCGCGCGGCACGGAGGTGCTGGTACCGGCGGAGGAACACGAAAGCAACGGCCGCGCGCCTGCGCTGCCGCAGGTCTCGGTCATTGTGCCGGCGTTCAACCTCGCGACCGAGGCGGCGCTGGTTTACACCGACTTGTGCACGGGTTTGGAAAACTATGGCCAGGCTTTCGAAATCATTTTCATCGATGACGCCAGCACCGACGCCACGTGGAGACGGCTCAATGACATCGCTCAAAAAGATCATCGCGTGAAATTGATTCGCATGCGCGCCTCTTTCGGCGAAACCGCTGCATTGCAGGCCGGCATGCAACATGCGCGCGGCGAGCGCATCATTTTTGCCACGGCGCGAGTGCGCGTGAACATGCGGGCGTTGCCCAGGCTCCTGCAAAAGATGGACGAAGGCCACGATTTGGTTGTGGGCTGGCGCACGCCGCGGCAGGATTCCGGTTTGAATCGTCTCGTTTCACACGTCTTCAATTGGATGGTCGAGCGCTTCAGCCACTTGCATCTGCACGATCTCAACTCTAGCGTCATTGCCACCCATCGTGAAGTGCTGGAAAACATCGTGTTCTATGGCAATCTCAATATTTTTATCCCCATTCTCGCGGCGCGGAAAGGCTATCGCGTCACGGAAGAAAAGATCGAGCAACAGACAGGCTCATTTCGCAAATCCAAGTACGTGAGCGAATACATTCAAAGATTGCTTGACATCATCACCGTCATTTATCTGACGCGCTATTCCAAAAAACCACTGCACTTTCTCGGCTTCTTTGGCATGATTTTCACCGTCGCCGGCGTTGCCATGAATTTGTATTTGTTCGTCTATCGCATTCTCGGTTTGGGCGGCATCGCGGGACGGCCGCTCTTGCTGCTCGGCGCACTGCTGCTGGTGATTGGCCTGCAGATGATCTCCATCGGTCTGATTGGCGAGATGATCATCTACACGCATGCCCGTGATCAAAAGGAATATAACATTGAAACGGTGGTGGGCGCGTGAAGCTGATCATTCAAATTCCCTGCTTGAACGAGGAGCGGACCTTGCCGCAAACGCTGCGCGATTTGCCCAGGCACCTCGATGGCGTTGATGAAATCGAAGTGCTGGTGATCGACGACGGCAGCACCGACCGTACGGCCGAAGTGGCGCGAGCACACGGCGTGCATCACATTGTGCGCTTTACCAATAACAAAGGTCTGGCCGAGGCATTCATGGCCGGTCTGGACGCGAGCTTGAAGCTCGGCGCGGACCTGGTCGTGAACACCGACGCGGACAATCAGTATCGCGGCAGCGACATTGTAAAACTGATTCGTCCGATTCTCGAGCGCAAGGCGGATATGGTGATTGGCGACCGGCAAGTCGAGACCATTTCGCATTTTTCTCCGTTGAAAAAGAGCCTGCAGAAAGTCGGCAGTTGGGTGGTGCGCCACGTTTCAGAAACCAATGTGCCCGATGCCACCAGCGGGTTTCGCGCTTACAGCCGCGAAGCGGCGCTGCGCATGAATGTGATCTCGCGTTTCACCTATACGCTCGAGACCATCATCCAAGCCGGGAAGAAAAATATCGCACTCAGCCACGTGCAGATTCAAACCAATGTCAAGCTGCGTGAATCACGGTTGTTCAGCAGTATTCCGGCGTATCTCAAGCGCAGCATCGATACCATCTTTCGCATCTACGCGATGTACGAGCCGATGAAGATGTTTGCCTGGTCCGGCACCATCATCTTCACGCCCGGCGCTCTGCTCGCGGTGCGTTTTCTCTATTATTATTTTACCGGCAACGGCACCGGCCACATTCAGTCGTTGATCCTCGCTTCCGTGCTCATGATCGTCGGTTTTCAAATCGCGATGATCGGTTTGGTCGCGGATCTCATCGGCGGCAACCGGAGGCTGCTCGAAGATACGCTGTATCGCATCAAAAAACTCGAGCTGCAATCGATGCAGCAGGAATCCAACGGGTTCATCGCGCCGGAGCCGGTTGAAGAGAAATGAAAATTGCTTTGATCGGCCCGTCGTATCCGTTCAAGGGCGGCATCGCGCATTACACCACGCTGTTGTATCGCCAGTTGAAAGCGAGCCACGAAGTCACATTCTTTACGTTCAAGCGCCAGTATCCGGCGTTCCTGTATCCCGGCAAAGGCGACAAAGACGTGAGCGCTTCAGCCCTGCGCGAAGACAGCGCGGAACAATTTTTGGATTCACTCAATCCCTTGACGTGGATGCAAGCGTGGCGGCGCTTGCGACGCTTGCAGCCCGACCTGGTGATTCTGCCGTGGTGGGTTTATTTCTGGACACCCCATTTTTATTACCTCGCCCAGCGCATCAAACGCAAGCTCAACAGCCGGCTGCTGTTCGTTTGCCACAATGTCGTCGCGCATGAATCCAGCCGCGTCGCGCAATTTTGTACCTCCCTCGTTTTGCGGAGTGGCGATTCGTTTCTGGTGCATTCCAAGGAAGACGAAACGAATCTAAAAAGGATTTTGCCGGCCGCGCGTGTTGTTCGCGCGTTTCACCCCAGCTACGACATTTTTCATCAAAATGGCTTTACCAAGGAATCCGCGCGCCAGCAGCTGAATCTGAAAGGAAAGACTATTTTGTTCTTTGGCTTCGTGCGCCCTTATAAGGGCCTGAAGTATTTGCTCGAAGCCCTGCCGCTTATTTTGCAGGAAGAGCAGGTGAACCTGCTCATCGCCGGCGAATTTTGGGAGGGCAAGGAAGCGTGTTGGCAGCAAATCCACGCGCTCGGCATTGAGAAAAACGTGACCGTCATCGATCGCTATGTGCCGAACGAGGAGATGGAGGTGTTCTTTGCCGCTGCGGATTTGTTGGTGATGCCCTACGTTTCCGCCACCGGCAGCGGTTTGGTGCAATTGGCGTTCGGTATGGGCACCCCGGTGCTGGTCACGAACGTCGGCGCGTTGCCGGAAGTGGTGCGCGATGAACAGACCGGCTATGTCGTGCCGCCACAGGATCCGACCGCCATTGCCGCGCGCGTGATTCAATACTATCGTATGAACCTCGAAGAAACGTTTCGCGAAAACGTGATGAAAGATCGCTATCGCTTTTCGTGGGGGCAGCTGGTGGAGGCGATTGAGAAGCTGTATCAGATGAAATGAAGGATGAGGCGAATTAAGGCAAAGCAGCCATTCGAGAAATTTGAAACCTTGAGCAGCCCTCTCGCAAAAAATCGAAATCGCGTAGCTCTCGTTGCGCTGATTTTTATCGTGGCTGCGGCGACCTATCTCCGCCTGGCCCAACTCGGTACACCCAGTTTTTGGGTGGATGAGCTGAATTTTGTTTATGCGGGCCAGTCGCTGAATGCCAATGAAGAGCCGCGTTTTCCTTCAGGCAATTTAAATCAGCGCGCTATGGTATACGCCCACACGGTCGCGTGGTCCATGAGCGCCTTTGGCGTGAACGAGTTTGCCGCGCGCTTCCCCAGCGCGGTCTTTGGCATGCTATCAGTCGCGGCGACTTATTTCATTGCCAGAAATCTGTTTGGGCGCTTGGCGGGATTGTTGTCGGCATTTTTGCTGGCGTTCTCGCATCTCGCGATTGGCTGGTCGCGACTCTCGCGCATGTACACGTTGTTTCAACTTTTGTTCATTATTGGTGCGTTTGCTTTTTATAAAGGATTTGAAGCCAAATCGGCCGTAGGCAACAATGACGAGGGCAATTTCTGGCAAAGACTAAGAAACCATCTCGCGCAACAGGGTATTCGCTGGCCATGGTTGCTCGCGTGCGGCGCCGTGATGTTGGTTTCGATGCAAGTGCATGAGCTTACCGGCGTCTTCGCGGCAAGCGTGCTGGCTTATGTCGCGGGAATGTTTGTGCTGCAATGTTTCGCGCATGGTGCACGCGCGGCCATCACGTCAAAATATGGACTGGCGTTGCTGGCGGCTGGTTTGCTGGCGATGGTTGGCTTTGGTTTTTTTGATCTCTGGAGCTTTATCCAACGCGCGTTGAATTTTCACCCGTCGTGGGCGCGCTATGCTTATGTGCAAGACTCGCATTACTATTATTATTTTTTGACCGAGAGCAGTCAATTTCCGCTGGCGGCGTTCTTTTTGATCGGCTGCATACACATGATCACACGCACCAAGCGAGGCGCCTTTTTTACGGCGTGCAATTTTATTGTTCCGGTGTTGCTGCACTCCTTTGTGTTTTCGTACAAAGTTCCGAATTATATCTTTCACGTATATCCCTTCTTCGTCATGTTGGCGGCTTATGCCCTGAGCAATATTTACCATGAAGAATCCGAGAGCATGGCAGCTTTTCGCCAAAAAACAACCGGCGCGTGGTACAAACGGGGCAGGACAATCATCTTGATTGCCGTGGTATTCGGCTGGCTGCCGGCGACACTGTGGTTTCGTTATGCATTGAAACTGCCATTTACGGGCTCGGCCGGATTTGATGGCGCCGTGCAACACGAAGATTGGCGCGGCGCTGCGGCTTATGTCAAAGCTGATACGACGCGCGATCAAGCTCTCGCTTCAACCATTCCGCTGACTTTACTTTATTACACCGGCAAACCAGCTTATTGTTTGAACCTCGCGCATACGGATTCCTCATTGGATTGGCAAGCAGAGATGAAGGTTAGACACAAGCGCGATTTTTACTCCGGCGGGGAAGCAATTTCGAATCTTGCAGAATTGCAGCAAGTGCTCACACGCCACCCCGCGGCGTTATTTGTGATGGACACCTATCGCCTCGAGCGCGAGCAGTACGTGCCGAAGGAGGTCTCGGAGTTCATCAAAACAAAACTGCCGCAAGTATGGGCGGATGGGCAGAAAACGATTCAGATTTTTGCCTGGCGACGGCCTGCTGCAGGGATTGATCCTATGAAGAATCATCATGGCCAGCGGCTCTCATGCGATTGACCATCAGCTTCTGCCATTCTGAAAGAATCTTCATGGAATTCAGCGCAGTGCTTATGCCACACAGGATTCCCTCGGAATGACACTGCAAAAAAACTATGAAAATCATCTCCCGCAATTCTCAAAAAGTCTTTATCACCGGTGGCGCCGGTTTTCTCGGACGTGCCATCGTACAGCGACTGCTGGACGAAGGTTATGAAGTCGTAGCTTTGGCGCGGCGTGCACAATTGCCGGCGCATTTGAAACTGCCGGGCGTTCATGCGGTTTCCGGCGACGTGCGTGATGAGGCCAGCCTCGCCGCAGCCTTGACCGGTGTGGACTACGTCATTCACGCCGCTGCAACCTTCGGCGGCACTTGGGAAGATTTTTATGCCGTAAATGTGCAATCCACGCAGCGCCTGCTGCAATTGTCGGTGCAGCACCGGATCAAACGATTCGTTCAAATCAGCTCGGCAAGCGTCTATGCCCATCATGGCATGAGCAGAACGCCCGTGTTCACGGAGAACATGCCCTTCGAGCAGGACGAGCACGCCTCGTTTTACGCGAAGTCCAAAATTGCCGCGGAAAAAATCGTTTGGGAATACCTGCAAGCGCAAAAGCTGCCCTGCGTCATCTTTCGCCCGGGCGCGGTTTACGGGCCTCATGGCCACATTTTTCCGGCCACGCTCGGCTTGGGCATGGGCGAAGAAAAAATCATTCTCATGGGCAACTCGCGCTCGACCCTGCCATTGAGCTATGTCGAAAATGTCGCAGACGCGGTTGTGCGTTCTCTGCAGCTGCACGGCGCTGCAGGCGAATGTTTCAATCTGACTGAAGACGAGACGTTGTCCCGGCAAGGATACCTGGAGCTCCTGCAGCGCGAGGCCAATCCCAGCATCGGGGTCATCTCTGTGCCGTTGTGGCTGATGCGCTTGATGAAATTCACGCTCAAGCAAGCTTTCGGTTTGATCGGCAGGAAAGCGCCGCTCTGCGCTTTGCATCTCGAGCTCTATTGTTCCTCGATCAAATACTCCAACGAAAAATTCAAACGTGTGTTTGGCGCGTCGCCGTTCGTGAATTTTCAAGAAAGTCTTGCGCGCACGGCCAAATGGCAAAAAGAAAAACGGACACCGAGACGGTCGCATGGTCTTGAGAATGAAAGAGTCGTGATTCCTTCTCCAAAGAAATTGCGCATTGGCATCATTGGCTGCGGCAATATTTCGGCTGTGCATCTATCTATTGTCAAAGAAATGGCGAACGTCGCTGAAATCTCAATTGCCGATCCCAAAGATGATGCGCGCAATAGTATGGCCTTGCGCTTCGGCATTGCCAAACAGTTTGCCGACTATCGCGAGTTGATTGAAAAAGAAAAACCCGAGGCCGTGCATATTCTGACGCCGCCGCAATTCCACGCGCCCATTGCAAAATTCGCCGCGCAGAGCGGCTGCCACGTGCTGGTGGAAAAGCCGATGGCGGTCGATGCCGGGGAAGCGCAAGAAATCTCGCGCGCGGCAAAGGCGCATCAAATCAAACTGTGCATCGTGCACAATCACCTGTATGATCAGGTGATGCTACGAGCGCGGGAGATCGTAGCGCGCGGTTTGTTGGGGCGCATCACTTTTGTCGAGAGCTGGTACGGTACGCAGTTCAGCGGTGGTTTGCCTTTTGATCCGAAAAACTACTGGGGTATGAGCCTGCCCGGCTCGATTTATCAGGACTACATGCCGCACGCGCTGTATGTTCTGACCGATTTCATGCCGAAGTCCCTTGTGAAAGAAGTGGTCACGAGTTGCTCCGGAAGCATTCCCGGCGTCGATCATGATGAGCTGAAAGTCATTTTGCAAAACCAGCAGACCGTCGGCATGATTCACGTGTCCTTGTCGGTTTCTCCCCGCTATCAATTCGTGCATGTCTTCGGCACGAATGGTTCGATGAAACTCGATTTCCTCAACAAAGTGGTGCTGCTGGATAAAGAAATAAACGCCATGCCGCGCATGCTGAATCGCAGCTTGCTGGCCATGAAACACGGCAAAATGCTCCGCCAAGCGGGGCGGCGCAACAGCCTCAAAATGTTTCAAAGCCAGAAGTTTTTATTCGAAGGCACGGAGCGGCTCATTGGCTTGTTCTACCGCAGCATTTTGTTAAACGAAGCAGAGCCGGTACCGGCGAGTGAGGGGCTGGAAGCGATGCAGCTCATGGATCAAATTTGGGCAAAAATGAAAACGCCCGAAGAGGCGCAGGTTGAGCGAAAAAGTGCGCCGCGGGCATACCACTCACCTATGGCTGTCATTCCGTAGGAATTACGAACCAACTCATCATTGCTCTCATAAAAAGTGAAACTTGGTCGCGCCACATTCTTGATGATGTTTAGCCAGGTTGTCTTCCTGGCTTCTGGATTGGCCGTGAACTTCGGACTGGCGCGTTTGTTGGGCGTGGTCGATTACGGCAACTTCGGCTTGGTGATGTCGGTGCTGGTCGTGGTGGAGTTGTTTGTCATCACCGGTTTTCCAGAGGTGATTCAAAAATTCGGCGGCGAGCGGCCCGAAACCTTACGCCTGCTCGTGCGGCAATCTTTGCGCTGGCAAATTCTCTATGCCCTCGGCGTATGGGCATTGTTCTGGCTGGCGGCTCCGCTCCTCGCCCAATTCTTCCATGACCAGGCCTTGGTTTCTTTGTTGCGCCTCGCCAGCGTCGATATCATCATTTATGGCCTGTACAAATATTTCCTCGGTGTGCAGAATGGCCTGCATCGTTTTCAGCAGTATACGCTGTTGGGTATTACATATTCGCTGGCGCGTTTGTTCGCGATTCTCGGGCTGGTGCTGCTCGATTTTTCGGTGCAAGGCGCATTGCTCGGGAATATCCTGGCCTCCGCTGCAGCTCTGGTGCTGGCCCTGATTTTTTATCGCGTGCCCAAACCGGAAAGCGCGTCTCCACCGGCGGCTTACGGCGCTTGGGTCGTGCAGAACGTGATCTATTTCGTGGGCCTGAACGCTTTTTTTTCGATTGATCTGTGGTTCGTCAAGCTTCTGCTCTCGAAAAGTGAAGTCGGGCTTTACGTCTCGGCTGCGGTCCTGGCCAAGCTGTCTTATTTCCTGTCGATCGCACTGTCCGCTGTATTGTTGCCTTCGCTCTCACGCGCCCTGGCCCATCAGGAATCCCAGCGCGTGCGCGAGTTGACGCAAGATACGCTGCGCTACCTCCTCATCTTTCTCACCTTGTTGAACGTGCTGATCTTTTTATATGCGCGCGAAATCATCACGTTGTTTTTCGGCGAGGAATTCATCCTGGCCGCGGCCATTTTGCGCTGGCTGGCGCTCGGGCATTCCTTTGTGACCATCATGGCTGTGATCAACACCATTATGATCGCACACAATAAGATGCGCCAGTGTTTTCTCCTGGTGAGCGCGCTGGCTGCACTGGATATCGCCTTGAACCTCTATCTGGTACCGCGCCTGCACATGCAAGGCGCGGCGCTCGCGACTTTGATAGTGGGCTTGGCTGGAACAATTGTTTCAGGATTGTACATTTTCAGTGACATCAGGCCATTGCTTTTCTCACTTTCGATTCCTCGCACACTTGCAATTTCCGCGTGCGTCGCTATAATCGCTAAATTTATAGCGGGATTGCCGGTGGATTTTATCGTCAAGGCGATGCTGGCGGCAGGGGCATACTTTATGCTCCTTTGGGTGAGCAAAGAGATTAACGTGGTGGACTTGCGTCGACTGCGCGAGTCTATCGGAATTTGAATCGATTGGAATATGAAAATAGCCATCATGGGCATTCGCGGCATCCCCGCGAATTACGGCGGTTTTGAAACATTTGCAGAAGAACTCGCACCGCGCTTGGTGGAGCGCGGCCACGAGGTGACGGTTTACGGGCGCAGCAACAGTATCAAGCACGACGGAAAATACTATCGCGGCGTGCGGCTGGTGGTTCTGCCCACGATCGCACACAAATACCTTGACACGGTGGCACACACGTTTCTGTGCGTGCTGCATTCTCTGAAAGAACGTTACGACGCGGTTTTGATTTGCAACAGCGCCAATAGCGCGTTCGCGTGGATTCCGCGTCTGGCTCTGCAAAAAGTCGCGTTGAATGTCGATGGCCTGGAGTGGAAGCGCCAAAAGTGGAATGCGCTGGGTAAAATGTACTATAAAATATCCGAGCGCATTGCCACGTTCACGCCGAACGAAGTGGTGACCGACGCGCGCGATATTGAAAAGTACTATCTGCAAACGTATAAAAAACGCTCGACGTTCATTCCCTACGGTGCGCCGGTGCACCGGCTGTCAACGCGCGAGGTGCTGGATCGTTTGGGCGTGTCGCCGCGCCAATACGTTCTGTATGTGAGCCGATTGGAGCCGGAGAACAACGCGCATTTGGTGGTGAAGGCATACGAAAAAGTGAAAAGCGATTTGCCTTTGTTGATCGTGGGCGACGCGCCCTATAGCGCGGATTACATTCGCGAGCTCAAGAGCACGAAAGATGCGCGCATTATTTTCACGGGCTATATTTTTGGCCAGGGCTATCGCGAGCTGCAATCGCATGCTTATTTTTACGTTCAAGCAACGGAAGTGGGAGGCACCCATCCGGCGCTGATCGAATCGATGGGCCACGGCAATTGCGTGCTGGCGAATGACGTGCCCGAGCATCGCGAAGTGTTGGCGGAGGCCGGTTTGTATTTCAAAGCACGCGAGCGCGACGACCTGCGCGAAAAGCTGCAGAGTTTGATCGACCAGCCGGAATTGGTCGAGCGCTATCGCGCTTTAGCCGTACGCCGCATCGAAGAAAATTACACCTGGGACAAAGTCACGGAGCAATATGAGCGGTTATTCCTCCGCCTGGCCAACGGCAGGCTCGCGCACACGGCAGGACATTTTCCCGCGAAGGAAGCGTATGAAGAAAAGCAACGGGCTCATCATTATTCCGGCGTATAACGAGGAAGAAAATATCCGGCAGGTCCTGTCGGAAGTCGCGCAGCACAATCCGGGTTTGGACGTGCTGGTGGTCAACGATCATTCGCGCGACCGCACCAGCGTGATCGTGCGCGAGATGGGAGCGGAGGTCATCGACCTGCCGTGCAATCTCGGCTACGGTGGCGCGGTGCAGGCCGGCTTCCGTTATGCACGCGAGTTTCAATACGATTTTTGCATCCAGCTCGACGGCGACGGACAGCACGACCCCAGCTACATTCCAAAATTAGTGCAGGAGATCACGCGCACAGAGGCAGACGTGGTGTTGGGCTCTCGCTTTCTGGGCCGGGCGAATTATCGCATTCCGCTGGTGCGGCGTTTGGGCATGCACTTTTTTGGCGCGATCGTATCATGCGCCACCGGCAAGAAAATGACCGATCCCACGACGGGTTATCAAGCGCTCAACGCACGGGCGATTCGTTTCTTTGCGAATGACAATTACCCCACGGATTATCCCGATGCGGATACGCTGATCGTTTTGAATTTCGCCGGTTTCAACGTGAGAGAAGTGCCGGTCGCCATGCGGCAGCGCATGGCCGGCGTCAGCATGCACGCGAATTGGAAGTCGATTTACTACGTGATCAAAATGTGTTTGGCCATTTTTGTCGTGCTTCTACGCGGAAGAAAATATTACGGTACGGCCAAATTGATATGACGAAGTTGCCGGTGGCTGGCTGGTGCATTGCCGCCCTGCTCCCGGCCATCGCCATTCTGAAAGTATCTTGGCGAAATTGAGCTGAGCGCCGGTGTGGCGCAATCCAGGAGCTATGGGACTGCTGAAAGGCGTAAAAACGTGCGCACGAATAAAGTTGACTATATGATGCTGTCGCGGAGGATGAACTCATGACTACGCAGGCGCGATTGTTTGTGGCATTGCTCAGTTTCGGGCTGCTGCTCTTCGTGTTTAATTTGGTGCGCCGGAAAAATCTAAAGGAAAATTACGCGATTCTTTGGGTGCTGACGGCGTTGGTGCTGAGCGCCGCTCCGTTGCTGATCGATTACCTTGATGTATTGGCGTACGCGGTGGGGATTCACTATCCCCCGGCATTCATTTACACCGTCGCCATCATGTTCATCATGGTCCTGTTGTTGAATTTTTCCGTGATTGTTTCAAAACTCAGCGAACAGAACAAAGTTTTGATTCAAGAACAAGGAATCATGAAGAAGAGAATTTTAGATCTGGAGCAGCAGGCCGGCAATTCACCCAACGGCGCGAGGCATTATAGCCTGAAAGTTGAATCGTCTGCCGCCGAGGCCGAGGCGCCAGCACTGCAAGACTGATGGGAAGTTTCCTGCCTCAAGTCATTCCGTGAGAGCGCTGCTTGAGCGCCGGCGAGAATGCCAATACCGCGATCTCATTTTGAATTTGTCATGGCGAACGATGAAAGATTGGTGCACGAAAAATAAACTGATTTTACTCTTTGCCCTCGCTCTCTGCGCGCGGGTGGCTTTCGTGTTGACACTCGAAAATCGCTACTACTATTTCGACACGGTGCATTATGATAAAGCGGCCAAAGCCATCATTGCCGGCCAGGGCTTTGGGGAGGGCTATGAATTCAGCCAGTTCTTTCGCAAAGAGTACGCGCTGACCCCGTTGTATCCGATCTTCCTTGCGGCGATTTATTTCGTCTGCGGTCCGAGCTTTCTGGCAGTGAGAATCGTTGAGTCCATTCTCGGCGCGGTTCTCTGTCTGCTCATCTATAGAATAGGAAAGAGAGTTTTCAATGAAGCGGTGGGCTTGAGCGCGGGCTATTTTTCCGCGCTGTTTCCGCATTTGATTTTTCTCTGCGGCTTGCTTTACGTCGAAAACCTTTTCGCGTTCCTGCTGGCGCTGGGCATTTGGTTTTGTTTGCGCTGGTATGATGACCGCAGAAACTCACAAATCGTGCTCGCCAGCCTGATGTTCGGCCTGGCGTGCCTGGGCCGGCCGGTGCTCTTCGCTTTTTATCCCTTTCTGGCGCTGTGGATGATTTTTGTTGCCGGCGGTGCCCGCCGCCAGAAAGTGACCGCCACGGTGGTGGCGGCGTTGATTACCGTGCTGACGCTGGCGCCGTGGACGGTTCGAAATTATTTGATCTTTGGCAAAATCACGCCGGTCTCTGCCGCGGCGGAAAAATACCTCGGCGAGTCCGAAGAATTTCTCGATCAAGAAATTGTCGATAGTCTCCCCGTTGCCGGTGACGAGCTGCAGGTGTCCACTACTTCGGATTCGGCCGGCCACCATTTTGATTTTTATTACAACGGCGAATTCGATGGGCGCTTGAGCGACACGCTCAAAACCTTCGGCAACGGCGAGCAACTCTATGCCGGCCTGATGCTGCGTGCCAATCTGCCCAACGAAGTGGGAGATTTTAGAATCTTCGCCAGACCGGGCGGCGATCACCAGCACCACGATCCGGCAGGTTCGAACAATGGCGCTGCCAGTAACGGCACGACGGGCCTGCTTTTTCACGATGATTTTGAACGCGAGCAGCTCGGCGCGCCGTGGCAAGCTGCCGCGGCGTTTCAAATCAGAGCGGGCGCGTTGCAGAACGTGGCGCATGATGGCTCCTGGAAACATTTGGCGATTTGCCGGCAAGTCGCGAGCGCCGATCGCGTCGCCTTACGCTGGGGACACCAGGCGCAAGCGCAGGGTGTGAAAGAAGGCGGGCTGGCGTTGCGTTTGGATCGCGCCGGGCAGGAGGCCAATGGCTATCTCGCCTGGCGGCAGCCGGCAGGCAAGCTCCTGTTGTTCACAATTGAAAACGGCGCACCCGGCAAGCAAGTGGCCGCCACCATGGGCAAAGCTGGCGAAAGACTGCGCGCAAAACTGCAAGCCTCGATCAATGCCGAGGCGGTGCAAAAGCAATCATTCGTGGAGAATCTGCGTGCCCTGGTTTTGAAGGATCCCCAAGCGTTTTTCACGCGCTATCTCGATGAATTCCTGCATTTTTGGAAACCGATGCCGGATCGTTTCTATTCTCAAAACGAATTCACCGTCTCCGGGACGGTCTTGTTGAGTGCGATCGCATTTACGCCGGTGTTGGTCTTGTTCGTGATCGGCCTGCTTTTCATCAAACCCCGCTGGCGGGAAACGAGCTTGCTCTTATTCATGATTTTGTCAACGGCATTGATTTATTCCTTTTTCATGACCAAAGCGCGTTATCGCATGCCGGTGGAGCCTTACATGATCATCATCGCGGCACAAGCGGGCTATGCTTTGGTGCAAAGATTCAAAAACAGCGCAATCTCGTAGAATATGGATCCCGCAAAGTTAGCATTTTTTGGAGTCGTCGCCCTCGTGGTCACGATCGGCGCGGCCCTGGTCAAAGACCTGCGGAAATACTTCCTGATTCTGGCCATTGTCTTCGCGCCGATGCAGAGCGGCATCATTTTCTACCATTACAATGGCTTCATGCTGATGGACTTTCCGCTGCTCGCGCTGCTGGTGCTGTCGATCTTCGCTCCGGAGGGAAGATTCCGGTGGAGTTTTCCGGGCATCAGCATCGCCATCTTTCTTTTCTTGGGATGGATGCTGGCCACCTGCTTTACGGCGACGAACTCGGGCTGGGCCTTCAGCGAATGGACGCGCTTTCTGCGCGGTTTCCTGCTGTTCGTTTGTGTGGCAAATTATTCCAATTCGCCGCAACGGTTGCGTGCGGTATTATTTGCAGTGCTGGGAGGCTTCGCCTTTCAAGCCATGCTCGGCACGTATCAATGGCGTTATGGCCCGCTCGGCTTGCGGATCTTGGAAGAAATTGGCTATTCGTGGCGCGCCGCAGGAACGTTCGAGCATCCCGGCGTGTATGGGGATTATCTCATTTTGATCCTGCCCTTGCTGGTGCGCTTGTTCATGTTCCAGCGCAACGTCGACAAACGCTACACCTACGCCTATCTCGCGCTGCTCGGTTTCGGCGCGGGCGGGTTGCTCGGCTCTTACGGCCGCGGCCCCTGGCTCGCCTTTGGCGGCGCCATGGTGCTGATGATGCTGTATTCGATCACCCAACGAAAACTGCGCCCGCGCACGAAGATTCCGATTTTTATCATGGCGATCGCGGCGGTGGCGTTCGCGCTGCAATACTCCGATACGATCCTCGACCAATTCATTTCCGAAGACCGCAAAAGCTCCTCGGACATTCGCAAGCCGCTCAATCATATCGCCCTGCGCATGGCACAAGATAACGCCCTCTTGGGAGTGGGGCTGGGGTGTTATCGTTTGGTCTCTTTGCCTTACGCTCGCTTGGAATACAATCCAAGTTTGACTATTCCGCTGTATCAGCTCTCGCAGATTGCGCACAATTCTTATTTGTTGATGACTTGCGAGACCGGTTTTGCCGGCACGTTATTCTATCTGGTCTTTATGTTTTGCGCACTCAAAATGGGGCGCCGCGCGCTGAAGCTCAAAAGCTCTTTGATTACCAATTTGAGCCTTGGCCTGATGACCGGCCTGGTCGGTTTTGCCGTATCCATCCTTTCGGGCCCCAATATCATGAATCACCAGCTCATCATGATGACTTGGCTGTTCGCCGGCTGGCTGACAGGCATGAGCCGGTTGAAAATCGCAGCACCGGCTGCACACCCCACCGCGCAAGCCGGTATGCTCGATCTCAAAAACGCGGAAATGCTCAATGGCCAAAGCGTGATTGATTTGTCCAGGTTGCAGGGCACGAAGCAGTGAAACAAAAAACGGCGAAAAGAAAACAGCAAAAAGAAAACAGCAAAAAGAAAACAGAAATCTTGTTCTGTGGATTGCCGGCTGGATGCGGATAGGCGAATTTTCAAATTACTGTTGCCGCTAAACTGCCGAAATCTTCGTTACCCGTTAATAAGACGGCACTGCTTGAATCATCAACTATTGTGAACTGATCACTAAACACCGACTTGCATTCCTTCAATCTCAAACTCAAGCCGTGGCAGGAGCGGCTGGCGGTTGCCCTTCTGCTTTCTTTTTTTGTGCTGCAATGCGTGCTCGGCATGCGGCAAACTTCACCAACCTGGGATGAAGTCGGCCATTTGCCCGCCGGTTACACCTATTGGCAGACGAACGATTTTCGTTTGTATCCCAGCAACCCGCCGTTGATCAAATTGATTGCGGCAGCTCCGTTGTTGTTCATGGAGGTAAAACTCTCGCTGGACAACGATTATTGGCAACGCCAACGCGAGATCGAATTCGGGCAGGTGTTTCTGTATGAAACAAACTCCAACTCGAGAGACATGTTTTTCTGGGCGCGCATAACGATTGTCGCACTCGGCACGTCGCTGGGATTCTTTTTGTTCAGGTGGACGAAAGCACTCTACGGGCAATGGCCTGCAATTGTCGCGCTTGTCTTGTACTCATTTAATCCGAATGTCATTGCGCACAGCCAGGTCACGACCAGCGACATGGGTTTTTGCCTGTTCTTTTTTCTGGCGATTTACACGTTTTATCGCGTGGTCACAAACCCTTCATGGCTGCGCTTGTTCGCGGCTGGTTTGGCCTTTGGTTTGGCCATGGCGTCGAAATTCACGGCGATTATTCTGTTGCCGATTTATTTTGTGATCTTGGTTACACTGCTCATTTGTAAACGCGCTGCAATAAGAATTCCCTTTTCTTCGCCGTTTTTGGAAGGGTTTTTGCAGCAAAGCAGGTGGCGCATTTTTGCGACGAGTATCGCCGCAGTTTTTGCCTGCTTGATGCTCGCGTACGCCGTGATTGTAGCCAACTATGGTTTTCGTGCCGAGCCCCTGGTGCGCGATGCTGATGAACAGGCCAAGTTGGAAGCATTGCTGGCAAAGCTGCCGATGGCAAATAGCGAGGTGATCTTGAAGGCGGCCAGCGGTTTGGCGCGCACCGTGCCCATTCCCGGACGCGACTATTTCACTTCGTTCTCCCTGATCATGGGCGTGACGCCGCGCATTGGCACGAACGCCCTCGGCGTTGGCAGGGAGAAATTTTTGATGGGCGAAACCTCGCCTAATGGTTTTTGGTATTTTCCCTTTGCCGCCTTTGTGTTTAAGACACCCGTGCCGCTGATTTTGCTTTTCGTTGCGGGAATACTTCTGCTCCGGAAGGGAGATCTCGCCGCGGTGTTGTTCGTGCTTGTGCCGGTGGCGTTGATGTGGCTCGGCACTTTGAAAAAACCGGATTTCGCGTATCGCTACGTGGTATTGCCGTCACTGCCATTTATGATGATGATCGCGGGAAAAGTTGTTGCGGCGCCATGCACTCAGAAGGCCTTCGCCCGGATCGCGCTGGCGGTATTGCTCTTGTGGAATGTAGGCAGCGCGCTCGCCATCTATCCCCATCATCTGGCTTATTTCAACGAGCTTGCCGGCGGGCCGCGGAACGGCTACAAATACATGCTCGACTCCAATCTCGATTGGGGACAGGATCTGCCGGCGCTGAAAAAATATATGGACGAACATCGGATCGATAAAATCAAATTGGCGTACGCCGGCACGGCCGAGCCCGCGTATTACGGCATCAAATATGAACGCATGCTCGGCGTCGAGGGCTATACCTTTGACCCTGATTTCGATCCCGGCAAGTTGCCGAGTTGCGGCCCCACGGACGGCGTGATCGCCATCAGCGCCACGTGTCTGCAAAACATCCGCGGTTTCTATCCGCAGGCTTCATATGACTGGCTGAAGCATTTTGAGCCGGTCGCGATGCTCGGCTATTCGATGTTTGTTTATGACATTCGTTCGGATTCGCTTTCAGCCATTACCCCACTGGCCAATTAGCCCTTCAGGAGGTTGTTTCGCGGTATGAGAATTCTCGGATTCTATGACGATCACAATGCGAGCGCGGCGATTATCGAAGACGGCCAGATTCTGGTGGCCATTGAGGAGGAGCGCCTGTCACGCATCAAATTGCACGACGGCAACACGGCCGACGGGCCGGCGCATCGTTCCCTGGCGGAATGTTTGAAGATCAGCAAATCCGATCGCAGCAATATCGATCGCATCGCGGTGGCGATTGCGCCGCCGCAGGACTTGTTGAAATACGTGTTGAGCGATTTGTTCAATCAACAAAAAAACCCCAAATGGATCCTGGCCAGTTTGATCACGCGCCATCCCACTTGGGATCCGTATTTTCTCTTTTATCCGTATTTCTACAATAAGAGCCGCATCCGGCGCGTGAAGCGATTGCTGCGCAAATTCGACTTGCACCACGTGCCCATCGATTTGGTTGACCATCACACCGCGCATGCGGCCTCGGCCTATTACACCGGCGGTGACGTGGAAGCCAAGATCTTCACCCTCGACGGCCAGGGCGACGGCGACAGCGGCTCGATTTTCATCGGCAGCAAAGGCAGGCTGGAGCTGATCAAGCGCATCCCCTCTTATCATAGCGTCGGTTTGTTCTATAATTTCATCACCTGGTATCTCGGGTTCAAGCCGAACCGCCACGAAGGCAAGATTACCGGCCTGGCGGCCTATGGCGATCCCAAGAACACTGAGAAGTTTTACAAGGAACTGTTCAGCATCGAAGAAACCGATTTCAGCTACGATCTCGCCAAGCAAGTCTTTCAACATGCCTATCCGCATCGCACGAACTACCCGCGCCTGGTCGAGGTGATTTCCGACCGCGTCAACGGCTACAGCAAAGAAGACATTGCCGCCGGCATTCAAAGCATCAGCGAGCGCATGGTGACGAGCTTCGTGCAAGCCGCGATGCGCGATTTGAATGGCAAAGGCAGCGGTCACGTCAAAGCAGCCGGCGGCGTGTTCGCCAACGTGCGCATCAATCAAAAAGTCGCGGAAACGCCGGGCGTGGAGTCGCTCTTCATTTTTCCAGCCATGGGCGATTGCGGCCTGAGCTGCGGCGCGGCATTGTATTCGTATTATAAAGATTTGAAATTCGGGGTCGATTTCCGCGAGATTCCGCGCCTCGATCACGTCTATCTCGGCCCGGAATATGCCGATCGGGAAATCGAAGCCGATTTGAAGCAGTCGGGCTTACGCTACGAATACCACGACGACATCGAAGCCAAAATCGCGGAATTGCTCGCGGCCGGTGAAGTGGTCGCGCGCTTCAACGGCAGAATGGAATTTGGCCCGCGCGCGCTGGGCAACCGCTCTATTTTGTATCAAACCACTGACGCCACGGTGAATGATTGGCTCAACGTGCGCCTCAATCGCACCGAGTTCATGCCGTTCGCGCCGGTGAGCACGATCGAAGATTGTGGCCATTATTACAAAAACGTCGGCCCGAATTTCTTTCCCGCGAAATTCATGACCATCACCTTCGATTGCACGGATGAAATGAAGCAGAAATGCCCGGCGGTGGTACACGTCGATGGCACCGCGCGGCCGCAATTGGTCGAAAGGCACAACAATCCGAGTTATTATCGTATTCTCGAAGAATACCGCAAACGCACGGGCCTGCGCGCGTTGATCAATACCAGTTTCAATATGCACGAAGAGCCGATTGTGTGTTCCCCTTATGACGCCATCCGCGCGTTCAAGCTGGGGCATCTCGGCTATCTCGCGTTGAGCAAGTTCTTGGTTTATACGCCGGAATCATGAGCGGGAAACTGAAAAGAAATACCTATTGGGTTTCGCTCGGGCAGCTCTTGCAAATGACGCTCGCGCTCGCGGTTGTTCCCGTGGCCACGCGCTATCTGGGTGATGAGGATTTCGGCATCTATTCGCTCGCTGGCGCCTTGATGTATTTTGTGTTTCTGCTCAATGATCTCGGCCTCAATACCTATTTCACGCGGGAAGTGTCGCGCGACCTGAGCGCCGCACCGCGCTGGTTTGCAAATGCCTTGACCTTGAAACTGATCACCGTGGTCCCGTGCGCGCTGTTTCTGCCCGCCCTCGCGCTGATCCCCGCTATGTCCGAAGAAGCGCGATGGGCCGTGGTGATTTTTTGCCTCTACGGCGTGCTCAGTTCTTTTTTTCAATTGAGCTTCGCGCTCTTTCGCGCGCATGAATACATGGGCTATGAAACACTGATTCTGGTCATGGAGAAGATTATCACTTCCGGAATCGGGATTGTGCTGCTGGTACAGGGCTATGGCCTGGTGGCATTTTGCGGCGTGTTTGTGCTCGGGGGCATTGTCAGTTTGGCGCTCAGCCTGTGGGTGATTCAGCGGAAATTTTTCCGCCTCCGGCTCGCGTTCGACCGCCAATTCGCGCGTGAAGTACTGGTCAAAGCGCTGCCGTTCGGTTTGTCCATGTTCTTAGTCACGGTGTATGATCGCGTTGACATATTGATGCTGTCGGCCATGGCGAGCGCGCAGGAAGTGGGGTGGTATGCGGCGGCGTACAAATTGCTGTCATTAACTAATCTGGTGCCCACAATCCTGGTGACCGCGCTTTTCCCGGCGCTGTCCCGCGAAGTCGCATTGGGCTCGGACGAAGCGGCGCGCATCTTCACCAAAGGCTTGAAATACCTGGTGTTTCTCGCACTGCCCATGATTGCGGGCGCGACCCTGCTCGCCGACGAAATGGTGCTGTTCGTGTTTGGTGCCGATTTCAAAAATGCAGCACCCGCATTACGAATTTTGTCCTGGGTGTCCGGCATTTTGTTCTTGAATATATTTCTGTCAACCTTGCTCACGGCGGCCAATCATCAGAAGAAACTGGTATACGTGCAAATTGCGGGCCTGTTCGCCAACCTCGGCCTGAATTATGTCTTAATTCCGCAATATTCCATTGCCGGCTCGGCCTTCGCGACGGTCATTACGGAGGGTCTGATTTTAGTTTTCTGCCTGCTCTTTGCTTTAATTCGCGTGACGCGGCTGTTGGAATTCAGTTTTCTGCCCAAGTCGATACTCGCCACGGCAGGCATGGTGGCTTTCTGTCTCATGGCAAAAAATTACAATTTCTTGTTGGTGCTGGCTGGTGCAACCGTCGTGTACTTTGCGCTATTGTACGCATTGAAAGGTTTTCGTTTCAACGAGCTGCTGCTCACGCGTGCTTCTTGAAACCACCAAGGCACGAAGACGCCAAGAAACGCCTGAGGAGGTGATTCTTCCGGGCGTGCGGGTGGAGTGAAATAAGTTAACGTGCTCCTAAAGGAGCGACTACAAAAGGTTCGCATTGCGCATTCTGTTGATCGACAAATTCTACTTCATCAAGGGCGGGGCCGAGCGCTATTATTTTGAATTGAAAGAAATTCTCGAAGCACACGGCCATGAAGTGATTCCGTTTTCCATGCAACATCCGGACAATTTTGATACGCCTTACGCCAGCTACTTTGTCGATAACATCGAATTCAACGGCTCGAAGCTGCAACGTATGGCGACGGCGCCGAAGGCCGTGGGCCGCATCCTCTATTCCACGCAAGCGCGGGCCCGCGTTGAAAAATTGATTGCCGAAACAAGGCCGGACATTGCCCATGTGCACATGATCGATCACCAGCTTTCGCCTTCGATCTTGCCCGGCATTAAGAAGTTCGGGATTCCGATTATTCAAACCGTGCATCAGTACAAGCTGGTGTGCCCGAATTATCGTTTGTTCATCGACCGCGAGCGCCGCATTTGCGAGAAATGCCTGGGCGGGGAATTTTATCACCCCATTTTGGAGAAATGCCACCAAGATTCCCGCGCCGCGAGCTTTTTGATCGCGCTGGAAAGTTATATACACAAATGGATGGGCGTGTACGATCTCATCGACTTGTTTCACGCGCCCAGCACGTTTATGGGGAAAAAACTGCGCGAAGGTGGCGTGGCCGCGCACCGCGTCCGGCACCTGTTTTATACGATCAAGATCAAGGATTATGCCTATCATCCGGCATTTCAGGATTACTTTATATACTTCGGCCGGCTGTCCGGGGAAAAAGGCCTCACGACTCTGCTGCGCGCGATGCAGGGATTCAAAGGGTCGAAACTAAAAATCGTCGGCAGCGGGCCGGAAGAAGCCAAGCTCAAAGCGCTCGCCCAAGAATTGCAGGTGGCGGTTGAGTTTGCCGGCGCAAAGCAGGGCGAGGAATTGAAAAGCATCGTCGCCAAGGCGCGCTTCATCGTCGTGCCGAGCGAATGGTATGAGAATTCTCCCTTGGTGATTTACGAAGCCTTTGCAACGGGCAAACCGGTGATCGGCGCGGATATCGGCGGCATCACGGAGCTGATCAAGCACGGCGAAGACGGCTACCTGTTCCCCGCAGGCGATGCGCAAAAACTGCGGGAGAGCATCGAGATGCTGGATCGCAACGAGATCAAGATCACCAAATTCGGAAAGGCCGCAAGGCGCAAGGCGGAAGACTGGTTCGCACCGGAAAAGCACTATGAGATTTTGATGAGTTGGTACCAAGAGTTGTTGCGGCGGTCGCGCACGCCCGGAACGCGCTATAAAGGGAGAGTTCAGGTTGCCATTCCGGAGGAATCCTGTGCGGGATGAGCTTGGGCTTCACTAGATCACCATGAAAATCGTCTATTTCAACTATCTCTACGATCTCTACGGCGCCTCCATCGGTTCGACCATCAAAGGCGTCAAATTGATGGAAGCGCTGCAGCAATGCGGGCATGAAGTCAAAATCTACTGGCGCAAGGATCAGCCTCCTTCGCACGGTGCCGCCAATGGTAAAGCGGCTTCGCGCCAGTTTTTGAAAAGACATTTTGATCGTTTCTTGCACGAGCCGAATCAGTTGTTCTCGAATTTGCGCTATATGCGGGAAGAGCACGAGATCCTCAAGGCCGAAAAACCCGACGTGCTCATCGCGCGCCTGGACGTTTACCTGCTTTCGGCGGTGCTGCTGGCCAGAAGATTGAACGTGCCATTGGTGTTGGAGGTCGACAGCCCGGAAGTTTACGAATTCCGCAAATTCAGCGAGCGCTATTGGCGTCTGCCGTTCTTGTTGGAAACGATTGAAGCCTACAATATTCGCCGGGCGGATGCTTGCATTACGGTGTCGAATAAACTCGCAGAGTATTTTTTCAAACAGGGCCTGGCCAGCGGCGGCATGCACGTCATATCCAATGGCGCCGACTTGTCGAAATTTAATCCGCAGATTTCCGGCGCAGAAATTCGCGCAAAGTACGGTCTGGAAAACGCCCTGGTGATCGGCTTTATCGGGTCCTTTCACTTTTGGCATGGCATCGAGAATTTAATCACGTTGATTCAGGCGGCGCTGGCGCAGGACCAGCGCGTAAAATTCCTGCTGGTCGGCGACGGCGGGCCGATGAAACCGCATCTGCAAAAATTCGTCGCGGAAAACAATCTGCAAAGCAAGGTGATCCTGACCGGCCACGTCCCACACGATGAAGTCGGGAAATATATTGCGGCGATGGACATCGTGCTTGCGCCCTATCCGCCGTTGGAATTCTTTTATTACTCGCCGGTGAAGATTTACGAATATATGGCTTGCGGCAAGCCGGTGTTGAGCTCGCGTTTGGGGCAAATCGCGGAGATCGTGCAAGACGGCGTGAACGGCTTCATTTCCGAGCCGGGCGATAACGCCGATTATATCCGCAAACTGGCGCGTTTGATTCAGGATGAAGAATTGCGTGCGCGCGTCGGCCATGAAGCCCATCGCACGATTGCGGCAGAACACACCTGGCAAAAGAAGGCGCAAGCCTGGTCCGCGGTTTGTGAACAGGTGGTGCACCAGCATCGGGGCTTGGCTTAGAGCTGATCCGAAGACCCTCATGTGTCATCCCGAAGGGATCTTGGTTGATTCGGGTACAGGACCGAGTTCAGGCCCACCTGCCGAATCAACCAAGAAGCCCTCTGCATCACAGAACGAGGTTTTCGGACAGGCTCTGCGAGTGAGGCCTTTATGTCTAATGTTTTGCCCAGTACCGAACAAGATGCTTACAGAATGACATCTCGGGACGGGTGTGAAAATCAACTCTTAAGCGGTAGGTTACTGCAACGTAAGGTTCTTGTTTAACAGAAATAAATGGCAGATCGCATCAATCTCCTTCAAGTCGTGAACGGCCTGGCCATCGGCGGTGCGGAAAAGAAGCTGCTCGAGCTGGTCAAGCATCTCGACAAGAAGAGATACAAAATCATTGTATGCAGCATCGGACAAGGCGGCCCGCTGCAAAAGGATTTCGAAGCGCTGAATCTCGACGTCGTGGTGTGCCACAAGCGCAACAAATTCGATCTGTCCTTGATCAGTAAGGTCGCGCGTTTGATTCGGGAATGCGAAATCGACCTGGTGCAAACCACGTTGTTGCTCGCGGACCTCGTTGGTGCGTTCGCGGCGAGATGGTCCGGCCTGCGCCCGCCCGTGATTTCGTGGGAAACCGTATCGCACGGCGAGAATGATATCCTGCGCACGAAGAGCCGCCACGTGTGGGCGTACAAGGCCGCGATGAAGCGTGTCGACAAAATTGTCGCGGTCTCGCGTGAGATTCAAACTTCGCTGATTCAGCGCCGTGGCATCCCGCCGGAAAAAATTGAATTGATTCATTATGGAGTCGATCTGCGCAAATTCACGCGCCGCAACGGCACTTTCGACAAGCGCGGCGAGCTCAATATTCCCGGCGATCGCATCGTCATCGGCACCGTGGCGCGCGCCGAACCGTACAAGGGCGTCGCCTATTTGCAGCAAGCGGCGGTGCAATTGGTGCAGCAGTATCCCAAGCTCGATTTTGTTTTTGTCGGTGACGGCTCGCTGCGCAATGAATTGGAGACGGTGGTGCGCGGCTTGGGCCTGTCGCGGCGTATTCGCTTTCTCGGCTTTCGCAACGACGTGCATGAAATCATGAACGCCTTCGACATTTTTGTGCTGCCTTCGCTGACTGAAGGACTGCCCAACGTGATATTAGAAGCGATGGCTTCGTGTAAGCCGGTGGTCGCGACCGCGGTCGGCGGCATTCCCGAAGCCGTGGTCGACGGCGAAACGGGATTGTTGATTCCACCGGGCGATGCCGCCGCCATTGTCAGGGCCATCAAGAGATTGCTCAGCCACAACCAGGCGGCTTTGCGCATGGGCGAAGCCGGCCGCAAAAGAGTGGAGGAACTGTTTTCGTTGCAGCGCGAGGTGTCGAGCTTCGACCACTTGTATCAAAGACTCTTGAGCGAGAAACGCAGCACATGATCTGGATTGCAGGCATATTGTTATTGGGAATGGTGTGCGGCGTTGCTCTGCTTTGGCGTGCGCGCCAAAGCAAGCCGTGGCTGTTGCAGTATTTTCGCTATAAGTTTGCCCATCCCCGGTTGCGCGTGAAGGCCGGCGATCCGACTCATATCATGTTTTTGTACGTCGATCATTTCGAGCCCAAGGAAAACACGCGCGACTTGTCCGTGCAAACTGCGCGCATGCAGCACTGGGCCGAGAAATATCCCGCCATGGCCTCCCGCCATCGCGACGCCGACGGCTGCCATCCCAAACACTCGTGGTTTTATTTGGTCGAACAATGGGAAACAGAAAAGGACGACCTCGCCTTTCTCAAACAGCTCGCCCGCATGAGCTATGACGGCTTTGGCGAAGTAGACCTGCATGTCCACCACGGCCGCGGCTGGCACCTCTTCCCCGAGATTGACACCCCGGACAAGCTCACG
>JBIOXB010000162.1:0-11363 GCA_044869275.1 bacterium
CTGAAGCACTATGGCATACAAGTGCTTCGATCACCTTATTGATTAAATCCATTTGCTCATCGGTTAGCCTGGAATAGCTTGGTGTTGTTGTTATAACCGGTTTTTTTTGCAGCCTACCAAAGTAATCTTTCTCAAGGACTTGAAGTTTACCTTCATCTTGCAACTCTCTTCTGGCTTCGACCAGATGCTCTGGTACTTGCCCATGATCTTTTCGGCGGTAGGTCTCATTGCTAATTGATTCACCCGTATGACCGTACCAAAAAAAATCGGAATAATGTAGAATTTTGTTGAGGTGAGTAGAACCGAACGTGGGGTAATCTTGGCAGCGATGAGAAATGAACAAAATCATTTCCTTGAAAATATCCTTGTCGAATTCTCTGGTCGTGTTATCTGGTTTCGATTTCATGATAGTTTCTCCGCATGCTCAACTAAAAAGGTAGGAGTGCCGAAAGTTGAGACTATTGCTGGTGTAAAATATAATACGACTATAATTCAGAATTGTCAAGAAAAAATGTACATAGTTCCACCCTGCTTATACTTGTTATACACAATAACTGATTCAGTTGCAGAAGTAGCGAAATCAATGGCTCAATCGAAGGCTCTATGTCTGGCCGTGTGATCTTACTTGCCGAATCAAAAGAATCTCCTAAAAAGCACACTTTTGTACAGTGCCAAGCGGAATTACTCTTGACTCTTGTCAAACAAAGATTTACCTTACTTTTTGACAGGACTGCAATATTTGAACTTTTATGAGATTACCACGGAAATACATATTGTACCACTCTATTTTGTATAAACTTATCGCCGTGAAATCTCTAACAACTCATGCACCCGAATAGAATAAAAATTTCCATCATGATCTGGTGTCCACCTGGACATGGCCATTCTTATGAAGAAATTGGAATTACCCGCCTTCCGCCCACTTCCAAGCCCTTTCAAGCCAGATCGAAGTGACAAACCACCTTCCGCATTGTACAACGCTGTCATTGACGTGGCTTTACAGCTTGCGTCACAAGGCGACGAACCAATAGCACGTTGACAAATAAGGAAATGAAAGACTACTGATGCTCCGCATGGTTGTTGGACAAATCGCTCTCAGGCTTGGCACAACCGGCAAATATCCGCTCAATGACTTCTTTTAGCTGGAGGTCAATTTGACGAAGTACTCAACAGTTCCCGTATTGGAAAAGGATTCCTTGCGCTTTCTCCGCGCCGCGCTCGACCGGCTCGAAGCAGGGTTCGATGCACTGCCCTCGATCACCGCTTCGCTGCCAGACGCAAAAAAAGTCGAGAAGATACTTTTCGAAGTCGCCGAACGCCTGCACGACAACTATCCTTATTTCCATCCGCTCTATGCTGGTCAGATGCTCAAACCGCCCCATCCGGTCGCGCGCTTGGCCTATGCGCTGGCAATGTGGATCAATCCCAACAATCATGCGCTCGATGGCGGGCGGGCCAGCTCGGAAATGGAAAAAGAAGCAGTGGCTGAGCTGGCGCGCATGTTGGGCTGGGAAACTCATCTCGGACATTTGTGCGGCGGCGGCACCATGGCCAATCTCGAAGCCTTATGGGTTGCGGGACAGCTTCATCCCGGCAAAAAAGTGGTGGCCTCGCAGCAAGCGCACTATACGCACAAACGCATCAGCAGTGTGCTGGGATTGAATTTTGAAGCAATCCCCTGTGACCGAAACGGCAGGATGGAGATGGAAGCATTGCAGCAGAGACTGGAGCAAGGCAGCATCGGCACGGTGGTGGCCACTATCGGAACCACGGCGACTGGATCGGTTGATCCTTTGCCGCAATTGCTTTCATTGCGCGAGCGCTACGGCTTTCGTTTGCATGCAGATGCCGCCTATGGCGGCTATTTCGGTTTGGCCGGCAACTTGGCAATCGAAACGCGCCAAGCATATGACCGCTTGCACGAAGCCGATTCCATCGTCATCGATCCGCACAAGCATGGACTTCAACCTTATGGCTGCGGCTGCGTGCTTTTCCGCGACCCCGCGATAGGGCGGTTGTATAAACACGATTCGCCCTACACTTATTTTAGCTCGACTGCACTGCATCTGGGTGAGATCAGCCTCGAATGCTCACGTCCTGGCGCCGCTGCCGTGGGGCTGTGGGCGACGCAAAAACTATTGCCGCTGGTGAAAGGCGATGAGTTCGCGCGCATGCTGAGCAACGGCCGGGTGGCTGCGCTGGCTTTATACGAAAAGCTGTGTGCGGACCACCGCTTCCTTCCGGCGTTTACTCCGGAGCTGGACATCGTGATTTGGATCCCGCGTGCCGTTCGCGTGAGTGCAGCTTCGGAGCTCGCGCGCCAGATTTTCGCGGAAGTGGCACGCCATCAGCTCCACCTGGCGCTGGCCGAGCTGCCGGTTGAATTTTTTGACCTCACAAGCGCTTCGATGGAACGCGACCGCGACACGGTAACTTGCTTGCGTTCGGTCCTGATGAAGCCGGAGCATTGCGAGTGGGTAGATCGGATCTGGACAATTTTAGATCAAGCCACGAGCGCAGTCCTGCAGCGACCCTCGCGCAGCCAGATCCTGACGAGATAACCGCCGCCGATTTCGCACAGGCCGGCCAAGATGAATAGGGAGATGGATTGCGCGATGTTCATTCCTTTTCTCTCATTCCGAGGAATCCCTGCTCGAGCGGCCTTGTGCCCAGGCCAGATACACCGCCGGCAAAACCACCAAAGTCAAAAGCGTGGAAGTGATGACGCCGAATACAACGACGGTAGCCAGCGGGCGCTGCACTTCCGCGCCGACGCCGGTGGAAATCGCCATCGGCACAAAACCGGCGGCGTCGGTAATGGCCGTCGCCAACACCGGGCGCAGACGTTGTTTCGCTGCGGATATAACGGCTTCCGCCAACGGCAACCCTTCGTCGAGAAAATTACGAATGGCCGCGACAAGCACTTGGCCGTTCAACACCGCGATGCCGCTGAGCGCGATAAATCCGACTGCCGCGCTGACACTGAAAGGCATGCCCCGAACCCAAAGCGCCAAAACGCCGCCGATGGCAGCCAGCGGAATGCCGGTATAAATGATGAGCACATCGCGCAGGCTGCGCAAACTCAGGTAAAGCAGAAAAAAGATGAGCGCCAGCGTCAACGGCACCACGATCATGAAGCGCTGCTGTGAGCGAATGAGATGCTCGAACTGGCCGCCCCACTCTATGACGTAACCTTCCGGCAGATTCACTTCTTTTTCGAGGCGCGCCTGCGCTTCGGCGACAAAAGACGCCACGTCGCGGCTTCGGACGTTGCATTGCACTTTGATCAACCGCCGGCCCCATTCGCGATTGATCGTGGACGGCCCTTCAGTCTCTTTGAGCTCTGCCAACATTCGCAGCGGCAGAATCGTGCCATTTTCTGCGGGGATGAGCGTGTTGGCCAATGCTTCCGGGTCGGTGCGCTGTTCCTCCGGCAACCGCACCGCGAGCGGAAATCGTCTTTGCCCCTCGAAAACTTCGCCGGCGCGACGCACGCCCACGGCTTCGATCACGTCAAGAACGTTGCGCGCTGGTATGCCATACCGCGCGATTTGATTTTGATTCACGACGATCTGCAAAGTTGGCTGGCCGGTGATTTGTTCGCCGGAAACTTCGGCAGCGCCGGGAATGGTCAATAGAATTTTCTGGATGGCATCGCTCAAACGCACCAGCTCGTCGAAGTCATCGCCAAAAATTTTGATGCCCACGTCCGAGCGAATTCCGGCGACCATTTCGTTCATGCGCATCTCGATAGGCTGCGTGAAAACCATGTTGAGACCGGGCAAATCATCCACCACCTTGGTCATTTTCTGCACCAGCTCGACTTGCGAGCTGGCGCGCTGCCATTTCTCTCGCGGATGGAGCGCAATAAATATATCGGTGAGCTCGGTGCCCATCGGATCGGTGGTGACTTCGGCGGTGCCGATGCGGCTCCAAATATGTTTGATCTCGTCGGGAAAATTTTCCAACAGCAATTTTTCGATGCGGGAATTATAGGCCACGGATTCATCGATATCCACACCGGCCAAACGAATCGTATTGATGACGAGGGCACCTTCGCTGAGCTTGGGCACAAACTCTCCGCCGAGACGGAAGCCGGCGAACACGGCTGTCGCCAGTAACAGCGCCACCGCCCCGAGCACGGCCTGTTTGCTGCGCATGATTTTGGCAAGCAGCCAGGCGTAACCGGCGCGCAAAGAGGCCATGCCGATGAGCTCTTTTTCTTGCGCCTGGCGCGGGAGATAAAAATACGAAATGAGCGGATTGAGCGTGAGGGCGACGACCAGGGCGCCCAACGTCGCGAAGATGAAGGTCCACGCCATGGGCCGGAACATCTTGCCCTCGATTCCTTCCAATGTTAGAATCGGAAAGAACACGATCAGAATGATGCCCATGCCGAATACGATGGGCCGCGCCACTTCCTTGCTGGAGCTCAGAATGGTGGCGAGGCGTTCGGCCTTGGTCAGCGGCCTTCCCAGCGTTTTTTGTTGTTCGGCCAATTGGCGCATGTTGTTTTCGGTCATCACCACCGAGCCATCGATGACCACGCCAAAGTCGACGGCGCCGAGACTCAGGAGGCTGGCCGCGATCGCCAGCTCGTACATGCCCAGAAAGGCGGAGAGCATGGCCAGTGGCATCGTGAGCGCGACGATCAGACCGGCGCGCAGATTGCCGAGCAGATAAAGCAGCACGATCATCACCAGGATCGCGCCGACGATCAGGTTGTGCTTTACGGTGGAGATCACTTCCTGCACGAGCTCGATGCGGTCGTAGACGATTTCGAGGACGACATCGTCCGGCAGAGATTTGCGAATGGCGTGCAAGCGTTCCCGCAATTTTTCGGTGACCTCTTTGCTGTTTTCGCCCATCAGCATGAAGCCCAAGCCGAGCACGACTTCGCCCTGGCCTTGCGCCGTCACCGCGCCTCGCCGAATCTCGTGCCCCACTGCGACGGTGGCGACTTCGTGAATGTGAACCGGCACACCCTGATGCGCTTTAATCACGATGTTTTCGATTTGCGCGAGGTTGTTGACGCGCCCCAGGCCGTGAACTAAAAGCGCTTCGCCGGAAGCGACCACTTGCCCGCCGCCAACGTTGTGGTTGTTCTGCTCCAGCGCCTCGAACACCTCGCCGAACGTGAGATGATACTTCACCAATTTTTCCGGCTCGACAATGACGTGGTACTGGCGCTCGAAGCCGCCCCACGAATTGATCTCGGCCACGCCCGCCACTTTGCGCAGCTCGGGCTTGATCACCCAATCGTGGATCGTGCGCAGCTCGTCGAGGGTGCGATTCAGATTCTCGGAGCGAACGAGATAATGAAAAACTTCTCCGAGTCCGGTAGAGATCGGCCCCAGTTGCGGTCGTTCGATGCCTTCCGGCAGCTCAACGCTTCCCAGCCGCTCCAAAATGAGCTGGCGCGCGTCGTAGATATGCGTGTCGTCGTCAAACGTCGCGACAATTTGAGAGAAGCCGAATTTGGAAACGGAGCGCACGTTGGTGAGGCCGGGCAATCCGGAGATGGCCAATTCCACCGGCAGGGTAATCTGTTGCTCGATTTCTGCGGGATTGAGCGCCGGCGCATTGGTGTTGATTTGCACTTGCACTGGCGTGGTGTCGGGAAACGCATCCACCGCAGTCAGCAACATCGCGCGAATGCCCGCGCCCACACCAACCACGAGCAGGATGATGACAACCAATTTGTTCTTGAGAGAAAAATCGATGATTTTATCGAGCATCGTTCATTCCTTAAAAAGCAAAAGCTGTTGGACACAAAAATGAACTCGCAAAAAATTAGTTATTTTCTAAAAAGTTCATTTTGAATGCATTCGATTTTGTGTCCAGAATTTTTTTCATTCATCCACGCAGCCAGCCCCAAGACGAGCCTTAAGAAATTCCGATTTGATCGTAAAGCTATGCGCGACGACCACCTGATCTTCCGGCAGAAGTCCGGCCAGAATCTCGACCAGTGTTCCATTTCTGCCCCCCAAATCCACCCGCCGCACCTCAAAAAGATCCTCGGCCACTTTGGTGAAAACAAACGGCTTGCGATCGAAACGGTGCAGCGATTCTGTGGGCACGTATAAACCGCTGACCGATCGTTTGGACTCGACTCGCACTTGTCCGAACATGCCATGTTTGAGCCGAGCTCCGGGATTCGGAACGACGGCGCGCGCTTTCAACATGCGCGTTTGCTCGTCAATGCCAGCAGCCAGCCAGGTCAAGCGGCCCCGAATGCGCGCCTCCGGCAGAACCTCGAAAGTCGCTGCGATGGGATCGCCAACGGACATCAGCATCACGCGATCCTCGGGGATCGAAAGCTCCAGCCACATCGACGAAAGGTCGGCCAACGTGAACACGATAGCGCCGGGCGCCACGGTCTCGCCGGCCACAGCGTCGCGGTCGATCAAAGTTCCGGAGAATGGCGCGAGCACTCGCACCGTAGAAGAAGTCGAGCGGGTTTCAACAACGCTGGCGATTTCTTCATTGGTAAAGCCGTAATTGAGCAGCTGTTGATGCGCGGCGGCAGCGGTGTTTTTCGCCAGCTCATGTTCCGCGCGCGCCTGTTCGAAGTCTTGTTGCGACGCAATCTTCTCCTCCAGCAATCCTTTCTTGCGCTTGAAAACAGTTTCCTTCAACGCTTCATTGGCGAGCGCAATCAAATACTCGCTCTTGGCCTTGGCAATCTCCGGCGAGGCGATCTCGAGCAGCGCCTGCTTTTTGGCTACGGCGTCCCCGACATCCACCAGCACGCGCTGAACCACTCCCGTGGCCAGCGGCGTGATTCGCGCGAATTGATTTTGATTGTACGTCACCCGGCACAAGAAAGTCAGATTGGAAAGCGGTTTGCCCGAGACCGGCTTGGCGAGCTGAACGCCGGCTTTGGCCGTCGATTGCGGCGACTCGAAACGAATCTTCAACCCCTGTCCGGGTTGGAGTGTGCCCGCCAAATCCGGATGGCATATCCCGCACTCCTTTTCGAGCACGCCATGTTCATCGCATTGCAGGCCGTTCGCAGCGAAGGGTTTGCTCTCCAACTTGCCGTTGCCGGCAGCACGTTGCGAGTCCGGCGCTGCTTTCGACTTTTTCAATTCAGGATGGCAAAAGATGCATTCGTCTTCGTAGAGATTGTGCTCGGCACACCAGAGACGATTTGCCTCCTTGAGCTCTGGGTGACAGATGAAACAGCGATCTTCGTAACGATCGTGCTCTTCGCACCAAAGCCGTCCCGCCTCGCGCAGCTTGGGGTCACACATAAAGCAATCGGCGACGGGAAGCTGGTGTCGCGCGCAAAGCTCGGTCTGTACTGCAACCTTGCTTTCTGTTTTTTCGGGTGGCTTCTTGTCACAAGAGATGAAAATGGCGGCAGCCAAAAGAGCCGTCATGACACGGGAAATTAAGCGATTCAAAGTGTAATCGTTGCAAAAAAAATAAAAACTTTCACGCAAAGACGCAGAGCCGCAAAGGGACCGCAAAGAAAAGCTTTGCGAGGTCTTTGCGTCTTCGCGGCTTTGCGTGAGGCTTCTTTCTTTTTGGCTCCCGCGCGTCCGGGCTAGGATGAAGAAGTTTCTTTTTTGCATGGTTCGATTCCTTCATGGTTCGTTATGATTTATCGTATAATCGTGACACCGCCGGCGTTTTCAAGCGCCGCTAAAGCGGCATAATAATTTGCCAGCGCCTCGATGTAGCCTTGGCTTACTTCGATGAGCGTTCGTTGCGCTTCGAGCAACTGCAGATAGCCTGCCTCACCAGTTTCGTAGCTGCGCAGCGCAATGCGATAAACTTCGTTCGCCTGATCAAGCAAGCCGGTGTCGTAGCTTTCCGCCTGCCGTCGAGTTGCTTCGAAGGCCGCAAAGGCGCTTTCAATTGCGGCCAGCAACTGCAGCTCGGTGTTGGCGCGTTGATTTTCTTGCGAAGCCAGCAACGCCGAGGCCTCCTGAATTTCACCCCGTTGTCGAAAAGCAAACCAGAGCGGCACTTTCAACCCGATGGCCGCACCATAAAAATTGGGATTGCCGCCGATGCTGTGTCGAAACGCCGTGACCTCCACCGCCGGCAGCAGACTGCCCCAGGCAAGATTGCGCAAATGGCTCGCCGCGCCCACCAGCGCATTCGCCTCGCGCAGGCGGGGGTGCTGCACCAGCGCCTGCTGTTTGAGGGCAGAGAGCGAGAGGTCGAATTGCTGATATCGCAGAGAATCCGTTGCTAAAACATCCTGCTCGGGATTGCGGCCCAGAACCGTGTTGAGCTGGGCCTGCGCCGCGATATATGCACTTTCAAAATTGCGCAGCTCGATCTGCGCTTGCGCCAGCTCAACCCGCGCCCGCACGAACTCGATTGCCGGGGCCTCGCCGGCACGGCGGCGGATTTCGGCTTTGTCAAGAAATTCCTGCGCCAGCTCTACGCGCTCTTTTGACAACGCCAACCCGCGCCGGCTTGCGAGAAACTGGGTGTAGGCCGCAATCGCCGCCGCGCGGATTTCCAGCTTGCCTTGCTCGTAGCGCATCGCCGTCGCCTCCACTTCACGGCCGGCGAAACGACTGCGCCAAAAAATGTTGGTAGGAAACTCGATCTCCTGAGTCAGAGCCAATTTACGCTCGTCAAATTGTCCCAGACCGGCTCCGCGTGGCACGCCTTCCCATTCGACGGAAAAAACCGGATCGGTGAGCCACCACGTCGTCCACGCCCGCCCCTTGGCAGCGGTCATTTGATGGCGCAGCCCGACAAGCTGTGGGTTGTTTTCTTGCGCGAGGGCAATCGCAGCGTGCAGGGAAAAATCGGCGCTGTTTTGCGCAACACTGCTTGCCGGCACAGCGAATAGTGATAATGCCACGAGTGCTCGCGATGCGATCCGATGGATTCGTATCACTTGAGGGGATCTCCTGAGGCTATTACAAATGCAATCTTTGCAAAAAACAAAAACTTTCTGGACACCAAAAAGCTTCTCACAAAACTTTTTGTGTCAGTGCAATTTTGAGTCCGCGCTGTGAATAAAGCAGGGACAAATTCATTTGGGGGAGGAAATTCAGGCGCGAGGGATATGATCGATACCGCGCGACGGTGAGGTAAAGAGAGATTGCGGTTCTACGAAAGCATACGAGGCAGTGACGAATACTGCGGGGTAAAGATTGATGGGGTGAAGGTCAATGGCAAGATCACAGGTGCAATGGCACAAATCATCTTGACCGCGGTCGAAGGGAATTGGGGAATGGCCGTGACTTAAAAGTAAGCTGCACAACAGAGTCTGGCAAATCTCATCTCCCTCGCCGAGCAAACAGTCGATGTCACCGCAGAAAAGCAAGCCGAGCACTTGCCAAAACAACATGGCAAGCACAAGGTGCGGCAACTTTTTTCTTATTGCGATAAATGATATCGTCACGGCCAGTTCCAAGTAAAACCTGATGCTCAATTTATGCAACATGATAGTTAAATCTTGCCTAAGAAGCAAGAGTCTTGAGAATCTCGCCGTGCAAAATTTCAGCGTATCGCTGGCCCAGCGCGCTCGTGTTGCTGATTTCAACGCCTTCGAGCAATTTCAATTAATGAAAGAAGGGAGAAAAGCGCCAAGGGTTGCGACTGCCGCTCCTGGAAAACCGAGCTAAACATGTCCGATCAATGTTGCAGTCGAAAGAATGGGGCCCGGCGTGAACTGTCCGATGGCGATGGCATCGAGGAGTTGTTGCTGAGTGAGCCAGTGATAATTCTCCACCAGTCCACCCTGCAAAAAGGCGACGAGCACGTATCCGCTGCCATAGAGGATCGCGCCGAGACGCGTTCGCTTTGCGGATAATCATGGTCAGGCATGATGTTGCTCGCGTGTTCGCAGCACCTCATCACTGGGAGAAAAACGGCTCAGCAATCTCTTTCACGGTATCCTCATTCAAATTCCACTCCTCCCTCTACGTTCACCACCGCCTCCCTTTTCCCTTCGACTTGCAGCAGTTCGCCACTCTTGCCATCGAAAAACCTTACGCGCAAAGTCTCGCCTTTCAAGTCGAACCTCACGAAGCCATAACGGCTTTGGCCTTTGGCATTGTCGGTATTGATCGGCCACGTCCATTCCCGTCCTGGCACTGGCGATCTGACCTCATTTACATTCGCGCCCGCGCCTGAAACGATATGAAGCTTCGGGCACTCGGCGCAATCACGATCTTTGTCAGGATAGTGAAGAAGCTGCAAGTTGTGCTCATGTCCGCTAACAACGAGTTGCACGCGCACGCCGCTGCGCTGGATCACGGCCTGCACAGAATCGATGTAGGCTTGATAACGCAGGCCACAAACATCCTGCTGATCGAGCAGGTTGATCGCGTAACCGACTACATTCGAGTCGAGACTACATGGATTCAAATACCTCACGGCCATGACTGAATCATCCCACACGCTGTAGCCGCCGTGCGGCCCCACGCTGTAAAACGGATGATGCGTAAACAAGACGCGCCATTTGACGTTCGCATCCTGCTTGCGTCGCAGCAAAAGTTCGTGCAAACCCTTCAGTGCGGCACCCCATTTCTCGGCTTTGGTGCGCAGCAATATTGCAGAGTCAAAAAAGATCATTTGCACGCGCCGATCGCTCGGACCGTATAGTCGCTCTTGCGGCAAGCCGTAATGATATGTCCACTCCGGAATCCGCGTCGCTTCGCGGCGATTACCCCGGCTGTCAATGCCATACGGCGCGGTTGCAATATCGATCAAACCGAAGAATAGTCTTTTTTGTACCGCCAGAAAAGCATAGTAGTCATGATTGCCGGCGATCGCATGCACGTTTTCGGCGCCCAAGGGCCGCATGACCTCATACAAAGGCGAAAGCACCTCAGAGATTTTTTCATCAACTTCATGCTCGGGAACATTGAGGCCGATGGGATAAAAATTGTCGCCCAATACTACCATCACTTCGAAGCTGTCTTCTACAAGCAGGCGTTTCAAAGTATTGGCATTGTCTTCCAGAATATCTCCTCGTTCGCCGATATCGCCGATGGCAACAAAGGAGAAGTCGGAATGGGAAGGTTGGAAGGGCACGGAAGAGGGTGCACAACTGCAAAACAGAAGGCACAGAAGAGCATGGGCGCTCAAAAAAGATGTTCTATTCATCACGAAGTCTCGTTCTGATTACCGGAGCTCCAGTCTATCAATCTCATTCAAGGTATCGGGGTTGATGACTTTCATGGTCGCCCTCCTGCCATCTACACAAAAAAGGCAAACGGCATTTTCGACACTGAAAGCCGTAATCAAAAAAGCAGAGAGCCGTTTCATGCTCATCCGGGGTGGAATGTGAGTGATTTAGGATGCTTAATGATCCGGTGATACAGATGGCTGACGAACCAGGCTATCGGTATACTGAAAACGATAGGAGCTAAAACATCGGA
>JBIOXB010000163.1:0-78482 GCA_044869275.1 bacterium
CGCCATCGGATTGAACGACCGCGAATCACGGAAATCCACAACGGCCAACGACGACTTCAACTTGCTTACTAGCCGGATTGCGGAAGCGAGTGTCTCTGAAGAGCCCGGTGCGGGAAAACTGCACGCCGGGATCCGCGCAGGGGACGGCGGGTGACCGCCGTTCCTACTGCGACGAAGCTTTGGGTAAACTCCATCGAGGCTAGCAGGTATCATTTGTCATCAATTCTCATGTGTATGATACGGTCATTGCCAAGATAAGATGACAGGTTATTCCGACAACGCAAAATCTAATCTTCGGTTGAGACTAATTTCCGAAGTATTAGATGTTGTACGCCAAGCTCGCAGGCTCCCCTTTGTAGAACGCGTAGCTTTGATCGGCTCACTCACCACTGGCAAGGCAAAACCCAAGGATGCAGATTTACTTGTCACGATTTCGGATAAATCAAATCTCGCGCCATTAGCAAAACTTGGGCGTAGATTTCTTGGCCATACTCAAAGTTTTGGAAGCGGTGGTGAAATTTTTTTGTGCGATACTCGTGGAAAGTATCTTGGGCGAATTTGCCCTTGGAAACTCTGTAGACCTGGCATTCGCCTCAAATGTGATGCGCTGAACTGCGGACGGTTTCCGTTTCTACACGACGATCTCAAAACTGTATCTCTTGAAGATGGACTCATTGCTGCTCCTCCTATTGAATTATCGCCGAACATAATCTCAAGAGTCACAGTACCCAGAGATATTGAGCAACTTTTGATACTCGAATTGGGCGAGTTAACAGATGGGAGTCAAGATCGACAAAACCAAAGTTAGTGTAAAGGGGATTCAAATAGAATTCAATTTAACGCAACACAGAGGCAGTACCAGGTTCAACAGGCCAACCTCATCTTGCTTCTAACTTTGTTTCCAGCGGACGGCGGAGCCGTGCCGTGAAGTCGATGATTTATGAATTTTAACAGCGGTGATTGTCCTGAATGACGTGGAAGCTGCGCCGCCGCTGAAACGCGCGTTGAGCAGAAGCCGGATTGGCGTCTTGGACAGAGAACTGAACGACTTGTCGGAAAACGAAAGAGGTAAATCCATATAAAAGCTCTTGAACACGGATGACACTGATGCAACGGATTCTCGCGGATTTATAGTTTTTGTTTAATCCGTGTTAATCCGCTCAATCCGCGCCATCCGTGTTCAAAAACTGGCGAAGAAGCTTTCTAAAACCCCCCAATTTTGGTAGTATCGCCCACTTCTCCCATTTCTTAATTTCCTGCCTGAATTCTCCAGATCCAGTTCACCACATGAGATAAATCCAGAGAAAATGTCATGATGCGCAGGAGTCTGTTTTTCAAGTTGGCCGTCGTCCTGACTTTCTTGTGCCTGCGCCCGGCTGCCGCGCAGTGGCTGGCTCAAACCAGCGGGACCAATCAAACTCTTTTAGGCGTTTCTTTCTCCGGAGCCGACACGGGCACGGTTGTGGGCGTGAATGGCCTCATTTTGCGCACGCAGAATGGCGGGCGCAATTGGGTGAGCCAAAATAGTGGAACAACGCGCTTTTTGCGCAGTGTTCATTTTATCAATTCAAGCACTGGCACGGCCGTGGGAGAATCCGGGCTCATTTTGCGCACGCAGAATGGCGGCGTGAATTGGACGAGCCAAAACAGCGGGACGGCGAATACTTTCGTGCATGTGCATTTTGCCGATGCCAATACCGGTACGGCGGTCGGGCTCAATGGCACGATCGTGCGCACGAGTGACGGCGGCGAAGGCTGGATGAATCAAACCAGTGGCGTTGCGGTGGAACTTGCCGGGGTTCATTTTAGCGACGCCAATGCCGGCACGATCGTTGGATTCAGCGGAACGATTTTGCGCACCACAAACGGCGGTGCAAGTTGGACGCCCCAAAATAGCGGCGTGAGCAACGAGTTCCGCAGTGTTCATTTTGTGAATCGTGACACTGGCGTCGTGGTGGGCTACAATGGCGCCATTTTACGCACCACGAACGGCGGCACCAACTGGGTGCGGCAGTCGAGCGACACGACGAGAAATCTTTTCTGCGTTTATGGCGTTGATGCGAATACCGCCATAGCGGTGGGCACAGGTGTGATTCTACGCACGGCAAACGGCGGCACTACCTGGCAAAGCCAGCCCAGTGTCGTGACTTCGGATCTTTACAGCGTGCATTTTTCGGACAGGAGCATTGGAACCGCGGTGGGGCAACAGGGGAGAATTCTGCGCACCACCAATGGCGGATCAACGGCAGTCGATGAGCCCGGCGCCCATGCACCGCAGGATTTCGAATTGGGGCAAAACTATCCCAATCCTTTCAATCCCGCCACCGCAATTGGCTACCGCCTACCGCGCGCGGAGTTTGTTACCTTAAAAGTTTTTGATGTTCTGGGACGCGAATTGCTTACTTTGGTAAATGCGTTGCAGAACGCGGGTGATCATGAAATTATTCTCGAGGCTTCACAGCTTGCCGGCAGCGGCGTCTATTTTTTTCGCATGACCGCGGGCAGTTTCAGCCAAACGCGCAAGATGGTGCTGGCGCGTTGAGATCTTCGCAATGAATATCAGGGTTAGGGAAAGATGAAACCTACGAAGAAAGGCTCAGGATTCGCCGTATGGATAGCGGCAACACATATTCTCGCGGCAATATGTGAAGGGCAGGTCCTCACCAAAGTCGTTGACCCTGCCAATCCCGTGGTCAATGATACTTATAACAGCGGCGGCGGAAGCTGGATCGACGTGAATAACGATGGATTCTTGGATTTGTTTGTGGCGCACGGCAACGATGCCAGCCAAAACAATTCGTTGTACCTCAACAATAAAAATGGCGGCTTCATTAAAATACGGACCGGCGCCATTGTGAATGACGGAGGCACTTCGATAGGAAGCACGTGGGGAGATTATGACCATGACGGCATGCTCGATGTGTTTGTCACCAACCGTTTCAACTTCGGCAATTTTTTGTATCGCGGCCAGGGCGATACGGCTTTTACAAAAATCAGCGCGGGCCCCATCGTTACGGATATCGCCAGCTCCAACAGTGGCAGCTGGGTTGACGTGGATAACGATGGCGATTTGGATCTTTTTGCCGTCAATTTTGGTGCGCAAAATTTTCTTTATCGCAACAGCGGCGCGCCGGATTATGCTTTTGTCAAAATAGACACGGGGCTGGTTTTGACGAACGGCGGCAACGCGATTTCCGGCGCCTGGGCAGATTACGACAATGACCGTGATCCCGATCTCTTCATTGCCAACGGCGCCAATGAGAACGATTATCTCTTGACCAATTCCGGTCAAGGCAGTTTCACGCGAGAAATTCTAACTGACGCCAGAAGTACTTTGGGCGCCAGTTGGGGGGATTATGACAACGATGGCGACTTGGATTTGTTTGCCACCAATTTTTTGAATCAAAATAACATGCTTTATAGAAATAACGGCGCACCAGATTTTGTTTTGATCAGGGTTGACACGGGCATCGTTGCCAATGATGGCGGCAGCTCGGTTGGCAGCGCCTGGGGAGATTACGATAATGACGGCGACCTCGATCTTTTCGTGTCCAACGATCGCGCCGGCGGCGGGTCGGGCAGAAATTTTCTATATGAAAACAGCGGGCCGCCCCATTACAGTTTTGTCAAAATGACGGCCGGCGAGGCCGTCAACGACATCGGCAATTCCTTCGGCTGCAGCTGGGCGGACTACGATCGCGACGGCGATTTGGATTTGTTTGTCGCCAATCGGTTAAATCAAAAGAACTTTTTATACCGCAACCAAGGCAACAGCAATCACTGGATCGAGATCAAATGCGTGGGAACCTTCTCCAATCGCACAGGGCTCGGCGCTAAAGTCAGAATTAAAGCCGTCCTCAACGGCGCGGCGCGCTGGCAAATGCAGGAAGTGGTGGCGCAATCCGGTTACAATAGCCAAAATTTGAATTTGCATTTCGGGCTCGGCGATGCCGTGATCATTGATTCGATTCGAGTGGAGTGGCCTTTGGGCACAACCACTATTTTTACCGGAGTTGCCGGGAACCAATGGATTACAATCGATGAAAATGGCATATTGAATTCGGTGCTTGAAAATCGGCTATTGCCGGAACAATTTATCTTGGAGCAAAACTACCCCAATCCTTTCAATCCGAGCACGAGAATTCGCTATCGTTTGCTGCGCGCACAATTTGTTTCGCTCAAAATCTTCGACCTTCTCGGCCACGAAGTCGCAACGCCGGTGCACCACCTGCAAGCCGCGGGAGAGCATGAAATCATTTTCGATGCTTCGTTTCTGCCCGTGAGTGGAATTTATTTCTACCGGATTACGGCAGGCGCTCATAACTTCAGCAAGAAGATGCTATTCACAAAATGAAGCCCCTGGTGACGAAAATTGCCTTTGCCTGCGTGCTAATGCTGAGCGCCATGATGTGTGGCTGCTCGCATTCCACCGAAGCGCAAGACCAGCCGCAAACACCGGACGAAGAATTGCCGGTGGCTGAAGCCGTGGGTGTGATTGCTTTTGTCAATGTCAATCTCGTGCCGATGACGGAAGCAGACATGGTGCCGGCCCAAACCGTCATCGTGCGCCACGGAAAAATTGCGGAGATCGGCCCGGCGCGCGAAATCGCGGTGCCAGAGGAGGCGGTGATTATCAACGGCGCAGAAAAGTATTTAATGCCGGGCCTGGCGGACATGCACACACACATCTATTTTCAAGAAGATCTTCTGCTCTATGTTGCCAATGGCGTGACCACCGTGTTGAACATGGGCAGCCCTGCGGGCATCTTGCAATTTCGCGCCGAGATTGCGAGTGGGCAGCGATTGGGCCCCACGATTTTTGCGAGCGCTTTTGTCGATGGGGAGGGCAATCGCGGCTGGATTGTGCGCACACCCGCAGAAGCGCGAACCGGCGTTCGTGATATTAAAAGAATGGGCTGGGATTTCATTAAAGCTTACAACAGTATCCCGACTGAAGCTTATCTGGCTTTGCTGGAGGAAGCTAAGCAGCAAGGCCTCGCCGTGATCGGCCATGGCGTGCGCGCCCCCGGCATGTCAGGCATTTTGCAGGCGGGGCAAGTCATGATCGCGCATGCGGAAGAGTATCTTTATACGCATTTCCGCAACGGCCGCGATCCCACCCTCATTTCCCCCGCAATCGAAATGACGCGGAAGGCCGGCGCTTACGTAACGCCGACGCTCTCCGCCTACGAAATCATCATGAAGCAATGGGGCAATCCCCCAGGCTTGGAAGAGCTGTTGGCCAGGCCGGAGATCAAATATGTTCCTCCCAGCCGGGTACAGCAGTGGCGCACTTCGAGCCCTTACTTCAATCGCACCGGAAGCCTGCAGCCCGCGTATGAGTTTCAAAAAAAGTTTATCAAGGATTTTCATGACGCCGGCATTCCGCTGTTGCTGGGCACGGACTCGGCCGGCGATCCCGGTATACCGGGCATGATTCCCGGATTCGGTATTCACGACGATTTGCGCAACTTGGTGGCCACCGGGCTGCGGCCCTCTGAAGCGATCAAAGCCGGCACGCGCAATGCCGGCGAATTTATTGGGAAATATGTTTCCGGCGTGGAGCCATTCGGAACGATTGAAACCGGCAAGCGTGCAGATTTGATTTTGCTCACGGCGAATCCATTGACTGACGTTGCCAACGTCGCCAAGCGCGCCGGCGTGATGGTCCACGGGCGCTGGCTTGCGGAAAGGAAATTAAAGCAAATGCTCGAGGAACTTGCCAGGTCTTGGGGGAATTAGCTTGACAATGTTAAGTTAAAATCGCGCCCTCTCAATTTGTCATCCCGAAGCTTCGGGATCTTCCCTAGGTTTGTGTGCAAGCCTCTTGGGAAGATTCCTACGGAATGACAAAGACTAGGGGCATTTTTAGCCAACTTAACATTGTCAAGCTAATAAGCAATCGCGAATAGCATGACATTGTCAAGATAGGGCATTCTCAAAACCACCTGATCGGGTGATGGCAGGACTCGTGAAAAACCCTTTTATTCCGCCTCGTCACTATTCTGTGCAATTGTACCATCACCTTGCAATGGAGGCGGAGCATGTCGCATCTTTCTACAGGCTTTCAATCAAGGGTAAACTCGCGCGCACGGCGAAACAAGAAGGCGGGTCACCGGCTTGGGATTCTGGCGATCCTTTTTTCCGGCTCTGCTCTGGCGCAATCCTTCGCCAAGATCACTGATCCCGCCAATCCCATCACGATCAACGAGGCCGGCACCAACGGCTATGTGGGCGCAAGCTGGGTGGATTACAATAACGACGGCAGACTGGATTTGTTCGCCAATCGCCGCTTTCTCTATCGCAACGAGGGCAACGGCGCCTTCACCAGAATTGCCAGCGGCATCGGCGCGAATCAGATTCAAACCATCGGCAGCGGCAACAGTTGGGCGGATTATGATAATGACGGCGATCTGGATTGTTTTTATTCCGGCCGCACTTCGCGGCTGTATCGCAACAATGGCGATGATACATTCACGCCTCTCAACGCCGGCGATATCGGTGAACTCGGCGACAGCACGGCCACGCGCGGCTGGGCTTGCGCCTGGGCGGATTATGACAACGACGGCAATGTGGATTTGGTGATTACGCATCCGAACGGCTTCGTCGGCATGGATTTGCCGGGCACGACGAATCATTTGTTTCAGAATGACGGCCCGCCTAATTACACCTTTACACGCATCACCGGCAACCCGATCGTCACCGGCCTTGCGCCTTACACGGTCGCAACCTGGTCGGACTATGACGATGACGGCGATGTTGATTTATTCATTGGCAGTGGCCCAGCCAGCCCCATTCCGGCGGTGGACTATCTTTATCGCAATACTTTGAAAGAAACCGGCACAGCCGGCTTTGCGCGCATTACCACGGCGCCGCTTGCAACCGATCTGGTTGATGGCCAGGTCTGGAACTGGATTGATTATGATAATGACGGCGACCTCGACGCTTATCTCACCAACTACGGCGGTGGCTTGTCGCCGCAAGGTTTGCAGAACAATTTGTATCGTAACGACAACGGCAGTTTCGTGCGCATGACCGGCGCACAAGCTGGAAGCATCGTTACGGATAGAGACATATCGCTGGCCAACATTTGGGGCGACTTCGACAACGACGGCGATTTGGATGTTTTGGTCACGCAAGATACCGGCTTTACCACACGCTATTATCAAAATAACGGTGATGGCACTTTCACAAGAGTAAATGCCGGCGTCTTGACCTCGGGAACTGACCAGCACCCCGGCGCCACCGCAGGGGATTATGACAGAGACGGCGATTTGGATCTTTATGTTGCCGGCGTGGGCGCGGTCAAGGCATTGTATCGCAACGATCTCAACAACGGCCATCACTGGGTCAACATTCTTTGCGTGGGCAAAGCGTCGAATCGTGCAGGCATTGGCGCCAAAGTGCGAGCGCGAGCCACGATCGGCGGCAAAGCGGTTTGGCAGCGCCGTGAGGTTTCCAGCCAAAACAGTTTCAACGGTCACAATATGCTGAATGTGCATTTCGGCTTGGGCGAGGCGGCTGCCATCGACTCATTGAAGTTGACGTGGCCTTCGGGAATGGTGGATACCTACACCAACGTTGCGGCAGATAGATTCTTGGTCGCCAAAGAAGGCGAAAGCCTCACGACAGGAGTAGAGGAGCGATCGGCAAAGCCGCCAGCCGCATTCAATTTGGAACAGAACTATCCGAATCCTTTCAATCCTTCCACGACCATTCATTTCAGCTTGCCGGCCGCGCACTTGGTCACCCTGCAAGTGTTTGACACGTTGGGCCGTGAGATCGCTACTTTGATAAATGAGCGCAAGCCCGCCGGCGAGCATGACGTGCGTTTTGACGCTTCCCTACTCCCCGGCAGTGGAGTTTATCTGTATCGCCTCAGTTTCGGCGATTTCAGCACGAGCAGAAAAATGCTTTTCATTAAATAAGGAGATGATAAGATGAGAGTAATATTTTTGTCGCGAGGCGTTCGATGAGTTTTCATGCACACATGTTTGCATTCGCCGTGGGATTGATGATTTACAATGACCCGGCTTGGGTACGGCAAGTCTTGATGGAAGTGGAAGACGCAAAGCCTTGTTCCTCCACGCAAGCCAGAGAATTCGATTTTTGGCTGGGTGAGTGGGAGGTGAGCGCTAAAGGCAAGCTCGCGGGCAGCAACAAAATCTCTCGCGCCGCCGGCGACTGTGCGCTGTTGGAAGAATATCAAAGCCAAAGCGGTTATTCCGGCAAGAGTTTGAACTTCTTCAATGCTGAGCTGGGCAAATGGCAACAAGTCTGGGTGGGCAGCGCCGGCGATATTCTCGTGCTCACGGGCGAATACCAAACCGGCAAAATGATCCTTGCAGGCCAGACCACGCAAGACGGAAAGACAGTGGAAAACCGCATCACTTGGTTCAACAATGCCTCCGCCGGTACGGTGCGTCAGCTTTGGGAAAGCTCAAAGGATGCGGGCAAAACCTGGGAAACTGTTTTCGACGGGCTTTATAGCAAGAAGAAATAGCTGGCGTTTTCGGCGCCGCAGACGGCTATAACTCGGATAGTTTGCGGCGTCGTCTCGCCTCAGTCGCCACGCCCTCGCTCTTCCTCCGCAGCGCTGCCTACGGCACGAGTGAACGTTCTTCAAATCTGCGCCGTCTTCATAGCATGGCGATAGTGTTCACTACCGCATGGTTGCCAACATCATTTGCATGATTATCGAGTGCCCAAACGGGCATGGACAATTACCATGAAAAAGTACAGTTGCGTTCTATTTCTTTTGTTCTGTGTTTATGATCTTCAAAGCCAGACTCTTGCCCGGCCTCCTGCAAAATTCTGTGGTGGGATCATGGAAGCTGCAGAACACCTCCGTTCAAACCAGAAAGCTCGAACGTCTTCCCAGCTTTTCTCGGCTCGCACCGAGCCAATTGCGGTGCGCAAGGGAGTGGATGAATTTCGTTTGATGCTGGGAGTCAAAGACAGCAGCGTAGTCAGCGTCGAATTCAAATCAATTTCTTTTGACTTGTTGTTTGATGTTCTTTACCAGGGACAAAGGATCGACACCATTCGATTGTATGACGACGGGACTCACGGCGATGAGAGGGCAAGGGATAAGGTATTTACGGCCGACCAGCTGACGCTGCAGGCAAGATACGCCTCAATAGATCCAATTTTCGCATTAGACATCCGTTTTTCTGAAGTCATTTTTGTGTTTGCTGATGGCGCGCAAGAAACATACACCGAAGATGTTGGACTCACGGTTCACTATTATGACCCGTCGATCGTCTCTGTCCCGCAGACAACACGTCTGGCAGAAGACGTCCAGACCACCGCATATGTTGTGAACGTATCAGCAACCCTGGCGGGTGTTTTCCCGCAACAGAGAGCAAATCCCCGCGAGATCGCCAAACGTTACTATGATTTCTTCGCGGACGAACGGGATATGCTCATACTGGCACACACATTTGCTATCGCTGGAGGCGCCGAGGGCTCGTTCACTCACGTCCGCAACGACGTGGAAGGCATCGGAATGCCGGTATTTGACCAGGCCACGGAGTATGGCAGTTCTGGCCGCTTGCAAGGCATAATCACCGTGCAATATGGCCATGCCTTCCCATGGCTCTTGACACATGAGGTATTGCATCGCTGGGCTGTCTCCGTCACTTTGGACCCCTCGCTCGATCTAGGCAACGCCGGCAGCGGGCACTGGGGCGCCATTCAAAGAAACTCCACTGGATTTGGTGAGGGCGGTCCTTACAACGGGGTTTTCAGCAAGTTGGAGCATCTTTCAGGAGATAGGTATCGTGCGACTGGGGCGAATGTGGCGGCGCATTACAGTGATCTTGAATTGTATTTCATGGGCCTTTTGCCATTGTCGGAGGTGGAAACGCCGATCATCGCCCTGGTCAACCCCCGTGTTTTGGAATTTGGAGAGACGTACATTTACCAAGCTGACGGCATGCGTGCGGTTGAAGTCAATGAAATTGTCGCGCGCCATGGTCCCAGAATTCCCGACCCTTTGGAAGCGCAGAAACATTTTACCGCGGCTATGGTTCTGGTGCATGACAGGCTTTTGTCTGATGTGGAACTGGCGTATTACGATTTTTTGGCGCGGGAATATGAAAAGGCTGCCACAGAAAAATTGAGCGGACTGTCGGAAGGATTGACTTTTGAAGCGGCGGCCGGTGGACGAGCAACTCTGCAGACGCGTCTCAGTGCGCCGGGAACCGGTGTGCAGGCAAATGGTGAAATTCCGGAAGAGATTCGTCTTGGTCAGAATTATCCCAATCCCTTCAACCCAGAGACGACAATTGAGTACGAGTTGAGCAACCCGGCGCTGGTCAAATTGACTATCTACAATGTGCTCGGCCAGCCGGTCCGGGTATTGGTGAATGGCTGGCAAAATGCCGGCAAACACAGAGCGGTTTGGAAGGGATTGCAAGAACACGGCAAAACAGACGTAGCGAGCAGCTTGTATGTCTATGAATTGAGAGTTGGAGGGACGGTCCTCAGAAAAAAGATGATACTATTGCAATGATGCGAAAGGAGTGGTTAAAAGCGCCGCTTCGTAAATCGATTTTGTGCCCAATTTGATGAGCGCAACCCTTGACTTAGGCGTCGGCAGGGACGTAAGCCCCGTTTATAAGTGTCGGTACACATGCACTGATGTCTAAGGCTGAAGCAAGAACGACATCTTCCTCAAATCCGCGCGCGATCAACTCTTTACTTGACCCACATTGCCTTACCTGTAATTCGATTTCCGCTTGCACGTGACGAAAGGCGGCCAGGGCGGCGCGGGCTTCCGGCGATAAGCTGCCTTTGAGTTGGCTGATAATCGCCCCTGCACCTATCCAATCTTCAAACGCAGGGCGAAGATGCCCATCACTCCAGCGCTCGCCCGCGGGGAGTATGCTGATGCGCTTGCCGTATTTTTGCGCCCCTGAAGCAACGGCGCGGCAGTTTCGCAAACATCCTGCTAGTGTTGGCGTTTCTCCCGTTCCGAAAGTCAGCATTGCGCCGTTAGGCGACGCCAATACCAAGCGTGTGCCTGGCGGAATTCCTAAAAAAGATTGGGGCGACAATGAGTATCTCGCGCCACTACCTCTGCCACCGGCGAGTTCTGCAGACATGGAAGCGGCGAAGTCTGCTGCAGTCTCGTCTCGCCAGCGATAAGGAAAGACCATTGCCTTCCGATTAGTCGCGATCTCGACACAGGTTGAAAACGAAAGCACATCAACGATGATGACAACGTCGCTCATCGGCGCAAGTTGTGAGACGCCGTGTTCTCCCCACTCACAGCGCAAGTCAAATTCTGATTGGTCGCAAGTCATCGGTTGAATTTAACGATACTTGCACTAATGCGAATCGATTTGCAGCAGCAATGTTTTCCGTTGCCGTATCGCACTAACTCGCTCGCCAGCACACCCTCCAGACTTCTGGTTTGCTGCCACTAGCCTGCTGGACAATACCCTCAGCCTGCTCTCTCGTAGGCCTGTTTGATCCAGTCAATAAGCTCCTTGTCAACTTCTTTGGCGTCGGTGAGGTTGACTTTATACTGGCACATGCCGCCGGGAGGCATGGCATTCAAGCGCGACGTGGCCTTCACGCCTTTCATGTTCAACCCGACTTCAAAACGTGTCTGAGTGGCCGGGCCAATCATGGCGAACTGTTTCTTGCGCCTCAGGCTGACGTAACCTTTCTTCGGCGCGATCTCAAACTCGCCAAACTTTGTGATGCCTGCCATCAGCTTGTCGTGAATAGGGCGAAAATGAGCTTTAGTGCCGGAATAGATTTCGTCAATGGCGGCGTCTGGCGAGGCAGTTTGGGCTTGCGCAGTGACGGTATCGGCGGACTTCATGTAGAAATGAACCACCGTGTTGGCATCGCCGTGGCCCATGCCCAGGTCTCTCTTAAGCATGTCGCGAATCTCCCCGTGCTTGGCAAGGTCGCTTTTGCGGATGAGGGTGTAAAGCTGTTCCAGCGTTTTTCCGGTTCTGGCTTGAATGTTTTTGAGTTGCGTTTCTACTGCCTTGTCGACACTGCTCATGGGATAGTTCGCCTTTCGTGAGCTTTTGTTTGCAGCGGGTATGGTTGTCCGGCGCACTGCACAAAACCGCTGAAGCGGTTTACAAGTTAGTACAGTTTCTGATTAACACCGCGATGAATCGCGGTGTTAATGAGAATGAAATCGACCTAATGTTTGCACCCGTTTCAACGGCTTTCTTGGTCAAAATATCAAGACAGCCCGATCAAAGAACGCGTTTGTCGCCCAGCCCGGACGATTCGCCACTCTCCATAGAGATGCCGCCGTCCTCGTCCTTCCCACAATTGTATGCCGGTGGCGAGGGCCAGTGACATGAGGGCGCCCACGAGCGCTGACACAAAGATCTCTATCAATGACATAAAGTTTGCCTCACGCGTCGACTAGTGCATTGTAACCTTAATTTTTGAAGGTCACCCTGAGCGAAGTCGAAGGGCGGCATGGTTCGACTCCGCTCACCATGACTAAAAAACTATGGTAACAGTGTACTAGTCCGGTCGTGCTTCGAGCAAAGTCAAGCGCCAACTTGTAAATCTATTAAACGTTTCTGCTGTAGTCTTTAGCTTGACGAAGTTATGAAATCATGATTTGGACGAGACAAAAGCTGCCGCTTCTTTGAAGAGCTTTAGGTCCTTTTTATACTCTTTTGGGTCTTCATGCTTAAGGACCGCCCATTCCTTCATTTCTCTTTTGCCCATCACTAAAAAAGCAGCGTTCTTCTTGTCCACCAGCTCTTTTATTTTTTCTCGAGGCAGCTTTAGCACCACGCCCTCGCGTTGGGTAAAAGCAAATACCTTTTTCCCGACCAGAAAAGATACCTGGTTCGTTTTTGTTCTCATGTTGACCCGGGGCAGGCCTTCCAGCATCGAGGCAAGAATGGTAGCAAGATCACCCTTTGCCGGGCTCTTTTTTTCGGCTTTGCCTGAGGCTGCACCAAGCGCGGCGTGCAATTTGGGGGGCGCTATCTGCCGCCAAGCTTCGTGCAAGTGGAAAGCCAATTCGTCATCATCCACACGAGCAAGCTCGACGCCAACCCAGCCGCGCACGCCGACATAAGGCGGCTTGAAGAATTTTTCCGGTGAGGCGGCGATCAGCATTTCCTGAATGCCAAGAGGCGCCGGCAGCCACACCGCGATGTGCCCGTCGTTGTGGTGATTGTTGGCAAACATGGCAAAGACTTTCTTGCGCACGAAGAAGGTGGGCTCGCCATGCGATAGCTTTTCGATGGTCTCAGGCAGCGCAGCGCAGATGCGCCGGACTCTTTGCAGATGTTTCTTGCTCATGATATCAATCTCGTATCACCGTCACGTGCGTGACCATAAGCTACTTGCCTTTGGATTTCTTTGGTGTGGGGAAGTTGCGTCCGTCCTTTGCCCCGCATTCGTGCCGTGATGGGGCAAATAATAGTGGCGAGGTCACACGCAGCTTTGATGGACAGAACAGACGGTCCATGCGTCTAGCCGAACCTGAGTTTGGCGCGAGCTTGTGCTTTGCGGGCTTCTACTTCCCGATCTCGCGGCGAAGCCGAGGTCACCAGTGACGCCAGCAAGCTTTTTGATATGAGCGTCACCTCGGTGATGGCATTCTCAAACGCTTCTTGATTTTCTTTGGAAGGCTTGTTGAAGCCGCTGATTTTCCGCACAAACTGTAGTGCCGCGGCGCGAATCTCTTCGTCCGTCGCCGGCGGAGCAAAGTTGTAGAGTGTTTTGATGTTTCTGCACATCGAAGTGTCTCCGAGATTGTTTCTCCAATTATTCAAACGATTGCAATGCTCTGCTCAAACCATATCTTCTTTCTGCTTTCAAACAGAATCCAAACAAAGGGTAGGAGATACAAGATCTTCAAGCCCGGGGCTTCCACATTGAGTGAGGTGCCGAGATAAGCTAGGCGGTATTTATATACTTCCAAACATACGACTGAAAACGTCGCGAGGAACCCCAAAGCTCTGGTCTTCCCCCGGCTTTCCATGAGCACAGCCACGGCACACCAAAATACAAAAAACAAATCTTGTAAGCAGGTTTCTAACCATTGCCCCAAAATCTCATAGACAAAATAAGTCAAGGAAGCGTTTTTAATATACTCACCGATTCCTTGTAAAAGAAAGATCGCAGCCAACCCGCCAGTAGAGAGGCACCCTATCCAATTTATCCATTTGGGCACTTTGCTGAAATCAAAAACAGCGAACGAAATCAACAATGAACCGGCAGCAAGTGCTAAATGAATGACTACTTCAGCTCCGCTGCCGAAGAGCTGTTGATAGAGTATCGTTATGGGAAGTGCCAACAAAAAAAACACAGCCCCTAAAAAGCCTCGTGGGGATTTCATATCCCATGATCCTTGTTTTTTGGACACAGAAGAGTGCAGATTTTCGCTGATTTTGTCTGCGTTCATCTGCGGCAATCTGTGTCCAAAATTCTTGCTTTAAAAGCAAAGATCTCACTTTTAATGGACGGACGGGGTTGGCAAAGAAAAACTCTTTGCGTATTCTCTGCGCCCTTTTGTAAGGTTCGGAGATCGATTGAATTCCCGAAATACTCAATTCCTTGTTACGATTGCCCGGCTCAACAATAACATCGCGATGCCGAAAGTAATCACAAACGGGCCTTCCCACAATTTCCAGAAAAGAGGCAGCCCCTCCAGCCAGTCTACATAGAGCAGTATAACGCCCAAAGTGATTACCGAATAACTCAGGTAAATTAAAACCGCGCGATGACGTTTGGGATCGAAAGAGAGCATCCAGAACAGCCCTCCCATTAACGCGTAAAATGCCGAGGTTGATCTCGCCAAATAACCGACCACTGGTTAGTTCGGCAGAGGCCCCATGCCCAGCTGTGCATGGATTTGATCCATCCAAGCATGCGGCACGAAGACAAAGACCAGCGCAAAGAGAGAGGACGTGCCCATCAGTCGCAAAAGGAATTTCAACAGTTGTTCGATATTGTTTGTTGAGGCGTGGTTCGACATCATGTTTCTCCACCGATATTTCCGGCAAAGTGTTGTTTGGGCATTTACGAAGTGAGTGCGAAGCTTCATACCCGTGTCGCTTACACACCGACACGTCGGAGGATTATGACGGTCTTCTTCGCGAGAACGGCACAAGCTCCGTGGTCGTGGCTATGGATTTTGCACGTCCGAGATCTCGGGCGTATTTGATCGACCCCGGTGTGTCATACTTTTCCACGTAGGCCCGGCTGACCGCGTCTTTCAAACGCTCGCTCCGCGTGCGCACGGCGCGGACAGGAATCTCGCGGTCACCAACCATGATAGCGCCAGCCGGGTCTTCGAGAAAAGTCCGATACCAGCTTCGCGGTTTCAGGCTCCACGAGCGCACAAACACGCGGCTCTCCACCACTACAGCCCAGATGCCGATGAAACGATGCGGCTGGGTGCCGGCCCGGATGCTTAAAATCTTATTGTCGCGAATCGTGGCTAGAATGTCGTCTTTGAAACGTCTATTCTTGCTCATGCACACACTTCTCTTTTACGCGGTTTTCAATGGGATGGCTACCGCAGCTATAAACCTCCCACCCCTACGCGGTCTTGCCGAAGAGAGCCATCCCGACGTGTCGGGATCCGTTTCCGAGGCATAGATTAAATTTATTTGGTGTGACGGCTATTCCGGCGGAACCAGATTCTCTATGATCGCGTCGGTGTGAGTTCGATAATTGATTTTGGCGAGATTGCGCCGGATGTCCCAGCCGAGCGGTTTCAATGCCTCTTCTTTCAAGCGTTGGAATTCTTTAACCAGTTACAATTTGAATTCGACGGGTTTAAAATCAAAGTTATTTTCCTCGTTCGGAAATCAAGCACGAAATTTCTCCGCCATCAACGTCACGGGATCCTTCCCATTGAGACTGCAGATTTGCCCCTTGAACACGCTGAACCTGCCGTCCTTCTCCATGCGCTCGGCAATCTGTCGATAGGTGAAGGTTGGAACAATATCCATTTTATGAAGCACGGCATCGATCAAGTCTTTGGTCATGCCGACGCGTTCGGCTACGAGCGAATTGTAGATTTCATCGAGACACAAGTCCATCATTTGATTTGAAGTAATTCCCGGTCTCAGGCCATTCTTGTTGTGGGTGGGGATCGCATCAAAGGAGGTAATTTGCGCAGATGTTTGAAATCCTCCCGGCAGGGTGAAGTATGCCGTCTTGTTTGTGGGATTTGCTTCGATGAAGTTCACTCGGTAACAGCAATTCTTGTATTTCTTGCCCGAGCCGCATGGACAGGGATCATTCCTTCGTGCTGCGTTCATGTTGGGCCTCTTAACGTGTCATAACGAAATCATTTCCGGTGATCGTGATGAAATCGTGCATGAGAATAAAAAGGATTCTTACAGAATGACATTTACGCCAAGAAGCTCAGCAGAGAATCTAAATTTTCTGGAAATCAAGCGCGGAGTTTTTCCTCATGATGAGCTTGAGCGCAAAAAACTTGCGTGGGAGAGAACCCCATAATATCGAAGATCAACTTCCCCCAACTCAAGCATGTACGCTCGACGGCTTGCCGTTGTGGCGCGGCATCACCAAAATCAAATAGCCGTATTGCTTGAAGTTGATCATAATTGGCGCGGCTGGCCGAAGCGTTGTAATAGCCATTTTCCAGGCAGTATTTTGCAAGCAAGAGATTGTCTTGCGCCTTCTTCAAAAAGCCTTGCATAAGCACACCCTTCCAAGAAAACGGCACAAAAATATAACATATACGATGTTCAAATTCCAAATAATTCTCCTATGAGCTCACTTTTGGGGCGGCGAATGCTTCTTCGCTCTCACGCATCCCCATGTGGCGGTAACGATTTTCTGAAGTTTGACGATGATGGCGGCAAGCCTGACAAAAAGCAAGAGACCGCCTGAGCTTGAATGGTCAAGCGAAAAAAGTTCTTGCCTTTTGCAACTAAACTGTATATATTGCGTATATACAGAATGAACACACCGTAAAGTTTACGACTCAAGCGGAGAAACGCCTTGCTGCTGCATTTGACCGACCATTCCGCCGAGCCGCTGCAAAAGCAGATCAGCCGCCAAATTCTGGAAAGGATTCTGAGCGGGGAATTGGCAGCGGGTGGCGTTTTGCCGAGTGCCCGGCTGCGGTTATTGTCCGTGTTCGAGCCCGCCAAGCTGCGCGAGGTGTTGGCGGAAAATCTCAAAAAGCATTTGGCCGTGGCGGCCGTGCATCTCTTTTTGCGTGAAGAACATAACGGCGCTTTTGCCTTTCTGCCTGCTCAGGGCGAGCCCAAACCGCTCGCGATTGCGCCGCACGATGAAATGTTGCAAGCGATTTCGCACTTGCAAACGCCGGCACCTCGCTCTGAGGTTGAGCGCGCTGCCTGCGCAAGCGTCTTGTGCGAGGAATTGGAGCGGCGCAAGATTGATCTCATGGTACCCCTGCGTGAAGCCGATTATTTTCTGGGATTCATCGGCTTGTCGCGCGATTTTTCCGGCCTGCCGCTGGCCGCACATGAAATGAATTTGCTGGCGGTGCTGGCCAACCAATTCGTCAGTGCGCTGCTGGCGTCGCGGTTGTATGTCGAAGCCGTGGAAAAGCGCCGCATGGAAAACGAGCTGGCGATCGCGCGGCAAATTCAAGCCGATCTTTTGCCCAAAGTTCTGCCGGATGATGAGTCTCTGCAAATCGCGGCCTACTCCGAAGCTTCGCGCGCGGTGGGTGGGGATTTTTATGATTATCTGCCCATCGACGCGCAGCGCTTCGGCCTGGTGATTGCCGATGCCTGCGGCAAAGGCATGCCGGCCGCGATGTTGGTTTCTCAAATCCAGGTGATTCTCAAAACCGAAGTGCGCCACCGGCGCGAGCTCATGGAAACGATCGCGCCGCTCAATCAACACGTGAAACGCCACGCCGCTCCGCGCAATTTTGTCACGCTGGTTTATGGTATTTTTGACCGCGCCACGCGGCAATTCGAGTATGTGAATGCCGGACACAATCATCCCATGCTGCTGCGCCGGGACGGCACTGCCGAGGATCTCCACACCACCGGTCCAGCTTTGGGATTGATGGCCGAGGGCCATTTTCAAACGGCTCGGGCGACTTTGCAGCCCGGCGATACACTCCTGTTCTACACGGATGGCATTACCGAAATGATGAACGAAGCCGCGGAGCAATACGGCGAGCAACGCTTGCTCCACCTCGCGCAACAGCATCGTGGATTAGAAGCCCGCGCTTTGCTCGCGGCACTCCGGGATGAGGTGAAAGCATTTTATCCAACTTCCTTTTTGCCTGATGACCGCACGCTGATGATTTTGAAAATGAAAGAAAATGATTGATCGCGTTGCGGTCCCGAACCGTCGGGATCGCCATGCATGAGAGGCGCTCTGCGCCTTTATTGCGACGCCCGGCTATGCTTGTCATTCCGTAGGAATCTTCCCAAGCACGGGCAGAGTTCCCTGTTGGATCTCGCTCTTGAGTGCCAGGGAAGATTCTTACAGAATGACAGAAACAAATGGAAAATTCTTCACACAAAAAAAGCTACAAGTTGCATCAAACACTTCGACCATGCTACTCAACCTAACCGACCTTTCCTCCGAGCCGCTGCAGAGCCAGATCGTGCGGCAGATTCGTGCCAAGATTCTCTCGGGCGAATTGGAGGCCGAATCCGATCTGCCCTCGATTCGTGCACTGGCCAGCGCGCAGCAGGTGAGCGTGATCACCGTGCAACGCGCCTATGAAACGCTATTGCGTGAGGGCCTCATCCACGCGCGGCGGGGCAAGGGATTTTTCGTGTCAGAATTGTTGAAAGATCAAAAAAAAGAGATGGCGCAACAAAAACTGGCAGACGGGCTCAAGCCGATTGTCGCAACGGCGCTGGCGGAAGGGTTATCGGTGCAAGACATCAAGCGCGCGATTGAGGTTGCCGCGAATCATAAATGATTTCAGTCAGGCCCTGTCGCTTTGGGAGAAAACAAAAATGAACAACGCCTTCGCATTCAAAAACGTCATTAAAACCTACCGCGATTTTCAGCTCGGCCCGCTGAATCTTGACTTGGAGCCGGGGGTCGTGCTAGGCTACATCGGGCCAAATGCCAGCGGCAAAACCACGACGATGCATTGCCTGGTGGGGTTGGTGCGGGCTGAGAGTGGCGAGATGGAAGTTTATGGCCGGCGCAATGATTTGAATCACCCCGAATGGAAGAGCGATCTCGGTTACGTTGGCGACGAGCATGTGTTTTATGAAAACTGGAGCGGCGAAAGAAACCTGCGCTTTCTGGCACAGTTTTATCCGAATTGGTCGAACCAAACAGCCGCCGACCTGGCGCGGCGTTTCAACCTGCCGCTGCACAAGAAAGCGAAAGAGCTTTCGCACGGCAATCGCGTGAAGCTGGCGTTGATCGCGGCGCTGGCGCATGCTCCCAAGCTGCTCATTTTGGACGAGCCCACTTCCGGATTGGACCCCGTGGTGCGCGCCGAGGTATTGGAAGTCTTGTTCGAAGTGGTGGAAAGCGGCGAACGCGCGATTTTTTATTCCACGCATATTCTGTCCGACATCAGCCGCCTGGCCGATGAGCTAGCCTTTTTATCCGAGGGTCAAATACTGCTGCGCACCGCCAAAGAAGATCTCATCGACCGCTGGCGGAAGATTTCATTTCGTCTCGAGGGGGAAATGACACAGTTTGCCGCCGCCGTGCAGCACCGGCAGGAAGGCAAGGATCATCAAATTATCACCGCGGATTTCGTAGCCACGCGCCGGCACCTCGGCGAGCTGGGCGCGGAAAACGTGATGGAAAACCGCATGAGCATCGACGAGATTGCCGTGCACATTCTCAAAGGTGGCAACCATGTGGCGTCTCTTGCAAGCGGAGTTTGAATACCACAAAACCAGATTGTGGTTCGCGGTGCTGGCCGCCATTGCGTTTTTGCTCGCCAATTTGATGCGGGATTGGGGCGGCGTTTATGGCCTGCAAGGCGTGACCATGATCATTTTTTATGCGGCGATGATCATCATCGGCACCTATGATGATCGCGAAAAGCGCGACCGCCAGCAGGCGCTGCTCCCGGTTCCGCTCACTCCATTCAGCCTCTCCCGGCTGGTGTTCATCGTCTGCTTGCAGGGCGCATTTTTTGTGCTTTGGCTTGTCGTGTTTCTGCTCCGGCATGTGCCGCACGACATGAAGGCATGGTGGAGCATGTTGTCTTTGCAAGCCACGATATTTATCGTGATCAATTTGTTCATTAAAATCTTCGTCCGCCGGAGATCTTATTTGTCGTGAAGTCCCACTGAGAGAGGATGCCAGTGCCGAAAAAGATTCAGCCTGTGTGAAAACGCTCCGCAGGAAGCTGAAAAACTCCTTTTGATGCCGGACTCGCGAAAGCGGGTATGTAGAAAACCCAATGAAATCATGGATTCCCGCTTTCGCTGGAATGACAAATCCGACCAATTGGGCTATTTCGGCGCCGCCAACTTGCGTAAGCCATAAGCCTGCAAAATTCCGAGCAACAAGACAACATCAGCGACGATCGCGACCATCCAGTTCCCGATAGTCGTGAGCACTCCCCACGCCACAACCCATGCGCTCCCCACCACCCATCCGAAATTGAGCACCACGGCGACAACTGCTTGCGCGCGATTGATGATCGAGCGGCGCGCGTTGAGAAACAATGCCGCCGCGTAAAGCCAAAGTGCCAGGCCGATGCCGGTCAAAATGCTCGCTTGCTGCAGTCCCAGCAGATTGGCCACCGGTCCGGCGGCAAGGACAAGGATCGTACCGCCCAACAGTGAAAATGCGCTGTCTGCCTGCAGAGCGCGGCGAAGCAATTCCGGATTGCGAGATTGTGGCTGCATGTTCAAGGCTCCGAATTTGTAGTGAAACCGAATCAACGAAGGAATTTAAAAATCCCCGCCGGGTTTGCCGTCGGCGATGAAGAAAAATACGCAAAAGGAGCCGGGGATTCTACCTGCCCGATAATCTTGTGTGGCAACCTTATAAAGTAGGCAGTGGTCAATGCGTCTGAATCGGCACATTACAAATTGAGCAACCTCACAACCCCAATAAGCTGGCAGCAAGGATAATCGCCAACGGAGGGAGGGAACCCCGGCGATAAAATCAGTTTTTCATCCGTGGGCTTGTCTCTATCCGGTGAGAGTTTGTTCCGGCAGGACCGGCATTACTGCGAAATTGCGAGGGTGTTATTCCGGTGATTTTTTTGAAGGCGGCGTTGAACGCGGAGATGGAGCTGAAGCCGGCGGTGAAGCCGATTTCCGCAATGTTGAGGTGGGCGCGCGCCGGGTCGCGCAGCAGTTGTTGTGCCTCGGCGACGCGATGGCGGTTCACAAACTCGAAGAAATTCTGCTGCAGTTTTTCGTTGATGATTTGCGACAAATGATGCGGCGGCAGGGCGAGCATTTTGGCAAGCCCGGGCAAATTCAAGCCGCTGTCCCGGTGAGGCTTTTGGCGTGCCATGAATTCTTGCAGCTTGTGCAAATACTCCTCGGCTTTGCCCGTGGTCAGGGTCGACTTTTGGTATTTGCTCGCAGCCGGCATGGACGCTAAAGCAGCCCGCATTTCGCCGCTGAAGATCTCCGGCTGGCGCAATGCAAAGTAGCCGATCGCATAGAGAACGAACGAAAGAAAAAGCCAGGGCAGTTGCGCCAGCTCATTTTGAAAACCGAAGAGCTGCCAGACGAAGACCAGCATCCAATCCAGCGCGCAAAAGCAGAGCAGAAAGTGCAGCCAGTTCAACTGCAGGTGCTCGAGCGAAGAAAAGGATGATTGCAGACGATGCGCGTGCTGGCGAAGATCGTATAGTGCGGCGGACAGATAGACCAGCACGTGCGCAAGCGCGAGCCAATTGAGACCCGAAAGAGGAGTGAAATATATTACTGCAGGCTGATTGAATTTGCCGAGTTCGCCGGGCCATGCCAAAACAAGATACACCAGAACGTAAACGAGCGCCGGCAGAAAATGGAAAAGCTGCTGGCGTTCGCCTCTAAAAGACGGCCCGGTCAAAGCTTTTGCATGGAACCACAGCAACGGACCGAAACACAAAATGGTGGCGATCTCAACCGCCCGAAGCTGAGCTGCGGCAAACTCATGTTGCGCATGTGCCGCTGCGCGCCAGGCCAAGGCGAGAGCAAACAGCAGCAACAGGCCCGCGAGAAAGCGATTGCCGGCGCGGTTGCCCCGCGGCAAGTTGAAGAGCGCGAGGGACAGGAATATGCCTTGGGTCGCACCTGCGAGCAAAATGACTGAGAACCAATCCACGTCAATTGTCCTTACCGGATCAACGAAAATTGCCGACTTTGGGTCATGCGTTTGCCGGCTCGATCCACGAAACTGAGTTTGTAAAAATATCTCCCGCTTGCCAGATTTTCCGTGTGCAGAACGCGGCGATGGGTGCCTTCCTGCAGCCAGCCGTCTGCCAATGTCGCCACCTGTCTGCCGAGCACATCGAAAAGCTCCAAACGCACGGCGCCGGGTTCTTGCAAAGAGAACGTGATCGTGGTTGCCGCTGCCGGCGAATGTGCCAGCACGGGATTCGGATAGTTTTGATGCAACACCAAGGCGCGCGGCGCATGGTTTTTCGGCGCAGCGACCTCGGTCAGCGCATTCAAATCGAATTCATAAAACGAGCGCCCGTGCGTAGCCGCGCGCAACTTTCGCGTGGAAGGGTGCAGCTCCAAATCGTGCACCGGCACGTATGGCATGCCCGTTCCCAGCGGCTGCCAGCTTGCGCCCAAGTCGGTTGTGTAAAACACACCAACGTCCGTGCCGATATAGAGCACCGCAGGATTGTCCAGGTCGATCACGACGTCATTGATCGGCGCCTCGGGCAAATTCGAGCTGAGGTCGATCCACGTTTCGCCTTGATTCTCGGTGCGGAAAATATGCGGCAGGAAAACATCTTCTTGATGGCCGGAGAAAGCGACGTACGCGACCTTGGCGTCGCCAGGATCGGCGGCAACGCGCGTGACCCAGCGCCGCGGCAGGCCGGCGTTGATCATTTTCCAATTCGCGCCGAGATCCGCAGTGACCCAAACATTTGCATCGTCCGTGCCGGCAAAAATGACATTCGGATCGGCGGGCGACACCGCCAGCGTAGTGATGGTGCCGAAACGATAGCTGGTGGGGCCGGGGCCGTTGGTGAGATCGTCGCTGATTTCGCTCCAAGATTGTGCGCGATCGGCGCTGCGGTACAACCGTTCGGCGCCGAAATACAACACACGAGGATCGTTGGGATCCATGACCACGGGCGTTGACCAGTTTGTGCGAGCGTTCGCGGGAATGCCGTTGCGACCGCCGGCAAATGAATTCCCTCCGTCCGTCGAACGGCCCAGGCCGCCGTATTGATACTCGGCATAGACGTAGCGCGCATCGGTGTAGTCGACCAGGCAATAAAAACCGTCGCCGCCATAAATTTCTTCCCAGTCGTCGTCGCGGCCGGTCAGGGTGCGCATCGTGCCGTTGTCTTGCGTGCCGCCGTACGTTCTCTCCGGATTCAGGAAATCAATCGTGCCGGCGTAAAACTGGGTGATGGGCAGATTGAAAGATTTTGCCCAACTGCCCCCGCCATTGTTGGAGACATAAAGGCCGCCATCGTTTCCCGCCAGCAGGCGATTGGAATTGAAAGGATCGAATTCGAGCGCATGCTGATCCACATGAATGCTGCTTAGAATATTCGACCATGAATCCCCGCCGTTCGTGGATTTGTGAAACGAAACGCCGAGCGCATAAACGGTATTGGCATTCTGCGGATGAACTTTGATGTTACCGAAATACCAGCCGAACCCGCCGAGAAAGCCGCCGGGCAAGCCGTTGGCCGTCACTCTGCGCCATGTCTGGCCATGATCGTTCGATCTATAAATCCCGTCGAAGTTTCCCGGATCATCCGCGTACATCGCATAAACGGTGGCGGGATTGGAAGGCGCGACCGCCAAGCCGATGCGGCCACGATACGTCGCTGCCGGCGGCAAGCCGGAGGCGAGCAATTCCCACGATTCCCCGGCGTTGAACGTGCGATAAATGCCGCTGCTGAGGCCGCCGACTCTACGGCGGTGGGGCGCGCGAATGCGTTCCCACATGGCGGCGTAAACCGTGTCCGGCTGCTGTGGATTGAGAGCGACGTCAATGGCTGCGGTGGAATCCGTGAGGAACAGCGAACGCACCCAAGTTTGCCCTCCGTCGCTGGATTTGTAGATGCCACGCTCGGGATTCTTGCCATAAAGCTGCCCGCACGCTGCAACATAAAGGATATTGGAATTGCGCGGATCGACAGCGATGCGGCCAAGGTGATTACTCTCAGCCAGCCCGATATTTCTCCAAGTCGATCCACCATCGGTCGATTTGTAAATTCCGTCACCGGCATAAGAATCAAGACTGCCGTTGGCTTCGCCCGTGCCCACATAAATGGTTTCGGGATCGTTCGGATCGAATGCCAGCGCGCCGATGGACAAGCTGGGCTGGTCATCAAAGATAGGAAACCAATCATTGCCACCATCAATGGATTTGAACACGCCGCCCGCGGCCGCGCCAATGTAAATGGTGTTGGGATCAAAAGGAGACACGGCTATGGCGGTGATGCGTCCGCCGATATTCGTGGGCCCGATGGGCTGCCAGGCGGTACTGGCATTGCCTTTGTGCAAAGCTTGCAGCGCTTGCGCATGCTGCACCGCGCGCAAATGAGCGCTCTGGTCGATGCGATCCAGCGGGAAAGCGCGCTGAATGAAAAACCAATCCGTAGGCTTCTTCTCCGCGGCGCGCGATTTTGAGAACGGTTTGTCGCCGGCATTGAATAACATTGAAAGGGAGGCGAACAATACCAGCAAACATGTGAGCGGCAGAATTGTTTTTGTCCTCATGGCCGTCCTTTTCGCACTTTGGTGTTGCGCGGAAGTTTGGTTTTGAGCATCTTGTCATGATCTTGCAGCGCAGTGAAGATAATAAACCTTCGCCCCTGCGTCAAAAGGAAAAATACGCGTTTTCAGGATTGACACCTGAATAGTACTACAACGTTAGGTCCACGCCGCCACCAGAAATGTCATCCCGATTCATCGGGATCTTCCCAGGCGCTGGGCACAATGCCGAAATAGGCTGTGATATTGTATCATGGGAAGATTCTTTCAGAATGACAGTGCTGGTTTTTTTGTGCAAAAAAACAGACTTAGCGTTGTAGTAATAATTAAGGAGAATAAATGGGACTCGAAGCAACCTGCCGCGCCAGTTTTGACGGAAAATCTTCCGCGGGCAAAGCGCATCTGGAGACGGCAGAATTGTCATTTCACGGCGATTTCAAATTGAAAATCCCGCTGCAGCGAATCGAATCGTTCGCAGCCAAGGCTGGAAAATTGCAGGTGAAATTCCCGCAAGGCACGGCGACTTTCGAGCTGGGTCCGGAGGCGGAAAAATGGGCGCTCAAGATACGCAATCCCAAAAGCACAATCGACAAGCTCGGCGTCAAGCCGGATTTCAAAGTTTCCGTGCTCGGCATTTCCGAGGAAGACTTCTGGCAGCAATTGCGCGGCCGCACGCAAAATATTACCGCCGGCAAAGCTGCCCGGGAATCGGATTTGATTTTTTTCGCCGTGAGCAATGCCCAAGCGCTCGATAAATTGAAGACGTTGCAAAATTCGCTCAAGCGGAATGGCGGTATTTGGGTGATTTGGCCGAAAGGGCAGGCGCACATCAAAGAGGACATTGTGCGCGCGGCTGCTTTGGCACAAGGTCTGGTCGATGTCAAGGTCGTGAGCTTTTCCGAGACGCACAGCGGCTTGAAGCTGGTCATTCCTGTGGCGAGACGGTGATCTGGAGTTGGATTGTGGAGGGGAGATCGTAGATCGTGGATAGTAGATAGTAGATCGTGCGTCGTCGATTTGGGCAATCTACACAATCTACTATCCACGATCCACCATCCACGATCCACAATCCACGATCCACAATCCACCATCCCTCCCCCGCGCCTTCAAAATCAAAAGCGAATCCTAAAAACCGTCCCCACTCCCGCTCCGCTTTCTGCCGCAATCGTGCCGCCGTGCTCTTCTACGATTCTCTTGACCATGACCAGGCCCAATCCCGACCCGCCTCGCTTGGTGGTAAAGTTGGGCTGGAACAATTTTGCTTGCATTTCAGGCGTGAGCCCCGGCCCGTTGTCTGCGATTTCCAAAACGAGGCCTCCGCTGTCATCGCGCGTGGTGATCGTTATTTCGCAAGGTTGCGGGTGCGCTGCTTCTTTCGCATTCTTGATGAGATTGTTTAACAGGCGTTTGATCTGTTCGCGATCGAGAGGCCGCGGCGGCAGCTTGGGATCGAGATGAAGCTGAAAACGGAGGTTTTCGCCGCCGGCATCGTAAAGCCGGAGGGTGAGCTGAATGATTTCGTTGAGGTGCTCCATTTGCATTTGCGCTTTGGGCAGCCGGGCGAAGGCGGAAAACTCCTCGGCCAGATGGCGCAGGCTGGATAGCTCTTCTTCAATGCTCTGAAACGATTCTTGCAACGCCGGCTGCGACGAAATCATGCCGCCGAATTTTTGCCGCACGCGATACAGGGCGAGTTGAATGGGGGTGAGGGGATTTTTGATTTCGTGCGAAACTTGCCGCGCCACTTCCCGCCACGCCGCCAATCTTTCCGCGGCCAGCAGTTTTTCGCGATTGGCGCGCAAATCCCGAATCATTTTATTGAAAGCCGAGACCAATTGTCCGATTTCATCTTTGGCGCGGGAGGGCGCCTGCGCTTCCAAATCGCCCGCGGCCACTTTTGCGGTGACGCCGATCAAATCTTCAATCGGATGGCTCAAACGCCGTGACAGGCTGCGCGCGAGAAAAACCGACAACAGGCTCAAGATCAAAACCATAGCCGTGGCCGCGCCCCAAATGAGCTGATCTTGCAGCGCTTTCTCTTTGATCAAAGTGAGGGAATTATAAATCCGCATGGTTTGGGTGAGCTGCGCTTTGGCCGCCATCACCTCGGGCGCAATGGCAAAGCCGAGAATCGCCATTTCATGTTCTCCGCGCGGCAGCCAGACGCGGCAATGCCCCGGCATTTCGACCTGAGAGGGCGCGGAGGAATGGTCGCGCAGTGCCTCCAGCTCGCTGCCCGTTTGACCCCAGATTTCGCCAACCCGCGCCTCACCGAATGAGAGTCCCTGCCCGCGCGCGCCCTCGTCGCGACTATGCGCCGCCGCGAGTAGTATTTTTTCGCCCGCGCGCTGCCAGACGAAATAATAATCGAGGCCCGAGGGCAAAACTGCTTCCGGCGCAAAACCGTCTCCGGCAAAAGCCTGTGCAAAGCGCTTGCCCGTATCTTCGCATTGCGCTTTCAAAGCTGCGACCGCTTGCAGCATGGCGGTTTCAACTTCGGGAACGAGAAGCACATCGGCGGTGTTCGTGGCGAGCGTGCTCACCAAAAAAATGAGCGGTACGGTGGGAAGGAGCGCGAAGAGCAAAAACATCGCCGTGAGCCGGACTTGAAAGCGCGAGTGCCGGCGCGGATGCCACCACAAAAAAGCGAGGTAGCCGACGAGCGCGAGCAGGAGGCCGAGAAGCCAGAACAGGAAGATTTTCATGTGCCGCCCGCTGGCTACCCGCCCATTCGTTTACGCTTCAGCAAAAACTGCATAAGACCGCGGTCGAAATCCATCGAGGTATCCAGCAGATTGTAGTCGATGCGATGCTCGCGGCACTGGCGTTTGAGCCAGTCGAGATACTCGTCGATTTCCTTTTGTACCGCGGCGCGAATGTGATGGGGCTGGGTGGGCAGGGTCGCGCCGGATTCCGCGTCTTGAAAAATCGCGTCCTCGCGGAACTCAAAACGATAGTCGAAGCGATCCAAAATCTGAAACGCCAGCACTTCGTGATGGCGATGGCGAAAATGCTTCAAACCTGCCAAAATGTTTTGGGGATCGCGCTCGAGATCGTGCGGCATGAAATCGGAAAGAACGATCACCAGGCCGCGGCGCTTGATTTGTTCCGCCATTTTGTGCAGCGAGCTCTCCCAATGCGCGCTGCCGGTGGCGCGCGCGTTTTCCAGCTCGCCGAGCAAAGCGGTGAGATAACTCATCACCGCGCGCGGCGGCAGGTAGCGCGTGAGGTGCTCATGAAACAGTGCCATGCCGACGGCATCGCGCTGGTGCATCATCAAATAGCCCAAAGCCGCTGCCAGAAAACTGGCGTATTGAAACTTGCTCACGCGTCCTTCGTGTGCAATGCCCATGGAGGCGGATTGGTCGACGAGCAAATAGCATTTGAGATTGGTTTCTTCTTCGAATTGCTTGACGTAAAAGCGGTCGGTTTTGCCGTAAACTTTCCAATCGAGGTGGCGAATCTCGTCGCCCGGCATATACTGCCGGTGCTCGGCAAACTCCACGCTGAAGCCATGATACGGGCTGCGATGCAGGCCGGTGATGAATCCTTCCACCACCAAGCGCGCCCGCAAGCTCATGTTGGCAAGGCGCGAGACGGTGGTCGGGTGGAGATATTTTCTGTAGAGGGGTTCGGTTTGCATGACGAATTGTAAGCCCTGATGCGAAATTCGTAATGCGTGAGCAGGCATCAGCATAAGCGTCACGCATTACGCATTACAAATCACATCACTTTCCCGTCTTTAATCAGCTGCTCGATAATGTCCAGCGCCGTCACCCCTTCGGCTTCAGCGGAAAAATTGGTGACGAGGCGATGGCGCAACACCGGCTTGGCCACGGCGCGCACATCTTCAACATCGGGCGTGGGCCGGCCATCGAGAATGGCGCGGGTTTTCGCGCCCAGAATCAAATACTGTGACGCACGCGGGCCCGCGCCCCAATTGATCCAATCTTTGACGGCTTTGACCGTGCCGTTTTGATGTGGCCGCGTGTTGCGCGCGAGCTGTACGGCATAATCGACGACGTGATCGGAGACCGGCACTTCACGCACCAAAGCCTGCAGCGCCATTATTTTCTCAGCGTTCAAGACCTGGGCGAGCGCGGGTAGCTGGTTGCCGGTGGTGGATTTGACGATTTGCTTTTCTTCTTCGAAGCTGGGATAGTCCACCCACAGGTTGAACATGAAGCGATCGAGCTGCGCCTCGGGCAGGGGATACGTTCCTTCCTGTTCGATGGGATTCTGCGTGGCCAGTACGAAAAACGGTTCGTCGAGTTTATACGTCGTCCCCGCGGCGGAGACTTCGTGTTCTTGCATCGCCTGCAACAAAGCCGCTTGCGTCTTCGGCGGCGTGCGGTTGATTTCGTCGGCTAAAACAATATTGGCGAAAACTGGGCCGGCAATGAAGCGAAAAGCTTTGCGACCGGTGCTGACGTCTTCCTCGATGATCTCGGTGCCGGTAATGTCCGAGGGCATGAGATCAGGCGTGAATTGGATGCGGTTGAATTTGAGCTGCAGCACGCGCGCGAGCGTGCTGATCAACAGCGTTTTGGCGAGGCCGGGCACGCCCACGAGCAGACAATGCCCACGCGCAAAAAGCGAGATGAGAAGTTGATCGATGATTACATTTTGGCCGACAATCACTTTGCTGATTTCGGCGACGATTTGACGATGCGCTTCCTTCACTTCTGCGATAATGCCGAGATCCTTTGCGGATAAACTCATTGAAACGACCTTTCGAAAAGATAGGTAGGTTTTTAGAAAAGGACAATCATGATAACCATTCGGCTCTCCAAATGCAATAATTTTGATCCCGTTTGCACGAGACACGATGGTAGGCGCACTGCAAATTAGCCTTGCAATGACCTCCCTGAGATGTGTAAATTGCTACCTCGGATTTTCAGACAAGCTGAAAACCGAAGCCCGAGGGCGGCAGCAATGGCAAAATCGTCCCGCAAAGAAGCAGAAGACAGAAAGATGTAGGACAGAAAAATGTTTGTCGTTTGCCCTATCCCTTCACCATCCCTGCTCCGGAGATGAGATCTGCTGCCATCTTTCTGTCCTTCATTTTTCTGTCCTGGCTTTTGCTCAATTCAACGCAACATTTTTCCGTGGGAGTTCGTTTCCGTGAGCCAGACTTTTAGATTTATTCTCAGTTTGATGAGCCAATCGCCTTATGAACGACCGTATTGAGCAGAAATCCGATATTGCCCGAAAACAGGATTTGATCGGCATGAATCGTGAAGGGCTTTCGCGCTTTGCCGAGAGCCTGGGGGAGAAGCCTTTTCGCGGCAGGCAGCTTTTCCAGTGGATTTATGGCCACGGCGTGGCCGATTTCGAGCAGATGACGAATCTATCCGCGCACTTGCGACAGCGCTTGCAGGAGTCGGCTGCGATTCAACCTTTGGCGTTGGTGCAGCGGCAAGTTTCCGCACGGCGCGATGCCGAAAAGTTCTTGTTCCGGCTCGGCGATGGTCTGAGCATCGAAAGCGTGCTGATGCACGAAGACGACCGCCACACTTTGTGCCTTTCCTCCCAGGTCGGCTGCCCGGTGGATTGCAAGTTTTGCGCGACTGGAAAAATGGGTTTATTGCGCAATTTGAGCGCGGGGGAGATCGTCAATCAAGTGTTGTCCGTGCGCCGGCTCAGCGGTACGCCGGTCACCAACGTCGTGGTCATGGGCATGGGCGAGCCCATGTTGAACTACGAGGCGCTGCTACAAGCCTGCGATTTGATGTCAGACGCAGAAGGCCCGAACCTGGCCCAGCGCCACATCGTGATTTCGACCAGCGGCTTGATTCCCAAAATCCGGCGTTTCATCGCAGAAGGCCATAAATACCGCCTGGCAATCTCATTGAATGCGACCACGGACGAAGTGCGCACCCGCTTAATGCCTTTGAACCGCAAATATCCGATTGCCGATCTGCTGGCTGCAGCCAAAGCGTACGCCCTGGCCGCCAAGCAAAAAGTGACGTTCGAGTATGTTTTGCTGGCGGAGGTGAATGACAGTTTGGAAGACGCGGAGCGGCTCAAACGTTTGGTGCGCGATATTCCCTGCAAGATCAATCTCATTCCCTTTAATGCCGTCGATGAAAATTTCCGCCGTCCCAGCTATGCACACATCGAAGCGTTTTACCAGCGCTTGCAGGGCGCGGGTGCGACGGTCACCTTGCGCTGGAGCAAAGGCGACGACATCGACGCGGCGTGCGGGCAGCTCTGGACGAAAACGGAGAAATCACTGCCCGTGGTGCCGGCCGTTTGAGGCCGTGGCCGCAGCAGAGCAGGATTCCCTGAGATGCTTCACCTTCTTGGCGAGCTCCTTCCCTTTCGCTTCGCGCGGCAGTTTCTTGTCCTCAATCAAATCCAATTGCGCGCACGCTTCCTGCGGCTGGGCTTCCCGCAACGCGATTTGCGCCAGCTTGGTGCGGCATACGGCTGCGAGATAGGGCGAGAGCTTTTTTTCTGCTTGTAGCGAAGCCATGATTTGTTCATAGCACGCGCGCGCACGGGCGAATTTCTGCAGCCGCGCCGCGGATTCTGCCGCGCCCCAGAGAAAGAAGCGGCTGGCCGGAAATTCTTGCAGAACCGAATCTGCCAGCGCGTACGCTTCCGCAGCGCGGTTTTCATCCAACAAAATCCACGTCAAGCCGTTGAGGGCGGCATAACGCGAATACTTGCCCTGCGTCGCAGCTTTTTGCACCATGGCCAGACCCTCGCCACTCTCATCCCCCAGAAAAAAGAGTTTCATCTTGCTGCGATAATACTTGTAGGTGCCGATGCCCAGGTAGGCGTCGTACAATTCCGGGTCGAGCTTGATGGCGGTCTGCAGATGCTGAATCGTCTGCCATCCGGTGCGCACGGCTTCGAGGTAGCGCCGTTTTTTTCCGGTATAAAAGGCCTCATAGCCGTAGGCGCTGCCCAGCCAAAAATATGCTTGCGCATCACTGGGATTTTTATGCAGCAGCTTTTCCGAAAGCTGGCGGCAGGTTTTCAGGCTCTTCATGAAAGCTTCTTCGTCCGCGTCGTTTTCGTAATCCAGCATGCGGGATTGCAGTGTTGCCGCGTGAAACAGATGGCCGATGGGTTCTTCGGGCGCGCGTGTAATGACTGTGTCAATGTGCGCCAGTGCGCGTTCATATTCCTGCTTGATCGTGGCTGCAATGGCTCTTTGTAGCAGTGAATCAATGGCCACCGGAATTTGCGCTTGGGCAAAAGACTGGTTGAATATGCCGAAAGAACCGCAGGCAATGTAGATTTCGAGCAGCAGAATGTGGGTATAAATGAGCGGAAGCTTCATGCGAATGGAAGTTGTCAAAATGAGCAAGTGAGGGCCAGTTCCAGCCAAAATACATAAATTAGGAAAACTTTCTAAAAAAGCAAGACTGGGCGAGCAGAATGCAATCGCCAAACAGCAAATTGGAAGACCCATTCAGCAATTTCGGTGCCGCGGAATTTCAAGTTCACGAGGGCTACTTGGCGTCTGCAAATTTGAATGCTCACGGTAATGAAATCATTGACAAAATTTAAAAGTTTTCTTAACTTTGTGGGCTTTGCGCCGACCAAGGTACTTCGGTCTTGAGACTCAGCACTAACAAGGGAAGGAGGAAGTGTGGCGAGGCTCACAGGTGGCAACCGTGCCCGAACCGACCATTCACTAGAAAAGTATCTGCAGGAAATCAGCGAAGTACCGCTTTTGACCCCCGAAGAAGAAATCGATCTTGCCAAATGTATAAAGCGGGGAGATGAAGAGGCCCTGGAAAGACTGACCAAAGCCAATTTACGCTTTGTCGTCAGCGTGGCCAAACAATATCAAAACCAGGGGCTCTCTCTGGGTGATTTGATCAATGAAGGCAATCTCGGTTTGATCAAAGCCGCCAGCCGTTTCGACGAAACCCGAGGGTTTAAATTCATTTCCTACGCTGTGTGGTGGATACGGCAATCCATTTTGCAGGCGCTGGCCGAGCAATCGCGCGTCGTGCGACTGCCCCTGAATCGCGTCGGCGCGTTGAACAAAATCGGCAAAGCGCTCAGTTCGCTGGAGCAGGAGTTCGAGCGCGAGCCAGCGGCGCACGAAATCGCCGACAAAGTGGAAATGACCACACATGAAGTCAACGATACGCTCAAGATCTCGGGCAAGCATCTTTCTCTGGACGCGCCCTTCAATCAGGACGAAGAAAGTCGCTTGCTGGACGTGCTGGAAAGCGAAGAAGTTCCGGCGCCCGACAATTTCTTAATGAGCGAATCCTTGAAGATCGAAGTGGAACGTGCCCTGGAGACGCTGACCGAACGCGAGGCCGAGGTGGTCAAATTGTATTTCGGCCTGGGGCGCGAGCATCCATTGACGCTCGAAGAAATCGGTGAGCTGTTCAAGCTGACGCGCGAGCGCGTGCGCCAGATCAAAGAGAAAGCGATCAAAAGGCTGCGCCACGCCTCACGCAGCAAGCCCTTGCGCAGTTATCTGGGCTGATTACAAATCCGTCACTGCTGTTATCGAAATTTTCATTTTCTCCCCTTCGCAAGCTCCACCGCTTGCGCTTACATATTAAATCAGTTGGATTGCATTTCTTGGCGTGAGATTTCAGGTCGAAACAGGTGGTATTTTGTACATACAGACTGGTTTTGTGCTTGACATCTTGGAAACGATTGTTTAGATTTCCGCCCATAGCGCGGATTGCGCCAGTTTGTACAGTTTAGATTGAATTGAACCAGAGCCGAGATTTCAGACATATATGACTAGGATGTTTGCAGTAGCGGAGTGCGCAGGGACATTCCGCAGGGGGTGGATTTTTTGGCGAGGGCGGAGGATCGGGGCCGCCGGTGTTATTCATGCTGTTAAAGTCGAGGGTCCAGAGCGTCGCTTGCATCTCGCATTCACGGAGGAAGGAGAACATGCGCGATAAAAAGATTAAGCTGATCTATTTTTCGCTGCAGGGGTCCGAGGTCAAATCTATTAGTCTGTCTTGGAAGAGGATTCTCTCAATCATGTTTTCGTCATTTGTAGTCATGTTGCTCATGGTTGGCTCGACGATCGCTCTGTTCACCGACTTTTACAAGGATCAGCGCGTCAGTCGCCTGCTGCGCACGAATCATGCGCTCTCGAATCAACTGCAGCATATGAGCGGCAAAGTCAACAAGCTCGAGAGCCAAATTCAGGCCATCGAAAAACAGGACGATGGCTTGCGTTTGATGGCCGGCCTGCCCCGCATCGATGCGGATTTGCGCAAAGTGGGAACGGGTGGCGCCTACGGGGACTATGTGGATGTGGATCTCAACTCTCTGCCGGAAGATTTGCAGGAAGAGACGAAAAAGGTGAACGTGCTTTTGTCCGAGCTTGAGCGGCGCGTCACACTCCACTCCGAGAATGTCACTGAAGTGAAAGACAAGATGACCGAGGACCAGGACCGGCTCAAGCACACGCCTTCCATCCGGCCGGTGCTGCCGGAATTGAGCCGGATTACCGACCGCTACGGCATGCGCTTTCATCCCCTCATCGAACGAAAGAAGCATCATGACGGCGTCGATCTCGCCGCTGAAATCGGCACGGATGTGAACGCGGTCGCCGCCGGCATCGTGGAGAAAGCCCAGGCCGTTGCCAGCTTTGGCCATGGCTTCGGCAAATATGTTGTCATTGATCACGGCTACGGTTACAAAACTCTCTATGGCCATCTTTCCAAAGTGATGGTGCAAGAAGGGCAAAAAGTCGAACGCTGGCAACCGATCGGTTTGGTGGGCAGCACCGGCATGACCACCGGCCCGCATGTCCATTTTGAAGTTCATATGCATGACAAACCGGTCGATCCGGAGGGATACATTTTAAATTGACACATGCTTGTTACAGACTGGCGCTTTCCCGCACGCGCGGGGAGGCGCTTTTTTTTCATCCGGTATATCTGCATTTGAGCCCCACTTCGTTTGAGATCCCATCTCTCCCTAAAAACTGTGCTTGCATTTGAACAAAACTGTGATTATTTTTCTTTGTATTTTGTACACCACTTTGCGCTTTAACAGGGCCTTGGCCCTGCGGTGGGTGAGGTCGAGTCTGGATTGAGTTCCGCTGTGGGTCCTTTACCGCGCGAGGACGCGCGGAGAAGCGACTTTGGTTGCAAGCGTTGTTGCTGTCAACCAGCGATTCATCCGGTTTACCTCTTGCAAGGATCAGTAGGGCTGCTGCACCGATCCCGACTGAGTTGTGGGAGTCACAACTACTGCAAAAGCTGGTTGTACAGGTTAACAACGTCTCGGAATCACCTTCCGAGAAAATTTTCTTAACCTAAGATGAGGTTGCTCCAGATTATGGAAACCGGAACTGTCAAGTGGTTTAACGAAGCAAAGGGTTATGGCTTCATCAAGCGTGAAAGCGGCGAAGATGTATTTGTGCACTACAAATCCATCACTGCCGAAGGTTTCAAGACCTTGAAGGAAGGACAGCGCGTCCAGTTTGAGGTCGAGCAAGGGCCCAAGGGTCTGCAAGCCAAAAGCGTAATCCCCATGTAATTCTCCGCGAGCCGGTTGGCGCCCCGTTTTGCCCGTTACGACAATGGCCAGAACGGGGTTTTTTGTTTCTGATCGCGTTCGTCTTATCTTGTTCCATCCGCAAAATTATTCCCTCGAGAATCCAGCAGCAAGTTTCAGGTTTCATAGAATCGATTTCCCCAGCAGCGATGCCAGTAATTCCGCTGCAATGTTCGCGGTTTGATTTTTTTGATCGAGAATGGGATTGATTTCAACGATATCGATCGAGCTGACCTTGCCGTGGTCGGCCAGAAGCTCCATGATGAGATGCGCTTCGCGATAAGTGAAGCCGCCGGGTACCGGCGTGCCCACGCCCGGCGCATCCCAGGGATCGAGGCAATCCATGTCCAAACTCACGTGCAGGCGCGGCAGATGATGCAGGCGATCCAGCGCCTCGCGCAGCACCACCGTAATGCCTCTTTCGTCGATGTCGCGCATGGTGCAAATGGTGATGCCGCTCTCCTGCAGCAGGATTTTTTCCTCGTCGTCCAAATCGCGTACCCCGAATAAAATCACGTCGGCAGGCTTGAGCTTGGGACCGGGCCGACCCAAATTTACCAACTCGCTGGCGCCCAGCCCCATGAGCACGGCGAGCGGCATGCCGTGAATGTTGCCGGTGGGCGAGCTTTGCGGAGTATTGAAGTCGCCGTGCGCATCGATCCAGAGCAAACCCGAGGGACTGTCGTGCGTAACGCCGCCCACGGTTCCGGTGGCAATGGAATGATCTCCGCCAATAAAGAGTGGAATACTGTTTTCGGCAATGGCTTTGCGGCCGTGCTCATAGGCCAGCGTGCACGTGTAAACCACCGAAGGCAGAAACGCCAGGCCGCCCTCTTCGGGCAGCGTGTCGCGCACGCGCACTTCAAGATTGCCCACATCTTCCACGCGATAACCCAGCTTGCGCAGACGCGCCGCGAGCCCGGCGTAGCGCAGCGCGCTCGGGCCCATATCGACTCCGCGCCGCGACTGGCCGAGATCCATGGGCACGCCGATGATGCGAATAGTCTTCGTTTTCATGCGGCCAAGTATAGGCGGTTTTGGCGAGGGTGTCAAGTGGAAAGTTTGGCAGCGCCCTAGCTCTCGCAGTGATCGGATGAATCCCCTCGTGCCGGCATTTTCTGCGTGCGCATGTTTTGTTCGATCGTAGCCAAGCCGGCGAGAATTTGGCCGTTGGCCACGATGACCAGCCCCAACGGTATAAATACGATGCCGAGCGCCACCACAAAGATGAGATTTTGCAAGTCTGACAGGCCGGTGAGCAAGCAAACGACCCCACCACCAGTGAAGAACCACCCTATTCCTGAAATCCACTTGGCGGTCCTGCGGCGAGAGGCGGCTCTTTTTGCATCACTCTCTGAGGCCAGCTTCCCTCGCGACTCGGGCAGACCCGTTAACAGGTAGATCATGGTGTTCATGAAGTTCGATAAAATAGAACCTTCTCTTTGCCGTGATGTTCAATCCTGGGGGTCAATATGGCGCCAGATATGCATTATGCGCTTAAAGAATCAAACACAGAATAAAATTCTAAAAATTCGGCCCACGGAAATGGAACTCCCACGGAAAGAAGCTTTTCATTTCAGTTCCATTTCCGTGGGCTAAAGCTTTGCTGCTCGAAGGGCTTCAGTGTTCATCCCGACGCTTCGGGATGAAAACCTGGCGTAGTCCATTAAGAGTGAGGTCTTTGCTTTTAGAATAAAAGTTTTGAACGCAGATTGCCGGAGATGAACGCAGACAAAATCAGCGAAAATTTGCGTTCATCTGCGTCCAAAAAATTTGGTTGCGGCACGCCCGCGTTGGGATGATGAAGTCAAAAAATGTGCCGATGGAGAACTTGCAGGAAAGAAATTGAATCGCAGAAAACTAACGAGATACTGATCGTGAGGCGGAAAAACTTTGCAAGGGGAAGTGTGAATTGATGCTTGCGAGCAACACCCGGGTGTCAGCAGGCAGGGTGGCGCAATGTATTTGCAAGGAATTGGCACTGTTGCATGAAAGCAACGGGGGGCGGATGGGAGTGGGAGACTTGGAGATGGGGAGACTTGGAGACGGGGAGACTTGGAGATGGGGAGACTTGGAGATGGGGAGACTTGGAGATCGAGAGATGAGAATAGTTTCATCATCTCCCTGTCACCCACTCTCCCCGTCTCCCACTCTCCCCGTCTCCCACTCTCCCCATCACCCACTCTCCCCATCACCCACTCTCTCTTCCCGACCAAGGCTGCGATAAATTGTACTGCGGTTGACGCCTGCAACTTCGGCGGCGCGGGTGAGGTTGCCGCCGCAACGTGTGACCACTTCACGAAAATATTCGCGTTGGAATTCTTCCAACAATGTTTCCTTGGCGCGTTCATAGGGCAGGTCAAATAACGGTGCATAGTTTTGGGGAGAGGCAACCGCGCCGCTTGCCAGTGAGGGGAGGCGCGCATACTCGATGCGGCCTTCGCGGCTGTAGATCACAGCTTTTTCGATGAAACTGCCGAGCTCGCGCACGTTGCCGGGCCAGTCATAACGGCGCCAGCCGGCCAGAAAATCTTCGCTCACTTCCGGGACCGGCTTGTGCATTTTGACACTGAAATAGTGCAGATAGTATTGCACTAGCAAAGAAATATCATCGCGCCGTTCACGCAAGGGAGGCAAATGCAAATGAATATGGTCGAGGCGCCGCAGCAAATCATCGCGAAAGCGGCGGGCCGTGACTTCTAGTGGTAGGTTTTTGTTGGTTGCCGCCACGAGACGCACATCGGTGCGTCTCTCCTGCGTTTCACCGAGGCGCGTGAACGTGCCATATTCCAGGGCGCGCAAGATTTTGGGCTGCGAGGCCAGCGGCAGATCGCCTACCTCATCTAAAAACAATGTGCTGCCCCCGGCTTCCTCAAATTTGCCCTTCTGCATGCGATCGGCGCCGGTGAAGGCGCCGCGCCCGTGACCGAAAAATTCATTGTCGCACAGCTCGGGGCTCAGGTTGCTGCAATTGATGGTCAGCATGGCGCGAGAGGCACGCAGACTTTGGCGATGAATTTCTCGCGCGACCAGCTCTTTGCCGGTGCCGCTTTCGCCGGTGATGAGCACGACGCTATCCGTGGGCGCGACCGCCGCAATATCGTTGAAGAGCTGGCGCACGACCGCGCTTTCGCCGACAAAGCGCGGATATTGGTGCTGCAGTTCTTCGCGATAAGCACGGCGCAGCAGTTGGTTTTGCAAATGCTGTTGAATGACCGGCCGCAGCGCTTTGAGATTCAAGGCCTTGCTTTGATAGTCGAGCACGCCGAGCCGGCCCGCTTCCAATGCCGTTTCGTGCGAAGCATGCGCCGTAATGATGATGACGGCAGCGTCGGGATCAATTTTTTTGAGCTGGCGTAAAGTCTCGAGACCGTCCATGCCACGGCCGAGCTTGAGATCGAGCAGAATCAAATCCGCCGGCGATTCGCGGAATTTGCTCAGCCCTTCTTCGCCGGTGGCAGCAATAATGACTTGAAATTCATCGCCAGCCATGGCGATCAGGTCCTCGGGGAAGGCGGGCTGATCGTCGATGATGAGAATGGCGCTTTTTTCGGAAGGAGAGGGCATGAAGGGCCAAATTATGACGAATGATTGTAAAGACTCAAAAGAAAAGCGAGAGACTGCTCAACTTCCTGAGCAAAACGATAGATCAATCATTCCACCGCTGTTCACAACGATTCTAAAATAACCATTCTCAATCTTATATTCAAGGTATGAGTTTCACGCCTGGGAAAAATCAAAAACAAAAGAATTCTAACTGTGCTATTTTATCGCAACGGCCGCCCGGTTCACTCCACAACCTTCAAACAAATCCGCATCGTCGTGCCTTCCCCTGGTGCGCTCTGAGCCACGAAGACTCTTCCACCATAGCGCTCGAGACGTTTGCGTACGGAATAAAGCCCAAACCCGCCTCGGCCGCCGGGCTTGGTGGTATACCCCGAGCGGAAGATCGTTTCCCACAAGTTTTGCGGAATGCCGCCGCCGTTATCCTGAATTTCAAGATGGAGCTCGTCCAAAGAGCGGTAGAGTGCAAGTGTAATTTGCGACGGACGGCCGTCGCTTTGGCGCAAGGCATTTTCAATCAATTCGCCCAGCGCATAGACCAGGTCTTCGGGCTTGATGCGCACGGCCGGCAAGGCAGGCGCGGCGGTGAGCTTGACGCTCCCGTGATCGAACTGGCGCAAGAAAGCGGAGATGACGGCCACGGCATCCGTGCGATAAGCGCTATGCAAGCGCTTTTGGATTGCTGCAATCAACTCGCGCAAGCTGATTTGCAGGCTGGCAATCTGGGTGAGATGGGCATGATCCAGTTTCTCAGTGGCAGACAAGTCCTTTTGGAGTCGTGCGAGCGCCTGTTTCAGCTTGCCCCATGTTTCATCGAGGCCATGGGCCAAATCCATGGCGAAGTTGAGGCCGTTTTGATAGGTTCGAATCGCCTCGATCTCAATTCCAATGAAATGCAGCGCACCTTCGACGGCTTCCTTCATGCGCTGGCGCGCCGCTGCAGGGGACACGACCTCCGGCTCGTAATTTTCGGCAAAGAATGCCAGGCTGTCCATGAATTGCCGGACTAAGCGGCCGTGATCGAAGGCGTTGAGCCGCTCTTGTAATAATTCCAATGAAACCGGTTGGGCACGATACAAACGCTGGGTGCGCAAAAGTGAAAGAGCGATCGCCAGCGCACTCGCGCTTATGATAGTGGGGCGCAGCACGTATGTCAGGTTTTCGCGCGCGAACCAATAGGTCCACACCAGCAAGAAACTGATGGCATACAGCGCCGAAAGCCACTTCAACTGAAAAACCGAAAGCCCCACATATTTCTTACCCAAGAAAATTAAGAGCAGAGACGAGGACGAGCCGAGAACGAGCAATGCCAGTTTTTCGCGGCTGCGATAGCCCAGGGCCAGATTTGCCAAGGTTCGTTTCGCTTTGAGGGCGCTCGCTCCCAGCCCCTCGATCTCTGCCACCACGCGGCGCTCGCCGCCGCGCAAGCCGCGCATTTCGCGCACGTGGCCAGAAGGGAAAACAATTTTTGCATCATATTCTTTTTGAGTGGATACGCCGAAAAACGCCACCTTTTGCGGGCTGCAGCCATAGTTATCCGTTGAAGCAATGAGCCGCGAACCGGCGAGTGCGGCCGGATCGCCCAACTTTCCCGCTTCATATAAAAAAACTCGCGCGCCCACGGCCGCGCGATTGCTCACAATGCCCTCTGGAAAAATTTGCAAAGAGGTGCCGCGCAGATTCACGTTGTTTTGAAAAAAGAATAAACCGTCGTCGAAATTGCTGACCAGCAAATCCAAATCTTCATCACTGTCCGCATCAAAGGCCAAAACCCCGGTGCTGCTGCCGCCGAATTGCCGGGAGGGAAACATTGATAGGTGCAGTCGATCCCGGGCCTCGTGGAGGTACTCATTGTTCTCTTGGAACCGGCCTTGGCCAGTGTTGCGATAGAAACGATCTTTACCGCGGTTAGCCACGAGGAGGTCGAGGTCGCCGTCATTTTCAGCATCGAAAAACGTCGCTCCGAAGCTTTGATCATTTCCGGCCAGGCCCGCAAATTTCGTCACATCTGTGAAACGCGCCGTGTTGTCATTTTGCAGCAGGCGATTGCCGGCCTCGAGATTGCAGACAAAAATATCGAAATCGCCGTCGTTGTCGTAGTCTCCTATGGTTGCGCCTTGCGATTGTTTTATTTCCGGCCAGCATGCCTCGCCGGACGCGACGCAGGAATCTGCAAAACGAGGCAAGCCCGTGACCGCATCGACGCCGAGATTGCGATACATGAGATTGGGGCGGTTGAAGACGGTGACATATAAATCTTCCCAGCCATCGCCATCGAAGTCGGCAGCGTAACCCCCAATGCCCCCGCCTTCGGAAGACAGGCCCGAGGCCTGTGTCACTTCACGGAATTGGCCGCGGCCGTTGTTGATGAAAAAAGCATTGCTCTGGTATTGGCAGGCTATAAATAGATCGAGATCGCCGTCGCGGTCGGCGTCAAATAAAGTACTCAACATCGGTCTTTGCTCGACGTAACCCCATTGCTGCAAGCCGGAATAAGCCGTCGCCTCGAAATAGTAATCATGGCCGCTGTGCAAGTAAACAAAGGGATGACCATACATGCTGGTGACAATGAGGTCGTCGAGACCGTCGCCATTCAAATCGCCGGTGGTGATAGCTTGATCATAATTGGTAAAATTTTCTCCTTTATACGAAAAACGATCGGCGTATTTCGACGGGCCCTCAACATTGAAACGCTGTGCTTGATTGAACGCAGATACATTATTGTTGTTCTTGAAGTCTTGCACCGAAAACAGCCCGTTTGCTCTTTCCGTCTGAACAAAATAGAGGTGGGAAGATTCTCCCGGGCGATTTTGCAAAACGGCCATGCCGTATAAATCAGGAAATTTTGAGATGATCAACCATGGGGACTGCTCCGGTAGCGTTGAGATAATGGCGGCGTGTTTTTGCGGCGCTAAAATGAAACCGGCCGTTCCTGTGATCCACGAAAAGCGCTCGTTGAACAAACATACTTCGCGCAGTTCCGCCGGCGTCTCCACGAGCGGAGAATAGACCGTATCCTCCAAGGAATAGATGGCATTATGTCTGACGCCATAGCCGCGGCCATTGGGAAATAATTGGTAAGATATCAGAGGCAATCGCCAAATAGGGTAGGGGTGTGATGCAAAACGGGTGACAGAAGTGTCTTGATCATTCATGATCAGCAAGTGTTGCTGGGGCGTCAAAAGTGCCCCTTCGAGCGCGCCTTTTACATTTGATAATAATGTTTGCCACTTGTCGGCGTGAAAACGCAGCAGCACGTTTTGCTCCGGCGCCCGGCAATGGGCATAGAGTGCGCCATCTTGTAGCAGCCTCAAGTTGTGAATATGCATGAAAGTAGGCAGAGGCTCCGGCCCCCATTGTCCATGCTTATAATGCCAGAACTCGCCATAATCGCAGCCGATCCAGCCTTCCTGTGGGGAGGCGAAAACCAGAGTGCGGATGTTTTGAGCATTGCCCGAAAAAGCCGGTGACCATTTTTTGCCGTCCCAGTGAAACAAACTGCGATTGTATTGTTCCGGCACTTCCACGATGGCCCAAATGTCGTCCGGTGCAAGTGCGAAATAATCGAAAATGGTATAGGGCTCGGGCTTCGGCAAGCGCCGCCAGGGCTGCGGCCGCGACGCGTCGTATTCATGCACTCCGCCCTCGGAGCTGAAGACATAGCCCAAGCCTTCGCGCAGGATCTGGCAGGATCCCAAATCGCCCGCGCTGGGCGGCTCGATTTGTGCCCAATGAATGCCGTTGAGGGAATCGTAAAAGGCGAATTGCGCATGAAGCGTACCTGGCCCAACCAGAGACAACAAAATCACGATGCCGAGTCGCGCGCTCATATTTTTGTCATCGCTTCAAAGTCATGGCCAAGTAAGAGGTTGGATAGGAGGGCTGTAATGTGAGGGGAATTTGTCACAATGTCAAGCATGGAGGGTGGGCTTGGGGGGAGGCAAAAGCGGCAGCCATGGAACCGCTGGCACGTTCTCAATCATTCATGCGCGCTGACACGAAGGTCATCATTGTTGGCGCCTCCGCCAGAATCGGCAGGGGCAAAAAGAGAAGGGCGCTTTTTGAGCCGTCGCAGCAGTTGCAGCATGCGTAAACTCTGCTTGATGCCGTTTCCGATGGCGCCGAGGAGTAATGCCGCGAAAATTCTCATGCACAACAACATCGCCAAACACAGGGGCGTTATCCGCAAGGCCTTCTTCAGAGTTTGATAAAGCAAACCCCACCTTTTCGCTCCCACATGCCAGCCCCAAAATGTTGACCACGAGGCATAACTGCACAGCAACGCAATCAGCGCGAGCGGCAGGCCGGCATGCCAGCGCGCCGAGGCGATGGACCAACCAAACAAGCCGCCGCAGAACCCAAACCACAGGCTGCGGCGCATGCGCTTGCGGAACAAGCCAAAGCCGCAATACAGGCATAGCATCTCGATTTCGCTGTTAGGATGGGGAACAGCGCAAGCAGCCTCATAGAGCTCTTTACAGTTGGCGCAGAATCCAATCATCGCACTTTTGGAGGTCAGAGTCCGGGTCATTTTGCTTGGCTGCAATTACTTTCTATCGGCGCGGGTATATTACCCGAGCCGTCCCCCTCACGGCTCGGGCTGGGCGGCAGCCTTTGTCTGCCAAAAATCACCGCTTCGTCGAATATAGCACAACGATATCGGCAGGTCGAGTTCGACAACGTTGCCACAAGCTTGAAATCGCGCACGCCTGCGCCTGCCGTCTCCTCATGAGTTTCATGACATCCAGACTGTGTGAAAACGCTTGGTTTCAACGCCGGCTGAGCCTGTCGAAGCCGGATTCTTGAACTTAGCTCCCTTCGACAGGCTCCCTTCGACAAGCTCCCTTCGACAAGCTCAGGGTGCGGCATTCTCAAGTTTTCACACAGTCTGATCCTTTTCAAACCATATGCCATCTCCTGCACTTTCTGCAAACTGAAGTGCGATGTAAAAACAGGAAATTACGAGCTCAGCAAAAGGGCTGCAATGTAGTCTTGACGGGAGGTGTTGCCTAAACACGACAGTCCAATCAGCAAAAGCCGCAACAGGGTGAACTTTTTCTGCCATTTAAGGGTTGTTGCATGCCGGCAACAGCGGGTAGGCAGGTGTTCAGAATGAGGCGCATGTTCGCGGCTTGACATTCAGGCGAAAACTCAGTACCATGAATTGGATTTTTGAGTTCCAACCCCAGCCTTCACAAGTCGATCCGGTTTATGAAGTATTTTGACGAGCAGCCCAATCTTTTTCGCGTGCTTTTGGTGTCGGCCGCATTTTTCTTCATCGGCTTGGCAGCGGTAAATTTTCATCGCTACGCCTCTCTCGTCACCGATGAGAATCTCTTCAGCACCTCGCCTTCTCGTATTCACTTCTCACGAAATGTGCTGGGCCAGCTCGATCGTCGCAGCAGCGCTGCCGGCAATGTTGTGCCGGACACGATCAAAACCGGCGATCTGCTGCTGGAGATCGACCAAAACAAATTCGAGACGGCGCAGGAGGCAAGGGCGTATGTGGAGTCGCTGCGCGGCGAGGCGGAATTTGAAGTGAAAGTGTTCCGGCCGGCCAGTGGCCGTCGCATGGTGTTTAACCTGCAGGCCGCAAGCCTGCCCGACAGCTTTCTCGTGCAACTGCCGCCCAGCGTTTATGTGTACGACGTATTACCAGGTGGCGCTTCTGATCGCGCCGGTTTGCGCACAGGCGATCTTATTCTGCACATCAATGGGCAAAATTTTCGCGACGCTGGCGAAGCCGATAAAGTCATGCGGCGTGCACAAAGCGACCGCGCCATAGCCTACGATATTTTCCGCGCCGGCAGCTTCTTGACACTGCATGTGCACCTCGCGCGGCTGGGCACGAATATCGCCGTGCTCGTGAGTTTTGTGTGCGGGTTGTTTTTTTTGGGCGTGGCATTGTTCATCGGATTGCAGCGCCCGCAATTGCACGCTGCCCGGTTGTCCGCTGCGATGCTGCTCGCGTTCTCCTTTCCGGTCATGGTGCTGCATCAACGCCACCTCGTGCTCGACCATTGGACGCTGACCATCCGTTTTACGCTCGTGGCGTGCTTGCTGCTGGGCGCCGCCTGCGCGTTTCACAACAGCTTGTACTTTCCCAAGGAACGTCCGGAGCTCATCAGCAAGCGCTGGCCGATTTTTGCGCCGTATTTGATCGCGGGATTTTGGTTTGTCCTGCAAGTGCTTTTGTTCTTTTATATTGGCGGGGAGGTCAGCGGCATACCGTTTCTCTTTGGCTTGATCTCGCTCGGATTGTATGGCTTGTTCTTGTTCTTCCGCTATCGCAAGCAGCGCTCCGCGGAGTATCACAAACTCAATCGCGCCATCAAAACTGCGAGTCTGGTGGCGGCAGGCCTGGCGCTTACGATCGCCGTGCCGGCGGCGAGCGGTGCACAGGATGCTTCGCGCATCGGCTTCATCGCCATTCCGCTCACGCTGATTCCGTTCTCCTATCTCTACACCATCGGCCGCTATCGCTTGCTCGACCTGAACCTGCGCGTGCGCCGCAACATTCAATACACCATCTCCTCGTGGCTGTGGGGCGCACTGCTCGCGGGCGCATTTTTGTTTTTGCTCTTCAAGCTGCCGCACTTGGCGCTTGACTTTCCTCATTTGCGCCTCACCGGCACGTATCTTGAAATGGTGGAAGAGCCGCTGCCGCCGGCACAACGTGAAGCGTTGGAGAAAATCGTGATGATCGGCCTGGCCTTCGGCGCGTTTTATGTGTTGCGCAGCGCCAATCGCGCCGGGCAGTTGTTTATTGCGCGCAAGTTCTATCGCACCAGCTATGATTATCGCCGCGCCGTGAATGAAATGGCGGAAGTGATGGCCACCAAGCTGGGCATGATCGATCTGGCCAAAGGCCTGGCACAAAAACTGGCCGAACACATCCAGCTCAAGCGCGTGGGGGTGTTGTTTTTCCGCGATCAACGGGAGGCGTGTTGCATGGAAGGGCACGGTTTTGTTCATGACGAATGGAAGTCGTTTTGTCTCTCGGTTGACCAGCAACTCGTGCACGTGCTGCAAAAGTTTCGCAGCGAATCGCGTTTCAGTGTGGACTATCTGCCCGATCATTTAAAAGCGGAGTTTGAGCGCCAGGGCTTCGCGCATCTCTTTCCCATTCGCTTCAAGGAAAAACTCGTGGGCACGCTGTTGATCGGCGAGAAGCTTTCGGAAGGATCTTTTCATGCGGAGGATCTCAGCTATCTCGCCGCGGTTTCCAAACAAGCTTCGCTGGCGATCGAGAATGCCTTTCTGTATGAGGAACTGGCTGAACAAGAACGTTTGAAACACGAACTGGCGATCGCCCGGCGCATCCAGCTGGCCTCCCTGCCGCAAAAGACGCCTCTCCTCGAGGGCCTGGAAATCGCCGGCGTTTCCATTCCCGCGCTGGAAGTGGGCGGCGACTACTTCGATTATCTCAACGGCGTGCCCTCCTCCAGCCCGTCCACCGAAAGCGTTGTGGCCGGCGAGGGCGCGGATCATATCACCATTATCGTCGGCGATGTCAGCGGCAAAGGGACTTCGGCGGCCCTCTACATGTCCAAAGTACAGGGCATTATGCGCTCGCTGCATGATTTCGGGCTGTCGCCACGCGAATTGTTCGTGCGCGCCAATCACTTGTTGCGCCAAGCCATGGAACGAACTTCCTTCGTGACCTCCATCGGCGCGCGCTTTGAAGCGCAAGCACGCTCTTTGCGCATGGCGCGCGCCGGCCACCTGCCTTTGTTTCATTACCGTGCGCAAACCGGCCTCGTGGAAAAAATCACGCCCAAGGGTCTGGGCATGGGCCTCGACGACGAAAAACTGTTCGCCGCCGAGCTCGAGGAGAAAAAACTGAGCTACGCCAGCGGCGATGTTTTCTTGTTCGTGACCGACGGCGTCACCGAAGCGCATAACGGCGCCGGCTCGGAATTCGGCGAAGACAGCGTGAGCGAAATATTGTGCCGCCATTCCTCCGCCTCCGCTGAAAAAATTCGCGATCACCTCATTGCCGCGGTCAAAACTTTCGCGCAGAATACCACTCAGCATGATGACCTCACGGTGGTGGTGGTGAAAGCTAAGTGAAAAGCAAAAAGAAAACAGAAAAAAGCAGCTGAGCGCTAAGTTGCTGTTTTCTTTTTGCTGTTTGTTGTTCAAATTATGGGGGAATCATGGAAGCGAAACCTTAAAGCAAACAGCAAATAGAAAACAGAAAGAAGAGGTGGAGGATAATTTGCTGTTTTCTTTTTTCTCTTTGCTTTTTGTCGTTCCTCTGCATATCCTTTCATTCCCTCGAAATTCAATAAGACTCGCGAATTTCCTGTTTCAAATCAAGTTTTGCTTGACATCAAACCGCTTGCGTCGTATCATTCTCCGCAATTCGGCGACGAAAAGCCGGCGCTGAGCGTTTGACCCTCCTCTTTGTTTCGTAGGATGCCCTCTCGCGGGCCTTTTTTTGCGCGGTTGCGGATCTCGATCTCGAACCCCTCTTGTGACATTGCCATTATATGCCGAACAGAAAACTAGTGAATTTGAGAGTTAACGGCTCGACCTCTGAAGTCGCCGTACGGCCTTACGACGTGCTGCTGGACGTCGTGCGCCAAAACCTCCATCTCACCGGCACCAAGCGCGGTTGTGACATGGGCACCTGCGGCTGTTGCACGGTGATCATTGACGGTCGCGCACGCTTGTCCTGCCTGACACCGGTTTTGGAAGCCGCCGGCCGCGAGGTGACCACCATTGAAGGCTTGAAAAGCGGGGGCGACTTGCATCCGCTGCAGCGCGCGTTTGCGGAACACGGTGGCTCACAATGCGGCTTTTGCACCGCCGGCTTCATTATGACTTCGAAAGCTTTTCTCGACCGGCATCCGCTTCCCACCCGCGGTGAGATCGCAGAAGCCATTTCCGGAAATTTGTGCCGCTGCACGGGATACATCAAGATTGTGGATGCGATCGAGGCCGTGGCGCACAATGCCAGGAATGGAGAGCTTCAGCGTGCTGCCAACCTCCCCGTCGCAAACCCCTGCCCTGTCCTTCAGAAGGAACCCTGTGACGCGTGAGCACGGCATTCAATTCTGCCAAGATTTTTTCAGAATCACACGGTTGGGGGTGTGTAAAAGTAAACTTGACAAAGCACGAGAGCGCAGGGGCCAGTTGTATTTTCTCTGCACGGAGATCAAACTATGCCCAACGTCATCGGCAAACCGGTTCCCCTCATTGATGGTTTGAAGAAAACCACGGGTGAAGGCGTTTACACCGACGACCTCAAATTTCCCGGCATGCTGGTCGGGAAGATTTTGCGCAGCCCGCTGCCGCATGCGCGCCTCGCAAGGATCGACACCCGCAAAGCGGAAGCATTGCCCGGCGTGCATGCCGTGGTCATCGGCAAAGAAGCGCCGAACACCTTTGGGGTGTTGCCGATCAGTGAAGATGAAACCGCGCTGGCGGTGGACAAGACCATCTTCATCGGCGACAACGTTGCCGGAGTTGCCGCAGATGACGAGGAGATCGCCCTCGAGGCCCTGCGCTTGATCGAAGTGGAATATGAAGTGCTGCCGGAGTATCGCAAGATTGAGGACAGCCTGAAACCCGCCGCAGCACCGATTCATCCCGGCACCGTCAACGGTACGAACATTCATAAAGAGGTCGATCAGAATTTTGGCGACGTGCAAGCCGCGCGATTACGCAGCGCGTTGGTGCGTGAGGCACAGTATGATTTCGCCGGCGTGACCCACGGTTTTACCGAGCCGCATTGCGTCATCGCGCATTACGAGGCCGACGATCGCATGACGGTGTGGTCCGCGCAGCAGGTGCCGCATTATCTGCACCGCGCGCTCGCCCAGGTTTTGGAAATGCCCATGCATCGCATTCGCGTCATCCGCCCGATGGTGGGCGGCGCGTTCGGCGGCAAGAGCGATCCTTTTCCCCATGAGATGGTGGCGGCGCTGCTCTCGCGCAAATGCCGCCGGCCGGTGAAGATACTGTTCGATCGCGAGGAGGTTTTCATCAGCAATCACGGCCGCCATCCCACCCAAACCAAAATCGCGATGGGCATCGACCAGAGCGGCCATCTTACGTTTCTGGATTTGAAAGCGCTCATCGACGGCGGCGCGTGGGGCAGCTTCGGCGTCGTCACCACGTACTACAACGGCGTGCTCAGCATGGGGCCGTATGACATTCAAAACTTTCGCTACAGCGGCAAACGCGTCTACACCAACAAAGCGCCCAGCGGTGCGATGCGCGGCCACGGCGCGGTCAATTCCCGCTTCGCCATGGAAACGTTGATTGACGAGCTCTGCGAAGCCGCGAATCTCGACCCCTGCGAGGTGCGACTCAAAAATCTCTTGCGGGGAAACTGCATCACCGCCAACGGCTTTCGCATCACCAGCAACGGCACGCGCGAATGTATTGAGCGTGCGCGCGCCGCTTCGGACTGGAATGAGAAATTTCGCAAGCTGCCGTTCGGCCGCGGCCTCGGTGTGGCCTGCGGCTTTTACATCAGCGGCAGCGCGCATCGCATTCACTTCAACGATCTGCCCCAATCCACCGTCCATCTTAAAATAGACATGGACGGCGGCATCACCGTGCATTGCCTGGCTGCGGAAATCGGCCAGGGCAGCGACACCATGCTGGCGCAATGTGTGGCCGAACCGTTGGGTGTGAAGCTGGACCGGCTGCGCATTTTTTCGAGCGATTCGGACGCCGATCCGATTGACCTGGGTTCGTATTCGAGCCGGGTCACCTTCATGGCCGGCAACGCCGCGCGCGAGGCGGCGCTCAAGATTCGCGAAAAACTTGTGCGCGCGGCGCAGCAGCTCACCGGTTATGCGGCCGACGGCTTTGTTTTGGAAAACGAAGAAATCATTTACACGCGCGATCCGCGCGTACGCGTGACGTTCATGCAAGCTCTGGAAAAGGCGTTGGCGAACAATGGCGCGCTCCTCGCGAAAGGCAAGTATATGGGCCCGCCGCCCATCGGCGGCAAGTTCAAGGGCGCGCGCGCCGGGCTTTCGCCGACGTATACTTTCCAATGTTACATCGCCGAAGTTTCCGTCGATGCCGAAACCTTCGAGCCGCGTGTGGAAAAAGTCTGGGCCGCGCACGATTGCGGCAAAGCGCTCAACCCGCTCGCCGTGGCCGGACAAATCGAAGGCTGCATTCATATGGGCCTGGGGCAGGCCTTGATGGAAGAGATGGCTTACAATCGCGGCAACATTTTGGGGGCGAATTTCTTGGATTATCGCACACTCACGCCCATGCAGATGCCGGAAGTCGAAGTCATCATCGTGGAAAGCGACGATCCTGAAGGGCCATGGGGCGCGAAGGAGGCGGGCGAGGGGCCGTTGCTGCCGATTCTGCCCGCCGTAGCCAACGCGATCTATGATGCCATTGGCGTGCGCCTGCGCAGCTTGCCGATGACGGCGGATAAAATTTGGAAGGCGGTGCACGACAAACGTGACAAGCGTAAAATCCGCCCGCGCGCGGTGGCGGTTTGATTGATCAGGCCTTTCTTCATGCCTTACAGCGTTTTTCAATTGGAGGTGAAGATTAGAAGCAATCACATCTCGGCATGTCATTCCGTGGGAATCAGACTGTGTGAAAACGCTTGGTTTCAACGCCGGCTGAGCTTGTCGAAGCCGGATTTTTGAACTTAGCACCCTTCGACAGGCTCAGGGTGCGGCATTTCCAAGTTTTCACACAGTCGAAATCTTCCCTAGGGCTTGGTAAAAACCCATTCGGAATTGTGCCCACTGCGAGGGAAGATCCCGAAGCTTCGGGATGACAGAGTTTGTTTTCCTGTATGCTCAGGTGAAAAGCGATCTAATCAGAGTTTTGCAGCGACACTAAGACCATGGCAAAAAGCCCATGATTCTCCCGCGCTTTGAATATCATCAACCCACAACCCTGAGCGAAGCCGTGGCGCTCGCACAAGCGTGCGACGGCGATTTTGATTTCGTCTCAGGCGGCACGGATCTGCTGCCGAACTATAAAAACCAGTTGAACGCGCGCGCGCATGTGATCAGTCTGAGCGGCATCAAGGAATTGTTCGCGATCGCCCCGGAGCGCATCGGCGCCATGGCGCGTTTGCAGGATATCGCCGAGCACACGGAATTGCGGCGCGCACTGCCGGTGATTCCGCATTCCGCCGCACTGATTGCCACGCCCCTGATTCGCGCATCCGGCACGCTCGGCGGCAACATTCTGCTCGACACGCGCTGCTATTATTTCAACCAAAGTTGGTTCTGGCGCCATTCCAAGAACTTCTGCCTGAAAGCCGACGGCGACGTGTGTCTCGTGGTGCCGCAACATGAGGTTTGCTATGCCACTTATTCCGGCGATCTCGCGCCGGTGCTGATGGTCCTGAACGCGGCTTTCGTGCTGGTGGGACCGGAGGGCGAGCGCAAAGTGCCGGCGGAAAAGTTTTTCACGCACGACGGCATCACCCGGCACGTGAAATTGCCCGAGGAAATTCTCACGCATGTTATCATTCCCCCATCGGCGCAAACCTTGCGGGCGGATTATCAAAAACTGCGCGTGCGCGACTCCATGGATTTTCCCGTGCTGGGCGCCGCCGTGGCGATTGACTTGAATGAAAACACGATCACGCACCTGCGCCTTGCTTTGACCGGCGTGGCGACGACGCCTTTGCTTTTCGACGAAATCACGCAAAATGTCAGAGGGGATCAATTGAGCGAGGATTTGATCGAAAGTCTGGCCGAGGAGGTGATGAATCAAGTTACGCCGTATCGCAACGTCGCGCTGTCGCCGCAGTACCGCAAAGCCATGATCGCAGTATATATTAAACGATTGCTACGGCAATATTTGCCGGAGGTGAAATTTGTATAAGCAAGACGCCGCGGTTTATATTTCAGAACCAAACCTGAATGATCACGATCATGGCGGCGTGGTGCAAGACCGCGAGCCCATGCTGGTGATCGAATATCGTGACGACAAATTCGATGCGACCGGTTATCTTGTCATCGACATGTTGGTGAACGGGGTGGCGGGCGGCGGCTGCCGCATGAAACCAGGCTTGGCGCGCGCGGAAATGGTCAAGCTGGCGGAAACCATGACACGCAAGTTTACCCTCCTCGAGCCGCACCTCGGCGGCGCGAAATGCGGCCTCGATTTCGACCCCACGCGGCCGGAAAAACTGATTGTCATGCAGCGCTTCTTCGACTACATTCGCAGTTTTTTGTTCAATTGCTATGTCACCGGCGCGGATTTGAATACCAATGAGCACGAAATCATTGCCTGCACCAAAGCCCTGGGCCTGCCCTGCCCGCAATATGCGCTGGCCAAAAGTTTAGGAAATGAAGAGCGGCGCATCAATCGCTTCTATGAAGGCATCAACCTGGCGGTGAACGGCCGCGTCAATATGGTGATGAACGATGCCGCCACGGGTTTCGGTATTTGCGCGGCGGCGCAGCGCGCGGTGGCGCCGCAGCCCTTGCAAGAGTGCGCCGTGGCGATCCAGGGTTTCGGCAACGTGGGCGGAAGCGTGGCAAAGTTTCTGTTCGACAGCGGCGCTAAGATCGAAGCCTTGAGCGATCGTTTCGGCACGGTTTTCTGCAAACAGGGCTTGGATATCGATTTTCTGCTGTCACGGCGCGACGAACGCACGAAAGCGGTGTTTCCGGCGTTGGGCAATGGCGAGCACCGCCCGGCAGGGTACGAATTGATCGCGGATACCGAAGCGATTTATGCCTTTGGCGAAGATGTATTCATTCCGGTGGCGGATAGTGGCATCATCAATGCAGAAAACTACCGCCGCATTATAGCGCGCCACATCGTGTGCGGCGCCAACGCGCCCTTTGCCTCGGCGGAAATCGAAGAGCTGCTTTTTGAGTCGGGGAAGGTGGTGGTGCCGGATTTCATTGCGAATGCCGGCACGGCGGCGCTGTACAATACGTTGATAAAAGACAGCGGGCCGGTTTCGGTCGTGGCCTTGCGCCAAAGCATTGAAGATCAAATTGGCAGAGCCACGGAAGAGGCGCTGAAGAAATCCGCGCTCGAAAAGGTCTCGCCGCGCGCGGCGGCGGAATTGATCGCGGCGGAGAAAATCAATGCCTATCCTTCAAAGTACTCGACGACGATTTCGAAGCGCTGGCATTAATACAGATCCGCTTTCAATTTCGCCACCAGCTCTTCCAGGCTTTGCAACCGCGTTTGCATTTCCGCCAGTTTGCTTTTCAATTCCTCAACCTCAGTTCGCAGGGACGAAGAGGCGGCAACCGGCGCAGCCACTTCTGTTTCGCCGTCATACTCCGAAAACAAATGCCGGTAGCGCACTTCCTTTTGCCCCGCCTGCCGCGGCGCTTGTTCGGCCAGCCCAGGCGCTCGCGAGCTGAGCGCGTTCACGACTTCCTGCACTTCTTCCAAACTGGCGAATTCATATTGCCGGCCCGAGCGGTTTTTGATCTCGCCAAGAGTCTGCGGCCCGCGCAGCAGCATCAGGCTCAATGCCGCCTGCTGCGCCGGCGATAACGCCAACCCGTTGTCACCGCAGCGATGTGAGTATTTCAACACGCGGCCCTCGCCGGAGACGAATGCACACAGACGCTTGTCTCGCAATTGCGCCAAAGCGTCTTCAACTTCTTCACTGGAATAATCCACCACCGGATCGCGGCTGTTTTTCTGGTTGCACGCCGCCACCAGCGCATTCAAGGTCATGGGATAGTATTCGGGGGTGGCCTGGCTTTTTTCGATCAGGCAGCCCAGCACGCGGGCTTCTTCAGGCGATAAAGTCATGCAAGATTCCTTGTGAGCTTGTGGTGTCGTGATCAGAGATCTGCGATGCAAAGTAATGAAATTCCGCCCGTTTTTGCAAGACGAAACCCGGAGAAAATTCTTGACTCTTGCGGGCATTTCCTTTACATTTCTGCTTAAAATTGCGTGTGATTTTTGTCGTGATAAGCTATGGCTTCTTTGAATCGCAATGTGCTCATCCTCAATCAAAACTACGAGCCGATGAGCGTCATCACCGCCAAGAAAGCCGTTGTTTTGATTTATTTGGGCAAGGCCGAAATTATCGAGCGCCATCCCCGCTGGGAGGTGCGTTCGGTGCGCCAGGCCATGCCTTTTCCCAGCATCGTGCGCTTGATCGCTTTCATCAACATTCCGCGCAAGCGCGTTGTGCTGTCACGCAAAAACATCATCAAACGCGACAACGCGCGCTGCCAATATTGCGGCTCGGGCCACAAACCGTTGACGGTCGATCACGTCCTGCCCAAAAATCGCGGCGGCGAAGATTCGTGGGAAAACCTGGTGTGCGCCTGCGTCTGGTGCAACAACCGCAAAGGCAACCGCACCCCCGACGAAGCGCGCATGCCGCTGCTGCGCAAACCACAACGGCCCACGCACATTTTTTTCATGCAGCATTTTGTGGGAGTCGTCGATGACCGCTGGAAGCCATACCTGTTCATGAACTAAGCTTGTCGCGGCATCGCTCCGGTCGTGGAGCGCCAGGACGCTGACCGGAGCGCTGAAGATGCGTCTCCGGCGTGGATGGGCACGCGAGGCGCATTTTGTTTTTTGAATTAAATTTTGTATGTTGGGCATGGCAATTCACTAAGGCAGCTTACCAACCCGGCGCGTGGAGATTGTACCAGTTCTCGCGGCGGTGCGATTTTGTCTTTTGGATTTTTCTCCCTCTTGATGAATAAAAAACGGATTCTCAGCGGTATGCGGCCGACGGGTAAGCTTCATATCGGCCATTACGTCGGCGCACTCGAAAATTGGGTGCAACTGCAACACGAGTTTCAAAATTTTCATCTCATCGCCGATTACCATTCGCTTACGACCAACCTCGATACTTCCGAGCTCGCTCCCAATACTATTGACATGGTGATGGACTGGCTGGCCGCGGGCATCGATCCCCGCCTCAGCCCGATTTTCCGCCAGTCGCAAGTGAAGGAGCATGCGGAATTGTTCTTGATTCTCAGCATGCTCATCACCAAGGAGCGTTTGGAGCGCAACCCCACGCTGAAAGAGCAGGCGCGCGATCTGAATTTGGACACGCTGGTGTACGGCCATCTCGGCTACCCGGTGTTGCAGGCCGCGGACATTCTGCTTTATAAAGGAGATCTCGTGCCAGTGGGCGAGGATCAAGCGCCGCACGTCGAAATCACACGCGAGATCGCGCGAAAATTCAACCACACCTACGGCCAGGTTTTTCCCGAGCCGGAAGTGCGTCTCACCCAATTTGCGCGCCTCCCCGGACTCGATGGCCAGGCGAAAATGAGCAAATCACTCGGCAACACCATTTTGTTGTCCGATCCGCCGCAAGTCGTACAGGCGAAAATGCGCAAGGCAGTGACCGATCCACAAAAGATTCGCAAAGGCGATCCCGGCCGGCCGGATATTTGTTTGGTATTTACCTACCACAATAAATTCAACCCCGCGGAAGTCGGTGAGATTCGAGCCGGTTGCGAAAGCGGGCAATTGGGTTGTGTCGAGTGCAAGAGCCGATGCGCCGGGCGCATTTCGGAATTTTTGGCGCCGATGCAAGAGCGACGCGCCTATTTTGAAGCGCATCCCGCCGAGGTGCAAGATATTCTCGCGCACGGCGAGCATGTCGCGCGCCAGGAGGCGCAGAAGACCATGGTCGAAGTGCGCCAGGCGATGAAACTGGGCGAGATAGAATAATGGAGTATTGGATTAATGGATTTTTGGATTGAGGGATTATTGGAGAGGCTTGAATCCAACAATCCATTCATCCAGCAATCCAAGTAATCCGAGACTTCTGAAAAGGAATTTGAAGCACAATAGCTGGATTGATTCATGGCCTATCGCGTCAAACTCAGGATGTTCGAGGGTCCGCTCGACTTGCTGCTCTTTCTGATCAAGAAAGAAGAAGTCGACATTTACGATATACCCATCGCCGAGATTACGCGGCAGTATCTCGAATACCTTGAGATCCTCACCCTGCTGGATCTGGAAGGCGCGGGCGATTTCATTTTAGTGGCGGCCACGCTGATTCGCATCAAGGCGCAAATGCTGCTGCCCAAAAATCCCGAGGAGCAGGAGGATGAAGAAGAAGATCCGCGCCAGGAATTGGTGCGCCGGCTGCTGGAGTATCAACAGTACAAAGAAGTCGCGCTGCAGCTCGGGCAATTCGAGTTTCGCGAGCGGGACTATTTCGGCCTGGGCTATCGTGATTATGAATTCACCGAAGAGCCGCCGGATTATTCCGAGCTGGCGGGTCAGGTTTCGTTGTTCGATTTGATGGCGGCCTTCAAGCGCGTGCTCTTGCGCGTCCCCAAAGATGCGCAGCACCGTATCGAGCAACTTCCGGTGACCGTGGAGGACCAGGTTGACTATATCTTGCAGGAACTGCAAGTGCGCCGGCAGATGTTGTTCCTGTCCTTGCTGGAAAGAATGCCGAGCAAGGTTTATATCATCGTGACTTTTCTCGCATTGCTGGAAATGATGCGCCGTGGCGCCATCACCGCCACGCAATCTTCGCCGTTTGGAGAAATTTGGATACAAAAAATTTGATGGAACCAGCAGAACTGAAACGTGTAGTCGAAGCTTTGATCTTTGCCGCGGATGCACCGCTCACGCCCGAACGCATTCGGGAAACGCTGCCGGAAGAGCTCAACGGATTCGATTTGGATCAAATCGTCGATGATTTGAATCGCGATTATGCCGGCAGCGACCGGGCGTTTTTTATCCGGCACGTTGCCGGCGGCTATCAAGTCACCACGCGCCCGGAATTGCATACCTGGATTCGGAAACTCTTTCTCGGCCGCAACAAGATGCGGCTGTCGCAGGCGGCGCTGGAAGCGCTGGCCATCATTGCATTTAAGCAGCCCATCAGCCGCGTCGATGTCGCGCAGATTCGCGGCGTGAATTCCGACGGCGTGATTGGCACCTTGCTGGAAAAGAAGCTGATCACCATCAGCGGCCGTTCCGAGGGCGTGGGCCGGCCCTTGCTGTATAACACCACGCCGGAATTCCTGCAATACTTTGGCGTGAACGATCTCGCCGACTTGCCCAAGCCGCGCGAGATTGAGGAATTGATCGGCAGGGAAGGCATGCCCGAAGAGGTACTGCAGGCCCTGAGCGATGAGAAGCAGTTGGAACTCCCAATTGAGCTGAGCGCCGAAACCCCGGCCGATCTTGAGCCGTCCGCCCCGGCATTGGCAATGTCTGGAAGTGCCGGCGGACAACCCGAGGCAGCTGCTGCAAACACCGTTGCGGAAGAGAAGCCACCGGCTGAGGAATCGGGCGGCATGCAAGAGTTCGTAGAAAACGGCGAGACTTCCGCGCCACCGGAAAGCGTGGAAACCAAGGAATCCATGGAAGCAGAGGTCGATGCTATTTTGGTGGAGGATCTTGATGCCACCGAATCCCAGGATCCAGAAGAGGAGAGCGATTCCTCGGGCGAGCACAATGGCAGTACACAACACTCCGCCGCACCCGAACAGCGCGAAAATTTTTTTTTACAAGACGCCAGGATGGCGATGACGCCGGAAGAACCGGTTCTGCCCAGGAGCCCAGCCACTGACCACGAGCGTGTTGCCGCGCTTCCGGAAGCAGAAGCCGCGAGGGCACAGCACCCGCCACGGGAACGCAAGAAACGCGTACGACCGCAAAAGATCCAAGCGCAGGAGCCGGATGCGGTGATCGATATTCACGACATTGCACGTGCGCCCGCGGTGCGAGTGGTAGATCTCGAGCCGCACGAGATCCATCCGCCGGTGCCGATTGCGGTTGAGCAGACGGAAATGATGACGGCTGAAGCGCCAGAGTTGGTGCGAGCTCCTGCAGCGGAGAAAGATATTGCCAGTGAAGCACCGCTTTTTTTCGTTCCTGCCCCGTCTGAGAACGGGGCGCAACAGGAGAGCGACGAAAGGAAATCCGAAAGCAGCGTTTTAAATTTCTTTAAAATGGCCGTGGGCTGGATTAAAAACGCATGGCAGAAACTTGTCGGTAAATAAGAGTCGCGCGGTGACGCAGAAAGAAGTCGTGCTGAATGCGATGCGCCTGAATCGCTACCTCGCCCTGTGCGGCGTGTGTTCGCGGCGCCATGCCGACGCTTTGATTTTGTCAGGCGAGGTTGCCGTAAACGGCAAAGTGGTGCGTACGCTCGGCGTGCAAGTGGAACCCGAACGCGATGAAATTAAAGTACGCGGCGAGCGCATGCGCGCGGTAGATATACTGAGCTACGTCATGCTCAACAAGCCCGCGGGGTATGTCACCACGGCCAGCGATGAAAAAGGCCGGTCCACCGTTCTCAACCTTGTGCGCACGCCGGTGCGCTTGTTTCCTGTCGGCCGTCTGGATCGCGACAGCGAAGGCTTGTTGTTGTTGACGAATGACGGCGAGCTGGCTTATCGCCTCACGCATCCGCGCTACAAAGTGCCGAAGGTGTATCGCGTGCTGGTGCATCGCGCCGTGGTACCGGATGCGATCAAGAGTTTTCGGCAGGGCGTTAAGCTTGATGCCTTCAGGCCGGCGCAGGGCGAGCTGAGAATTTCCACCAGCGACCGCCGCTTTTGCGAGGTGACGATTACAGAAGGCCGCAATCGCCAGGTGCGGCGCATGTTTGAGGCGCTGGGTTATCGCGTCAAGAAATTGGAACGCATTTGCCTGGGACCGCTGCGGCTCGGCAATTTGGCGCCGGGGAAATGGCGCTACTTGACCTCAAAGGAAATCGCGCAGCTCGAGCAGGCTGTGAAGCCCCTTCGGATGGTGAGCAGGGTAGATGGAAATTCGTAACAAGCGCGTGCTGGTTCTCGGCGGATGGGGCTTGGTGGGCTCGGCCGTTTGCCGGATGCTTTTGCGCGAAGCCCCGGACGAGATCATTGTGGCTTCTTTGGACGAAAGGGAAGCGCGCGAGGCCGTTTCACGTTTGCGTGGCGAAACACATTCCGATTTGCGGCTGACCCCGTGCTGGGGCAACATCTTCGTGCGCGACGCGCTGCAGGGCAAATCGCGTGTGGAAATTTTGGAGAACGAAGCGCTGCGCGCGATGCTCATTGCAGACGTGCTCGAGGAGCTGAACGAAGCAGTGCTGACACGCTCCTGGCTGTATCAAATCTTAGAGAAATACCGCCCACACCTCATCGTCGATTGCGTCAATTCGGCAACGGCCCTGGCTTATCAGGACGTGTTTGCGACTTATTACCGGCTGAAGCCGCAAATCGGCCGTCTCAAAGAGCAGCAGCAATACGATGCCGGTTTTGTTTCTGAAGTGGAAAAATTGCTGTGCACGCTGTATATTCCACAGTTGATCCGGCACGTGCAGCTTTTGTACGATGCCATGCGGCGCTTTCGCACGGAAGTCTATTGTAAAGTTGGCACCAGCGGCACCGGCGGCATGGGCTTGAACATTCCATACACGCACTCGGAAGAGAAGCCCTCGCGCGTGTTGTTGAGCAAGTCGTCCATTGCCGGCGCGCATTCGATGCTGCTCTTTCTCATGGCGCGCACGCCCGATGCGCCGATTACGAAGGAAATCAAGCCGACGGCGGCGATCGCGTGGAAGAAGATCGCCTACGGCCCGATCCATCGCCACGGCCAGCCGATCCCGTTGTTCGATTGCCCGCCGGAAAGCGCCCTCGCGCTCGACCACGTGCTCGCGCTGAAAAACGAGGGCGCGGAGCAAAGCTGGCAGCCGCTCCCCGGTGAAGTGTTGCAATCCGTTTTCGTGGACACCGGCGAGAACGGCATTTTTTCGCAGGGCGAATTCACCGCGATTTCAGATTCCGGCCAAATGGAATTGGTCACACCGGAGGAAATTGCGAAGAATGTGATCTATGAGATCAAGGGCGGCAACACCGGGCACGACGTCATCAACGCGCTGGACAACGCGGTGATGGGACCGACCTATCGCGCGGGCTTGATGCGCAACTCCGTGCTCGCGCGCATGAAGGAACTGGTCAAACAGCACGCGTGCGACAGCGTCGCGTTTGAACTGCTCGGCCCGCCGCGGCTTTCGAAGCTGCTGTACGAAGCGCATTTGCTGCGCCTGACCTGTGCCACGCTGGAGAATTTGCGCAACGGCCACGCCGAAACCATCGCGCAGCAGGTGCAGAATTTGATATTCTCGAACCGCAAGCTGCGCGCTGAAATCATCTCGATCGGCATTCCGATTCTTTTGCCGGAGGGCAAAAGCTTGTTGCGCGGCCCGGAGATCAAGATTCCTCCCTTCAAAGGAGAGGAGCGGTTGCCGGTCACGCCCGAAAATGTGGAGCATTGGGCGCACGACGGCTGGATCGATTTGCGCGTCAAAAATGTGCGCGCGTGGCAGCGGCGCGCGGAAAAAATTCATGAAGAAATTCAGGCGATTCCGGAAGACGACACCAGCTCGCAATTTGAGCGCGACCGGCGTTATTGGCTCGAAGACGAGGCCATTGACATCGGCAAGATCGTGGGCTGGATTTTCTCGAACGAGGAGAAGGGTTTGCGCATGAAGAATTGAGAAGATTGATTATCCACGGCAGCAAGATTCGACCATGGACGTGGTGCTTGCCGTGCCAAACATGACGGGATAGGGAAGTCGTTCTTTTCCATATGAACTGGATTACGTATGATGGAGCAAGGCAGCAAGCAGGAACTTCTCTGGGTGGAGGAAAAAGCGCAGCATGAACGGCGGCCCATTGTTGCGATTGACGGCCCGGCCGGCTCGGGCAAGAGTACGACGGCGCGCATGGTTGCCAAAAGGCTGGGCTTTACCTATGTGGACACGGGCGCATTTTATCGCGCCCTGACGTTGAAAGTTTTGGAGGCCAAGGTCTCGCCGGAGAATCACGAAGCCGTGCTTCGGCATGCCGAAGAGATGTGCCTCAGCATCAAGCCGGATCCGGCGGGCGACCAGTTTTTTTTGGATGGCCACGAGGTGACCGCGAAAATTCGCGCGCCGCAGGTCACCAACGCCATCGCGCCGATTTCCGGCAACCCCAAAGTCCGCGCGATCATGGTCCGGCGCCAGCGCGAAATCGGCCAGCGCGGCGGTGTGGTGATGGAAGGCCGAGACATCGGCACCGTGGTTTTTCCTGATGCGGATTTGAAAATTTTCATGTCGGCCTCGCTCGATGAGCGCACGCGCCGGCGACTAAGAGAGCTGGAGGCGCAGGGCATTCACAAGGATTTCGACACGCTGCGCCGTGAAATCGAGGTCCGCGACGAGAAAGATGCCAAGCGCGACGTAGCCCCGCTACGCCCGGCGGAAGACGCAGTGCTGATCGACACCACGAACGTAACCATCGAACAGCAAGTGGATTTCATCGTGCAGGCGCTGGAAAAAAAGAGGCAAGAAGCTTAAGCGGAAAGCCTTTTCCCGAAGTCCATCCCTCCCAGGCGGCATTTTTTCAGCGTGCTGCCGGTGCCTGAAAGGAGCCCGCCAGGGTGGGAGGCCAACGGGAGAGGGCACACCGGTTTGATTCTGATAGAGTGCGGTGGAAGTGAAGCGTGCGGTTTTCAGGTTTTTGCAGTGGCTGGTGCGCATGTATTTCCGGCTGCTCTTTCGCATGGAGGTGCGCGGCACGGAAAATTTTCCTCGCCGCGGCCGCGTGCTCGTCGCCTGCAATCACGTTTCCGGCTACGATCCGCCGCTGGTCGGCAGCGTCATTCCGCGCGCGGTTTATTTCCTGGGAAAGAGCGAGTTGTTCAAAATTCCCGGGCTCGCGGCGTTGATTCGTTTCTGCAATTGCATCCCGGTGGACCGCGCGGATTTCACCATCGCCACGCTCAAGAAAATCGAGCGCGTGCTCCAGCAGGAGGAGGCTTTGTTGCTTTTTCCGGAAGGCACACGCACGCGCACCGGCGAGCCGCTGCCCTGGAAGGCCGGCCTGGGACTGATTGCAGCGCGCAATCAGGCCGACATCGTCCCGGCGTATATCGAGAACTTGTTCGGCGTGCGCGGTTCAATACTCAAACGCCCGCGCATGCGCATTACCTTCGGCGAAGTTTTGCGGATCGCTCCGCTGCTGCAAAACGGTGCGCACGGCAAAGAGTTGTATGCGCAAATCACTGCGATCGCGCAAACCAGATTGGAAGAATTGCACGCGCCATAGCGTCGAGGAAGCAGCTCTCGTTTTGCCCACTTCCATGCGTCCGCGAGTTTCATTTGTGGACGCCAGGTGGAAGGGAGAGCCTACATCGTTTTTCGCTTGACGATTCCCTTCTTTCTACTGCAAATATTTGCGGATAGAAGGAAGATCGTGCTCCGGCTTTCGGCCGAAGCTCAATAAATTAATCCCCCAAGGAGGCTTTTTCACATGTTCAACCCCCAATCCAGTAACCCCGCGCCTGCGGAAGCCAATGCCGGAGCCTTGCCCGCCGGCACGCCCACCGCGGACGCGCTAGCTTCTCACCCAACCGCTTTGCAGAACGGCAAGAAGACCTCACGCTACGGTAGCGACATCAAAGTCGTTTCGCAGAACGAGCTCGTAGAAGAGCGTGACTATTCTGAGGAAGAATATGGCAATTTCAAGCGCCTGTATGAGGATACGCTTTCGGAGTTCGTCGAAGGCCAATTGCTGATCGGCAAAGTGCTGGCGATTACCAGCAAGGAAGTGGCCGTTGACATCGGCTTCAAGAGTGAAGGTGTGATTCCCATCGACGAGTTCGTCAATCCGGAGGAACTGAAAATCGGCGACGATATCGAAGTTTTCCTCGATAACGTCGAAGATCAAGACGGCCAGCTCGTGCTTTCCAAAAAGAAAGCCGATTTCATGCGCGTTTGGGAAAAAGTTTTGGAGGCGCACGAACGCGGCGAGATCGTGCGCGGCCGCTGCGTGCGCCGCATCAAAGGCGGCATCGTGGTCGATCTCATGGGCATCGACGCCTTCCTGCCCGGATCGCAAATCGATTTGAAGCCCATCCGCGATTTTGATGCCTATATCGGCCAGAAGATGGATTTCCGCGTGGTGAAAGTCAATGAGCTGCGCAAAAATATCGTGGTGTCGCATCGCGTGCTCGTGGAAGAGGCCATGTCCGAGCAGCGCGGGAAGATTCTCGCTCATTTGGCCAAAGGCCAGGTGCTCGAAGGAATGGTCAAGAACATCACCGACTTCGGCGTGTTCATCGATCTCGGCGGCGTGGACGGCTTGTTGCACATCAACGATCTGTCCTGGGGCCGCGTCGGCCATCCTTCTGAGATCGTCTCGCTCGATCAAAAGATCAAGGTGCAGGTGCTGGATTACAATGAGGCCAAGGACCGGATTTCGCTGGGCCTCAAGCAATTGCTGCCGCATCCGTGGATCGACGTTGACAAGAAATACCCGGTGGGCTCCGTGATTCGCGGCAAAGTGGTGAGCATTTCCGATTACGGCGCTTTCGTGGAACTGGAAAAAGGCGTCGAAGGCCTGATCCACATTTCAGAAATGAGCTGGACCCAGCACATTCGCCACCCCAGCAAGCTGGTTTCCGTCGGCGAAATGGTCGATGCCAAGGTGTTGAACATCGATCTCGAAGAGCGTAAAATTTCCCTCGGCCTCAAGCAGCTCGAGCCGGATCCCTGGCAGGACATCGAAAGAAAGTATCCCGTGGGCTCGCATCAAAAAGGCGTGGTGCGCAACCTCACCAACTTCGGCGCTTTCGTGGAGTTGGAGGAGGGTATTGACGGCTTGGTGCACATCTCCGATCTGTCGTGGACCAAAAAGATTCGCCATCCCGGCGAAGTGGTGAAGAAAGGCGACGAGATCGACGTGGTGGTGTTGAACGTCGACAAAAACAACCGGCGCATTTCACTGGGCTACAAACAGACCAAGGTGAACCCCTGGGATATTTTTGAGAACGAGTACAAAGTTCACACCAAGACCCAGGGCAAGATCGTGCGCATGATCGATAAGGGTGTGATCATCGAATTGCCCTCTGAAGTCGACGGCTTTGTGCCGATTTCGCATCTCGCCAAGCCGAATCTCACCAAACCGGCGGACGGTTATGCCGTGGGTGATTCCCTGGAGCTGGTGGTCATCGAATTCAACAAGGATAACAAAAAGATCATCCTGTCTGAAAAGCTGACCAAAGAGCAGCTCGCCGAAGGCGAAGGCGGCAAGAAAAAGAAGAAGGGCAAAAAAGGCACTGAAGCCGAGGCCGCTGTTCCGGCCGAGGGCGAAGGCATCGTGACCGGCTATGAAGATTTCAATATCGAGGACAGCTACCCCATCGAAGGAACGCCGTCCGGAGAATCTTCTGCCGCCACACCGCCCGCGCCTGCCGGGCCGGAGAACAGTTGATCTGAACGGAAGCGTGTCGTGCGACCGTGCCGCCCGGCGGCACGGTCGCCAACATGCTTTTGGTCCCATGTCATTTTCTCGTCGCGCTTTGGGGCGGCTGGGCAGTTGCCAACGTGCAGCGCCTGAAGCACCGCGATCAACCTGCGCGCGTTTCAATCTCAAACGCGCCAATCGCATCATCATCTGCTGTTGGAGCGAGGTTTTCTCTGATGAAATCGCACAGCAGTTTTTCCTACCTCTTGAGCATCGCCGCCGCGTTTTTTTCATTTCCGGTAATCTCGCACAGCCAGATTTCCGAGCCGGAAATTCTTTCCTTATTGGCGGAAAATCAAATCGCCGTCGCACAAGAGCGTGTGAATGCGGCGTATCAACGCGATCCCAATTCGTCCCTGGCCGCCTACTATCGCGCATTGTTTGAAGAGAATGCGGAGACTGCCACCTCCTCTTTTCAAAACGTGGCAAAACGCTTCAAAAGCTCGGAATTTGCCGAGCGCGCGCTGTATCGCTTGGGGCAGTATCATTTCGCGCGTGGGAGCTATATGCGGGCGCGGGAATTCTTTCAGGAATTGGCCGCGAATTATCCGCGCTCACCTTTGGCCGTATCCGGCCAATACTTCGCAGCCAAGGCAGCGATGATCTCCGGGCAGCCGGCGCCAGCGCGGGAGGAATTGCTGACCGTTCTGCAGAGCTCCCCCGGCACATGGATGGCGGATTTTGCACGCGAGGATCTGGCCAAGCTGGGGACCACGGCGCCGGCGGCAGCTGAGGCCACGCGCACTGCCGCGGACAAGAAAACGGAGGAGCATCCGAAATCCGAAAACCAGGACGCCCGCCCGGAAAACTCACGCTATGCCGTGCAAGCGGGCGCCTTCTCGGAAAAGAGCAAAGCGCAGGATTTGGAAAAACGATTCAGAGGCTCGGGCTATAAAACCGAAGTGCACGAGCGCAAAGACGGCGCGCGCAAGTATTATTTGGTCTGGGTGGGATCCTTCTCCCAACGGGACGAAGCCTGGAAGTGCGCAGACGATCTGAGAAAAAATTATAATGTAAAATCCCACGTGGTGCGTCGCGATGATTAGCTTGCGTGAGGCCTATGAGATCGTGATCGAGCGCACGCCGCGCCTGGAGGCGGAGACCGTGCCTTTGCTCCGTGCTGCCAGGCGGGTGCTCGCAGAAGACGTGGCCGCGGACGTGAATATGCCGCCGTTCCCGCGCAGCAGCATGGACGGCTATGCCGTGCGCGCGGCTGATTTGACCACGGCGCCCACCCGCTTGCAGGTCGTTGCCAGTATCGCGGCCGGCACGTTTCCGGATTTTGCATTGCAGCCCGGACAAGCGGCCAAGATCATGACCGGCGCGCCGGTGCCAACCGGCGCCGATGCGGTGCAGATGGTCGAAAAAACGCGCACGTGCGAGCAAGCAAACCATGTTGAAGTTTTGGAGCGCGTCAGCACGAGCGCCAACATTACGCCGGCAGGCAGTGAAGCAAAACAAGGGGAAACCGTCTTGCGCGCCGGTACTTTTATTTCCCCGGCTGCCATGGGCTTGCTGGCGGCCGTCGGCAAAAGCGAAGTGCGTGTCTTTCGCGCGCCGGAAGTAGGCATTTTGACGACCGGCGATGAATTGGTTGAAATCACCGCCACACCGGTGCGCGCCCAAATTCGCAATTCCAATGGCTATGCCTTGTTCGCGCAAATTGAAAAGGCGGGAGGCGCGCCCAAATTGCTCGGCGTGGCGCGCGATCAAAAGCATGACCTTCGGGAAAAAATCGCGTCCGGCTTGAACGGTGATATGTTGCTGCTCACCGGCGGCGTTTCCGCGGGTGATCTTGATTTTGTCGAGGAGGTTTTTGCGCAATCTGGCTTTGAGATTTTTTTCAACAAAGTCGCGGTGAAGCCGGGAAAACCCGTGGTGTTTGCGCGCGCCGGCAACATCCTGATCTTCGGCCTGCCCGGCAATCCCGTGTCTGCGGCAACGATGTTTGAATTATTGGTACGGCCGGCGATGCGAAAAATGATGGGCTTCGGCGTTTATGCAAATCCCATGGTGCACGCGCAATTGGTCGAACGTTTTGCCAACCGCTCGCAGCGCGAATTCTATGCGCCGGCGTGGGCGTGGTACGAAAGCGGAAAATTTTTTGTCCGCCCCCTGCCGGCCAAGGGCAGCGGCGACGTCGTGACTTATGCCGCCAGCAACGCCTATCTGATTTGCCCGATCACGCGCACGGAATTGGCAGCGGAGGAAGTGGTGGAAGTGATGTTGCGGACGGAGTATTTTTATCATTAATTCTTCACGAGTAAAAATGGTTCATTGCCCGGTTGTGTTTCACAAGGCAAGACTCGTGGTGAAGCTTTAGCCAATGTTCAGGAAGCCATTCAAGCCTATATCGGAAGCCTTGAGAAACACGGCGAGCCTGTTCCTCGCGCACAATCATTCGGGAAGCTGGCTTGAGTGTGGATGAATTCATCGCTTTACTTTCTTGACTTTGGATAAACTCATGCCTTTTCGCACAACCTCCAAAGCCATGCGTGATCCCTCCTTCTGGCGCTTGCTGTTGCACTTGCCCAAAACCGCACGCCTGGTGCTGCGCTTGCTCAAGGACCCCCGCGTCCCGCTCGCCGGCAAACTCGTGTTCGGGCTGGCGCTCGCGTATCTGATCTCGCCGCTGGATTTGATTCCCGACTTCGTTTTTCCGATCATCGGCCACTTGGATGATCTCGGCGTGCTGCTGGCCGGCGTGCGGTATTTACTGCGGCAGACGCCGCCGCCCATCCTCGAGGAGCACCTTGCCCAGCTTGCATAGGCGTATTTTGTTGCGCAACTCCATTCCAGGTTTCTAACAAACGAGCAGCTCTCTATGGCATGCCATTGGAATTTTCCCCAACAACTGCAGCACGAATCATTTTACGATGGTGCCGAGTGCGCGGGAGCATTCCAACCGCATGACACAAAAGGGCTTTGTCTGAAGAGCGTGCTCGTCTTTTGTCTCACCTTCTTTTTCCCGCTGCACGCGCAAGACTTGAAAGTCGAGATTATCTACCCCCGCGAGGATTTGACTGTCACGGCTTACGACTCGACTTTCATCTTTGGAAATTATTCGCCCTCCTCTGCGCAATTGGCCATCAACGGCGTGCACCCGAAACGATACCCCAATGGCACTTTCTTGGGCATGGTCCCGGTCCAACCTGGCCGATTCTCCTTTCGCGTCGTGGTGCGTCGCGATTCCACGGCGGACTCTGATTCCGCCGTCTCCGTGCGGCAAGTCAATATTCCGCCATTTTTGCTTGCCTCTCCGCTCATGCCGCTGACGATCGATACCAGTTTTATTTTTCCCGCAAACGACTTGGAGCTCTCGCCGGGAGACTTGCTGGGTGTCGCGCTCAAGGGCTCGCCAGGCGTGCGCGCCACTTTTTCAATTGAAGGCGTTGCGAGCTTTCTGCCCATGGCGGAGCAGCCGGCGCGGGAACAATTCTATTGGGGCGAAGCGGTATTCGGCCGGGCCAAGCCCCCGAGCACGCCGGAAGTGCCGGGCATTTACACCGGTGTTTACCAGATTCGTGAAGCGGATACCGCGTTTGCCGCCCGGGTGTTTTTTCAATTTACCAACGCGCGCGGCGAGCTCGCACGAGCGATCGCGCCCGGCAAGCTCAGTGTGCGAGCGGAGCGCGTGCCGCGCGTGGCGCACTTGAACAGCGAGCTCACTATCGGCCGCACGGCGCCAGGCAAGGCGTATCAGTTTTTTCTGCCCGCGGGCGTGAAGCTCACCGTCTCGGGCCGGGACGGCGACTATTATCGCGTCCCTTTGCTGCACGACGAAACCATCTGGGTGCCGCGCACGGATTGCGAGTTTCTGCCCGCGGGCACGCCGCCCGCCAGAAGCATCGCGCAAGTGGCACGCACCACGGGCTTTCCCGACCGCACGCGCCTGACCATCTTTTTGCAGGAACGCGTGCCTTTCAAGATCGAGCAGAGCACGAAACCGAACCGCATTGAAATCATTCTCTACGGCGTGACCGCGGACACGGATTGGATTCGCCACGATGAAGGCGATTCACTGGTGGGCGAGATTCGCTGGTTGCAGGAACGCGATCAAAAATACCGTCTGCGCATTGACCTGAATCAAAAACAGCAATGGGGGTATCGCGCCTTTTTTGAAAATTCGAATCTCATTCTCGACATCAAGAAGACGCCCAAGCTGCCAGGCTGGCCGCAGCGGCCGCTGAAAGATTTGTGGATTTGCGTGGATCCCGGCCACGGCCCGGACGAAGGCGCGATCGGACCAAGCGGCTCGAACGAAAAGACCACGACCCTGATTTGGGCGGGATTGCTGAAAAAAAAGCTGGAAGCGCGCGGCGCGCGGGTACTCATGACGCGTTCAGGGCAGGAAGGCATCACGCTGGGCGCGCGGGCGAAATACGCCGAGGTGGCCAATGCCGACCTTTTTGTGAGCCTGCACTTCAACGCGCTGCCGGACGGCGTCAATCCGTTTCTCAATCACGGCAGCAGCGTTTACTATTTCCATCCGCACAGCTATCTGCTCGCCGACCGGATTTTAAAAAGGTTGCTAGTGAGTTTGAAGCTTCCTAATTTCGGCCTGTACTACGATAACCTGGCGGTCTGCCGCATCACCAGCATGCCTGCGGTGCTGATCGAGCCGGCATTCATCATGCACCCGCTCGAGGAAGCCGCCATTCTGGATGCGCGCGTGCAAGAGCAGGGCGTGAATGCCATCGTGCGTGGCCTCGAGGATTTTGTCCGCGCGGCAAAAGAATAGGACGACGTGAAAGATGAGAAAGGATTTTCTTTATTGCCCGAAGTGCGCCGGGCCGTTGCTTTTTCAGTTCACCGAAGGGCGAGAACGGCAAGTTTGTTCGCAATGCAAATTCATTTTCTATCAGAATCCCATTCCGGCGGCGGCCGTCATCCTGCAGCGCAGTGATGAAATTGTATTGGTGCAGCGCAAGTTCGAGCCGCATGTGGGCGATTGGAGTCTGCCCGCGGGTTTCGTGGAGTGGGGTGAAAGCGCGGAAGAAACCGCGGTGCGTGAAGCCAAGGAAGAAACCAATCTGGATATCGCCGTGCGCGGCCTGTACGGCGTTTATTCCGCGCGCGAGTATTGGGAGTATCAAATTCTTCTCGTGGTTTATCGCGCAGAAATTTTACGGGGCGAGATCGAGGCCGGGGATGATGCCTGGGATGCGCGTTATTTTAAGTTTTCCGCGTTGCCGCCGAACGTCGCTTTTCGCATTCACCGCGACATTTTGGCCGCGCTCACCAAAGAAAAGAACTTGTAAATGAAGCTGGAATTGCGAATGTTTTACCGTGCGAAAATCCTGGCCGCCGCCTTGCTCACGGGGTTGAACTGGTGGAGCTGCCAATCCACCGACAAGCCGCAGCCGCTGCCGGCGCCGGAAAAGCAACCTCCAAGAACGTTGATGAAAACGGACAACCTGCAGAAAGTCTATCTCGACGAAATGCCGAAAGCCTTTGCGCTGGCAGCACAACAAAAAACGGTGCTGAAAGTGACTGGCAACCTCCCCAGCGGCGCGTACAAGTTTGATCACACGCAGGTGGAAGTGAAAGACATGGTGGTTGAAATCACGCCGTGGGCGCAGTACGATCCCAACGTGATGGCAATTCAAATGCTCATTCCTTTTGCCGACAGCGTGATGATCGGGCCGTTGCCGCCGGGCGAATATGTGCTTCGCTTTCACGAGCGTGCCGGCGCGCAGTCGGCGAAGCTCGAGGTGAGGTGATGAGTTTTTGCGTCTTACACGTTACACCTTACACTTTACACGTGTAAGGTGTAACGTGTAAAGTGTAACGTGTAAATCCATTGTGATAGTTAGATTCTGTGGGTGAACTCTACTGGTGAGTCATTCGTGACCGGCTTTTACTATCATCGTACGTTCTTGCATCATGACACCGGCGCAGGCCATCCCGAGCAGCCGGCGCGCTTGCGCGCGATCATGGAACATTTCGAAGCAGCCGGGCTCTTGCAGAGAATGGAAGCGGGCGAACCGCCGCCAAAATCACGCGAGATTTTGGAGCTGGTTCATCCGCCGGCGTACGTTGATTACATCGCCAAGAGCTGCCAGGCTGATCTGGTGATGCTGGATTCGGACACGGTGGCCTCGCAGCATTCTTTCACCGCCGCATTGTTGGCGGCCAGCGCCGCGGTGGCTGCGGTTGACCAGGTGAGCTCGGGCAAATGGCAAAACGCTTTTTGCGCCGTGCGGCCGCCGGGCCACCACGCCGAAGTGAATCGCGCCATGGGTTTTTGTTTGTTCAACAACGTTGCGATTGCCGCGGAATGGCTGCGCCGCAATCGTCGCGCCGAACGGGTATTGATCATCGATTGGGACGTGCATCACGGCAACGGCACGCAAGATATCTTCTATGCTCGCGCCGACGTGTTCTATTTCAGCGCGCACGAATGGCCGCTCTATCCCGGCACGGGCCGTGAGCATGAAACCGGCGCCGGAGAAGGTGAGGGCGCAACGCGCAATTTGCCCATTGCGCCATACACGCCCGCGGCGGAATATCGCGCGCTCTTTTCGCAGGCCATGCACGAGACCTTCGCCGGCTTCAAGCCGGATTTTGTCCTGCTCTCCGCCGGATTCGATGCGCATCGTGATGATCCGCTCGCGCATTTGCAATTGACCGAAGATGATTTTGCGGAGATGACGGCATTGGTGTTGCAGCAGGCGCGGCAGTACTGCGGCGATCGCGTGGTTTCCGTGCTGGAAGGAGGATATCATTTGAGCGCCCTGCCGCGCTCCGCCGCTGCGCATGTGGAAGCCATGATTGCCGCGGCGCGGGCCCGCACGAGCCGCGACTGAACAAAACGGTTAGGTTTCAGGAATGACGGCTGGTGCTGCGCCAGGCGTTGAACGTGAGCCGTAAACGAGGCCCTTGTGGTTGATTGCATTCGTCAGAGCACAAAAACATGAGCACTTTCTGGTGGGAAGAAAATGAGTTGAGCGAAGATGAGCTCGCCGGCAAGCGCCGGCGCATGGTCGAGCAACAAATCGAGCGCCGCGGCATACATGATCAGCGCCTGCTCGAAGCGATGCGCCATGTGCCCCGCCATTTGTTCGTGCCCGAACGCTTTCAAGCGACGGCTTACGAGGACAGTCCGGTGCCTTTGGGCTTCGATCAAACCGTGTCGCAGCCCTATATCGTGGCGTTCATGATCGACGCGCTGCAACTGGCCGGCGTCGAAAGAGTTCTTGAGATCGGCACGGGCTCGGGTTATCAAGCGGCGTTGTTGTCTTTCCTCTGCCACGAGGTCTATTCGGTTGAAATCATACCCGAGCTGACCGCACGCGCGGCCCATTTGATCAAAGAAATGGACTATGCCAATGTGCACCTGCGCAACGGCGACGGCTACATCGGCTGGCCCGAAGCCGCGCCCTTCGATCGCATCATTCTGGCCGCCGCCCCCAATCATGTTCCGGAAATGCTGGTGGAGCAGTTGGCCCGGGGGGGTCGCATGATTCTGCCGCTCGGAGACAAAGATCAGCGGCTGGTGATTTTAACCAAAGATTTGGAAGGCAACCTGAGCCGCACGGAATCGGTCGGCGTCAAATTCGTGCCGATGACCGGCCTCGCGGGTTCGACGAATTAGCTTCCGGTGTGAAACTCCTGGTCTTGAGATCGAAATGCCTAGCAATGGATTGAGGCTTTATGCCCTCCTCGCGATCTGAAAAAGCGAAGAAAGTCTTGACCGAGCGCGACGTCATTCAAGCCTGGCAGAAAGGCGAAAGGCAGTTGGTGCTGGCGGCCGGGATCATCGTTACACCGGCGGCGAAGGATGCGGCCAAAGCGCGAAAAATGGCGCTGATCGATGAATCTGCCAAGCTTTCCGCTGCAACTTCTCCGGCGAAGCCGGCAACGCCAACAGCATCCGGCCAGGCCGGCTTGCTTGTCATTGGCTCCGATCACGGCGGCTACACACTTAAAGAACAGTTGAAGGATTTTTTGCGCGGTTTGTCGATTCGCTTTGAAGACGTGGGCACTTTCAGCGAAGCGCCGGTGGATTATCCGGATATCGCCGAGTTGGTGGCGCAAAGAGTGGCGTCGGGCGGGGCGCAACGCGGCCTCGTGATCGATGGAGCTGGTGTGGGCTCTGCCATCGCGGCGAACAAAATTCCCGGTGTGCGTGCGGCGGCCTGCTACGATACTTATACCGCGCGCAACAGCCGTGAACACAACAACACGAACGTGCTGGCCCTGGGCAGCAGAAATTTGGGCATTGACATTGCCAAAGAAATCGTGAAGGTCTGGCTGGAAACCGGATTCGGTGGTGGCCGCCATGGGAAGCGCGTTGAAAGAATTATCGCCATTGAACAAAAGTATTCACGTCAGAGTTGAAACTTGTCTGCCAAATTTTCGTTAAATGGGCTGCTAAAGGGAACAAACTGTCAAGAAGCGATATCATTCAAACAGAGAGATGACGGAACAAACTTCTCCAGAAACATTCAATCCCGGGGCAGGCACTGCGACGCGCCGGTTGTATCGTTCGGTTAGCGACCGCAAGATCGCGGGCGTGTGCGGCGGCGTGGCCGAATACTTTGGCCTTGACTCCGTGCTCGTGCGCGTCCTGTGGGTGATGAGCTGTTTTTTCGGATTGTTCGGTGTTTTAGCCTACATCGTCGCCTGGGCGGTGGTGCCAGACAATCCCCTCGGTGCTGCAGCGGCGTCCACGCCGCGACCTGCTTCGAATACGGGACGGTATGTTTTAGGAACGATCTTCATTATATTGGGCGTGGTGTGGCTGGCCGAACGCCAAGGCTTTGACTTTTTGGTGCCCTGGCACTGGGACGATTATCTTGTTCCGCACTGGATGAGCTGGGGACTCGTTTTTGCCGTGGTCCTGATTTTGTTGGGGGTGATGCTAGTTCTGCGCGGCACGGGCCGGAGCGAAACGCAAACGACGATGATCAGCACCATGGAAGCGCCCGTGGCGGGCTTCACCCCAACCGGAGAAAATCGCGTGAAACCAAAAGCTTTGACGCGCTCGGTCAACGATCGCATGATCGGTGGAGTGTGCGGCGGCATCGCCGAGTATTTTAGTATCGACCCTTCGCTGGTGCGCGTGGGTTGGGTCATGTTGACCTTTTTCAGCGGTTTCTTTCTCGGTATCATCGCTTACATTGTATTGATGCTGGTCGTGCCCGAGCAAAAGCCAGAAGCCAACAACACCGCGCCGTCAACCGGCGTGAACTGAGGTACTGGCGACGGAACGAACGTAAAACGAACGAGGCTGCCATGTCGCGAGGAGGACGATCCTTTGCTGCGGGCGCGATTTTGATCGTGCTCGGCACTTTTTTGCTGGCCGATCGTTTGGATTGGCCGTTTCCGCCTTTCGATTATGTCTATCCCTTCATTTTCTTGTTGTTTGCCGCTTTGGCCGCCACGCGCATCCGCGGGTGGGGCCATCGTGACGGCGTGTTTGCCACGTTTTTCTTTTTAACGCTGGCCGTCTTTTTTGTTCTGCGCAACTTTGATTTTATTCCTTACGTTTATAATGCATGGCCCATCTGGCTGATTGCCGGCGGCGTCGGGTGCATCGCCGTGTTCGTGTTCATGCCCAGGGAATGGGGTATTCTCATTCCCGGCAGCGTGCTTTTGCTTTTCGGAGGCGCTGCGTTTCTGCGCGAATTCGATTTCTTTTACGATATGAGCCGTTATTGGCCGGTCATATTAATCGCGATCGGTCTGGGGATGTTGGTGAAGGGATTTCGCAAGCGGGCGTGATCATCTGTCCGGCACGAATGAAAAGCCTTTCATCTGGAGAGGCTTTTTTTGTTTTCAAGATGTGGAATTAGTCCTAACAGGATGCTGAAAAACTCTTGTTTAAGTCATGCCCGCGAAAGCGGGCATCCAGAAAACCCAACAAATTCATGGATTCCCGCTTTCGCGGGAATGACGATTCCGATCAATTCGCGGGTTTTTCAGCATCCTGCTAAGGCAGCAAAATCATTTTTCGCCTGAATACCGAAGCACCGGCGCGCAGGGTATAGAAATAGACGCCCCCCGAGAACCGGCTCGCATCAAATGTCACGGCATGCGCGCCGGCCGCCATTCTTTCATTCTTCAAAATCGCCACTTCCTTTCTCAGCACATCGAATACCCACACTGAAACCTATTCCGTCTCCGCCAAAAAGTATCGCCCGGAGAAACTTGGGCGGCGAGGGGCGAAAGGGCCAGGGTGGACGCCGGTGCCAAGCCGCGATAGTCGAGCGTGAGATAAACTGAATCCGTGCCAGTTCCCAAATTATAAATATAAAGTGTGGTGTCGACCCGCGGCGTGTTGGCGTCGATATCTCCCAAGTTCAGCAATGCGGTATTCACGCTGATCCGGGGTGTAGGATTCGCATTCCCGAGCAATAGAATTCTTGCCGGACTCGCGGCGGCGCCATCGTTGCTGTAAATCAACAAAGTATCTTGCAATAAACCGCAATGTTTCCGGTACCGGCATAACCGTTTTCAATCGCACTGTACGACAAAGCGAAGGCTGCTCCGCTGGCGAGGACTGGACCGCCCTGTGCTTGAGTATTCGCCCAAAGAATGTTGTTGCGCGCCACCACATTCGCGTTGTTCGAGACGATGAGCGCTCCACCGCGCGCCGCTATGGGAGTAGTAAGCGTTCCGGAGGAGGAGTTGCCAATGATAGTGTTATTCTCAATCAGGCTGGGCAGGCGCGATCCCACCAGAGAGTTATTCACCCAAATACCACCGCCGCCGTACATTGCGCGATTGGAGAGAATGACATTGTTCAAGAGGCGAGGCGCACCATCGCCGCTGCGTATGCCGCCGCCACCGGCGCTGGCCGCGCGGGTATGGTTCAATTGCCCGCTTCGTTCATTTCCGGCGGCAAGGGATTCTCCACCTCCAAGACGACTTTCCAAGCGCCCTCGCCCTGCTTTTTCCAAACCCGAACGTAGTAACCTTTTTCCAGTGGCGCCCCTTGCCGCGCCGGCTTGAACTCGTACGCGCCCATCGTGTAAGCCAAATCGAGCGATTGGGCCATTTCTGCGCGCAGCGGTCGCCAGGAAGAAGCGCCTTGACGCTCCGAGAGCTTGGTACGAATAGCCTCGCTAGCGGTAAGGGGAAATTCGCCCATGCGCAGCAATCGCGCCTCGCTGGCGAGATGAGATTGATAGGCTGCCACCAAGCCGCTTGCCGGCACGGCTGCAGAAAACGAAAGGTCCCTTTGCAGCAGAGTGGATTTTTCTTGCTCGATTTCAGCCGGAGTGTGCGCCCGCGACGCGAATGAAGGGTTGAGCGCTGGAGCTTGCCACGTGGGAGGCAGATCTTTCGGCTCGGGGTTGGAAATGCCGAGGTCGATGATCACCTTCCAATTGCCATCGGCTTGCTTTTGCCAAACGGAAAAATAATTGCCATGGCCTGGCGGCCTCTTTTGCGGGCTGTTGTCCGTGATCTGCCAGGGGCCGGTGGTATATCCAAAATCACCTGCACTGGAAACATCTGCATAAATTGGGCGCCAATCGAGCGTGAAGGGTGCCTCCGGCCGCGCGCGATACACCGACGGGCCATTCACTGGATGCGGGCGAAAAACAATGCAGCTGTCGGCCAAGTAAGTCAAGAATGCTTCGCGTATGCCTTTGGCCACGGAAGTTCTGGCAAAAGACATTTCGGCTTGTACCAGCGATTCCAGCGCGGCGCGCGATGTGCCGGACGGCGAGGGTGCGCAAACTGGTAGCAGCACCGCTAAAACGATTGTCGGGAGGGCGTGTCTGAGCTTCATCCGAGTCTCCAATCATGCATGAATAGGATTCGGCGGAAAGTATTGATGCTATTTCTGCCATGCAACGGCGCTGCGCCGAAACGGAGAATTTTGTGGATGAAAGGGAATTGCAGGAGGGTGAAAGGGGGGGAGGTGCGATGCCGTGACGCGCGCTGGTTGCTAACTGAGTTTTGCAACGAAAGGAGAATCGCAACTAAAAAAGCCTTGAGTAGAATGCTGAAAAAGTCTCGAATTGCTCTGATCCGTCATTCCCGCGAAAGCGGGAATCCATGAATTTGTTGGATTTTCTGGATACCCGCTTTCGCGGGTATGACATTCAAAAGAGTTTTTCAGCATACTGCTAAGGCGGGTTTTGAAAGACACCCAGCAACTTGTGGCGGTAATTACGGCTCATCTTCAAAGTCGTGCCGTCCTGCAAAAGCACTAACCAGTCGCCATGCGACTGGGACTGCATTTCCTTTATGCGTTCGAGATTGACGATGATAGAACGGTGGATGCGCAGGAACTTTTCCGGATCGAGCTGCTGCTCCAGCATGTTCAGCGTCGTGCGCAGCAGATGCTTCTTGCCGTGCGCATGCAACAAGGCGTATTCATCCGCGGTTTCGATCCAATCGATGTCGCCGGCGTGCAAAATCAACATGCGCTCACCGGATTTCACCAGCCAGCGCTGGGGGCGCTTGCGGCCGCGGGCCTGCTCGTGCAACAACGCCAGCAGTTTTTGCCGAAAGAAATCCTCTTTTTGTGTCTGCATCAGCGTGCGCGCGCGCGCCAGTGCGATTTGAAAGCGCTCGGGATCAATCGGCTTTAGCAAATAATCCAGCGCCTGCGCGTCGAAGGCACGCAGGGCATGCTCATCAAATGCCGTAACAAAAATGATCACCGGAGGAGAATCAGTCGCGGACAGGGCGGCGGCCACTTCGAAGCCGTCCATCTCGGGCATTTGCACGTCGAGAAAGAGCAGATGCGGCTCGTGCTGCGCACAGGCTGCGAGGGCTTGATAACCATCACCGCACTCAGCCATGATTTCAAAATCTGCCGCCGGCGCCAGCAGCTCGCGCACTCCTTCGCGTGCCAGGGGCTCGTCGTCAACGATGACACAACGGATTTTGGACACAGGCATTTCGGAATCCCAAGAACTCTTGTTACACGTTACACTTTACACTTTACACATTACACGTGTAAAGTGTAACGTGTAAAGTGTTCGAAGTTTTAGTTTACCGTTTGAAACGGAATCTCCATTACCGCAATCGCTCCTCCTGCTTCCGCATTGCTCAGCTCGAAACGATGTCGATCGCCATAAAGCTGTTGCAAGCGTGAGCGGGTGTTGGACAGACCCAGGCCGGTACCATCACGGATTGCTTGATCGAATCCCAGGCCTCGGCCATTGTCGCGCACGCTCAGTCGCAACCTGCCGTTTTCGCGAGACGCGGAGATCGCAATCAGCGCAGGACCGCGCTGCGCCGCCAGGCCGTGCCGCACGGCGTTCTCCACCAGCGGCTGCAAAATCAGATTCGGCACTTGTGCATTCAGCGTCTCGGCGGCGATGTCGCGTTGAATCGTGAGGCGATCGTCGAAGCGCGCGCGCTCGATCTGCAGATAGCGCTCCAAAAATTCCAATTCGCTCTCGAGCGGAACCAATGGTGCGCCGTGGTTCTGCAAAGTCAAGCGCAGAAACTCGCTCAAATGCCGCAGCATACGGCGTGCGGATTCCGGGTCTTTCGGGATGAGCACGGAAATGGCGTTGAGGGTGTTGAACAGAAAATGCGGCTGCAGCTGCATGCGCAACGTTTGCAATTGCGCCTGCGCCAATTGCGTTTCCAGTTGTGCCGCTTGCACCGTTTTCTCCTGCAGGCGGCGGTAATAGGCGAAAGCATGCTGCAACAGGATGATCATCCAATAGAGCAGAACGCCATAGTCCAGGTAGCTGATCAAATGCGTCACGAAGTCGCCGGAGAGAAATGGCTTGTCTGCATGAAAAGCGTCGTAGAATCCTCGGGCTGAGGTGAACAAAGCGCGGTGCGAAAGCGCGACGGCAATGCTCGCCAGCGCATGAATGCAGAATCGCGAAATGAAACGCCCGCGTTCCAGGTAAAACTTCCGGCCCAGGTACAGCACCAACGGCGTAAGCAGCGCCCAGGCATAGGCATAAATCAGCTCCGCCGCCACCGCTTTGTTCCATGTCATTTCGCGGCCCAGCCGCCGGCCCATGGCGTATACCTGCCATGCCATGAACAAGCCAAAGAGTGTCCAACTCGCCCAGAGCATCGCCAGGTTGAACAAACGACGTCGCGCCGGCCCGGCCTGGGTAAAAAAGGATGTCGCTGGTTTCGAGAATGGAGGCATATGCAGCACGAATCTTTGCAAAAAAAGCAACTACTAGTGCATTGTAACCTTAATTTTTGAAGGTCACCCTGAGCGAAGTCGAAGGGCGGCATGGTTCGACTCCGCTCACCATGACTAAAAAAACTAAGATAACAGTGTACTAGCCCGAGTTCGACACTTCAATTTTTTTTTGCCTAGGTTTCGTACGGAGATAATAGAGCTATCACCATTTTTGGTGCGAAACGCCATGTAGTGAAAACCTACTATCTTGATTTGAGCCTATGCCGTTTTGTACATTAAGACATGTTC
>JBIOXB010000164.1:0-9134 GCA_044869275.1 bacterium
CGTGCATCCTCTAAACGTCCCTTTCACCCAGGCTGTTCAGGTCGTCTCCCGGTGGGGATCCGGTTCAAAAAAACTTGTCGCAGCGATGAAAACAGAGGACGCCGTGAAATAAGAAAAGAAGGCCGGCGACTTTCCCGGTGCCATCGCGATTCCGGGATCTAAACAATGAATTGTCGTTCCCAAGTATAACTTGGGAACGAGCCTCAAACGAGCCTCAAAAATTGAGAACCACAATTCTTCAATCTTAAATCGTCCGGCAAAGGAGCAAATTCATGAATCGTCAAGCTGCGCGCAACGTGGTTGCAGTGCCATTTGCATTGTTCGTTTCAATCACCATTCTATTCAACACCGCTATCGCGCTGGCGCAGAAACTCGACTTTACCGTCGATCCCCAAGCCATTCCCTGCGGCAAGTACGACGAATTCCAACCCATCATTTGGTACGGCAACGAAACCAAAATGACGCTGGAAAAACTCGCCGCCTATTGTGCACCGGTGCTGTGGTTTTCGCCGGACGAGCCATTGTTGCGCGGCATGGCGGGCAAGGACATCATGGTTCCCGAGCCTTTTCCCTTTGAAGACAGCACGAACGCGCCGGTGGTCTATTATCGCGTGCGCAGTATTCTGGAAAGAGCCGATGCCAAAGCCACGGTTTATGAACCGGATGCCAGCGCCCGGGGCAATTCGATCATCGATTTGAAAAACGTCGCGGGCATCGACTTGGATTTCTTCTTCTATTATCCTTCCGAGGCCGGACTGGGCGGACACAAACACGACGTGGAATTTGCCGAGTTTCAACTGTTGGTCTGGCAGCGAGATTCCTGCGAAACTTCGCGCTATCATCTCGTCGTGTCAAAAGTCATCGGTAAAGCCCATGGCATGCAATGGTATGACAACACGCTCGGCGTGGATGAATACACGCGCTTTCCCATGCATCTTTTGGTTGAAGAGGGTAAGCACGCCACATGCACGGACAAAAACGCCGACGGATATTACACGCCCAATTACGACGTCAACCGCCGCGTGAACGATGCCTGGGCGGTGCGCGACGTGATTCGCGGCGGCACGTTGTACACGGGTGGATATCAATCCTGGATGAGCAAAGTTCGCCAGCCCCAGCATCGCGTGTTTCCGCCTTTGCCACAAGACAGTCCGCTGCGCAGACAATTTGTCAAACGCGGCGAATACGCGCCTGATCATGCCGTTTACGAATTGCGGCCATTTCCCTCTGCTGAAAAAGCGCCTCATGATCTCGAGCATTTCATCGCCGACAAAGGCGATCCCAACTGGCCGGCGGTGGAGAAAAGTACGGGCAGAAAGCAGTTCTCGCGCTGGCTCGGATCTGAATCGTTTGTCAAGTCGCTGGCTATTGCGTTCTACGCGGACGGCGACTTGGGAGTATCCGGTGTGTTTCCATTCTTTATTGTAAAAAACCTCGAAGAGCCCATGGCCGGCGGTTTTGTGACACATCGCTTGATCCTGAAGGACGACGACCTGCGCGATATTTCCTGGATGTTGCACTACACGCCCTCAGCCTCGCGCTGGATCGACACCTATTTTTCAGCAGGAGCGGAATGGGATAAGGAGCCTGCGCCGGAAGGCAGTGAAAAGAAGCTCAAGACTACAACAGAATTTGTGCTGGAAACCGGCATCAAATTCAGGGTCAACATGACACATTCGCCATTCAAATTCATCACCGCCGTCACCGACTTCTGGGGCGTGCGCTTCGGCGTCAAGAACAACGGCTTTTTTGATATCAACAAGCTCAGGTACGTTATCGAGTTCGGCGCGGGGACGTGGTGAGCGATGTCCTGAGCTTGACCAACCAATCTTTTTAATGAAATCTTCCATGCAAGCACACCGCCGACGATCAAACGCCAGGACAGCATTGCTGCTGGTGGTAATATTGGCGGCAGCGGGAATCGCTGGCTGGTTGGTCCATTCGCAACGTCAAGCAGCAACCACGCCGGTTGAGAACGTCCCGGCGAATGCGGCTTCGATGGAAACCGTGTCGAACCTGGCTCCAGCGCCGGGCGAAGCACCTGAAGGCATGGTGTGGATTCCCGGCGGCGAGTTCTCCATGGGCGCCGAGGACCCGCGCACGCACGTGCACGGCGGCCCGGATGCCATGAGCGACGCCCGGCCCATTCACCGCGTTCATATCGACGGTTTTTGGATGGACCAAACCGAAGTGACCAACGCGCAATTCAAAGAATTTGTGCAAGCGACGGGCTACGTCACGGTGGCGGAGCGCACGCCGCGCGCGGAAGATTTTCCCGGGGCGCCGCCGGAGAATCTGGTGCCGGGTGCCATCGTCTTTGCGCCACCGGACAATGCGGTTGCGCTCAACGATCATTATCAATGGTGGAATTACCTACCCGGCGCGAATTGGCGCCATCCGCTGGGGCCGGGCAGCGACTTGAAAGGCCGCGAGAAATATCCTGCGGTGCAAATCGCGCATGAAGACGCCGTGGCATATGCCAATTGGGCTGGCAAGCGCCTTCCCACGGAAGCCGAATGGGAGTTTGCCGCGCGTGGCGGCCTTTCTGGAAAAGTCTATGCCTGGGGTGACGACTTCATGCCGGATGGCGAATGGCGGGCGAATACTTTTCAGGGCCAGTTCCCGGTGCAGGACAATGCAGAAGATGGATTCCGCGGCATCGCGGCGGTGGCGCAATTCCCGCCGAACGGTTACGGCCTTTACGATATCGCCGGCAATGTGTGGGAATGGTGCAGCGACTGGTACCGGCCCGATTATTATGAGCAACTTGCCTTGGGCGGTGTGGCGCACAATCCGCAAGGCCCGGACACACCATTCGATCCGAGCGAACCCGCGGAAAAGAAGCGCGTGCAGCGCGGCGGCTCGTTTCTGTGCACGGACCAGTATTGTACCCGCTACATGGTGGGCACACGCGGCAAGGGCGAAATCAACACCGGAACAAATCATGTGGGATTTCGCTGCGTGAGGGCGTCGGGCACGCGCTAGTCCATCACAAGTGAGATCCATTCTTTTTTAGCGAAAAAACTCAAAATCCGAAACTGAAAATTCAAAGCCACTTAGAATAAAATCTCTGCGCCATCTCTGCGTACGCTTTGCGTGAGAAATGAACAAGGACGCGAAGAGTTTTACATCATTCCTCGAGAAGAATCATGCCCAAGAATCATGGCAAAAAAAACCAGAGCACCAGCACGCCTGACATCAAGGGCGTACAGGGCGTCGAAATTAAAGTAACGATCAGGCCGGATCAGGAGCTGCAGGGCCTGCGGGCGCTGAAGCTCGACGAGGACTCGGCCGAGATCCGGATGATCTATTTCTACGATACGGCCAAGCTTGAGTTGTACAACGCCGGCGTTGCTCTGCGCGCACGTTTGGTCAAAGGCGACGACGACGATTCGACGGTCAAGATTAGGCCCGTCGAGCCCGGGAAAGTCCCGCCAAGCTGGTCCAAGAGGGAGGGCTTTAAACTCGAGGCGGATAGCGTCGGCGATCGGGTCGTTTGCTCAGCCTCTCTCACGATGAGGCAAAAACGCGACGAGATTGAGGAGGTGGCGAAAGGCAAACGCCCAATCCAAAAACTATTCTCCACCGACCAAAAGCGCTTCCTCAGCGAGTTCTTTCCCCATGCTGTCGCCTTCGAAGCCCTCAAGCCGCTCGGTCCGATTCGAGTGCTGCGCTGGAAAACGAAACATAAGGGCTTCCCCTACGAGCTGGCTTCTGAAGAGTGGAGACTTCCCAACGGCGAGGACTTGCTCGAGGTTTCGATCAAGGTCAAGCCGGGTGAAGCCACTGCCGCGCGGCAAGCATTTGATAACCATTTGCGTGAGCTCGGCCTCGACCCAGCGGGCGCTCAGGAAACCAAGACCCGCACGGCGCTGGAGTACCTCGTTAAGTCCATTGCAAGTTAAATCTGTGTTTTTTGAGCAAAGAAACTCAATATCCAAAGCTCAAAATTCAAAACCATCTTAGGATTTTGTGTTTTGAGGTTTTGGTTTCCGGCTTGTTTGGGTTGTGGCGCTCACAGAAACAAATGTCAGCAGCTTTTTTCTTCTTGACGAGCACGAATTTATTATTAAATTGTAACGACGCGGATTTTTTCGGGGATCCGAAAACCAAAAAATGGGCCTGAGAAAAAAGTTGGGGCACACACATGTCCCAAGTCCCTAAGCGACTTCGATTGCTGCCGGTCGTATTGTTTGTTTCACGGGCCATACCAGCTTTGATCGCACACCCCGCGCTGCCCCATCCCCAGCAAGATCAAGCAAGTGTTGAGACGCGAAACACGATTTCGAGCACCGGTAAAGTCTATGACGCGGGCACCCGCACGCCGCCGGCGCAGGCAAATGTGGCGCTGAAAGGCTCGCGCCTAACCTCGTTTCCAACCACCACGCCTTGTTCCATCTCGCGTTGTCGCAACCTTTCCGGTTCACCCTCATCATTTCACACCTCGGTTGCCAATCTCAACGGAGTTGAATCAATTTGATTTGTCGACGCGTATGAATAATCTCTTCGCAAAAATCATCCCGCTGCTTTTGTTCTTCTGTGAGGCCAGCCCTTCGATCAACGCTCGAGCCGGTTCTTCCCAGGGGGATGAGCCTGGGGGCTATTCCTCAGAACCTCCGGTCACCTTCGAACGCCTTGCACCCGAGCTGGCGGCCTCTGGCAGTCGAGTGTGGAGCATCCTCCAGGATCGCCACGGGTTTATGTGGTTCGGCTCCACCAATGGACTGATTCGTTACGATGGCCAAGCCGCCGTGACGTTTGTGCACGCCGCCGCCAATCCCCACAGTTTGAGTGATAATTTCATCGACACCATGATTGAAGATCGCACTGGTGCACTCTGGGTTGGAACCGAAGGCGGAGGCCTCAATAAGTTCGATCCTCGCACCGAGCGCTTCCGCAGTTTTCTCCATGATCCGGGCAATCCCCATAGTTTGAGCAGCAATCATGTTGGGGCGCTGTGCGAAGATCGCTCCGGAATACTGTGGATCGGTACTCGGGGTGGAGGGCTCAACCGGCTTGTCCGCAGTGTTGAGGGCAATGATGAGGCCGTCACCTTTGATCGCTACCGCCAAGACCCCAACAATCCACAGAGCCTGAGCCATGATGACGTCTATGCCATTCATCAGGACAAGACCGGCGCACTTTGGATTGGAACTTACGGCGGCGGATTGAATAAAATGACTCTGCCAACGGACGAGGCTGGCGCAGCGAAAAACGGAATCATTCGACCAGCATTCATTCGCTATCGGCATGATCCCGCAAACCCCAACAGCCTCAGCAACGACAATGTTTACAGTATTTGCGCTGATCCATTCAACTCTGATATACTTTGGATTGGCACTTGGGGCGGCGGGCTCAACCGCTTCAACACAAAAACCGGCGCTTGCCGGCGTTATCAAAACCTCCCGACTGATGAGCACAGTCTGAGCGACGACAAAGTTGCCAGAGTATTTGTCGATCAATCCAATGTGCTGTGGGCCGGCACCTGGGGTGGCGGGCTGAATCGTCTGGTCCTGGGCTCTAATGTCAGCGACCAAGGGAATGACTTTGCGGCCTCACGTTTTGCCCGTTTTAAGAGCGATCCTTTCGATCCGTGCGCACTGACGCACAACAACGTCGTCTCAATTTATGAAGACCGTACCGGCCTGCTCTGGATCGGCACCGCCGGCGGCGGCGTTAGCATCTACGATCGCGAACGCAAGCCGTTTCGGCATTACCGCAACCATCCGCTCGAGCCCAACAGCCTCAGCGAAAACGACGTCCGCTCCATTTACGAAGACCGCGACGGCAACCTCTGGGTGGGCACGCAGGGCGGCGGGCTTAATCAGTTTGATCGTGGGCGGCAACGGGTGCGCCGCTACCAGCACAACCCGGCCAATTCCAGCAGCCTTGGCGACAATTCGGTTTGGGCCATTCATGAAGATCGGCAGGGTATTTTGTGGCTTGGCACTTTCAATGGGTTGGATCGGTTCGATCGCCGCACGGGAAAATGCACACATTACCGGCACGACCTTGGGAATCCCGGGAGCTTGAATGAGAACACCGTCTATGCCATTTGCGAAGACCGCCGCGGTTTTCTTTGGATCGGCACTGAGGGCGGGTTGAATCAATTCAATCCGCAAACGGAGGATTTTACGCATTATCGGCACGAGGCCGGCGATCCCCATAGCCTCAGCGCCAACGCCGTATTGACGATTCGCGAAGACTCCCGCGATGACGGAATACTTTGGCTCGGTACCAGCGATGGTCTCGATCGTTTTGATCGCCGCCAACAGCTGTTTATCCGCTATCAACACGATCCCAAGGATTCACTCAGCTTGAGTCATAATGCGGTGTACGCCCTCCACCAGGATCGCGCCGGCGCGCTGTGGATTGGAACTGCCGGCGGGCTTAATAAGCTCTTGACGCAGGAGGAAGGCGAACGGCCAGCCGGGTCCTTCATTCATTACACGCGCAAAGAGGGATTGCCGAGTGACTTCATCGCCAGTATCCTGGAAGACGAAGAGGGCAATCTCTGGGTCGGCACGCCCGAAGGTTTGGCCAAATTCAATCCCGACACCGGGAACTGCCGCCAATATGCAGCCCACGATGGATTGCTGAATAGTGATTTTAGCGCTCGCGCCTGTTTCAAAAGCCCCGGCGGGGAGATGTTCTTTGGCGGACCCAACGGGTTGAATGCCTTTTTCCCGGCCACGATCAGGGATAATCCATATGCTCCGCCCATTGTGCTGACGGAGTTGCAACTTGCCAACCAACCCGTTGCCATCGGGGGAGAATCAGTACTGCAAAGCGCCCTCGCGCAAACCGAAGCGCTGCGATTGCCCTATAAAGAACGAGTGATTTCCTTCGAGTTTGCGGCTTTGAATTATCGCGCGCCGCACCAGAATCGCTATCGCTACAAGCTGGAAGGTTTCGATGAAAACTGGATTGAAGTCGACAGCAAAAACCGGCGCGCGACCTACGCCAATTTATGCCCCGGCGAATATACTTTCCGCGTGACCGGCTCGAACAACGACGGCGTATGGAACGAGGAAGGAAAAGCTCTCGCATTGGTCGTGACGCCGCCCTGGGAGCAAACCTGGTGGTTTCGCATTTCAGCTTTGCTGTCTCTGGCTTTGTCGCTCGTTTCTGCACACCTGTTGCGAACGCGGAGCATTCGCCGGCGCAACGTCGAGCTGGGGCGCGAGATCGCGGAACGCCAAAAAGCGGAAGAGAAGTTCCAGGGCTTGCTCGAATCTGCCCCCGATGCGATGTTTATTGCCAACATAAATGGCGAGATCGTGTTGGCCAACACCCAGGCGGAGAAACTTTTCGGCTATCTCAAGGAAGAGTTGGTGGGCAAGAGCATTGAGATCCTGGTGCCCGAGCGTTTCCGGGGAAGGCATCGCGAGCACCGCAAGTTTTATCTGGCCGAGCCTAAGGTACGGGCAATGGGGGCCAATCTTGAGCTTTATGGCTTGCGCAAAGATGGCAGTGAATTCCCCACGGACATCAACCTCAGCCCCACTGCAACTTCGGAAGGCATGCTGGTCATTGCCGCAGTGCGCGATATCACCGCTCGCAGGCACGCGGAAGAAGCGTTGCAGCAAAGCGAGGAACGCTATCGGGGAGTCGTGGAAGGCCAAACCGAGTTGATCTGCCGGTTCTTGCCTGATGGCACCCTCACATTTGCCAATGAGGCCTATTGCCGGTACTTTCAGCGCTCGGAGGAAGAGTTAGTGGGACGCAGCTTTTGGCCGCTCATTCCCGAAGAGGCACGCGCTCCGGCGCAGCAGCACCTGGCCTCGATCACGCTGGATCATCCCGTGAGAATGATCGAGCACCCCGTCATTGCTCCCAACGAAGAAACACGCTGGCAGCAGTGGACCGACCGTGGTTTTTTTGACGAGCAAGGGCGTCTCCTGGAATTCCAGTCGGTGGGGCGGGATATCACCGAGCGCAGGCGCGCGGAAGAGGCGCTGCGCACCGCCTTCGATGAGATCGCGCATTTGAAGGAGCAACTGCAGGCAGAGAATGTTTACCTGCGGGAAGAGCTCAAGCTGGATTCCAGTATTGAAGGGCTCACCGGCGAAAGCGCAGTTTTGAAATACGTTCTTCATAAAGTCAAACAAGTCGCGCCCACGGACACCACCGTGCTCATTCTGGGCGAAACTGGCACGGGCAAGGAGTTACTGGCGCGCGCCATCCATAGCCGAAGCGGACGGAGCAACCGGCCCCTCATCAAGGTGGATTGCGCCGCCCTGCCGGCGAATCTTATCGAAAGCGAGCTGTTTGGCCACGAAAGAGGGGCCTTTACCGGCGCGCTGCACAAGCAGACTGGTCGGTTTGAACTGGCGGACGGCGGCACGATTCTTCTGGACGAGATCGGCGAGCTGCCGCTTGACTTGCAGGCGAAGTTACTCCGTGTCATTCAAGACGGCGAATTCGAGCGTATCGGCAGTTCACGAACCTTGAAAGTCAACGTTCGCATTATCGCCGCGACCAACCGCAACCTGAAAGAGGAAGTTCGCCATGGGAAGTTTCGCGAGGACCTTTATTACCGTCTCAATGTCTATGCGATCACCGTCCCGCCCTTGCGTGAGCGCCTCGAAGACATTCCCATTCTGGTCAAGTTTTTTGTGCAAGAGTTTTCCCGCAAGCTTGCCAAGAAAATCGATACCATCCCTCAAAGTATGCTGGGTAGAATGCAGCAATACTCCTGGCCGGGAAACGTACGCGAGCTGAAGAACGTGATCGAACGGGCGGTCATCATTTCCTCCGGGGCAACACTGCGCGTCGAAATGCCCGAGGCAGAAGAACGCGAGCCGCATAACGGCCGCCAGTTGGAAGACGTGGAACGTGATCACATACTGAAGACACTGGAAAAGACCAATTGGCGCATTGCGGGTAGCAAGGGCGCGGCAAGGCTGCTCGGGCTTAATCCCAGCACGCTGCGCTCACGCATACAGAAGCTTGGGATCAAAAAATCCAATTCGGCGCCGTAAATCGCAAAAACGTGACATTTCACGAAAATGCGAAATGTCGTGCAATCGTCCCTCGTCTGCTCCTCCAGGCCAGCTCTTCGCAATCATCTCAAGTACTTTTGGGGCAATATATTATACCAGCCTAATGCTTCACGATCTCAGAGTGGAACA
>JBIOXB010000165.1:0-2727 GCA_044869275.1 bacterium
GTGGAAAAGTGCAAGGGTTTTGCAGGGTTTGGCTCAAAAAGCTTGCACTTGAACAACACAATATAACCAGGAAATGCCCAGTTTTAAAGGATTTTTTTGATCTTTTGAGTTTTTCAGCAGCCCCGAATTATATCGCAGCCGCCCAGCAGTTGTTGCTGCATCGCACGCGCAAGATCATCGACCTCATGCTCCGCAAAATCCGTGCGAAAAATAGAGGAACCAGCCTGTTGTAAGCGCGCTCCCAAAGCCGGCTTGAATGCCAGGGCGAGTGCCTCATGCTGGCTGATCACGAGCGACGGATGGGCAGGGTGCGGAAGCGTAACGCCCTGGTGCGCGGTCACAATCAATCCGGTGCGCTGCGCCCGCAGCGCTGCAACGGAAATAACCGGCATATGCTTCGCGCAAAATCGTTCGATGGTATCAACCGACTTGCGCGGCACCGCGAAGGGAATAATTTTGACGGTTGCGACCAATTGCTCCGAAGCCACAAGAGAATGATTCGGCAAAGTCATGAGGGTGATGCCGTCGTCGATTTCATTCAAGGCCTCTATCGCTTCGATCTTGACACGTAGCAATCCGGCAGTGGCTGCTTTCAAATTGGCGCGCCCGGTGGCGGCATGTGGTGAAAAAACTCCCGCTCCCAGCACGGCAGCGGCGACACGCAGCGCGGCTTCGTTCTCACCGGCATCGTCGGCTTCCAAGCGGGCAACATAGACGAACGCGCGGTCCAGCTCGGAAAGTTTGCTGATATTTTCGGCGGTCAGGAGTTGTCCTTTGGTGGCAATGCGGCGGCCTACTGCGTCAAAAATATTATGAGCAATCACATCGCCCACGGCCTCACGAGGCCGAATGCGCAAGAATTTCATGGCCGTGCTTCTTGAACTACATTGTTTTAATGACGTCGAGCTTTCGTGCCGCCAGACAGGGCCGCGCCGAGCTGTTCCAACGACTCCAAATTATGCACCGGCAAGAAATCATCAACAAAAGGCAGGGCCGCGTCCATGCCTTGGGTCAAGGGCTGGTATGCTTCGTCGCCCAGCAAGGGATTGAGCCAAATCAGCCGGTGACAACTCAACGAGAGCCTTCTCATTTCACGGCGCAACAATGGCACCTCGCCGCGATCCCAACCGTCGCTGATGATCATCACCACGGCGCCACGCCCCAACACGCGGCGGCTCCAAAGATAGTTGAAGGTTTTCAACGCTTCCCCGATTCTAGTGCCGCCGGACCAATCGTTGACGGTCTTCGATACCGCTGCCAGCGCCGCGTCGACATCGCGCCGGCGCAGATAGCGGGTAATGCGCGTCAAGCGAGTGCCGAACACAAACGTTTCCACCTGCCGCATGCCGGCGGTCATGGCGTGCATGAAATGCAGCAGCATGCGCGAATATTGTTCCATCGAGCCGCTAATGTCGCACAAGACGGCGAGGGGCCGCGGCTTGGTGTCGCGGTCACGCCAGCTCAGCCGGATGATCTCACCTTGATGGCGCAAGCTCGTGCGAATCGTGCGGCGCAGATTCAAAAGGCGGCCGCGTTTGTCCGGCGCCATGCGGCGCGTGCGCTTGGGCGCGATGGGCCAGCGCATTTCCGCCAGCAGGCGCTTGGCTGCGATAATTTCAGCCGTGGTGAATTGGGAAAAATCCTTTTGCCGCAAGACTTCCAGCGGGCTATAAGTCAAAATAAATTCGAACGCCTGCTTTTCTTTGCGCCGGAATTGCGGCCGATCTCGTGGCTCGGCGGGTTCGCTATTTTGGAGTGCCTGCCGCACACGTAACAGGGGTTTGGCGTGTTCGGCTTCGGGCGTCGCAATCATGGGCAGGATCAAGTTTGCCGTCTCCGGCAGACGCCGTGCGGCGCGCCAAAAAAGATGAAATGTCTGCGCAAAAATCTCGAGCTGTTCGCACCGCGTTACGAAAATGCTCTGCAGCGCCTGATAGACTTCCTCGCGACTGCGAACCCCGATCAGCGCCAGCGCGCGCAGGGCATCCATGATTTGCGCCGTGCCTACTTCCAAGCCGGCATGGCGCAGCACGCGGCCAAATGCAACCATGTGCCGCGTCAGGCGTTGCGCGGAGAGGTCGGGCGTTGGGATTGAGGGATTCATGGATCACTGGATCACTGGATCACTGGATTATTGGATTATTGGATTGAAATTATTGTGGATGATACTCTTCAATATTGTCGGAAATGCGGGTTACCCATGAACCTTCATCTCGCTTTTTCTCCAAACTTTCCAACAGTTTCCATAGATGATTTTCTACTTCGTAGTGTAAAGCATCCAATTCATCAAATTCTTGTTGTGAAATCTGGCTTGCGACTTTAAGGGCTATCGCCCGTGTAAGTGTTTCAGATAGGGAACCGAGTGCGATGTAAACATGTTGGATATACTCATGAACGGATCGCCGGCTGTAGCCCTCGGAGATATTAGCCGAAACCGATTGTGCCGCATCTGCAATTTGCGAGCGCAGCTTGAAATCGATCTTGTTGTCTGTGTAAACAATCCGACACACGAGTTTGTACAACTCTATCGCCTGGTGCCAAACCCTGAGGGTCATATAGCCGCGATTCTTATTTCTCAAGCGCGTATATTCAATCATCTCACCCGCCTCCATATTTTCAGTTATCTCCCACCGATCCACCCATCCACCGATCCACCGATCCACTGATCCACCCATCCACTGATCCACCCATCCACCCATCCACCCATCCACCCATCCACCCATCCAC
>JBIOXB010000166.1:0-14160 GCA_044869275.1 bacterium
GTGCTAAGTTCAAAAATCCGGCTTCGACAAGCTCAGCCGGCGTTGAAACCAAGCCTTTTCACACAATCTGAATCCTGTGACGCAATTGCACAGTGCCCGGTCTTTCGGAAATCCCATCATAGATGACGCGCAATTACTTTTCAAACGAACTTTTAGCCGAGGCCAGCACTCAAAAACAAGCGGAGAATACTCTCATGCCTCCGCTGCTTTGCGCAATTTACTTAAAATGGTGTGAAGCTTTCGATCATTGCCCAGGTGTTTTCTAAGCAGGTTTTCCGTTTCGTTCATCAAGGAACGCGCCTTCATCGCAGAAAGATCTTCGCGTAGTCCTTCGCCGATGTACAGTTTGAGCAGTGATTGATAGCCCAGGTCTTTTGCTTCGGCCACTGCTTTCAATTGTGCCAAGGTATCCAAGGGAATTCTGAGTGACACCATTTTGCTTGGCCGCTTTCTGATTTCAAGCTTCTTCATATATTTTCCCTTCTTCATTTGTTGCTTTGCGGGCGGAGATAATGCGAATCCGATCTTCTCGTTCCAAACAAATTCTTCGTCCTCGAATTTGTATAGAATATCCATACTGCAAACATAAGATGGTGTATTGACAAAGTCAATACCAAGTTTTATAGTCGAATACGACAAGAGAGAGAAGGGTGCGGAAGGCGATACATCGTCAGTACAGGCTTGGTTGAGAATTTGAAGACAGACACTAGCGCCGGACCATGGCGGCGGTAGCATTTGAGCGATTCGAAGTAAAGCCTTCCAGAAAGAAGGGCCTGATGAATAGCTTGTATGTCTTTGATCTTTGTTTTATCTTCAAAAAAGCATGTCCGAGCGATCTTTGATGAAGTGATGCAGGCGAACAAAATGATGAATTATTCAAGCCGAATCACAGCCAATCCAGAGCAATGTGGAGGCCGGCCCTGTGTGCGAGGCATGCGCATACGTGTTTCAGATGTATTGGACCTTTATGCTGCCGGCCTAAGTTCCGAGCAAATTTTGGATGAACTTCCAGATCTTGAAAAAGAAGACCTACAGGCGTGTTTCCAATATGTCAGTCGAAAAATTAGCCATCCTGTGCCCGTGGCATGATGATTTGGATTGATGCGCAATTATCGCCGGCCATTACAAAATGGGTTCGCGAAGAATTTCAAGCGGAATGTGGCGAACGATATTTTCATGCTCGCACACTCGATGAAATCGACCGCCTTTTAGGCGCGGAACATGAGGTGAAAGATCGCATCGAGGTGGAAGTCGTGAGTCTGGAATAGTTTTATGGCAAAAGAAGTGATAATCTGGTACGATGAAGAGGGAGATTATTTAGAAGTACTTTTCGAACGCACGAAGGGATGCTTCAAGGAAACCTTCAACGATGCGATTATGGAAAAGGTGGATGAGGCCGGCAACATTATTGGGTTTTCCATACTAAAAGTAAGCGCGCTGCGGGGACAAAAACCTTTTGCCTTTACTTTGGTTAACAAAGCAGTGTAGCAAAGCCTCTGGCACATGCGCTGGTAGAACGATCAATCAACCGCACTCACTGTTTTGATTTCCAGACGGCTTGGACCGCGTCTCGCATGATGATGAGCAGTCCCTTCCATTCCTCGTCGCTAAAACGGTTAAAGGCCTGCATCACTCTTTCGTGAAGCTTGACTCCATTTGGCTTTTAAAAGACCTACAATTATCATTCCACTATCAAAACCTTCACACTAACTTGGCAATACTTCGAGAGGCGTAATTTGTTCTTCTGCTAATGATCCGGCATACTCAAGACACGCAAGTATATCCTCTCGTTTTATTGTTGGATAAGCCTCGAGCAGGCTGTCAATCGTATCGCCATTGGCAAGCATAAGAACGATTTGATGTACGGGAATGCGGGTGCCTTTAATACAAGCCTGACCATGACAAACGTTGGGATTAATGGAAATGCGCTCAAACATGGCTTTCTCTCTTCCGTAGTTTTTTTAAAACACTATTTGAAACGACAGCTTCGTAGTTCGAGAAGCTCATTCATTCAAAAACATACCAAAACTAATGCTTGTTGCAACAGTTGAATCTCCTCGAGCAACTGGCACGTTATGCCTTGCATACAGACTATCAATTTGAATTCGCGCAACGTACCAACACGTGAGCGGCCATATCTCGAAAGCGAACTGGAGCTCAAACACAATTTTGTTCTATTGATGAGTATTTCATCAACAAACGGGTTTGCTTTGTTCGCATCCTGGGGTCTTATCATTAGACACCCCTGTAAGGAGATACAGACATTTTTACCTCCTTCCTGCCTACGATTGATCGTGATTTAAGAAACGCCTCGACAGATAATCTCGCCAAATCAGGATTCAAATTGGGCCCTACAATCACCTCGTCCAGCTCAAGGGGCACTGGCTCTTCCGCAAGAGCAAACTCAAAATATGGAACAAGCATAGAATTGTTGGGACGATATTTTATGTTTGGCCTTATATCAGATAGCGGGAGTGATACAAGTCGCCATTCCTCTTCTTCCGAAAATGATGAATGCTTTATCAAAGATGCAACGGGCAGCATGTACAACAGAAAGGCTATCTCAATTGTTTGTAGATCAGTTTCCTGGTTCGGATGATACAAGCCACCAAGGTGAGACAAAACAATGTCGATAACCTCTTGAACCATCCGCTCTTGTTGAGAAGAATTGTAAACACATTGACATAGTGCAAATCCAATATTTTTTGCACGAGCCTGAAGCAGATTGCAAGAGAAACCAAGACTATATCCACCTTGAGTTGGACAGTATGCTCGCCACTGGCTTAAAAGGTCCCCTCTCTCAGAAAAAGATACGATGAATGCACTGTATTGTCTATTTCTACCCATACTTTTCAGCATTTTTTCTAGAACATCATTATTGCTGTTCGGTTTGCTTTTTCTCACTTCGAGAAGCTTGTTGGCAATTTCAATACCTAGCGTAAACTCCCGCGAATCATTCAAGTAATGCAAATTTGAAGCCCAGATTGATTTGGTAGAGACAATCTGGTGCAGTGCCTTGATAGACGAATAGTGATACAGAACCTTGGGCGGTTGCGGGTTTAACCCTCTCAGATACTCTGAAACACTGCTGTTAAGGCTATTAATCGCCTCTTTATCCGGCATTTTTTGTCTTCTTTCATCATTTCAAATTTTAAAGAATTGAATGCTCCAATCCGATCAACTTGTTTTTCTGTGGAAGATTTGAGAGCTCTCTATGAGACTTGGGGAAAGACGATCTTCGATGGCAGGATCAAAACGAAGTTTATCTGTAAAGAGTGGTTTGCCTTTATTTGCAAAAAGAAATGCTGCTAACCTTGAAACCGCAAAAGCGCCGATCAAGCACTTCAGTCGGCCGCGAGCGTCAGCGAAACGAGTCGGTTGCATCCTTTGACAAACGGTTTCAAAATTGCACAATCTCGATTCCCGGCTCTCCGTAGAGTTATACGTTATGACATGCCCGATGGTGCTTGCTGCAGAGCAAGGTCAAGTCAGCAAATCGTTCATTTCCCTTGTTAGAGTAGTCCAGGTGATGGACATGCAAATCGGTTTCCCAATTTTCTCCATACCATGATTCATCCATCATATGACATTCTTCGGCTTGACAAACTGCCCTGTTTATTAAGAGCATTGCAGCCCGAACTCGTTTCCAGTGAGTACTAAAGAGATACTTCTCTTCGTAAGGCATTTCTCGCAGTTCTTGAGCCTCGAGAGGGGAATTGTCGATGGTGCTATCAAACCAAAGCCCATCTATCTCCCGGTGAGATTTCGCTCCCGCCGGGTAGTTAGAGAAGTTTTGATATAACGCATTTGATTCGCGCAAGCCTTGCTCAGTCTGGCGGCTTCTTACCAAGTTTTGTAAATCCCTTTCGGCCCGGGAAGTACACTCGATAAGATACTCAGACGCTTCTCGATGTGCATTTAGGCCAGATCTAACTTGCCATGTAGCCCATTCACCCTCTCGCCCATAACCACCAGGATTATCGCCCTCGGCAATCCGGTATTTCCTTCGGAACTGCGTATATACAACATGTTCATGTCGATTGTATTGCGACTGATAGAACAGTAGCGCTTTGCGATGAAAGCTCAATAACCAGTTTTCGAATGCCTCTTTGGCCTCTGCTGAGGGCGCGCTGGATCTGCTCTGGTGAAGATAGTCCGCGAATTGTTCAAACCTCAATGGCTCAAAAGTGAATCTTTCAAAGGGCTCTAATAAGAAGTCGTGGTCCATGGCTAGAGAGGCACAAGGTGTTTATCTGACCGCCCAAACGTTTTCGACAACAGTTGCTGCATATTATTGTTAAAAATACCCACACTACTGCAAGACTGCAAAAATAAGACGCCAATATGTGTTTTCAGCTCACGATACCAACCCATTTTCATGAGATGGGACTCAATCGCAAGAACACTTCACCTAAAACCGGCTTCTCGCCGTCAGAATTGTACGTCCCACCGATCAAAATCCCGCTTGCCTATCTCCGCGCGCCTCGTTATAATACTTGCAACAGAATTCAAAGTAAAAGCATAACACGAAGGCAAAAAGGGCACAACATTTCACAAAGCCGGCAGCGAAAATGCCTATCGAGCCCACCCGGCTTTTCCTCGTGCAACTCTGTGTACCAAGTTGGCTGTGTGTTTTTCTTTTATCTGGAAGGAGCCAAAATTGAAACCCCACCGCTTGCTCGCCGTAGCGCTGTTACTCGCTTTGACCCGCCTCTCTGCACCGGCACAAACTGCAGATTCCACTCTACTCACGCTGGAAAGAATTTTCAGCTCGCGCGAGTTCACCGGCGAAATTTTTGGTCCGGCGCATTGGCTCGCAGATGGATCCGGCTACACGACTTTGGAAAGATCTCCAGAGGTCCGGCGCGCGCGCGATATTGTGCGTTATGATCTGCAATCCGGCCGGCGCGAGGTTCTGATGTCCGCGCAAAAACTGATGCCGGCTAACAATGATTCCGCCGCGGGCATTCTCGATTATCAATGGTCCACCGACGGCCAGCAGCTTTTGATCTTCGCCAACACCAAAAGAGTCTGGCGGCAAAACACGCGCGGCGATTATTGGGTGTTGCATCTGGCAACCGGCAAACTGCAAAAACTCGGCGGCGAGGCGAAACCGTCAACTTTGATGTTCGCAAAATTCTCGCCAAATGGCAGCAGGGTTGCTTACGTGCGCGAGCACAACATTTACGTCGAAAATCTTGCCGATCACGAAATCTTGCAGCTCACGCAAGATGGCTCGCGCACGATCATCAACGGCACGTTCGATTGGGTATATGAAGAGGAATTCGGCCTGCGCGACGGATTTCGCTGGAGCCCGGACGGGAATCGCATTGCCTATTGGCAGCTCGACGCCGCCGGCGTGCGCGATTTTTTGATGATCAACAATACCGACTCGCTATACTCCTTCACGGTTCCGGTGCAATATCCCAAAGCCGGAACCACGAATTCGGCGTGCCGCGTGGGCGTGGTGAGCGCGAGCGGCGGTGCGACGCGGTGGATGGAAATTGCCGGCGATTCGCGCAACAATTATATCGCACGCATGGAGTGGGCGGCAAATTCCGATGAAATCATTATTCAACATCTCAATCGCTTGCAAAACACGCTGCAAATTATGCTGGGCGAGGCGGCCACCGGCCGCGTGCGCACGATTTTTACCGATCGCGACAGCGCGTGGGTCGAGGTCGTCGATGATTTGCAATGGCTCGACCACGGCAAGCATTTCACCTGGGTAAGCGAGCGCGACGGCTGGCGGCATGTGTATTTGATTTCCCGCGACGGCAAAAGCGTGCGTCTGATCACGCCCGGTGCGTTTGATGTGGAGAACATCGTGTGTATCGATGAAAAAGGCGGCTGGCTTTATTACACGGCCTCGCCGGAGAATCCCACACAGCGCTATCTTTATCGCATGCGCCTGGAGGGTAAAGGCAAAGCCGAACGCTTGACGCCGGCTGCGCTCAGCGGCACAAACGCTTACGACGTTTCAGCCGATGCCCAATGGGCGTTGCATACGCATTCCACCATCAATGCACCGCCCGTCACCAAACTGGTGCGGCTGCCCCAGCATGAGGCCGTGCGCGAATTGATGAGCAACAAGAATTTGCGCGCGCACACCAGCGCACTTAAACAACAGCCCGCAGAATTCTTTCGCGTAAATATTGGCAACGGCATCGAGCTCGACGGCTGGATGATCAAGCCTCCGGATTTTGAGCCAAGTCAGCGCTATCCGGTGTTGTTTCATGTTTATGGCGAGCCGGCGGGACAAACTGTGCTCGATCGCTGGGGCGGACGCAACCGGCTGTGGCATTTGATGCTGGCCCAACAAGGCTATATCGTCATGAGCGTGGACAATCGCGGCACGCCCGCGCCGCGCGGCCGCGAATGGCGCAAGTGCATTTATGGCCAGATCGGGATTCTGGCCTCGCAGGATCAAGCCGCGGCCTGCCGTGTGATTCGGCAATGGGCGTTCGTCGATTCCACGCGCATTGCGATTTGGGGCTGGAGCGGCGGCGGCTCGATGACACTGAATATGCTCTTTCGCCATCCGGAATTGTATGACACCGGCATGAGCGTCGCGCCGGTGGCGGATCAGCGTTATTACGATACCATCTATCAAGAACGCTACATGGGTTTGCCCCAAGACAATCAGCTCGGCTATAAAAACGGCTCGCCCCTCACTTTCGCGGGAAATTTAAAAGGCAACTTGCTGCTGGTGCACGGCACCGGCGATGACAACGTGCATTATCAAAATGCCGAGGCGCTGGTCAATGCCTTGATCAGCGCGAATAAGCCGTTCACTATGATGTCGTACCCCAATCGCTCGCACGGCATTTTCGAAGGCCGCAATACCAGTTTGCATTTGTATGAATTGCTCACACGCTATTTGCGCGAAAAAACGCCGCCGGGAACGGCAGGCGGGCGGGCCGATACTTCGGCCAAGAAAGCACCGTCGTCTTGAGTGCAGAAACTTGGATGATATACCGATTTGAATGAGTAATTCTGCGCAGCACAAAATGTCATTCTGAAAGAATCAGACTGTGTGAAAACTTGGGAATGCCGCACCCTGAGCTTGTCGAAGGGTGCCAAGTTCAAAAAATTCGGCTTCGATAAGCTCAGCCTGCGTTGAAACCAAGCGTTTTCGCACAGTCTGAATTTTGGCAGAAGGAGCGCTGTGCTGATGCGTCACAAGATTCCTCCTGAATGACATTATGAAGAGCTTTCTGGAGCTCAGGTAACAGTGCACCGATCTAATTTCAAATGGCCAAACTCTTACGAGTGATGATGTACACCGTCATGATCTGTTGCTGATCACTGCTGGAGGTAAGGAATGAAGTTTATTATGTTGCTGTGTTTGATTGCTGTGTTCTCTCCACTTCACGCGCAGGAGGAGGCGCGCTTGTTGCGCTTTCCCGCGATTCATGACAATCAAATCGTGTTTACGTATGCCGGCGATTTGTACTCGGTTTCCGCGAGCGGCGGCGTGGCGCGCAAGCTCACCAGCCACGATGGCTACGAGATGTTCGCGCGCTTCTCGCCCGACGGCAAGTGGCTCGCCTTCACCGGGCAGTACGACGGCAACACCGAAGTTTTTCTCATGCCCGCCACCGGCGGCGCGCCGCAGCGCCTGACTTACACCGCCACGCTCGGCCGCGACGACGTCTCCGATCGCATGGGCCCGAACAATATCGTTATGGCGTGGCGCCGCGACGGGAAGAGCATCGTGTTTCGCTCGCGCATGCGCTCGTTCAACAGCTTCATCGGCGCGCTGTTTTCCGTCACCTCCGAAGGCCTGCCGGCAGAGCAATTGCCCGTGCCGCGGGGCGGTTTCTGCTCGTTCTCGCCCGACGACAAGAAAATGGCCTACAATCGCGTGTTCCGCGAGTTTCGCACGTGGAAAAAATATCGCGGCGGCATGGCCGACGATATTTGGATTTACGATTTCACCACCAAGCAAACCGAAAACATAACCAACCATGCCGCGCAAGACGTCTTTCCCATGTGGGCCGGCGATAAAATCTATTTTCTCTCCGACCGCGAAGCGCACCAGCGCATGAATCTTTACAGCTACGACCTTGCCACAAAGCAAACGCAGCGCTTGACGAATTACAGCGATTTCGATATCAAGTTCCCCTCGCACGGAGCAAACGCCATCGTTTATGAGTATGCCGGGTACATTTACAAATTCGATCTCGCCACGCAGCAGGCGCAAAAAATCTCCATACAAATTGCGGATGACCTGCTCACCGGCCGTGGCGAGCTGCGCAGTGTGGGCAGCGAAGTGACGAACTACGAAATCGCGCCCGACGGCAAGCGCGCGTTGTTCGGCGCGCACGGGGAGGTGTTCACGGTGCCGGCGAAATATGGCGCAACGCGCAATCTCACCAACACTTCAGGCGTGCACGAGCGCCATTCCAAATGGTCGCCGGACGGCAAATGGATCGCATTTGTTTCCGATCAAAGCGGCGAAGACGAAATTTACCTCGTGCCGCAGGCCGGTGGCGCGCCCGCGGCGCTCACGCAAAATGAAACGACGTACAAATATCAACTCGAATGGTCGCCGGACAGCAAAAAGATTTTGTGGGCGGATCGCAAGCAGCGCCTGCGTTTCGTCGAGGTGCAAGCCAAATCGCTCACCGAGGTCGATCAATCACCGGTGTGGGAGATCCGCGAATATGCGTGGTCGCCGGACAGCAAGTGGATCGTGTATGCCAAGCCGGAAGAAGAAAGCCTGCCACGAATTTACGTTTACGCGCTGGACACCAAACGCGCACAAGCCGTGACCGAAGGCTGGTATGCCTCGGGCGAGCCCGCGTTCAGCAGCGACGGCAAATTTTTGTTCTTCACTTCAAATCGCGATTTCAATCCAATCTACAGCTGGACGGAATGGAATCATGCGTACCGCGACATGGAGCGCATTTATTTGCTCACGCTCTCGCAAGAAGTGGAGTCTCCGTTCAAGCCGCGCAGTGACGAGGTGGAAATCAAATCCGAGCAAGCGCAGGCGGACTCCGCGGCGAAGCCGGCCGGCAAGAAAGATGGGAAAGAAGCGGCGAAGCCAGCGGCGGTTGTGGTCAAAATTGATTTCGACGGTCTGGCCGATCGCATTGCTGGGCTGCCGGTCAAAGCTTCGGATTATTCGCATGTGGCGGCGGTGGGTGATCAGGTTTATTATCAGCGCAAAGGCGCGGCGGATGAAAAAACGCTGTTGCTGATGTACGATTTCAAAGAGCAAAAAGAGACCGAGCTGGGCCAGATCGACGGCTACGAAATTTCCGCGGATCAAAAGAAAATGCTGGTGGGCCAGGAGAAAAGCTATGCGATCATTGACCTGCCCAAGGCCAAAATCGAATTGAAAGAAAAACTGAATCTCGGCGCGATGGAAATGCGGCTGCAGCGTCAGGAAGAGTGGCACCAGATTTATCACGAATGCTGGCGGCAAATGCGCGAGTTCTTTTATGATCCCGGCTTGCACGGCGTGGATTGGAATGCGCAGCGCGACAAATATGCGCCGCTGCTCGCGCACGTGCAGCATCGCAACGATCTCACCTATCTCGTGGGCGAGTTGATCGGCGAGCTGAACGTCGGCCATGCGTATGTGGGCGGCGGTGATCGTCCGAGCGTGCGCCGCATCAACACCGGCTTGTTGGGCGCGGAATTGGAGCGCGATCCGGCTTCGAAATATTATCGGCTCAAGCGCATTTTGCGGGGCCAAAACTGGGACAAAGCCATGCGCTCGCCGCTCACGGAAATCGGCGTCAAGGCCGCGGAGGGCAATTACATTCTCGCGGTTGACAACCAGCCCGCCAACGAAATGGCCAACATCTTCGACGCGCTGCTCAACACTGTTGATCAGCAAGTCAAATTACGCCTCAACACCAAGCCCGAGATGGCCGGCAGTTGGGAAACAACGGTGGTCCCAATCGGCGACGAAGCGAATTTGTATTACTACAACTGGGTACAGGGTAACATCAAGAAGGTGAGCGAGGCTACGAAAGGCGAAGTGGGGTATTTGCACGTGCCGGACATGGGCACCGGTGGTCTAAACGAGTTCGTGAAGCATTTCTATCCGCAATTGCGCCAGAAGGCGCTCATCATCGACGTGCGTGGCAACGGCGGCGGCAACGTTTCGCCGATGCTGATCGAAAGATTGCGGCGCGAGCTGGCGATGGTGGATATGGCGCGCAACACGCGGCCCGTGCCCGATCCCTCCGCCACGTTTCTCGGGCCCATGGTTTGTTTGATCGACGAGTATTCCGCCTCGGACGGCGATCTGTTTCCGTATCGCTTTCGCAAGCACCAGCTCGGCAAGCTTATCGGCAAGCGCACGTGGGGCGGCGTGGTCGGCATTCGCAATCCCTTGCCGCTGGTGGATGGCGGCCAGTTTTTCAAGCCCGAGTTCGCGAGTTATGACACCGAGGGCAAGGAATGGATCATCGAAGGCCGCGGCGTGGAGCCGGATGTTTTTATCGACAACGACCCGGCCAAAGAATTTGCCGGCGTGGATGAACAGTTGAATGGAGCTATTACCGAGATTTTGGAGGAATTGAAAGCCCAGCGCAAGGATTTGCCGGCGCCGCCGCCGTATCCGAAGAAGAATTGAGGATTCTTTGTGAATTGTAAATCGTTGATTGTGGATTAAGTAACTATTACTACATCCTTAAATCAACGCCACCACTAGGGATGTCATCCCGATGCTTCGGGATCTTCCCAAGCGCTGGGCACAATGCCAAATTGGGTTGTGACATTGTATCATGGGAAGATTCTTACAGAATGACAGTGCTGGTTCTCAGTGCAAAAATGTGAACTTAACGTTGTAGTACTATTCAGCCCACAAAAGAAACGTAAACGGATTGAGCAGATGATCATTCTGGTAAACGAATCTTTAAAATCCGCTTTATCCGCTCGATCCGTTTACAAAAACAATAGCTGAATACTTACAATTGTAATGCGTGGATCGTGAATCAATCTTTTCAAACAAGGAGAATGACGTGAAGATCATCAAAATAACAGTGCTTGCCGGATTGTTGTTGCCGGCTTTCGTGTCCGCCGCCATCAAACACGAAGAAGTATCCTACACCGCCAACGGTGTGACCATGAAGGGCTATCTGGCGTATGACGATGCGATCAAAGGCAAACGCCCGGGCGTGTTAGTTGTGCACGAATGGTGGGGGCATAATGATTATTCCCGCAAACGCGCCGACATGCTGGCGGAGTTGGGATACACCGCGCTGGCAGTGGATATGTACGGCGACGGCAAGCAAGCCAGCCATCCCCAAGACGCCGGCAAATACGCAGGCGAAGTGATGCAAAACATGGAAAACGCAAAAGCCCGATTTGTGGCCGCACTGGACTTGCTCAAGAAGCACAAAACGGTTGATCCGGCACGCAGCGCAGCGATCGGTTATTGTTTCGGCGGCGGAGTCGTGCTGCAGATGGCGCGCGCGGGTGTGGACTTGAAAGGCGTGGTGAGTTTTCACGGCAGCTATGGTACGCAAACCCCTGCGGAGAAAGGCAAGGTCAAGGCCGCGGTGCTGGTTTGCCATGGCGCGGCGGATCAGTTCATTACCGCCGAACAAGTCGAGGGATTGAAAAAAGAAATGCAAGCCGCCGGCGTCGATTTTCAATTCATCTCTTACGAAGGCGCCATGCACGCTTTCACCAATCCCGCTGCGGATGAGAACGGCAAAAAGTTTAACATTCCGATTGCTTACAATAAAGCGGCGGATGAGAAGTCCTGGGCCGATATGCAGCAGTTCCTCAAAAGGATTTTTGCGAAGTGATCGTGAGAGGTTAGATGTGAGACGATAGACGTGAGACGTAATGCGTAAATAGAACCTGACGCAATAGGTCTTACGCATTACGCTTTGATTATTTCTAAGAGAGGATGCCATACTGATGAACAAAAGCGCCGGCTGGATTCTTGGTTTTCTCCTCCTATTTCCATTTTTTCTGCCAGCGCAAGAGCAGGCATACCTCGAGGCGCATTACACCAAACAGGAAGTCTATATCCCCATGCGCGACGGCGTGCGGCTGTTTACGGCGATTTATGCTCCGAAAGATGCGGCACAAAAATATCCCATCATTTTGCAACGCACGCCGTACAGTGTGCGGCCCTATGGCGTTGACCGCATGCCGGGTTGGATGCCGCCCTCGATGCTCGAAGCGCGCGAAGGCTACATTTTTGTCAATCAAGACGTGCGCGGCCGCTACATGTCTGAAGGGGAATTTGTCGATATTCGCCCGTACTTGCCGGTGAAGAAGAGCAAGCATGATATTGACGAATCGACGGATGCGTACGACACGATTGCATGGTTGCTGAAGAAACTCGAAAACCACAATGGCCGCGTGGGCGTGACCGGCGTTTCGTATCCCGGTTTCTATGCGACGATGGCCACAATCGCTGCACATCCAGCGGTGGCCGCCACTTCGCCGCAAGCGCCGTGCACGGATTGGTTTCTCGGCGACGACGAGCATCATCACGGCGCGTTTTTCCTGTCGGAGAATTTCAATTTCTATGTTTCCTTCGGCAAGCCGCGCCCGCAACCGACCACCAGAGGGGAGCGATGGTCCCAGCACGGCACGCCCGATGGCTATGACTTTTTTCTTGACATGGGACCGCTGGCCAATGCCAACAGGTTGTATATGTGCGACAGCGTGGCGTATTGGAACTTGTTGATGCAACATGGCACATATGATGACTTCATGCAAGCGCGCAGCGTCTTGCCCCATTTGAAAAACATCAAACCGGCGGTGATGACAGTCGGCGGTTGGTTCGACAAAGAAAATCTCTTCGGCGCTTTGAAGACTTACAAATACATTGAAAAGAACAATCCCAGCACTTTCAACATTTTGGTGATGGGGCCCTGGTATCACGGCCAGTGGGACAGCGACGACGGCGAGCAGCTTGGCGATATTCATTTTGACAGCAATACGGCGGAATGGTTTCGTACCAATGTGCAACTGCCCTTCTTCAATTATTATCTCAAGCACAAAGGCGCGCCGAAACTGGCCGAAGCCATCGTATTCGAAACCGGAGCGAATCAATGGCATTTGCTCCAGCAATGGCCCCCCGATAATGTGGTGGAGAAAGATCTCTATTTGCAGCCCGCGGGCAAGCTGGCATTTTCGCCGCCGCTCGAGTCGCAGCAGCACTTTTCCGAGTATCTCAGCGATCCCGAGAAGCCCGTGCCGCACTCGGCCACGATCAGTATTTCCATTCAGAAAGAGTACATGATCGAAGATCAGCGCTTCGCCGCGCGCCGGCCGGACGTGCTGGTATTTGAAAGTGAAGCCTTGCCGGAAGAGGTGATTTTCGCCGGGCCCATCATCGCCAGCCTTTTTGTTTCGACCACTGGCACCGACGCGGATTGGGTGGTGAAAGTCATCGACGTTTTTCCGGACACGCTGGCAGGCATGACGCCGCACGGCATCCCCTTCGGCGGCTATCAGATGCTGGTGCGCGCCGAAGTCATGCGCGGCAAGTTTCGCAACAGCTACAGCAAACCCGAGCCGTTCGTACCGGAGGAAGTGACGAAAGTCGAGTTTGAGCTGCAGGATGTTTTTCATCGCTTTAAAAGAGGCCATAAGCTGATGGTGCAAATTCAAAGCTCGTGGTTTCCGCTGGTGGACCGCAATCCGCAGAAGTTTGTCGATATTTACAATGCGCAAGCGAGCGACTTTCATAAAGCAACTCATCGCGTTTATCATTCGCCGCAGCATAGCTCACATTTGAAGTTGTTGGTTCAGATTTAAACTCAATCCCAGCCAAGAAGCAAAACACGAAGAGCACGGAGCTACACGAAGAAAAGCCGGACGATGGCTCAATTTGCATTTCGCTCTCGGACTGAGAAATGGGACAGCAGGCTCTGTGGAGCTTTGTGTCCTTTGTGTCTTGGTGTTGTTCTTTTCTGCGTCTGGATGATCCATCAAAGTGCTACAACGCTAAGTCAAGGGCACCACCAGGCATGTCATCCCGAAGCTTCGGGATCTTCCCAAGTGCTGGCACAAGGCCGATATGGGCTGTGATATTGCATCAAGGGAAGATTACCACGAAAATGCAGTTTGCAAATTCATAAAACACTTCAGCATGCCGTCATTCCCGCGCAAGCGGGAATCCAGGGAGCACGAGGAACTTGGATTCCCGCTTTCGCGGGAATGACAGGT
>JBIOXB010000167.1:0-24773 GCA_044869275.1 bacterium
ACTTATTTGTAAATGTTTTTATGAATCTATGTACTAGTTTTTGAGAACTTGACACAGGCACATCATTAGAATCGACTCTGCGAATGACATTGTCCAAGGGGTAAATCTGGCTCATAGAGGCTCCTACTATTTTGCAGCACTCAGGTTCTTGAATTGTTTTTTCAGTTGCCGGACCAGAATCCACTCAAAATTCAGTCGTTTAATCTCAAGCCGGGGAAGGGCACTTGGAGAACTTACGATGGCAAGCAAGTTCTCTAAGCGATTCGACCAATAGTTCAACAAGTCTCTTTGCTTTCCTGCATCTTTTAACGCGGCTTTAAGTACTTCAAGGAAAGTCTGTAAACGCTCTGCGACATTTTTGTCCTTCGGCTCTTTTGCAAAACCATGCAATATGAGATACCATTCCGTGAGTAAGGCATAGATAAGATCGCTTTCATCTTTTTGTAACACAGCAGGCATGCCGCGATGAAATAACCAGTCGAAAAGAAATTGGAACCGTTCTATTACTGATGATTCTACGAGGTCGGTAAATAGCGGGTATTGCGAAGGCCACTTGCCGTAACAATCGAATTCCAAATGACGAATTGAATGCGCACTATAATCCAGGATGAATCTTAAGGCAAAAAAAGCGGAAAGAGAGTGTGCGGGGTCTTGCTCTTTTTCAGGTAGCCACGAGCGTATCGTTCTCAAGAGAAACAAGAGACTATGGCGATCAAAGGAATTCGCTTGTTGAAATAAGTGCTGAAATACCGTGAGCCGAACTTCGCCGCCTCCGTCGATGAGTCGTTTCATCCAAAAATATGTATCAAAAGACTCTACAAACCTCAAATACTGTACAATGTCAAAAACTATTTTGTGCTGCTTCCATTCAAAAAGCTGATCCAAAAAGCTCCGTGCGGTGTTTTTTAATTGGTTGTTTACGAGTAACTTACGTAGCAATTTACTTATGCGAAGATAAAAAAAACTCTTTTGTTCAAGCTTTTCCAAAATCTGATCGAACATTTCCTCTAAACTGGCATTGGGATCGACTTCCATATGGAGTTGATATGTGATAGATACAATCATTCTCGTAAGCCATTCCTTTCCATATTGCTCAGGGTATGCCAGCGCCATATTGATCGCTAGATCGATGACATGATTTGTTACTTGATCAGTAGGATGAAAAAGCAAGCCCAATCTCATTATGCTGTTAAATTGATGCAGCAAAAATATGCTAGCTTTTTGTTCAAAATAGGAGACTATATCGTTCCTTAGATAAGGTGAGGTGAAGGTAATGACGCGAACAGAATCGTTGAATTGGCTGGTTTGAAGGTAACATTGTTCTAAGATTTTGTCGGGATCATTTTGCCAGATTTCGATCAGGCGTCTTTCCTCTTGCTGCTGAATTTGTTTTATTTTGCCTTTTTTTGTAGTATGAGAAACGTTAGTAGAAACAGAAGTGGTTTTCTCGCCAAGGAGCAAAGAGACAATTTCATGAAAATCGGTGGGGCGCAATTCCGGAAAATAAGCAGCGACGTACAATACCACTTTTTTGAGAGGGTCGTCCTGTTCGAATAAAGAAGATGCCGTGATGCTTTTATTTTTCTGCAATAAATTTGCTAGGTCGCGTTCATCTTTGAGCTTTTTGCGTTCTTCAATTACTTTATCTATTCTCCCCTTGTGAAGGTAATCAGTGAATTCTCTGTAAAATTCAGAGGCGTCATGTTGCCACAATCCTCGTTTGCGTTGTTGAAGAATTTCAGCAGTCATTTCTTCATATTGGCTTGGTGCAAACTCTTGCAATCTTGTTTCTAAGAAAGGCACCTCCCAGAGTTTGAATGGAGGAGTCTTTTGTGGTTTTTCAAGTTTCTCGCGATGATAGGATGAATCTAAAATGCAAATTAGAAAAAAATTATTCTTTTTTAGATTATTCTTTATGTGTTGGGGGCCAAAAAACTCATCTGCGAATAACGATGCGACAAAAGTTTGGGCAAGATCATCTATTCCGCTAACTGCGATAATTTCGCTATCTTCCGATATACTTTTAGTAGTCAAAAACAGATTGATGGTCAATTCATGAGGATTAACACCAGGTTTGTGGAAATCTAAAAATTTCTTGGATTGACATTCTGACTCAATTCGACTAACAAGGGCATGCATCGCTGCTCGAGCAACAAGCGGATCATAAGAACTTATCAATATGATATGATCTTTCATAAGATCATGACAATGAAGATCAATATCGTTTGAAATCAGTTTTGGGATGCTGTCATCAACGAATGAAAGTTCCTCCGTGAATTCAGTATATGGTTTTTCTTTCAAAGTATCTTTTTTCTGGTCGTTGACTATTCCGAGCAAACTCGCGAGATCTGTGAGTATATTAACATTCAAATCATGGCCCACTTGCGTATTATTGCCTCCGCCTTTAGCATCAATCCGTTGCTTAATTTTCGTTTCACTACCCATTGATTGCTCTGGGTAGCTTTGCGTGTTGTTACTTGTTGCCTCGTGAGGTGTTTGTATTTCCTTAAAGCTTTCTTGGCTAGCATCGGCTTGACCAAGCTCTGTCGAAGTCAGCGCCCCTTCGCAATGTTGGCAACCGGTTGCCGTCAGCATTTCATTTTTGCAGTGTGGGCAAATAGCCATAAAATATCCCTTGAATCAGTTTAGATTTTACCTTCAGAATGCTCTTTGAAATGTGCCTTTATATCATCACTCAGGCGATCCAGGAAAGACTCTTCGTCATCGCTATACTCGATCCAGTTGAAATCAGCAATCTCAAGAGGGATTTCGCAGTTATCGAGTTTAATGGGCAACACAAAAGCGCAGGCGCGTGGGCGAAATTGCGACATCTCCAAAATTTGACGCAGTTCTTTCTGAATATAGCCGATTTTAGACACAGACTTTGATGATAATAAAGTGATGGCAAAGTCTGATTCCTTGATCGCCTGTTTGATTTTATTGTCGAATACATCTCCAATGCGTAGGGACTTGTCATCCTTCCAAATTTTTAATCCCCTGCGCTGTAGTCCTAAAAAGATTTTTTCTGCAACTGCGCTATCTTCTCTGGCATAGGAAAGGAATACTTTGATATCCTTCGTACGTAATTTGGAAGCTGTTTGATCATGGGGTGAAGAATCACTTTGATTTCCAGATTGTCGACCGACGGAAGTTGGTTTTTGTGCTTCAGTATTCTGAATATTGATCTTAATATCTCTTCCGACCTGAATGTTTGAAGATTTTCCTGATGAATTGATACTCTGCCTTACTTGATACCTATTGCGCTCATCTTTCTTAGACCAACCGCAACGTTGACAATGCTTTTTATCGGTCAAAGGACTAGCACACTCAGGGCACTTCATAAAGCTGTGCTCCAATTTGGTTGTCAGTTAAGAAGAGGACATCTTATTGATTGTGCGAACGCGTCTTCGACTTCACATGTCACTTCGCCGAATCTAAATCGGAACCCGCGGCTCAATAATACTAGCTCTTTCTCTTGAAAATCCTTGCTTTGTCTCTTCAGCAACGCGAAAAGTTCTCTGAGTTACACGTCACTCAATCAAACATAACTCGAGTGGAAAATTATGAGCGCGACTTGTGCATACCGTTTCGCTTGCGGATCATTAAAGGTGTGTAGAAATGCAACCTTGTCTCTATTGGTAGCTATTTTTCGTACGTTGTTACAACAGTTTTCGCCGAACCTTCATCTTCCCTCCAAACCCCGTGCAAACCTCAGCTTTAAGGTTCTTGATTTTGGAGTGGTTTGTGTGACAGCGCTTTTAGGCGCTTAGGGAAATCGCTCGAAACAAACTCAGAAGAATGGATGAAATAATCACATAGCTGCTCAACAAAACACAGCCAAAAGGAAAGGCAGGATAATTCTTGCGAAAGTAGAGAGGTTTGTCCAGCCCGAAAGGGTCGGCCAGAACGAAGGAAAGAGAGCCAAATGAACCGCAGATTATCAAACGAATGGAAGAGCGTCATGATCACCCCATTGCTTTTAAAAGCAACCGCCATAACTTTGGAATGAGTCAGGAGAAATTTAATATATTTGCCAACAAACGCAAGGCCAAAATGGCAGGGCAGCGGGACGGTGGGGATATTTTTCGATGAAAACGGCTGTGGCCGTTCGAACTGAAATCAGCCGTATCTTCATGCTTCCGAATGCAGGTTTTCCGAGGCGATTTCCAAACTCGGGGGGAGCGTGGCTGCTCTTTGGGGTCTTTACGTTATTTTAGCGCTAAATCCTGTCCATTCCTGTCCAGATTTGTCCCTGCCACCAAATAAAAAAGGGAACCGAGATGGTTCCCTTTCTGCTCAAAATCATGTACTTACGTTAGTAGCGGGGGGTGGATTTGAACCACCGACCTTTGGGTTATGAGCCCAACGAGCTGCCAGACTGCTCCACCCCGCGGTGTCGGTTCGAGTATCATAATATAAGAAAACACAGGTGGAAGTCAAGTTCTTTTTTAGGCCGCTTTGGCGCGCTGTGGGGCGGCAGTCATCGCAATTCTGGCATCCGGTCGCTGCGGCAGCAAAACAATGCACGTGGGCCCCGCAACGGCTATCCGCGTGGTCGCAAGAAAAGCTGCCATCATCCGCTGAGGTTCAAAGTGCTCAAAGCGCTCAGAATCGCTGCCAAGCTCCCGTGTTCGAAACAGTTCCCCGAGTGGCTTATCCACACAAGACTTCGCTCGCGAAAACCATCATTTGCGATAGTTTATTTTTGTCTTTGAATCGAGTATACTCGTGCCAACATGGAGCAGTATCGCAATGCCGGTTATCGCTTCCCCGAGTTGCGCTGTAGTTCGATTATCCACCCCAATAGGCGAGGCGCTGCCAGAATTGAATATGTAACGGAGAATTCATGCAACCCCACCCTCTCCCTCAGGACATTACCATTGCAGTGGTGGATGACGATGTGAACGTGCGCACAGGACTATGGTGGTTGTTGAACAATATCGTGGGGTTACACTGCATCGGCACTTACGCGAATTATTACGAAGCTATGCAAGGCCTGAGATTGCAGGCGCCCGACATCGTGCTGTTGGACGTCACCATGCCGGGAGTCTCGGGAATTGACGCGATCCGCCCCATCCTGAAACAAGTGCCGCAGACGAAGATCATCATGCATTCGAATTACGACGATGACGACAAAATCATGCGTGCCCGCCGGGCCGGCGCCACCGGCTATGTTCTGAAAAACGCTTCCGCGCCCGCGCTGTACGATGCCATTCTGAGTGTCTATCGCGGGGAACCGGTTTGGCCGGCCGGCTACCAGGAAGCCGATATGCAATCATCGTCTCAGCCGGATTTCATCGGCCGCGTGGCCGGTAAGGCCCGCGCTTTGCTTCGGGGAGTTCGCCGCCGCTAATGCACGCTCTCCCGTTAGCCCATGACTTTCTGGACACCGTGTTTGGCGACTGACTGCCGAATATTGGGAGTTGATCATTGACCTTCAATAATGGTCAATGGTAAATAGTAAATGGTCAATGGTGAATTGTGAATTGAATGGTCAATTGCTGATTCAGAAGGAGTAGCCCACCTCTGCCGAAAACAGAGTATTGCGCAAATCGTCGCCGGTATCCGTGCGGCTGGTTTGGTTGTCATAATTAGCCACCGCGCTCATTTGCCAATGTGCGCTTATTTTCCATGAAAGGAAAAGCAGAAGCGAATGATTGTTGTAGTCAGAGTAAAGGCTGGGGATTAGTGCATCTCTCAGGGGATCGTGCGGATACGTGCGCACCTCATAGGTGTGATTGAGGCTCAATAACACGCCGCGCGCGCTGAACCAATCCAAGCCCACGGTGAAGCCATGGGCATAATAATCTTCATAGAAACCGCTGTTCAAAGCTGCCGCAGAGTTGCTCGCCTGATTTTGTTGCGCGCGCGTGCCGTGTACTTGCAGCAAAAAAACGTAACCCCCGCTGATCTGCCAGTCGTTCCAAAACTTCGTTTCCAGCTTGGGATTGATTTTGGCGTTGAAAAAATCCGGAGTGAAGCGGCTGGCCGTTTTGTGTTGCCGCAGTGTCAAATCTCCCTCCACGCGCAGCGCTAGCCTCCCTTCCAACCCAAAACGCAAATCTGCGCGCAAGAATTCTTCCTGGTAGGAATTTTGAAACGTGCTATCCGGTATGCCGGCAGGATAGTCACGCGCGCGCCAAATGTTCTGCACGAACACCCCGGAGTTCAGCGAGGCCTGCTGTGCGATGGAGGCGTCGAAGCGATGCTCCACGTAGTCATTCACCGGAAAACGGCCGTGCACGCGCATGCCATAGTCATAACGGGCGTGCAGGCGGGTCGCCATCCCAACACTGTATGCCGCGCCTAGAGCGATGGTATTTTGCAAATGATTGGGACTATAGAGATTTTCCTCGCGATAGCGCCGCACGCGCAGATCATCTTCCATCTCCACTCTAAAATTTCGCCCGAAATTAACCCCGGCCCGTAACAAACTGGCATTTTGCCAATAGCGCAAATCGGTTTCCTGGCGATAAGCCGTGGCTTCGAAATCGTTTTCAAAATGCAGCGTGGCCATGGGCCAGAGCGTTCGCCGGCCGGAAAATTCCAACAGGCCGCTGTCGTAGTCGCGGCTGGTCTTGAGCAACGCCAGCAAGCGCAAATCATGAGGAGAACCCGGAGCGCGTGCAAGCTGAAACCTGAAACCGGCAAAGGGGTTGCCCGTGTTGCGCACCGAGCGCGTCGAAATACCTGCAAAAATTTCGTCCAACGCCGGACTGCCCAAAACGTATTCGAACCGCGAAAGATCGACACCGGCCAGGACCTCCCGTTGTGTGTGCCAGCGCGCAGGTGTTGGTGTGGAAAAAGCATGTGCTTCCGCCAAGAGATATTCCTGTTGCGGTGAAGCGGTGGATGGAAAATCCGCGGAAGGCGGGGTGGCGATCAAATCCAGCGCGGTTTCCAACAACAGTTGTGCCGTCACATAGTCCTCGGATCGGACCAGGTTTTCAGCTTCCTGCAACAATTCGGTGACGCTGGAGAAAAGAGGAGAGTTTTTTTGTGGGTTTTTGCCAAGCCAGCGTTGTACGCGCACGCGCAGGATTTCGTATTCCGAAACCGTGCTCCATTCCAGCAGAGAAGAATCGGCAGCGCTGCGTGCCAGCGAATCCGCCTTGGGTGCAATTGTTCCAGTCACCTGCGCATACGACTCTGCGGGATTCTGGCAAATGGAACTGGCCAGACAGCAGAACAGCAACATGCCGGCAGTTTCATGTCGGGAGAGATGGCGCATGATGGCAATGATCTTGGCCAAGAACAAGAGCAAAATGAAACGACTCGATTTAAAAGGCAAACATTCTGCCATCATTCAATCGTGATGGCTCGTTCACGACTATGAAAACCTGTCTTCCTGAGCAAAAACCCCGAGCTATGCATCAACTTCATTAAAAACAGATACAACCCTAGCATCGCGACGGCGCGTTTTGGTCATCAAGTTGATCAAACGCATGAGACGGAATGTGATAAGAGGACAAAAAGTTGAACCAGGAGAAATTAAACTGACCCAAGAAGAACAGGAGGAGTGTACGGGCAGGGGCGAAAATCAAGCCTTACGAAACGCGTGGCAATAGTACGAATGGTTGCTGCATTGGCATCCTGGTCCAGACGACTTCAAAGCCTGGCGTCCTTAATTTGCTGTGTGGCCAGGGCATCGACGCGTTCGTTATAATGCACACCGGCATGGCCGGGGACCTTTTGCCAATGTATCTTGTGCGGCGTCAAAAGCTGCTCCAACTCTTGCCATAGATCGACATTGAGCACCGGCTCCTTCTTCTTGGCACCGCGCCGCCAGCCGTTGCGTTTCCATTGCTCCAGCCAGCCTTGCTGAAAGCAATTGACCAAATAGGCGCTATCAGAGTGAATCGTCACTTCGCACGGCCGTTTCAACATCTTTAATGCTTCAATCACCGCGGTCAGTTCCATACGATTGTTCGTCGTCCGTCCGGCGAAGCCGGCGATTTCTTTCTCATGCGCATCTGAGATGAGAATCGCGGCCCAGCCGCCCGGGCCGGGGTTGCCGGCGCAGGCGCCGTCGGTGTAAATCGTGACGTTGTCCATTCAAATCTCGCGCAGCGTTTATATCACTTGCACGACACTTTCTCGCGCAGGAATGATCCTTTTGCTACCACTATCGAATTTGCAGCAGAAAGTCGTAAAGTCCAAATGAAATTTCAAAGGGCTGCAAGGGCTTGCTTTTTTGCGGGAATTGATTTAAACTGCTCTCGTTCCAGAGTTGACGGACACCTCCGGAAGCGGCGTTTGGCGGCATTCTCTAATAATATTTCGACCACCCTCCTTTCATGCTCGGCAAGAAATCCTCTGCCCAGGCGCGGCGCGAACGCTTCGAGGCCCTGGCATATCCGCACCTGGACGCGTTGTACAATATGGCTCTGCGGCTCACCCGCCATCCGCTTGATGCCGAAGATCTGGTGCAGGAAGTCTTCTTTCGTGCCTATCGTTTTTTCCACCAATTTGAAGAAGGCACCAACTTCAAAGCCTGGATTTTCAAAATACTCACAAACACCTTCATCAATCACTACCGCAAGAAAGCACGTGCACCGCAACAGGTGGAATTTGAAAAAATCGCGCCTTATTACCCGGCGTCGACGAATGAGCGCACCCAGGACATGACCGCAGGAGGCTTCGCCCACTATCAAGACTTCTTTGGCGATGAAATCAATCAGGCTCTGCAGCAGCTTTCCGAAGATTTCCGGCTGGCCGTGATGCTTTGCGATATCGAAGGGTTCTCTTATAAGGAAATCTCCGCGCTGCTCAAAGTCCCCATCGGCACGGTGATGTCGCGCTTGTCGCGCGCGCGAGCGCAATTGCAGAAGCTATTGCGGGATTATGCGCAGCGCGAGGGCATCATCAAGAAGAAGAAGGCTTGAAGTACAAGAGATTGAATTCTGTAGAGGCTAAAAGTTGCTTCCAGCACCATCAGGAGTTCTGGTATGCAGACTTGGGCCGCACGCACGTTTCTCACTCTTGCTGGTATTTCGCTGGCCTGGCCGCACGCGAACCTCCGCGGCCAAACGCGATTGGATTTCTTCGAAGAAGTCGCGGCGGGCGAACAACAACAGAGCCCAGCAGACACGGCGATGACACTAAGCGTTTCTTCCCTTCCGGACAGCGCCCAGCTGCGCTGGCAGGCGCGCATTGACGCCGGTTATCACACCCCGCCAGTGCACCCCTATTTTCGCGATGAGTATCGGGTGATCCAGGACCTGCGGCGGCTGTTGATGTTCGTCAATCCCGCCATCATACAAGACTTGGCTTCGATGCCGGAAATGGTTGAAGCAGCGCGCGCGCTTCCGGAAAGTCGCCAAAACGAAATCATCGCAGCCGCGATTGCCGGCAGCGCAGCCAATCAGTTTTCCGAGATGGTGAGCCGTTCTTTGCGCCAACGCCGTGCGGGATTTTTGCAGTGGGAATTGGAGAAGGTCGTGCTGCGTACCGCGTACCGCCGCTTCCAGACGCAATGGTATTATGGCATTAATATGCAGGGCTTCGTACTGCACACCCCGGTGCGCGGATTCTCATATTCGTACCACCTGACCAACGTTTATTCGTACGAAGGCGTGAATTACTGGCCGGTGCGCGCCTTCGGCTTTCATTATGGACGCCTGAACCGCAAGCCCGTCTATGGGCCGCGCCTGGCTTCGCGCTTCGGCAACGTTGCGCTCAATTACGAAACCGCGCAGCGCGCATTGCTGACCGGCTTTGAGTTTCGCCGCCGGGCCAGAGTGGTCGTACGCTTATTCTATGCGAATTATCTGAGCCTGCCACAGGCCGATTATGTGCGCAGCGAAGTGCTGCTCAGTTGGTGAACCGCTCACGACTTGCGCGACGAGGCGGGATTTCTCTGCCATCTTCTTCGGACTTCAAAACTCATGGTGCCGCGGTCGGGGTCAATGGCCTGGCAAACTGCTGCGACCGCCAGCGGCGAATCGACCGGCGGAATTTGCCGTGCGCCCAGGCCCTTGATGCTCGAAAGCGGTACGTACAGGCGCAAGTTCAGCTCATGCAGCAGCAGAATGACGCTGCGTGCCGGTGGCGGGCTGTGGCAAATGTCGGCGGAAAATTCTTCGCCCAGATTCTGCTGGAGATAAACGCATTTGTAATAAAACTCCGCGCGAGATTCCAATTTCCCGATGCGGCGAATGGCCTCTTCCGCGGCCAAGCCGCGGGTGCGCAATTCTTCCGGCGCATAAACCGTGCTGCCATTTTGCAGAAACGACACGATCTGCCGCTGCATCATGAGATCGGTGTAACGCCGCAATGGTGAGGTGACCTGGGTGTAGCCCTCGATGCCCAAATCGCGATGCGGCGCCATGTTGAGATTGATTTGTGGCCGCACGAAACTGGGAGCGCCCTCGGCGCCTTCCTCGTCCGCACGTGGCGCGGCAGCCTCCTGCACACGGTAGATGCACGGCAAATCATGCTTCGCGCAAAAGAGCGCGGCCGCGTGATTCGCCGCGATCATCCATTCCGAGATCATTTTGTGCGAGGGTTCCGCTTGCGAGTAGCGGCGCAGGGTCACGCGCCCATCGGCCTGCACTTTCACGTCCACCTGTTCGCGATCGAAAACCCGGCCACCGGCTTTGATCCTTTTGCGTTCGAGCTCTTGCGCGCCTTCCCACCACACCTGCGCCGCGCTCTGATATTCCGAGGGCCGGGCGCGGCTTTCCTTGACTTTCCATTTGCCCGCCATTTTTTCCTGCAAAGACGCCGCCGCGAACCACTGCGACACTTGTTCGTAATCGGCGTTGCGGGTGATGGCAATCGACTCGCTCAGCACGCGATGAAATTGCAGCGCGTTCCCCCCTTCTTTGCGAAAATAAAAGGAGACGACCGGGCGAATCGTGCCGGCGTTCAAGCCGGCCCGTTCCGCCACCTGCGCCGGCAGCATGGGAATGTGGCGGTGCGGCATATAGACCGAGACCGCCATCGCGCTGGCCCAGCGGTCCCATTCGCATGCTTGTGGCACCAAATCTTCCAGTAGCGGAATGTGCACGCCGATCTCATACCCGTTGGCCAGGCGGCGCAGGCTCAAAGCATCGTCGCGGTCCACGGTGTCGGCATTGTCCACGGTCAAGACGATGAAATCCGGATCCTGCGTATTGGCGCTGGCCGCCGCAGCCGCGGCGGGAACGTGGTTTTCAGTATAGGACAAACGTGCCAGATGTTGGCGGATTTGTTGGGAAGAGTACACAAAAATATCCGTTTCTGCCGGAACTAAGCCGCGGCGTATCAGCCATTCGAATAAAAGCGCGCGCACCTCACGATAGCCGGTGAGCGAATGCAATGTTTTGAGCTGTCGCACGAATTGCAGGCGCCAGGTTTCGGGATAAAGTTTCCTTTGCCGGAGGGTGGCGCGCACCAAACGTATCAATCGTTTGCCCAGCGGCTGCTGCTCCACTTCCGCACGGCTCCAATTTTCCTGCCAGGACTTCTTGAAAAGCGCGAACACGGCGTCAAATTGCTCGCGCTGCCCGGCCTGTATCAGTGATGAACTATTCGTCGCAGGCGAGACAGGTTTGCTCGCTGGGCCCTGTTGTGCTTGTGCCTGCGGCGCATGTGTTTTGTTGTCGGGTTCTGCTGCCATTCTGCACAATCCTTGGGATGAACAGTAAGCAATATAACCAAAATTGCTCTTCTTTCAAAGAAAAGTCACCGGGGCGCTCCGCTAACCGGCCTAACTTGAAGTAACTATGAGGTGTCATTCCGCACGCCCGGGCAGGCCGGGGAACATCTCTGCTGGAATCCCCGTTCGCGCCGGCATGAAAATCCGCCTTGCCAACAGCACCGTCCGAGACCTGTTCTCCAGTGCACGCACACAAGAGAGGAACGTTGCGCTTATTGCGGAGCGGCTTGAGTTTTGCAACAATCGCGTGCGATCTTCTCGATTTCTTGAGTGTTGCCAAGGCGAGGGCTTTGGCGTGAATTAAGCTGCCGCACGCAACCGATTTCACAGAGGCTGAAGAAATCATCACCTTGGTCAGTCTGACCGCTTGAGGGGATCGGCACGAATACAAACACGAAGTGTTTTGCGCAACTATCAAAAGGCAGGAAACACTATGAGAGTTTTTGCCACGCGCTACGCTCTGCTTTTGAGTTTGTTCTTGACCAGCTTGGCGGCGGCCCAGGAGTGGAGCGATCCCGTCAACTTGGGCAATGGTTATACGCCGGACATGGACATCGATCCGGTCACCGGCAAAATATATGTCGTGCATCACAACAACGGTTTGATATACACCGTGCTGAGCCCCACCGGCGAAATTCTGTCGCAGGAAAATGTCGGCGTGGCCAGCGGCGACGCCATCGGCCGCGCGCAATTCGGAGCGACGATTGCCTTTGATCCGAAAACGCAGCAGCCGCACGTGTGTTATCGCATTTTCACCAGCCTCGATCGTTACAATGTTTTCTACATTCGCCGCAAAGCCGACGACAGCTGGACGGCGCCGCTGCGCATCGTCAACAATCTCGAACGGGCCTACAGCGTGCGTCTGGAGGTCGACAGCAAGGGCGTGGCGCACGTGGTGCACGGCCAGGTGGACGGCGCCGTGCCTTACGGCGTGGCGACCTACCTGCGCATCACCAATGGTGTGGTCGATCAAACGATTCCCGACTTGCGTGCGTACCGTGTGGATGATCGCGTCGAAATCAGCGTGGGCGGCGACGACGTCGTAAACCTCATCTTGAGCAGCCCGGATGATTTACCCGGGGGCAGCTCTGTGACTTATTTTCAATCCACAGACGGCGGCTCGACGTTGATCAAAGTTGCTGATATTCCCGACGCCGCAGCCACAGGACGCAATGGCAATGCCGATATTTTTTCGGACAAGAATGGCAACGTTCATATTGCATACGGCTCGGCCGGGTATCCCAGCACCAGCGGGCCGCGAACGTTGCGTTACGCGCGCTACGCCGGTTCCAGCAAATTGCGCGACGTCGTCGTCAACGACCCCGGCGAGTTGCAGCCGTGGCATCACAACCTCGGCATCGGATCGGTGGCGGCCAGCGATGACGGCAAATTTGTGGTGATGGCTTATACCACGACCGATGGCGGGCAATTGCGCGCGCGCTTGTCCGGCACCGGAGGCGACACGTGGTCCGTGCCAACGCCGCTCGCGAGCCAGTGCGGCGGAGATGAAGGCCGCGACAAGCAAATTGTACGTGCGCGCAACAACACCTTCTATCTCGCTTATCCTTCCACGGGTCGCGTCTATTTGCGCATTTTAAAAGCCGCCAACGATGCGCCCAGCGCCAGAGCCGGCGGCCCCTACACCGGCGCAGAAGGCACTCCGATACAATTTGACGCCACGGGTTCGACCGCTGACGGCGCGATTATACAATATCGCTGGGACTGGACCAGCGACGGCGTGTGGGATGACAGCAGCGCCACCGTGAAAATGTCGCACACTTATTTTGATGATTTCACCGGCGCGGCCAAATTGGAAGTGAAAGATGTCGGCGGAGCACGCGGCGTGGCTTCGGCGCAGGTGACGGTGAGAAACATCGCACCGAATGCGGAAGCCGGCGGGCCCTATGCCGGCGGTGTCAACCGGCAGGTCGCCTTGAGCGGCAGCGCGACCGATCCTGGCCCGCTCGACACGTTTGCATTCAAGTGGGATTTGGACAATAACGGCTCATTCGAAATCACCGGCAAAAACGTCACCACGACTTATAGCAGCTTGGGCGTTAGAAAAGTGAGAATGCAAGTGACCGATGATAACGGCGGCGTGGGCACGGATTCGGCAACGGTCGACATCCGCTCGGGCGTGCCGCTGGTCAATCAAATTCCGAATCAAACCGTAAGCGAAAACACCGCCTTCACCCCCGTGCAACTGGACAATTTCGTGATCGACGTCGATCACCAAGACAGCCAAATCATCTGGACGGCTGCGGGCAACATTAAGCTGCTGGTCAACATTGCCAATCGTATCGCAACCGTCGCCGTACCAGACTCCGAATATGCCGGGCAGGAGCAAATCACGTTTACCGCAAAGGATCCGGATAATAATACCGCGTCCACCATGGTGACGTTCAGAGTCAACGGCGTGAACGATTTGCCGGCGGTCAGCGCCATTCCCTCGCCACGCGTGAACGAAGGCAGGCCCTTCGACAAAATCATGCTCGATAATTATGTTTTCGATGCCGATCACAATGATACACTCATGTCGTGGCGGGCGGAAGGGCAAGCCAATCTCACCGTGGCGATCGTGAATCGCATCGCCACCGTCGCGCCCGCGGATTCGGAATGGGCGGGATTTGAGCGCATCACTTTTATTGCGAAGGATGGCGCCGGGGCCGAAGCCAGCACACAAGTGCGTTTCACCATCGATCCCGTGAATGATCCGCCGCGCATTAACGCGGTGCCGGAACAGGTGGTCAATCGCGGCGCGAATTTTCCGCCGTTGGATTTGACCGGTTTCACCAAAGATCCGGACGATCTGCTCTCGACGCTCGAGCTGACCGCCAGCGGCAACAGCAATCTCAGTCTTGTCATCAACGGTTTGGTGGTCACCGTACTAACGCCGAGCGCGCAATGGGTCGGCAGCGAGCAAGTTACCTTCAGCGTACGCGATCCCAACAACGCCAGCGGCACGCGTGTGGTCAAATTCAGCGTGCGTGACGTGAACACCGCGCCGCGCTGGCTCAATGTGAGAGACTACGCCTTCAACGAAGATGACACGCTGAAGATTCCTCTCGCCGAAATGCGCGCCCGCGTGGCGGACAACGAAGATGCTGGTGAAAGTTTTTCATTTTATTTGACGGGCAACCGTAATGTCAAGTCCTTCAGCACGCCCTCTTATTTCAATTTATACGCCACACTCAATTGGTACGGCGAAGAGACGGTGAAGCTCGTGGTGCACGATAGCCGCGGCGGGCGCGATACGGTTGCCACGCGAATGACGGTGTTGCCCGTCGTCGATCCGCTCCAGGCTTTCAACGTCATCACGCCGGTGGGGCTGTTTTATTCCATCCGTCCCAGTGCCGTCACATTCATTTGGCAAGCCACCTCCGATCCGGATCATCCCGGCAGCACCATTGATTACCTCTGGACCCTCAGCGAAAATCCGGAATTCACGCAAATCGCGGATCAAAAATCCGTGAATAATACGACTTTGACCTACACCCTCAACAATGCTTTGAAAAAAACGGTCTATTACTGGAATGTGCAGGCCTTCAGCAGCAGCGGCCTGAACGCCAAGACCACGGCTGTGGGCAGTTTCGGCATGCCCGTTTCCGTCGAAGAGCGGGAAGCAGAATTACCCGTAACTTTTGCGCTCAAACAAAATTATCCCAACCCTTTCAACCCACAGACCACGATCGCTTTCGATCTCGCCAAAGCGGCGCAGGCGGTGGTCACGATCTACGACGTCGAAGGCAAGGCCGTCAGGGTGCTCGTGAATGAAACCATGCCGGCCGGCAGGCACCAAAAAACGTGGAATGCGCAGAATTTGGCCAGCGGAGTTTATTTTGCTGAATTGCGCGTGCTGGACCACGGCAGAGTGCTGTATCAATCGCGGCAGAAGATGTCGTTGGTGAGGTGACTTGATCACATCAGATCGTCCGCAGATTCTTAGTATGTAAAGCAAAAGAATAACACAAAAATAGACGGAAAGATTCGTAGAACCCGGCCCTGCTCAATCTCCAAGAGTGTGCTCGGGTTTTTGGCTTTGATTTTGAATGCAAAAGTCCTATTGCAGGATTGGGAAACTGAGAAGAAAAATTCTCATAAATAGAAAAACGTTCTTTATTCATCATCCTTCCGCCTTTCTAACCGCTGTGTATTCAATACCGCTGTTCATTTGAGATTTCAATTGCGCTTTGGCATCGGCTTTGCCAAATTTACCATTGCTGCCAAGAACTTCGGTATTTTTGTAGAAGCCACCTCAGAAGTTGCAGGTGGGATTTTGTTGCAAGGAAGCTTGACAACGGCAGGGTTGCCGGTTTCGAAGAAGCAAGAATCAAGGCCTGAGTACATCCTGAACGAGGTGTATTCGGGCCTTTTGTTTTGTTTGTCTTCAGTAACCAAAAAAAGAAGTGGAGGCAAAAATGCGGATAACCAACGCTACGGGCCGAACGGGTATTCTCGCTTTAATTTTTATGCTGATCAACACGTTGCACGCTCAACAATACGACTGGAAAATCATCGCCCGGCCAACCAGCTATCGGCTTTATGCGGTTGATTTTGTCGACGCGTTGTACGGCTGGTGTGCTGGAAAGGACACTGTCTACTATACAACCGACGGCGGTAAAACCTGGCAAGGCATTCACGGACCAATAAATGCCGATTTTACGAGCCTGTCTTTTGCGGATAGACTAAATGGTTGGGCAGCGGGAAACTTCGCTCAAGCCGCCGGGTTAATTTGGAGGACAAACAATGGTGGCATTGCATGGACGGAACAGGTCTCTCCTGATACTCGATTCGTTCTTCGCTATTGGAGTACATCCGCTCAAAGCTTGACTAATAATACAACAGTAGGGACACGATTTGCAGTTGCTGACACCGGTATTATTATGATGACCACCAACAGTGGCGCTAGTTGGAAGAGACAAATCCCTGCTGACAGCATCGCTGCAATCGATAAAATTTCCTTCATCGACCCGTTCCGTGGTTGGGCATTGGGAGCGCTCAGAAATGCTGAAGGTATTTTGTTGCGCACGAGTGATGGCGGCAAAGCTTGGGAGATCTTGAAAACCCCCAGAACTTTTACTGCCATCTCGTTTATTGATAGTTTGAAAGGCTGGGCACGGGGGGGCGAAGTGTATTTTACTCGGGATGGGGGTTCAATCTGGCAATCTTTAGGCTTTGCTCTTTCTGCGGAATTTTATGCCAAAACCTTTTCATTTGTCGATAGCCTGAACGGTTGGGCCTTCGGCGCGCAATTCTATCGCGGCATCGAAACCGAAGCCATTTACTCTACAAAGGACGGTGGAAAAAGCTGGGCGCAAGAATCCATCGGACTCACCGGAGATTTTGGATATATCACCGATGCCCTGATGCTGGATCACCATCACGGTTGGGCGGTATCATATAATGGCGCGGTGCTTTCTTATCAATTGATGACCGGGGTAGTAGAAAAGATTAATGCCTTGTCCAAAGAGTTTTCTCTGCAACAGAACTTTCCCAATCCCTTCAACCCCGCCACAAACATTCAATACTCCATTTTGAAGCGATCACCCGTCACGCTGCGCGTTTATGACGCCCTGGGAAAAATGATGGTGACATTGGTCAGCGAGATGCAAGAACCCGGCGTTTATCGCGTGCGCTTTGATGGCTCGCGTTTGGCAAGTGGGACTTATCTGTATGAATTGAAAGCGGGCGAATCAAGCGCCACGCAAACCATGCACCTTCTCAAATGAAAGGAAAGAAATCACGAAACGAAAGACTTTATTTGCCTTGCTGGGGCTGTTTTCCGGCCTGAGGATGGCCGTCTCTGTTTTGGCGCAACAAGCTCCGGAATATCCCTATTCAAGTTTGACGACACCGCCGGCTTCGACTCCCGACCCAGGAACATGGGCATGGGAGCGTTCTCCCATTGAGGGTTTCGCCTGGCCTACGAGCGTGAAACAAGGCGAAACAGTCACGTTTTATACCAGTGTCTTGAACCCGACGGCATATCCTTTATATCACATCAAAATCTATCGCATGGGCGAAAGTTCTCCCAAGATTACGCTCGGCCCTTTTACAAGCCATTTTTACCCGCTTCGTGCCGCCGATGGCTCCGATATTATTCCTCCGGATCAGTCGAAAAAGCCGGTGGACTTCAAATTAGGATGCATCCAACGGTGGGCGGGCAGCGCGCAATCCTATGCCATTCCCAATAATCCCACCACATGGCAGAGCGGCGTATATTATGCTCTCATGGAGTCTTATCCAGTTCCTAATATTGTGAATGCAGCGTACTTCGTCGTGCGGTCCGCCAACCCCGGCACCACCTCAAAGATATTGTACAAGTTTCCGATGACGACTTATCAAGCTTATACTTATTGGGGAGGCGGATCATTATACTCTTGCTCTCAGGATGTATCGCTGACACTTACGGACACAATTGCCGTGGACCGGCCGTGGCGGCCTGACTTTACCATAATTCGTTCGTATTCGGTGCACAAATACTTTATTGAATGGGCTGAAAGCAACGGCTATACGATGGAGTATTGCGACAATACCGATGTGGACAAAAATGAGGCTAATTTTCTTTCCAACTACAAATCTGTCGTTCACGTCGGGCACGACGAATATTGGTCAGGAGCGTCCGCAATAACTCCTGGTGAAAGAGCAGGCACAGAAAATTTCAGGAATGCAGGGGGAAATCTTGCCTTTTTTGCGGCCAATACTTGCTACTGGAGAATTTTCTGGATTGCTAATGCGCAAGGCGGCATTGACTATAAACGATTGAAATGCAAGAAAGAAAAATGCGACGGCTCGGATGCTGAAGACGATCTGTGGCGTGAAGAGAGTGGCAGCACACCAGAAGCCTTTTTTATTGGCTCGCAATATCAAACCGGCTATGATCCGGTAAACATACCTGCACAGGTCACCAATGCAAGTCATTGGATCTTCAAGAACACCAGTCCCCCACTCCAAAATGGCAATCTCTTCGGATTGGGAGACAATCCCAATCATACCCGTGGTATTCTCGGCTCGGAAATCGACAATACCAATTATCTGGAATATTTGGAATTCCCATTTTTGAGTACTTTAGAAATCATTGCAAAGAGAACAGTATCCACCAAAGTACAGGAAGACCCCGACATTTATGTTAATATTGAGCATGAAGCAACATACTATGAAGATACGCAAAGCAATGCGCGTGTGTTCAATGCCGCCACTATTCAATGGGCGCGCGGCTTGGCGGAATACTACGATGTCAATGACGGGAACCGCATGAAGCAGATTACAGATAACATCGTGGCTCATTTCTCCTTTAAGAAGTACCTCGGTAAAATTTACGCTGATTTGATCTGGGGCAATGATGAAACTGCAATTCAGCTTGATGGCGATACTTTCATTCAGCCCGGAAAAGTTTTAACGCTGAGCAACAACTTCACACTTACAATAGATCCCGGCGTCACGCTCTACGTCGACGGCACACTTTCCATCGCTGCGAGTGTCACTATAAAAGGTGGTGGTACAATCGTCACACGCGGCAGCGGCGTGATCAATGTGGCGAATAGTTCTACCGTTACAATTCCCGCCGGCCAAAGTATCGTTCTTGGTGCAGGCAGCAATTGGAAATTCGGCAGCAGCGCCAAGCTGCTCGTGAACGGCAGCCTCTCGGCGGTTGGCACTTCGACCAGCCCGATTATTTTTGACCGCAGCGGCGCTTCGGGCACGTGGTACGCCATCTTGATCGAGAACTCTACTGCTGCTTCCAACTTTGACTATTGCACGTTGCGATATGCCGCCAATGGGCTGGCTTCGCTTGAGATACGCTTCCGGCAATGTAACGGTCAATCATGCGACGCTCACCAACAACACCACGGGCAATTCGATGGGATTTATTGCCGAGTATTCCAGCCCATTCACGATTCAAAATTCCACCATCGAGAACAACTCATACGGCATCTATGTGGGTTCCTCTGCCGCTTCCGGCAACATGCTGATCTTGTCGAACACCATTCGCTACAACAGCTATCACGGCGTTTATTTGAATAACGGCGCCGACGCCTTTCTGGGCTATAACACCATCACCAACAACTGCAGCAACAGCACGCAAGCCGGCGTGTATTGCATCAACAACAGCGACCCGTTCATGCGCAGTGCCGCGCCCGCGCCGGACTATGGCAACAACTACATCCATCACAACAACGGCGCTGGCGTGAAGGCCGTCAACACGTCCTACCCTTCCCTGGGCATCGATTTTCAACTAGGATCCTTGAAAGACTACTATGGCTACAACGAAAGCCACAGCAATGGCGGCTATGAAGTTGAAAATAGCAACGCCAGCGGCACCCTCATGGCCGAGCGCAACTATTGGTCTGCCGATCATGAGGTGCAGGCTGAACCGAGTGATATTACTCTCAGAGTGGATTACACTCCCGTGCTGCCAGAAAACCCGAACATCGTGGCCGGCGGCAACGAGCGGTCTTTGCTCAAGAGTTCGATTGATTTTGAAGAAGCCCTTGCGTTGGAAAACCAAGGCGAGTTTCAAAGCGCGGCGGAATTATACCTCAAATTCTTGCAAGCCGATCCTGATGCCGACAATGCCGGTTTTGGCGTGAGTGGCTTGATTCGCTGTTACAAAGCCATGGAGCGCCGCAAGGAGATTCCGGCGGAGATGGATCAATTCATCAATGACTTCCCGCAAACCGCGCTGGCTGAAAGTGCGAAAGATCACAGCCTACCCTATCTTGTGCAATATGGAAATCACGAGACCGCATTATCGCGTGTGCTCGAGCTTCTGTCACAAAAGCGCAATGATGCCGAGGCGGAGCCCAGTCTCTTGTTCCAAACCGCCGGGATTTATCGCCTCAAAAGCGCAGGCCGGGCGGGCGAGGATTTTTCGAATGCGCAAAACACTCATCAAGAACTGATACAGAAATACCCTGATTCGGATTTTGCCTTTTTCGCGAGAATGGATTTGGAAGAATTGGGCGGCAGCGGTTTGGGCAGGCTCGCAACAGGATCGAATCCCAATACTTTCTCGCAAAAAAACTTTGAGCTGAAAGCGAATTACCCCAACCCCTTCAACCCGCAAACCGTGATTCGATTTCATCTCACAGAGGAACAACCGGTGCAATTGCGCATTTTCGACGCCGCGGGCCGCATGGTGCGAACGCTGGCAGAGAGAAACTACCCCAAAGGAGAATATACCATGACGTGGGACGGCAAGGATGATCGCGGCCTCGGGGTTGTGAGTGGCATTTATTTCTATAAGTTGATCGTTGGGAAACAAAGTCAAACCCGCAAGATGGTTTTGCTGCAATAGGGCCATTTGGAATCGGGGCGGTCGCGCCGGCCGCCCCGATTCCCTAAAAACGCTTACGAGAAAATCCTTCGCATCCTTTCTTACCCTCCCCCAACTGTTCGATTTTCCAAATGCTGTCATAGCCTTCGATCATGAGATCGCCCGTATCATCCGGCGCGACGATGCCCATTTCGCGCCAGCATGCTTTGGGCAATCCCGCCTTGATCAACAAATGCGGAATGTGATTCGAATGCGAAACCAACAATACCGCCTCATTCGGTTTATAGCGGCGTTGCAATTCCGCAAAAAACACTGACATGGCAGAAGTATCCCAACACGCCTCGGCAATTTGAACCTGCAGCCACAGCTTGTGCGCCAAGGGTTGAACCGTGTGCAGCGTACGCGTGGTCGGACTGCTGTAAATCGCTACCAGTGATCCTTTGTCAAATTGCGTGGCGAGTTTTTCTGCCCGTGCCATGCCTGCTGCACTGAGCGGATGATATTGATCCAAATCGTCACCGAGCCATTCCGGCACTTTCTCGGCGTGGCGCAAGATATAAACGGCCGGTTGCGCCCAAGCCCAACCCGCCTGCATCAACAAAGCGAGGCTCACAAGAAATCCCCGCCACACAGTTTCTCTCATCTCAAAACCTCCTCAGTTTCATCACGCATTCTATGGCGTTTTCGTTTCTTCCTTCACGATCCACGATCTACAATCCACGATCCTCAATCTTCACCCTCTCACTCATCCCGAACAATTCGGTTCGCAATATAACCAACACCCGCCCCCATGTCAAGCCGATGCATTCCAATCTTCCCCTTGCCTTTGCTGGCTTTGCTCGCTATTTTGAAGCGCAAAATCCGAAAAAATTCTGATCACCTCTTTTGAGGAGGAGTATGCAACCGCCCTTTGGCTGGAAACTCAAACCCGTGGTTTTCGCATTTTTCGGGCTGTTCGCGATGGCGGCCTATTTCTTTTTATTTGCGCAATCCCGGCTCGGCCGGCTCATCGATTCCGAAAAAACCAAAGCTGAGCTTCTCGCGCAAGCCGAGGCGTTGTTGCGCGCCTCACCGGTGGGCGGCTACGAGCTTAAACGCGACATCGAGCTCAAGGTCGAAGAAGACCTCGCGCGTTACGTTCAACTCACGGCTAAAGAAAAAAATTCCTGGCCACTGCTGCCCTTGGGCAGATGGGAGTTTACTTGGCAAAACAAGGATGCTGCGCCTGCCGAAACCTCCGGCCCGGTACGGGTGAATCTCGAGGGCGAAAAGAAAGGCCTGGCGCTTTTCTCAGCAGAATATGATTTTACCGGAAAATTGGTTGGCATGCAGCTGCAATACCCCGGGCTCAAGGATTCGCTCAAGCTCAATGAGGCCCAGGCCAGGGCGCGCGCCGCAATTTTTCTGCGCGGGCTGCAGATCGACACCTCGGCTTTCACCCTTTCGCAAAAAAAAGCCACGGAAGAGGATCGGGTTTCCAAATTCGAGTTCACCTTCACGCGCGTGGCGCCGTCTGCGCCGGAGCTCAAAGAAAATCTCACCATCGAAGTATCGCGGGACGAGGTCACGAATTACAAAGCCCGCGTCGAAGTTGATCCGGACAAATTCAAGCAGCCGAAAAGCGATAAGATCGGCGGCCTGGTGTTTTTGGTCGCCGCGGTCGTGACCTGGGTCACCATCTGTGCTTTTTTGCTCGTCATTCTATTCAAGCGCATCCGGCATGACGAGCTGGAATTCCAGCGCGCCTTTTGGATCGGCGGGCTGGGCGCGGTGCTCACCTGGGGCATCATCGCCGTGCAAAGCTATCCCGAATGGCAGGGCATTTTGCTCGGCGGCTTTTTCTCCGCGATTTTCGTCGGCGGCAGCCTGCTGCTATTGCACGCCGTGAGCGAATCCGTGGCGCGCGAGGTATGGCCGGAAAAACTCGAGCTCAGCGACCTGGCGTTTCGCGGCATTTTTCGCGTGCGCGAAATCGGCGCGGCCGTTTTTCATGCGTTCTTCCTTGCCGGCGCGAGCCTGCTGCTCTACGGCCTGGGGCTGTGGCTCGCCAGCCACCTCTCCTTCAGCTATTTTCACATTGACAACGACAATCTTTGGCCGGTGGAAGAAAATCTCTCAACCATTACCGAATTGTTGGGAACCGTCGTGAACGTCGGCTTCGTCACGTTTTTATTCTTCTGTTTTTGGAGCACCTATTTGCGCGCCAAGATAAAATCCCACTACAAACTGATCGGCTTGCTCGTTTTGTCGTTCAGCTTGATGGGATTTAACCTGCATTACTTGCGGCCGGCATGGCTCGCTTACCTGTTCTTCGTGCCGGTGGCATGCCTGTGGGCGCGCACAGCTTATGAGCAGGACTTGCTGACGATATTGCTCGGCGTGCTGGTGTTTCTTCTGGTCTTCGATTTCTCCATCGCCGCGGTCGTGCCGAAAGGCCTGTTGAGCCTCCCGGCGCTGGCGACTTTTGGCGTGCTCGCGTTGCTGCTGGTCACGGGCGCGCTCTTATCCACCAGCGCCCGCACCGCGAAGGATTACGAAAACTACGTGCCGGCCTACGTCAGCCGCATTGCCGAACGCGAAAGATTCTTGAAGGAATTGGAAATTGCTCGCAATGTGCAAATGCGTTTTCTGCCGGCGAGCGTGCCCAGCGTGCCGCGATTGGAGCTCGCCAGCATTTGCCGGCCCGCCATGGAGGTCGGCGGCGATTATTTCGATTTCATTCCGCACGATGGCAAAGCGCTTAGTGTTCTCATCGGCGACGTCTCCGGCAAGGGCGTGTCCGCCGCGTTTTACATGACTCTGGCGAAGGGCATCGTCAAAACGCTGGTGCGGAAAGCGCTTTCCCCCAAACAAGTGCTCGCGGAAATGAACGTGGTATTTTATGAGAACTCCCCCAAGGAAGTTTTCATCAGCTTAATCTACGGCTATTTCGATTTGCAGCAAAATACCCTCACCTTCGCGCGCGCGGGACACAATCCGCTCATCGTGCACAAAAGCGTCAGCGGCGCGCCGCAGTTGCTCAATCCCAAAGGCCTGGCCATCGGCATGGACGCCGGAGCCGTGTTTGCAAAAACCATTGAAGAAATGACCATGACCATCGCACCGGGAGATTTATTCGTCTTTTACACCGACGGGATTTCCGAGTGCATGAACAAGAACGGCGAGGAGTTTGGTGAAGACCGCCTGAGCGATTTCATCAGCCAAAACGCTCACGAACCCGCGCAAGCGCTGTTGGATAAAATCACGCAGGAAATTTCGCAGTATTCCACCGGCACGCTGCAGCATGATGATTTTACCATGGTGGTGGTGAAGGTGAGGGGTTGAGGGTTTGGGATTGTGGATTGTGGATCGAGGATAGAAGATTGAGGGTCGAGAGTTGCCAAGGAACTCTAACAGGTTGCTGAAAAACTCACAAATAACCCAAGATTGTCATTCCCGTGAAAGCGGGAATCCATGATTTCCTTGCATCTTTTTGGATGCCCGCCTTCGCGGGCATGACATGGAAAGAGTTTTTCAGCATCCTGCTAAATGTCATTCAGAAGGAATGGCCATGTCCAGGTGGACACCCGATCATGATGGAAATTTTGATTCTATTCGGGTGCATGAGTTGTTAGAGATTTCACGGCGATAAGTTTATACAAAATAGAGTGGTACAATATGTATTTCCGTGGTAATCTTCCCACGCACTGGCGAAAACGCTTTGTTCTAAGCGGTGAAACCTAGTACTTGGGAAGATTACCACGAAAATGCAGTTTGCAAATTCATAAAACACTTCAGCATGCCGTCATTCCCGCGCAAGCGGGAATCCAGGGAGCACGAGGAACTTGGATTCCCGCTTTCGCGGGAATGACAGGT
>JBIOXB010000168.1:0-65840 GCA_044869275.1 bacterium
CGACGACCACGCGCGCAGCGCGAGAGGCTCTGGAAGAAGGATGCAAGAGGTGTCAGATTTCCTGCATCACTTGGCGCCGGCGCCGCGAAGCATTGCGCGCCCGCAATCGTGCCGCGGCAAACTCCAGGATCCGGCACGTCATCTTGCCATAGTCCAAGCCGAGATGCGCCGCTGCGATCGGCATCACGGATTCGGGATCGAGATCGGCATTGGGATTCACGTCGAGCACCACGGGATTGCCGTTCCACAAACGTATATCCATGCGCGCGTAGTCGCGGCAACGCATGGCGCGATACGCGCGCACTGCCACGTCGCGCAGGGCAAGATTCAACTCTTCGTTGATCGGCGGAGGGCAGAGCCAGCCGATGCCGGACCAGCCCTCCGAGGCCGGATTGAATTTCGATTCAAATGTGTAAAGCCGGTCGTGAATGTTTTTGTATTTGGAATAGTCGAGCTCGACCGGCATCAGGGCCTCCGGGTTGCGGTTGCCCCAGACCGCCACGTGAAATTCGCGGCCGTTGATGAAAGGCTCCACCAAAGCCTCGCTGCCGAATTCTTCTTCCACGCGGCAGATTTGCCGCACCAGCTCCGCACGGGATTCCACCACCGAAGCGCGTGACACGCCGAAGCTGCAATGCTGGCCGACCGGCTTGACCATCGCGGGAAACACGGTCCAGTCTTTGGCCTCTTCATGCGTCACCGCGCGTCCCGGCGGCGTGGGCACGCCCGCCTCAAAAAGAATGCGTTTCACGGTTTCCTTGTTGACGGATTTTGCCAGGGTGCGCGCATTTGCGCCGGTGTAAATGAAACCGCGTGCCTCCAAATCTTTGGCGACCACGGCGTCGGACCACGGAATGCCATCATAGCCTTCGCACCAATTGAAGATTACGGTCGTTTCGGGATCATGATCGTTTAGCGGATCCAGATTGTGACGAATCTGAACCGGCTTGGCCTCAACGTCCCAGCGACGCAGGGATTTGGCCATGAACTCGAGCAGCCGCTTGGAATTCTTTTGATCCCCTTCGGGCCACGAGCTGTCGATGTTGTAGATCAAAACCACTTGGCCGAGAGAGGTGCGCTTGTTTGTCGCCATGAATCGCTCCGGAAATTTCTTATACATGTTTGCGTGTTGGTGATGCTTGCAACGATTCATAAAAAAATTTTCTCATTTGCTCGTCGCATATGCGATGATAAACAGTGCAGACGAAAATTGCAAGTAATAATTGCATGGCCAGCGTGTTGTCACAAAGTTTTTTTATTCTGTGCATGTCAAAGTTCATTGCCGGCAAGGACAGTTCCCATGAATCTTTAATTGCTCTGGGGAGTGGCGAGATGCCGCCGATACAAGGCGAGGATAGGGCTGGAGAAAATCTGAGGGATCAACTTGATCGCGAGGTGGCATAACTGGCGCGGGTCGTCTTCGATTTGCGGCGCGGCCTGGTTTTCCCCTCGCTCGCCGCTGCCACTTGATTCCGCCCGCGCGCTTTGGCTTCATATAAAGCCTGGTCCGCGAGCGATAGCAATGCATCACCTTCTTCTGCGTCTTCGGGAAAAGAAGCGAGGCCGACGGAAGCGGTGAGACGGCCGAAAGGCTGGTGCTCCGCTTTGGGGAAGGCGGCATTCTCAATCGCGCGGCGCAGCTTTTCCGCCACTTGCTTGCCGTGCACCTTGTCGATTTCCGGCAAAATGACCACAAACTCCTCCCCGCCATAGCGTGCGAGAATATCGGCTTGGCGAATGCTTGCCTCCAATACGTGCGCGGCCATGCGCAGCACTTTGTCGCCCAGCAAATGGCCGTGCGCATCGTTGAATTTCTTGAAATGATCGAGGTCGAGCATGATCACCGACAGCGGCCGTTGATAACGCGACGCCCGCATGAACTCCGTGGCATAGCGCTCGTTGAAATAGCGGCGATTGAAAATGCCGGTCAAAGGATCGGTAATGGATAGCGCTCGCGTTTGGTGATACAGAAAGATTTTGTCCAGCACTTGTGCGAGCTGTTCGGCAATTTTGCGCAGCAGGCGGATTTCATTTGGGGAAAAGCTGTTGGGCTGGCGCCGGTAGAGATTGAGCACGCCCAACGCCCGCGCGTGGCCGTGAATGAACAGCGGCAGCGAGAGAAAGGCCCCTTCCCGCCGCCGGCGGCCGGGATGAAGCGGTGAATGCGTCGCGGCGGTTTTAAGATCGGGGAGATAGAAACTATGTTTGCGCCGCACCACCTTGCCGAAAACCGTGCCTTCCAGGCTGAGGTCTTGTTGCGGCGCGCGCGTAAAACCGAAATAACTTTTGAGGCGGAGGGTCTTACCGTCCTCTGCCAGCAACATGACGGAATATTGCTGCGGCCGGAACATTTCGCGGACGATCTTCTTGACTTCACGCAGCGTGCGATTCACGTCCATTTCCGCCGTCAGGGTTGCCGCGATTTTATAAAGATAGTAATACTCTCGAAACAATTCGCTGGGATGCGCGTTGCCGGGTTGAAGGAAGGCGCGACGCCGCCCGAAAGGAGAAGCGATCTTGTGGGCAGCGGCGTTTTTGGGGTTCCTCGCCATGTTGCCAAGCTCCGATGTGAGTGCGTGCTGCGAAACGCTTCAAACAGGCATCAAGTCCTGTGCGGGAGCGTTGGGCAAGGGTCTGAAAATCGAAAGGTATTTCAGCAAGCTGTCGTACTTCAGGTCGATGCTGTGGTGCTCGGCCACGCGCACCTGAAAGTTGTACAACGGATCGCGCTGCGGATTCTGCAGGCATACGCGCAGCTTGGCGTTGCTGACGTGGCACAAGCAGGAGGCGAGCAAATTGAAAGTGCAATTGAGATCGACGACCAGGTCAAAGCGGCGGGTGCGGATGAGGTCTTGTAGCTCTTTTTTGGGCAAACCGTGAAAGCCGACCTGATCGGCGTCATATGTGAGGATTTGAAAGTTTTCATGGCTACCGGCGCTTGCGGCAAAGCTGTTTTCGACGAGCAGGGAAAAATGCGCGTCCGGAAAAATCTGCAGCAATTCCGGAAAGAGTCGGGCCGCCGGCAAATATTCCTGTGGATCCGCGGGCGCGATGATCAGAGCCGTCAGGATTTGAGAGAGATGATCCTGCATGTCGATCACCTCTTCCTGGCTCTGCATGCGCGCATACGACAAATATGCGAGCTCGGTAATTTTTTGAATCAAATTGCTCATGATTTCCGTTTGGGGGGTTCGCGCGAAACCGGATTGAAATATAAGCTGCGCCGCCAAGGTTGTCAATAACAATTTCTTGCTCGCTCCCTCGTGAGGGGGACGGCGGGTGGCCACCGCGAGCCTGGCACGGGGTGTGGACATGGGTGTTTTGCGAAATTTATGCAATGATTTTCAAGTTATCAACGCGCCCAATCGATTTGCACTCCCCAAGCCCGCTGGGTTTGCGCCAGAAACGTTGATACTTCCCGATTGGTTTCGGCAAATTTAAGGCCCAATCTGGCATGGCCGAAGGCCTTGAGATGTAAATAGATATACCTTCTGGCGCCGCGTTCGCGGAGGGCCTGCACCGTAAAAATGCCGGGAAGATCGTTTTCGTAATAATAGACCGGAACTGCCGTGTCAAAAACCGCCTGCCCGAAACTGAAATGAATTCTCGCTGAAATTCGCCAGGCAAAATCGAGCGATAAGGCCGCACCCCACGGGCCGGCGGTGTTTTGGCGCCGCAATGTGGGCTGGTACCCGGGCGCAGTTGCCAGCGTGAGAATTACAGTTTGCTGGCGCAGTTCTCGCGCAAAATCCAAGCGCGGACGCAACCGCAGCCTGTCCGCGAACCACTGCGCCAGCTCGAATCGAATGGTCTCTATCTGTTGTGGCAATTGTGGCGCGGCAAGGACGCCGGAATTGCGGTGCGCAAGATACTCATTGCCGCTGCGATGATAACGCAGCAAGAAATGCAATTGCCTATGCGCCTTCCAGGTAATAGTGCCGCCGCAGCGCCGGTGCTGCGGCGGAAAAGGAAGGGTGGAGGTCTGCCAGAGATTTTGCGCGCGCTGATAATAAAACTCTCCCGTCACAGCGGGCACCGGCTGGCAAGTCAATCCCGCTTCATATCCGGTTGCGCCGGCGGGGGTGTTCGTGCCCTCCGAGGGATTGAGGCCGTGGGGGCTGTGAAAATCGACTTCGGCGTAATGCCACGCCATGGTCCAGGCCCAGTGTCTTTGCTCGCCGGCGACAATCACGGAACCTGCCTTCCCGCCGCTGCGCGAGGCCGCGATTTCAAAGCTGCCGTACAAATCCCTTTCGCGCCAATGCCCGGTTAGACTCGCGACGGCGTTGTGCTTCCCGGTGAACGCGAAATGATCCACGGCGGCATCATCGGCCTGCCACGGGTGCGAGTAATGTGCCGTATAAACCAGCAGGCCCAAAGCATGCCCGGCGGTCCCGATTTGCAAGCCGCCGCCCCAGGCCCTTTCTTGCAGATTTTTTTGTTCCGAGATTTCTCGTGTACTGCGATGATATCCCGAGTCGTTATAGCGCACCGCATGCGTGGTCCCGCGAAAATGGGCGTCATATTTTTGCGCGCTGGCGAAGCTCAAAATTTGCAGTGCCCGCCAGTGCCGCAGCACGGCGCCGCCATACAGTGAAGAATTCTCAGACGAAGAAAGAAACGGCCGCACGCCCCGGCCGCGATGCCGCGCCGGCGCATGCACGTCGGAGGAAATGCTGGTGAGGTAAGGGCTCCAAAAAGCCAGCCCGTGCCCCCATTCGATTTGATAACTTCCCGCGATCATCCTCCAGCCCTGCTCGGCACGCTGCCCTTGCCATTGCAAATAGAAGGCACGATGATCATCCCATCTGCTCTCCCCGGCATCGCGCTCGAACAGCGCGCCGGTTTGAATTTCTCCCCACTGCACCTGCAGCCGTTGATAGTGGCGGTATGCGGGGCCGGGCCAGCGCGGATCGATCTCCGGCGGCCTGCCGATGCGCCAGCGCACGTTCGCCTGCCAGGGTTGCTCTGCCTTCACACCCGGCGGCGCAGAGGTTTTGAAAACGTGACGGCAGAGCGCGAGCGTGTCTCCGCTGACGCGCAACGCGGCGAGCGCTTCCTCGAGATTGGAATAATAGACGGCAGTTTTGCGGTGGGCAAGAAAGGCGGCGATTTGTTCGCGGGAAAGAAAAGGCAGCCGCAGCAACTCTGCCGGCGCCGCCAGATTCAAGTCCAGCGGAGCAGCAAGCAGTTCTTGCAAAATGTTTTCGGCGCCGTCGCCGCTTTCTTGTTCTTGTTGGAAAAACTTTTCGAGCAGCGCTTCTTGCGCGAAGCAGGACGTGAAGAAAGAAGCGAGCACAGCGAGGCGAAACCCCCTGAGACCTGAAGGCATGATTCCCGACCCCCGAGAATATGTTCGCGCGTTTATGCGGGCGTTCGGGAGCACTCCCGCGACCGCAACCGGCGGCACCCGAGTAAGGTTACGACTAAATTTGCGCGGCCGGGATCCCCTGTTCGATCAGCATGATCGGAATGCCGTCATCGACGCGATAGATCGTTTTGCGGTCGCGCGTGATCAACGCTTCGGCAACCGGCTTTTTCACCATGGCGCCGTCGGCTTGTTTGACCCTGCTTTCCGCGATGGCGCGGTTCAACTTTTCCAAATCTCCCGCCGCAAGCAGTTCCACCGGCACTTTGGATTGCGGGCAGCAGAGGATCTGCAACAACTCCTGATCCATGAGCACTCCTTAAGAACGAATATGGCCTTACGCATGACGGTTTACGTTTTAAGCATGATGGCACGTGTCGCACACCTGGCACAAACGGCGGTTGATCAAATGCGCGCCTGCGACGGCAATCCCGCCCAAGACGACAAGCGTGGTTTCCCAAAACTGAGCAGTGTGGCCGATGCCCCATCTGCCGATCACCAAGAGCACAATGCCACCCAGCAATAAACCGAGCGCGCGGAATTGGCGATGATGCGAGTATCCATGCAGCAGCGAAGTGAGACCCAACACGATGGCGAGAACGACCACGCTATTTTCGAGCCAGGGGGCCGCCCAAAAGCTCGCGCCGAGCAACGGCAGTAAAGCGATCACCACCGGCGTAAGCAAGCAATGCACCGCGCATGCGGTCGAAGCGAGGGCACCCAGGAAATCCAGGTGTCGGGAAATCGTTTTTTCGGCCATAGTAGCGGGGAAAAAGGCGGCAAGAGAACAAGCGTCAGAATGATTGCGTTGAATACAATCCCATGAACGGGCCTTCAAGTGAGCCCTGCCGGAATGATCAATTGGCAATGCTGCGCATGCCGGGGTCTCACTCTGTCGCGACCGCCTTGGCTTTCTTCGCGTTTTTCGCCGCGACGGCCGAGGCATCTTTCTTCGAGGTGCCGAAATGCAGCTTCTCGCCGCGGGCGCGCATCTCGCGCAGCACCTTCTCAATGCCCACGCGATCGATGATCTTCATGCCGTGCGTGGAAACCGTCAAGGTCACGAAGCGGTTTTCGTCCGGCACCCAATATCTTTTCTTCTTTAAATTGGGCATGAAACGCCGCTTATTGACGTTGTGAGCGTGGCTAATTTGATTGCCACTCGCCGGTTTTTTACCTGTCACTTGACAACGACGCGCCATGGTATGACACCTTTCCGAGATTATTGCGAAAATCCATAGACTTTTTACGTATTACGTATTACTCTTCCAATACGTAATCCGCGAGACGTAAGCCGCGGCAGCTCGTTGGGCTGCGGCTGGTGCAAACAGTGTATTATTGAATCTTGTCCAGCTCATCCAAGCTTCTCACGCGCACGAAGCGCTCGTTGAATTTCCAGCTTCTACCGTCAGCGGATTTTTTGGATTCGATCAATTTGACCACCAAGCCTTCTTCAGCGGCTTTGGCTTTTTGCTTGGCGACTTTTTCACCGAAAGACTGTTGCTTGGCCATGAGTAATACTCCTCACAAACGAACTTATGTTGGTTTTGGGACGATTCGGAAAACGGCCATTATTGTAAGATTTTAGCCCAAAAAATGCAAGCCAAATTTTGGCAGAAAACTGGCATTGCTATGATGTATGGATGATCACCCTATCAAGCCAGACGACAAAGAATTATTACCCCAGGTAAAGTGATCTTGGTGAAAGTGCACAATCAAGTTCAGCGCGAGAAAAAGATGCTATCGCCACACGGCCAGAATCGCGCCCATGAGCAGCAGGGAAACCAGATAGAAGCCGCTATTGATGAAGAAAAGACCAAATGGTCTGTGTTCGAACAAATGGTTGGCGATGCTGGTCGTGGCGACAAAACCCAGCCACGCCCAGAAGCCGGTTTGCGCACCCTGCACCAGCGTGGTCGCCTCGGCGTAACTGACGAAATGCGCCAGGACGTACGCCATGACTAAAGCGCTCACAAAAGTGCCCATGTAAGCTTTTCCGGCACTTCCGCTTTGTTTGATTTGCTCCTCTGTTATACCAACGAGCGCCATCCACTTTTTTGCAAAAAGAAGAGGCGAATACCATAATCCGCCGAGCAAGAAATTGGCTATGGCTGCCACGAGCACAGCAAGATAGTTCATGGACATACCTCACCTCCGTTGAGTTTTGACGACTGACCGATAAACCATGGGATCGTCTTCCACCAAGATCACGAGTTCAGTCTTTTACAATCATGCCCCCCTCGCGCTGCCAAGCCTCGAAGCCGCCGGCAAGCTGCGCGGCGTCGAACCCATGACGCAACAAGAATCCCATCGCATAAGCCGAGCGGCTCTGTGCGAGGCAATGTACCAATAGCGGCCGATCTCGTGGAATCTCTGGCATGCGCGGCAGCAAGCGCGTGTGCGCGACGTTGAGGGCGCCAGGCAGATGGCCAGCAGCATATTCCGCAGCGCCGCGCACATCGAGCACCACGGCCTCGCCGAGCTCTGGCCGCTCTTTCAATTCGCGAATGTCAATTGATCGCGCAGTTTCGGTGGATCCGCCTTGTTCGCGGTATTGGGCGAGCGTGGCCGGCGTGGCAAAACCGGCAATATTATCCAATCCGATACGAATGAGATCGATGACGGCTTCTTTCAGCCGAGGCTCAGCGACGATCAAATAAATCGGCTGATCGGCTTCAATGTATGAACCAGCAATGGTGGGAAAGGCTTTATTCAAGGGCGCGAACAAGGCGCCCGGCACATGGCCCCGGCTGTACTCCGGCCATTTGCGAGTATCAGCCAGCACGGCCTTCGCTGCCACAAGCCGTTGCAGTTCTTGGGAATTGATTTGCGGCGGCTCGGGCAACTTGCCTAGCAGGCGCGGACCCATTTTGTTTTCGTGTTTCATGCGCGCGAAATAATAGGGAGGATCAGGCTGTCCCGCGACAATGTGTTGTATGAAACGTTCCTCATTGTCACTCTCGACGACTGCCGCATTGAATCTCTTTTCATAGCCCACGGTGGTCTGCGGTACCGCGCCCAAGGATTTGCCGCACGCGCTGCCCGCGCCGTGCGCAGGCCAGACCTGTAAGAATTCGGGCAATTCTTTAAAGCGCTGCAATGAACGAAACAGCATGCGCGCGGATATTTCCGTTGCGCCCGCTTGACCCGCAGCCGTTTCCAGCAAATCCGGCCGGCCCACATCGCCAACGAAAACGAAGTCCCCCGAGGCAATCCCCATGGGGACATGTGCGCCGCCGCCGGCATCGGTGACGACAAAGCTGAGATGCTCGGGAGTGTGTCCGGGCGTGTGCAGGGCTTTGATTTGAATCATTCCCAGGCGAAAGCTTTCGCCGTCTCGCAAAAGCTGATGAGAGTAACTTCCTCCGTTGTGCCTCTGGTTCAGCCATTGGTATTTCCAATCGGCGTCGCCTTCATCGGAAAGATAGAGCTTGGCGCCGGTGCGCTCCGCCAGCTCGCGGCTGCCGGAAAGAAAATCCGCATGAATATGCGTTTCGGCGATTGCCGTGATTTTCATACCAGCTTCTGCGGCAGCCTCCAGGTAGCGATCGACATCTCTCTCGGGATCGATGACGAGCACTTCATTGCTGCGCTGGCAGCCGATAAAGTATGAAGCTTGCGCGAGCTTGTCGTCGTAAAGCATGCGGAAGAGCATGGGCGGCTCCTTTGAAGTTCTGTGAATGATGCTGAATGGCCAGCGTCCGGCAATGCATGATGCTCGTTCCTGAGATCTTCAAACGCGAGCGTAGAAATGCTCGCCACGCCGGTGGCGGCCATAAGTCAATTGCCGAGAGGGGCACATCTCAGCGCATATGCACCAGCCGCCCTGATCGTTACATCCCCGGTAGCGGCGCCATATTCGACCAGCGTTGCGCCATAATGCAGCGCACGAAATCGCGCGCTGCCAAGTCGCCTCGCCGATCTCGCCGTAAGCATGCTTGAAATCCTCTCGTGCCTCTGGCGGTAGAAAACTGAAGGCGATGGAGAGATCGACGGCGGGATCTCCAAGATGAACGTCGCCCCAATCAATCACACCGGCGAGATGGCCCCGATGATACAGCAGGTGCCGCGCGTAGAAATCGCCGTGAGTCCAGGCATGGGGCATGGCCGGCATCGGCGTGGCCGAAAGCTCCTCTACCAGCGCCAACAAGGCATCGACTTCATTTTGGCGAAAGCGCGCCGCATTCGCTCGCAGCCGCTCTTGGAGTTTGGGCGCCCGCTGTTTCACATTGGCGCGCTCGATCTCGTCTCCTGGGGCCCAGCGCAGGGTTTCGGCATCGATTGCGATGCGGAAAGCGGAACACCCAGCGCGTGTTGGCCAGAAACGCCACGTTGTCCCATCCTGTTCCCAATGGCGCCAGCCTCACGGGGCCAAGCTCAGGGAACTGGCTCTCAATCAGAATGGCGGCCTTTGACGTCGTGATCTCAACGTCGGCATCCCATTGCATTTTCACTTCACAGCACCACCTGAATCAACAGCATCAAGCAAAAGCCAAGCATAAACGCCCAGGCGATTTTTTCCGGCTTTTCAGAATGCAGCGCATCCGGAATCATTTCGAGCAGAATCAAAAACATCATTGCGCCGGCGGCAAAGCCCATGAGCACCGGCATGATCGGTTGAAAAAACCATGACGCCAGGGCCGCAGGCACGGCGGCGATGGGCTGCGGCAGGCTGGTGAGCACCGCCGCCCAAAAACATCTCATGATGCTCGCGCCGGCCGCGCGCATGGGAATCGCGACCGCCAGGCCCTCCGGAACGTTGTGAATGGCAATCGCCAGCGCAATATAAGAGCCGAGGTGGGTGTTGTAAACCTGTTCAGAAGCGTAACCCACGCCCACCGCCACGCCCTCGGGAATACTGTGCACGCTCATCGCTAGGAAGATGAGAATTGCGGCACGATTGCCCCATCGCTTCCATGAAGCTTGTGCCAGACGATCTTCATGCAGATAGCGATCGACGCTCCCCAAAAACACCGCGCCCAGCAGAATGCCGGTCAGCACCGGCAACACCTGCGACAAACTCATCTCTTGTTGTGACATCGTGAGGCCGGGCAGAATGAGATTGTACACCGAGGCTGCCAGCATCAATCCACCGGCAAAGCCATAGCCAATGCCGGTGCGGTTGGCCAAATCAAGGCGCTTAAGCAGTAGCGGCAAAGCGCCGAGGCCGCAGGCCAGGCTGGCTAAAATTCCAGCGAGCAGGCTGCGGAGGAGGATGTCGTAGGGCATAGAGTTAGTTCATTTCGAACCTGAGGCGTACAAGAATGCAATCCTCGGCTCATCCCATTGTTCACAAGACATGCGAATGACTATCGGAAACCGTGAAGGCAAAAGAATTCGATGGCAAAATGATTGAAGGACGGCGGCATAGTTCGTATCCTGCTGTGCATGAAAGTGCAGAATAATACGATGGTTTGCAAGGAAGAAGTGCTGTAAATGTGTGGAGAAACTGTGAAAGAATTGCGGAATATTGCATCGAATTGAGAGAACCAATTGCTTGAAACTTGGCAGGTGGATCGGGCCATTTGGAATATTCGGCGAAAATATTTAGGTTAGTGCCATGAAACATTCTCCTGCTGAAAACGAACGATCGCAGCAGCCGGGATTTACCGCACGCGCGGCAGTGATCGCGGTGGCGCTGTCTCTGTTTTTGCTCGCGAGCTCATCTTACATCGCCATCAAAATCGGCGCAATGCCCTGGCCGATCATTTTCTCCGTGATCGTAGCCGGTGGCATTTTGAGATTGAGCGGCAAGTTGACGAATGTTCACGAAATCAACGTGGCGCAAGCGGGGGCGAGTGTGGGCGGGCTGGTCGCTTCGGGCCTGGTCTTCACCATTCCAGGCATTCTTTTTTTGAATAACACGCAAGGGCTGAATATCGCATGGCCGAGCGCATGGATGCTGGCTTTGATCGCGGTGTCCGGCGGCGTGCTCGGCGTCGTGTTGTCCATTCCTCTGAAAAAAACTTTTGTAGATGAAGAGAATTTGCCCTATCCCGCCGGCATGGCGGGCGCGGAGTTGTTGTTGCTGGGCAAACAGGGCGGGAAAATGCTCTTTGCCATCATCGCCATCGGCGCGGCAGCGGGCGTTTTTGCGTTGTTGCGGGACATGTATTTTCCGGCAGGATTCAGCCTCACCTCGTTGGCGATGTTCGGGATTTTCTTGACGCTATATCCGATGCCACTGGCGATCAGCGGCGGCTACATTCTCGGACCGAGAGCCGGCTTCTCGTGGTTGGGCGGTGCCGTTTTGGGATGGTTGTTGCTCATTCCCTTGCTCGTCAATCGGCAATTCACTTCTTCTTCGGCGATTGCTTGGGCACAGAATCTGGGCATGGGCATGGTGCTGGGTTCGGGTCTCGGTTTCTTTATGAGCTATATCGTGCCGCGCTTCAAGGCAATTTTTTTGCCGTTGCTGCAAAGCCAGCGCAATTACGCGATTTTCTTGCCGCTAATTTCAGCGTTGTCGGCAATCGTGCTGATGATTTCGGGTGTGCCCGCTTTGGCCGCCGGCCTGGCGGTGCTCGGCGTTTGGGTGATGGTGGCAGTCGCTGCGCGCATGACCGGCGAGACCAATATCGATCCGCTGGAGCAATTCGGCATCTTCGTGGGCCTGGTCATTGCCGTTGTTTTCTCAGCCTTGGCGCTGACCCTCAGCCCATTCGCTTCCTTCATGATCGTCGCCTTTGTGAGCGTGGCCTGCGCCGTGGCCGGCGATATCGGGCATGATTACAAATCCGCGCAAATCGTGGGCACGAGATTCATGGACATCGTCAAAGTCGATTTGATCGCCGTCGTTTTTGTCGGTTTGGCGGCGCCGTTCGTGCTGGAATTGATCAAGAAAAGTTTCGCCCTCCAGCTTTTCACACCACTCATGCCCGCGCCGCAAGCAAGATTGGTAGCCGGCAGCATTTTCGGTTTTCAATATCCGCATGTGTTTCTCGGGGGCCTGGGGATCGCTTTTCTCTTTGAAGTCATCAACGCCTTGCTGCCAGAAAAACGGCGCAACAAGATTTTGATGATGCCGCTGGGCATCGGCTTGTTTCTCGGCATGGGCCTGGCGCTTCCCATGGCAATCGGCGCGGTTATTCGCCTCGTTATGGATAGGAAGTATCCGCATGCTTATCATGCGGCTTTATTGATCGCCGCGGGCGTCATGGGTGGAGAAGGCATTGCCGGGTTCACCGCCGGCGCATTAACCACCACCGGCGTCGATTTCACCAACATCGCGTACACGCTGTTGGTTTTGTTCGTGGTCATCGGGCTCACGGCGTTTATGCTTTATTTGAGAGAAAAACCGCCAAGCAAATAACTTTCCCATTTCTCAAACCGCGAAGGGACGCTAATAAACACGAATTGAGAACATATTAGCGTACATTCGCGCTTATTAGCGGTTTCAAAAAACGGGCAAGTTATTTAAACGGGGATCCTGCGCGACTGCTGGAATTTGAAAAAGATTCCTCCAGAATGACAGCAAAACAGGGCCAATCTGATTTCCACCGAAAATGCAAAAAAAATCAAATCCGGAACAACCGGGTAAATTTAAGAATGATCTCGCGATTGCGCGCGGGCAGGCCGTCGGAGAGATCTTGGCCCTCGCGGCCGCGGTTTTCGTTATAGACGATGAACAAATCGCTGCCGGGACTATGAATGAAGTTCAGCCGCGCGTTGGTGCTGAAGTCGTTGGTTTCGCTGTTGTATTGCATCAGGGTGTTGAGAAAAAGCCGGGTGCTGAAACCCAAATTCAAGCGCAACGCGAACAGACCGGTCTCCAGCCGGCCTTGGGGCAAATCGACGTTGTTGCGATCGTAATTCAGGAGGAATGAAACGTGGGCATTTGGGCTATAACCCATGCCGCCACCCCAGTTGAATAATTTCCCGTCATAAAATTCTCGCCATAAAACGTTGCCGAACGCGGTTAGCTTGCGTTTGGCGCTGCTTTGAAAATCGGCATTGACCGAGTTGTTATAGTAATCACCCACGGGAATAATCAGTTCCGGGCGGAATTCAAAGGGCTGGTCCAGCCGCTCGAAAATGCGGCTTCCGCCGAAGTTGAGATTGTCGCCACTGGACAATTCATTGAAAAACGTCACGCTATAGCTCCAATCTTGCAGCCGGCCATCACGATTATCGATGTGGTTCAAGTTTTGAAAAACGTTGGTGCGCCGCAAAAAGCTGCCGTTGGGCTGCGGGCTGACGCGAAAAGTCAACACCGTGCGCCGCGCGTCCGGCCGCAGAACAAATCCGATGGCAGGATCGAAATCCTTGTCGATGCGCATGTGCGAAGCGAACCAGCCCCAGTGATCTTTCGTGAAATCCAGCCCCAGCTTCCAGGCGCGTTTATTCTCGCCGCCGGGCGAATCGTGCGTTTGCACGAAAAAAGGCTGAAAGGCCAGGGGGCTGCTCAGCCAGAGATTGGCATCGACCCCGTAGGCTTGCTGGCTGTTTTGATCAAGATTCGCGCGATTGGTGAACATCACGCCGATCTTGGAGCGTTGAAAAACGTCCCGGTTCACGCGCACCACGGAGAAATTTGATTTGGGGTGCTCTTCTAAATCGTCCGTCAAAATATTCAGCAAACCGACGTCGAAGTTTCCCACTTTGCCGGTTAAGCGGCCGCCGGCAATGATCGGCACGATTTGATCGTAGCCCTCGATGCCGATACGGCGGCTGTAAAAAAGCAGAATCGGCGGCGGGCCGAAAAAACCCGGCTCGCCGAATTGATAAATGCTGGCGTTCTCCAAAAAGAATTCGCGCTTCTCCGGAAAAAACAGCGGAAAGCGCGTCAAATTAATTTGCGCGACGTCGGCTTCTACTTGTGCGAAGTCCGTGTTTACGGTCGCGTCGAGCGTGAGATTTGAAGTGACGCCGTACTTGGCGTCCAGACCCAGGTCAAATTCTTCATTCGCGGAGGGCGCGGCCGTGAGCAAATCATCTCTTTGCGCTTTTCCCAGCGCATAGGGTTTCACCTGTAAATTCCGCCCGGGGTCTAAACCCTGCAAATCGAGCAAAACGCCGGCGCGCGAAACGCGGAGAAAGCCGCCATTATCGTCGCGCGACCATGAGGCCCAATTCACCTGTTCGGTTTTGCGTTTGATCAGGCGCGTGAAATTGACGCCCCAGCTTTGCTGAGGCTGGGTATGAAATTTCAAATTCCACAATGGAATTTTGAATTCCGCGGACCAGCCGTGCTCGTGGGTTTGCGCGCGCACTTGCCACACGCCGTCCCAGTCCAAGTCGATATCGAAGGCGCCGTCCACGAATTGGCCGTCTTCCTCCACGCCGTTGGGGTTGGTGGCAAAAAAATAGGCGTTGCGATGATCGTGATATGTGTCCAAAGCCAGGGCGAACATGTCGTCGTCGCTCAAGCCGCTGTCGCGCTGCAATTTTTGCGCGACGATCCTTTGCGGCTCGGTGTCGAAACACATCACGCCAATAAACAAGTTGGCGCCATCGTACAAAATCCGCACTTCCGTTTTCTCCGTTGCGGGTTGGCCTTCCGCGGGTTGATATTGGAAAAAATCGGAGGCGACAGCCGCTTGTTGCCATTCGGCTTCGGATAAAAGGCCGTCGAGATCGAGGCCGGAATGAATGCGCAGCGCGCGCAGTTGCGGCGGGGCTGGATCACTGGCCGAGGCGAACACGCCGGCAACCGCAAGCCAGAACGCGCCGAGTTGTGCCAAAAGTTTTGAGATCATGAATGCTTCTGCCCTCACGCTGAAGTTTGTTTGTCATATGGTACGCAAGCAATCAGAAAATACACACACTGCTGGTAAATTTCAAATGAGGGACTTGTCGCAGCGGCCCACCGTTCAATTTGCACGCCGGCGCTTCGCATTTGCTAATCGTCAAAAAGCACTTGCGACAATGCCCTGCATTTCGTAGCAAAAGACGTTTGTGCTTCCTCGTCTTATTAAAGAATTTTCTGATAATGTTTAATAGGGAAAATAGCGGGTTTGCCGCGAAACTGATTTTATCGAAGGGAAAGCCAAAGATTCGTGAACTTTCGCGCCTGTGGCAAACGGTACAAAAACCGTCTGGCACAACGCAGGCGATTGGGATAATTCCTGGAGGTGACCTATTGATCCAAGAATCCATTGATCCAAAAATCCAGTTTTACGTTCAACTCATTTTCATCATCAATTTTCAAGGCAAGGAGGTTGTTATGGCTGCACCGGTGGTTCATTTCGAAATCATGGGCAAAGATGGCCTAAAGCTGCAGAAGTTTTATGCGGAATTGTTCGGCTGGAAAATTCAAAACATGGCCGAGATGGGCAATTACGGCATGTCGGATACCGGCACACAAGGAGATAAAGTCGGCACCGGCAGCATCAATGGCGGCGTGGGCGGCACGCAGCCAGGCGCGCCGAACTGTGTCACGGTCTATATCCAGGTGAAGGACATTGACGCGCACCTGAAAAAAATCAACGCTGCAGGCGGCAAAACCGTCATGCCCAAAACCGAAATTCCCAATGTGGTCACCTTTGCGCAATTCAAGGATCCCGAAGGGAATATCGTGGGGTTGGTGCAGCGGTGAGGTAAAGTTTTCTCATGCTCAAGGCGGCTCAGTCGCAAGACTGAGCCGCCTGGGATTTTATCCTGCTCAAGCGCGCCGTTCACATAACGTGCCCTTTTTTTGAAACCGCTAATTAACGCGAATGTGCGCTAATATGTTCTCCATTCGCGTTTATTAGCGTTCATTCGCAGTTTAAGGTAACATTGTCCAGCTAACTTTGATGAGCGAAACTCCTGTCAAATGATGTACTGCTTGGGGCTCATGGATTGTACCTCAGCGTTCACCTCTCACCTCGAAAACTGCCTGAACAACATCCCGCAAAAAGATCGTATAAGTTTATTTGGTGACAGTGGCTTTTCTCAACGCCTTCGAAAGAACGACTGATCACCCGGGTTAATTTCATGCTGATCAGAAAGATGTTCCAGCTTTGATCGCGCCGCCTGGAGTTTTTCCACGCGCCCTTCCTGTTTTTGATCGCGGCCGTCATGCTAATCCTTCCCGGCTGGCATATCGCTTGCGTTAGAAAGAAATAAATCCAGTCAAGCTGTTCATGCGGCAGCGAAAAAACGCATGCTCTGCACTGGCATGCCAACGAACGCGATCGGCAGAGTTGCAGCAAACGAATAATTCAGCAATTCACTCACAACCATTTCGAGGAAGAAGAAATGAAACATGCTTTTTGGATGAGGATGGCGGCGACCGCGATGGCGGCGCTGGTGCTGGCGGGGTGCGACAAGAACGATCCGGTTTCTTCCGGGGACAACAGCACGATGGCCACGGAAGATGCGGCGGAATCCATTGCGAGCGCGGTGGGGTCCGACAACGGCGGTGCGATGGATCAACTTGCGGATGTCGTGGAGCTGGCCAGCATCACCGGCATTCAAGGGCAAGAGGCAGGGGCGCTGGGTAAAGCAGGCGAAGCCGCAGACATTGATACGACCTATGATCCCGGCACGGGCATGTGGACTGTAATCATTTCGCGCGAGCGCGGCAATCCCGACGGCCTTTATTACGCCGCTTTCAGCAGGACTTACACCTATCAATTCTTGAACAAAGACGGCCAGCCGCAAAAGTATTGGCGGGTGCGCAATGGCGCGCAGATTGATACGGCCTACACGATCAAGTTCAACATTGTCGAAGGCACGGGCACGCACCACACGCCGCGCCTGTCGCAACAACTCACGGATTTGAGCGGGGCATTCACGGCCACGGGTACGAATACGCCACTACTCACTATCAACGGTACGTATTCCCGCTCCGCCGTGGATACCATCACCACGCGCAATGCCGTGCGTACGCTCGATCACACGCTGTCATTGAATTTCATCGACATCAAAATTCCGCGCGGCAGCCGCGTCAATTTCTCCAATCAAATCACCGGCACGATCACCGGTAACTATACCGCAACCGCGACGTTCACGCGCGGCAACTTGTATACCGAGAAAAACATCAATCGCGATTTCACCATCACGCTGGGAGACGGTAACGCCCGCATCAAGATTCGCGGCTTCAACTATGTCGGCGATTTGCTGCGCGGCGAGTTGAGGTGATGGCTTAGCGCGTCATACCGGCGAGTACTGCCGCAACGGAAAAAGAAACCACAAAGCCTGGAGCGAAAAGATGCGCTCCGGGCTTTGTGGTTTGATATGCTGAGAGAACCAAACACAGAAAAACCCCGCAGCGGCAGGACTGAAATTTCCAGACAGGATTAACAAGATTTACAGGATGAGGATCGATCTTGTTCATCTCGTAAAACCTGTCGAAAAAGAAGCGGCCGCACAGCGGCTTCTGTTTCAGCTTGGCGGAAAACTAGTGTACCAGATTACTGTGCGGAGCCGCTGTACTTCTTTTCAATCATCTTGACGAGCTCTTCATCGCTCTTCTCTTGCAGCCGCGGATACTTTTTGCGAAACATATTCAAGATTTCCTCGTCCGTGGATTTGCTTGCACTTGGCACGGCAGAGCGAAAGTTGGGAAGGGCGGTTGCCGTTTCAAATTCCATCCCTTCATCAACGGAAGGGGCCCCTTGCGCCTTCTGCATGCCTTCCTGATTTCCTTCCACCGTCATCGTTGCAGGAACAATGCTGACTAATCCAGTGAGAGAGCCGATTAGAAGATCGACAAAGGAGTGTTGGGTCTTAACTCTTACCTCCTTCAAATCGTTTTCTGTAATGATTTTTTCCGGAGAATTGCTGGAAATCGGCACGGCGCCCCAGAGCGCATACCAGACTTTTTGAGATTTTAAGATCGCCGTTTAAATAACTTGTCCGTTTGTTGAAACCGCTAATGAACGCGAAAGCACGCTAATATGTTCTCCATTCGCGTTTATTCGCGTCCATTCGCGGTTTGAAAAATGGGAAAGTTATCTAAATCTCAATCCTTAGTTTTGACCTTCCCTCACTCATTCCACCTGCAACAGCCACGCTTGCAAATACCGCCCTTCGGGATGGTAAACGCTGAAAGGATGGTCGGCGGCGTGGCCGCGGTGGCCCAGAATGCGCACAAACCTTTTTGCATCTGCGGCGGCGCCAAACAGGATTTTTTGGAAGAGATCCGGAGACACGGGCTGTGAGCAGGAACAAGACAAGAGCAGCCCGCCCGGCAAGATGATTTTCATGGCGCGCAGATTGACGTCTTTGTATGCGCGCGCGGCGTTTTCCACGTCCTTTTGCCGATGCGCAAAAGCTGGCGGATCCAAAATGATGAAATCGAATTGCTGCGTCGTGGCGCGCAAAAATTGAAACATGTCGGCAACGACAAAATCTTCCTCCTCCACCGGCAGATCATTCAATGTGAAATTCCTTTTCGCCCAGAGCATGGCGGTGCTGGAAGAATCGACGGACACCACCTGCGCCGCACCCGCCTTGGCGGCATAAACCGAAAACCCGCCGGAATACGCAAAACCGTTGAGAATGCTCCGGCCGGGAGAGAGTGTGGCCGCCCACTGCCGATTTTCGCGCTGATCCAAAAAGAATCCCGTTTTTTGCCCTTCGCGGAGATGCGCTTCGAAGCGCAGGCCGTTTTCCAAAATTTCAACCGCAGCGGGAGGCTCTTCGCCGGACAGAGTTTGCAGCACCGGTTCCAATCCCTCTTCGCGCAGAGCCGCGCCCGTGCTGCGCTCGAAAATACCGCGCGGCCGGAAAATGTTCTGCAGGCTCGTCACGATTTCAGCGCGCCGTTGCGCCATGCCGAACGCACTGATTTGAACGGCCAAATAGTCCGCGTATCGATCGGCAATCAGACCCGGCAGGCCATCCCCCTCCGCATTGATGACGCGATAGGCCCCGGTGTGCTCTGCGAACATGGGTTGCCGCAGTTGCATGGCTGCGGCAATTTTCTTTTGAAAGAACGCCTGCGCCACGGGCTCATCCTGCCACGTCAACATGCGGCAAACGATTTGCGAATGGGGATTGTAGAATCCGCGGCCGATGAAGCTGCCATCGCTCGCGCACACGCTCACGATCTCGCCGGTCTGTGGCTGGTCTGCCACGCGCGCCACTGCGCCGGAGAAAATCCATGGATGAAAGCGCCGCACCGAGCGGTCGCGATCGGGTTTGAGATAAAGATTGGGCGTCATGTGAGAGCCGGTCAAGAACACCAACCTTTCCGCTATTCAGTTGCTGCCATTCGGGAGGAATTTTGCCAAGAAATGTTTCGGCGGCATGGGAAAGATACGCACTGCGACGACAAGAGCGCGCTCAGCGGTAATCAATCTTGATTTCCTTCGGCGGCTCTTGTGCGGCGCGAACCTCAATGGGCACACGGCCGAGCAAGCGGCCTCTTTCGGTCTTCACTTCCACGCGCCAATCCCCGGGCACGGCGTGGAGCTTGCGTGTGAAGCCGCGCCAGCCGCCGTCGCGGCCGCCACGCATGGCATATCCGACCCTATCCGTCGTCACCCAATCGCCCTTCGCATCTCTCGCTTGCCAATGATGCACGATGCGCTCGTCCAGCGCCGTGGGCGCGAATACGGCGGCGAAGCAGAAAACTGTGTCGCCGGCGGTATACTCGAACGTGCTGTCGTCTTTCTTAAAGACCTGCCACCATTCGGGTTTGGTGTAGCGCACTTCGTAACGGTTTTCAATGCGCTTCACGCTGCGATAAATGCCGCTGTCTTTCAAGGCCAGCGGCACGGGTGGAATCCAATTGAGAAAATAGAGCAGCACCATGGCGGTAAAGATCGCCAGCGGCGGCCAGCCGAAGCGCTTCAGCAGCTCGAGATCCGCGAGCAAGCCCTGGCCATAGATCGCCGCCAGCACAGCGGCGGTCAAAGCCAGGGCGATGATTCCGCTGGCGATGAACATGAACACGTTCAGGAGATGGGTGAACGTCGGCAGAAAGAAAGTGAAGAAGGCGAAGCTGCAAAAGAAATAAATGGCGATTTGCCGGCGCAGCGTCTGCAAGCGACGCGAAAAGAATTCGTTCGCCAGCATAAGGGCGGCCAGCAAGCCCACGAAAAGATAAGATTTCGCCACCCCTGCACTTTTGAAATAATAGACGACGTAACTGGAGAGCAGGCTGCCGAACAAAAAGTTGACGCCAAAGACGACCCACTCGAGATGTTTCACGAAGAAAGCGGGCTGCCAGCGTCCCTGTTCGACCCGCGCCCAGATCACCAGCAGCACGCCGGACAAAATCGTATAGGCGAAAAGTATGGCATTGTCGAGCACCAAGTCGATGCGCGTGAGCGTGAGCGAGTCATACAGAAATCCGGCAATGAAGGCGAGCAGCGGGAGGTGTTTCGCATAACGCCGGTAGGTTTGCTCGGCTTTATCTTTGACGACCTTGCCTTGCTGGACTTTGGCCTGGTAGAACGCTTCAGTTTTACGTTTGTATTCGCCCAAACGCACCCGGGCTCCGGGCCTTGGCTTTTGCAGCATTTTTTCCTCTCCGGTTTATTTGAAGCAGGTCACCGCGTGCATCACCATAAATGAATAATCTGACAATGTCAAGCTGCGCAGGAGCAGGTGGCGAGGCGAAAAAGCCCTTGCGTATCTGCGACCGTGGCTATAAATTGATTGAATGAATCAGCTTTAGCGGTCCTTAATCGGCGGTTTCATGTTTCGGGAGGTTCATCATGCCCTCGTTCGATATCGTCAGTGAAGTCGATTTGCAGGAAGTCGACAACGCGATTAACAACACCAAGAAAGAGCTGGCGACGCGCTATGATTTTCGCGGCTCTAAAACCACGCTCGAATTCGACAAGAAAGAAAGCAAGGTCTCTTTGCACACGGAAGATGAAATGAAAGTGCGCGCGCTGCAGGAAATGCTCTCGGTGAATTTGTCCAAGCGCAAAATCGATCCGCGCGCGGTGGAGTTCGGCAAGGCCGAGCCGGGGCAGGGGCAGAGCGTGAAGGTCGAAATTAAGATCAAGCAGGGTCTGGATCGCGACGCGGCGCGCGACATTGTGAAATTGATCAAAGAGTCCAAGCTCAAAGTACAGGCCGCGATTCAAGACGAGCAGGTGCGCGTGACCGGCAAAAAAATCGACGATTTGCAGGACGTGATCAAAATGCTGCGCGAAGGCGCGATCAAAGTGCCACTGCAATTTGTGAACATGAAGAGCTGAAGGCCCGGCAGGCTCGGGTGCCGGCGCGATCGCCTCAACCCTGCCGCACTTTGAGCGTGTGATAACGGCTCTGAAAATATAACAAAGGGGATCCGCCCTCGCCCTTCCCCAGCGCCAGAACATGGCCGACAAAAATGGTATGATCCCCACCGTCATGCACGGCGGCGAGCTCGCAATCCAGCCATGCCAGGGACCCTACGAGAATCGGCGCGCCGGTGACGGCGGCGCCATAGACCACACCTTCATAGCGTTGTTGGGCAGTCAAATCGTTGTTTGAAAATCTCTCGGCCAGCTCTTGCTGTTCGGCTTTCAGAATATTGACGGCGAAGTCCCCGCCCGCAGCGATCAAGTCGTGGCTGAAGGCGTGCTTGTCAATGCAAACCAGCACCCGCATCGGCTGCAATGACACCGAACAAAAGGCATTCGCGGTCAAGCCATGAATGGTCGCGCCACGGCGCGTGGTCACAATCGTGACTCCCGTGGCGAAGGCCCCCAGCACCTGGCGAAAAGAAGAGACAGACAAGGGCAAAGAATTCGCTTGCATCTTTATGGGGTGGATTGACGTAATGTTGGTTGCCAGACCCGCGGTGATTTGAGCAAATATACTGTGACGCTCAGCGAAAAGCAAGTTTGTCGCCAAAAAGCTTGACAATCAAATCGAGGTTGCATTAATTGTTTGGGTTACGAAAACTCTATGCCCCTGGCAGAATCCATGAACGGGAGGTGCTATGGCGAACGACCGTCAAAATATCGTGTTAGGCAGCATCTTCGTGTTGGTGGGCTTGATGTTTCTGGCTGTCGATTTGTTCGCATTCGATTGGGCGCAACTGTGGCCGCTGTTCATGCTGGTAGCTGGCGTGGGTTTTTGGGTCGGATATTTTGCCAATCGCCGCAATTATGGCCTGCTCATGCCGGGCACGCTCATGCTGCTTTACGGCAGCTTGTTTTTATATTGCGCGCTGACGGATTGGGATCAAATGGAATTGCTGTGGCCGACGTTCGTGCTCGGGCCGGGCCTCGGCTTGTTGATGATGTACCTCGGCGGCCGGCGCGAAAACGGGTTGTTGGTTCCAGCTTCCATATTGATTGGATTGGCAGCGCTTTTTTTTGTGGTGTTCGGCCCGTTTCATGAGTATGCGCGCTACTGGCCCGTGCTCTTGATTCTCGCCGGCTTGGCCATGCTGCTGCGCCGCCGCGAAGAAGTCCCGCATTCCTCAAAATAGAATTCGTGACGGTCAACTGATCCCTGATCACGGCATACTGGCCACGAGCCGCTCTCAACGAACGATTTCCTGGCATTAGCGATCCGAGCTTTCTGTCCATGAATTTGCCCCGACCGCGGCCGCGCATTCGCACGCAGCTCATCCTCTTCATGTTGTTGCAAGTGGGGGCCATTTTTGCACTGGCCGGTTTTTATTTGCAATGGCAAATGCGCCGTCAAATCGAGCAGGAAATGGCCACCCGCTTGATCGCATTGGCGCAGTCCGCGGCGCGCATCACGGAAAACGCCGTGGGTGCCGAGGCCGTGATAAGCTTGCTGCCGGGCGACGAGCAATCGCGCACCACCAAAGCGCTGCAAACCTGGCTCGCGCCTCTGTTGGAAGCGGGCCGCCTCTCGCGCTTGGTTATTTTCGACGGTGAGCACAGAGTTTTTTTCGACAGCCAGCAGTCACAGCCCGTGGGCAGTGAATACGTCCGGCTGCGCTTCGATGAAAAGGAAATCGCCGGCGCATGGGCCGGGCAGGCGACGGCCGCACAGTTGTTTTTTGACCTCGCCGAACAACCTTTCAAAGCGGTCTATGCTCCTATCCTGGGGAACCATCGTACCGCCGCGATCATTGGCATCGAGGCCCGCGCCGCGGGCCTGCAGGCTGTGAAAGAAACGCAACGCGTTTTCTTGAGCCTGGCCGGCATAGGTTTGCTGGCTGCGGCCGTGAGCGGCATCATCTTTGCTCGGCAAATCACCCAACCTTTGGAAAGATTGCGCCAAGCTGCGGCGGCGATCGGGCGTGGCGACAGCCGCGTCCACCTGAATTTCAAAGCCACGGAAGAGATTTCTTTTTTGGCACACACGATGGAGCACATGCGCGAGGCCATCGCGCAGCGCGAACAGAATTTGCGCTTGATGCTGGCCGGCGTCGCGCACGAAATCCGCAATCCCTTGGGCGGCATCGAGTTGTATGCGGGATTGCTGGAAAAGGACGCACCCCAAAATCTCCAGCCACAAATCAGGAAGATTCGCACGGAAGTGCAGCGGCTGGAACACATTGTGCGCGACTTTTTGGAATACGCGCGACCGCATGCCAGCCGGCCCGAGACGTTTGCCTTGCCTGCTCTGATGGAAGAGTTGCGCCTGCACGCAGAATCTCTGCATCACACCGTGCAATGGTCGCTGCAAATCCCTGCCGGGCTTGCGGTACAGGCCGATCGCGAGCAAATGCGCCGCATTTTTTTGAATTTGATTCGCAATGCCATTGAAGCCATGAACGGCGCTGGAGAGCTTCAAATCGCGGCGCAGGTTGAGGGCCGGCACGCCGTGATTTCAATCATTGACAACGGGCCGGGAGTGCCTGCGGAACTCTCCGAAAAGATTTTTGAGCCGTTTTTTACCACGCGCGCGCAAGGCAGCGGCCTGGGCCTGGCGCTGGTGCGGCAGTTGGCGGAACAGAATAAAGGAAGGATTGCATTGCAGCCGCCCAACGAAGCGAGAGGAGCACACTTTCGTTTGACTTTGCCCTTGGCGTGATAGCAGCTCATATGAGAATTTGAACGAGGGCGTTGCGCTTCGTCGCCCCGCCTCCGAGATTCGAAACTCGAAATCCGAAATGATCAATCCATGCCGCACGCTCAGCTTCCTCCCACCGTTTTTATTATTGAAGACAACGCCGCCATGCGCGACGGCATGGCGCAAGTCGTGCAGCGCATGAATCTGCCCACATTTGCTTTTGACCGTGCGGAAACGGCGCTGGAGAGACTCGAAAAAGACCTGCCGGAGATCGTGCTGACGGATTATCGCCTGCCGGGCATGGACGGTCTGGCTTTCCTGCAAACCGCCAAACAGCGACTGCCAGGCGCGGCGGTGATTTTCATGACGGCCTACGGCTCGATTGAGTTGGCGGTGCAAGCCATGCAAAACGGCGCAGCGGATTTTATCACCAAACCTTTTTCCATGGACGAGCTGACCGTCAAGCTGCAAAAAATCCTGGAACAGCTCGAGCAGCGCCGGGAACTGCAAAAACTGCAGGAACAGAATCTCTACTTGCGCGAACAGGTCGAAAGCCAGTTCAATTTCGGCGAGATTATCGGCCAGGCGCCCACGATGCAGGAGGTTTTTCGCCTGCTGCAAAAAGTCGCGCCCACGGATTCCAGTGTGATTATTTACGGCGAAAGCGGCACGGGCAAGGAGCTGGTCGCGCGCGCAATTCACAAAAACAGCCGGCGTAGCGACGGCGCATTTATTCGCGTGCACTGCGGCGCGCTGGCGGAAACGCTGCTCGAGTCTGAGCTCTTCGGCCACGAAAAAGGGGCGTTTACCGGCGCGCTCAAACGCAAGCAAGGGCGCTTCGAGCTGGCCCACGGCGGCACGATTTTCCTTGACGAGATCGGAGACATTTCTCCCGCCATGCAGGTGCGCTTGTTGCGCGTGTTGCAGGAAAGAGAATTCGAACGCGTGGGCGGTGAAGAGACCGTGCGCGTCGATGCGCGCGTGATCGCCGCCACGCACCGCGACCTCAAAAGCGAAGTCGAAGCCGGGCGCTTTCGCGAGGATTTATACTACCGCCTGCACATTCTGCCGATTCATTTGCCGCCCCTGCGCCAGCGCAGCAGCGATGTGAGCCTGTTGATTCAGTATTTCCTCGCCAAGATGATGCAAGAATTGGGCAAGCCCGAGCTGCGCCTGGACGATGAAGCCCTGCACCTCATGCAGCAATATCACTGGCCCGGCAATGTGCGCGAGCTGGAGAACCTCATTGAACGCGCGGCGGTGCTGTGCGAGCAAGGTGTGATCACCGCGAATGATTTGCCGCCGCTGGCCAAGGACCGCGCCGCGATTTTTGCGCTGCCGCCGGACAACTGGGATTTGAACAAGACTTTGGAAGAAGTCGAAGGAGCGTTGATCGAACGTGCCATGAAAAAGGCACACGGGGTTAAAGCCGAAGCCGCGAGATTGCTGGGGATCAAAACCACGACGCTGCTATATAAACTGTCGAAGTATGAGGGGGAGGGGGAAGAATGAAGGTTGAAGATGGAGGATCGCAAAAGAGGACATCAAGGGGGGAACATTTCTATCCGCGATTTTCTTACCGCCGCGCGACCTGGCCCAGCTTGTGCTGTAAGCGCTCGGTCAAGTGTTGCACCATCACCAACACATTCTCGCCTTGGGCCTTCTCGGCGGCGATGAGATCGCCGGTTTTCACCTCGAACAACTGCACATCGATGCGCAATAGACCCTGCTGGCGGGCAAACGCGCCACACATCACGTAATCGGCATGGACTTTTTGCGCGAGGGCTTGCGCGGTTTCAGGTGAAATGGATTCCGCCTTGGTCTGGCCCAATGCCACGAGCGTCTCGTTCAGCCGCATGCGGCCCAGCAGGCGATACGAGGTATTCTGCTGCAAATCGGTGATGATCATGTCCGCCAAGCCAATGCGCAGCCAGGAATCGCGGTCGTCTTGTGTGCGATTTTCAAAATAGGTCACGGCAATCGTCGGTGGAGTGGTCGCGTTTTGCGCTTTGCCGTAACCCACGAAACCTGCCTGCGTGGCTTGCGTATATGAAGCATGACTTAGCCACGACCACGCTTTCTCCGAGATTCCCTTCCAAGAGAATAATGCCATGAGCGCGAGCGCGAGAGAAACGGCGGGCACCATGCGGCGCGCGCGCAAACGCGGCGCGCGTGGCGATTTCTTTCCGGAGGCAGAAACCGGCACCTCGGGCACGAGCATCCGGCGCGGCGCATCTTCGTTCGACGATGCAACAGTTGTTGCCGCAACCGCAGAAACCGCTGCGGTATTCTCCGCCGAATTCTTGTTCGAAATCTCAATGGCGGCCTGGCCCGGCTCTTTCAAGCAAACTTTATAGACGTCGATCTTCTGGCGAATGTTTTTCAAATCCTGTGGCCCCAGATTGACGGCCACAATCGCGAGCTTGCTCTTCACGCGTTCATACACTTCTTTGGTGATGCAAATGCCGCCCGCCTCCGCCAGCGTTTGCACGCGCGCCGCGATATTCACCTCGTCACCGAACAAGTCGCCATCCACGATCATCACCTCGCCCAGGCTCACGCCAATGCGGATGAAAATCTGGTCGCTCTCGGGCTTGCCTTCGTTGTAGCGCTGGAAACGCTGTTGCGCCTCCACCGCGCATTGCACCGCCACCACCGCACTGTCGAAATCGATCAAATAACCGTCGCCCGTGCTCTTGACGATGTGACCGTTGTGCTTGCGCATCAAAAAGCGGGTGATGCGGTTGTGGTCGCGCAGCAGCTTCAGCGTCAAGTGTTCGCTTTCGCCCATGCGCCGGCTGAACCCTTTGATGTCCGTGAACATCACCGCGGAGAGCTTGCAGATATTCTTTTTCGACATCGCTGCCTGATGAAAAACCGGGGTGGCGTGATTCGCGTCCATGAAAATCTGCTCCAAGTGTAGCGTGCTGATTGTTGCTCTATGCCGGGATCGTATAAAAAACGGAGGACCTTTCGATGTCTGTCCTAAACACGATGTTGGCCGGCGAAGGCCTCCGTTGTTCATTCCCACTGACAACTTAGCAAGCCATATGCCAGGAATAATTTTATTGAAAATAAAAGAGTTATAGAATATAATAGGGTTGCTTGAGTACACCAAAATTGTTTGATCGTGAGACGTCAAAATACGATGAGACATTTTGCAGAAGCAAATGACCGGGTGTGCTTGGGCAGGAGGAGCACATAAAAGCAGAAAGATTTTCATCCCAAAATCTCATTGATTGTATTCCATGGATTTCTTAGTGTACTCCCGCCCCGCCGTAACCAACAACAATCTGGGAGCTTGCCATGTTGCGAGAGCTGAAGCCATGGCTCTGCCTAAATGCAACGAGGAGCCATCGCCTTAGATTTTTTTATCAAATAGCTGTGTGAAGCAACATTAGGGGTGTCCCATGGTAATCGATGCAGTTTTCGAGAGATTGGCCCGAGCTTGTCAATCTACTCGAGGCATGGCCGCATTCAAACTCATTTGTGTTGCGCTGGCTCATGACGGCAGCGCGCTAGTGTTTTGGATCGATGGCCATGATCGCTTTGCCGCGCGATGGCGAATGCGACGAGTCGCGCCTGATGGCCAGCCGTGGGGGGACGAAATCGACCTGCCGCACATTCCCGCTTCTCGTTGGTGGGGGGCGGAAGCCAACGCGCCTTACGATTTGTCCAGCGATGGCCGGCAAATCGTCTTGACCTGGGAACAGAATGACGATATTTATTACCAACGCTTCGATTTCAATGGCATGGCCATCAGTCCGCCAGGGCAAGCAAACCAAGACACGTTATTGTCCTCACCATTTGGGGAATGGGATCCCTGGACCTCCTCGCCCTCCGTTCACATGCGCGATGACGGCGAGTTTATCATTGCCTGGCAGGACCAACGCGAGGCCGAATGGAGGTTTAGTGGCGACACATATATTCCAGCAGGAGACGTTGGCGAGATTTACGCTCGCCGATTTGATCGCCAAGGCGCGCCCATGGGAAACAATTTTCTGGTGAATGCCGATTCCATTCCCCGCATTCAAACCCAGCCTGCGATTTGCATGAATAATGACGGCACGATTTTTTGCTTCTGGTTGGAAACCGATACTTCTTCGACCTTGTGGTTTCCTACTTTTGCGCGCGGCCGAGTGATTGGAAAGAATTTTGCTCACACATTGGCGGGCAGCGGTGATGCCGGCTCATACTTGAAACCGCGTGTAGCAGCCAGCGTGACGGGCTTTGCGGCGTTCTGGGCTCATGAGACTGCTCTCGCCGTTCAAGCTTTCGATACAGTTGGAATAGCGCTCGGTCCGGCGCGAAGCGTGTCTGGCGATTACTTTTCCAGCTACGCCAGCGAAGCGACCGGCGCGGGCCAGTACGCGCTGCTCTGGAGCACTTGGCCGGCGAATGATCAAGCCAAGATTCTCGCACGCCCTTTTGATGCCGCCACCGGCGCGCTCGGCTACGAGCGCATCTTGGTTGGTGATGGCACGTTAAGTGAATCTTCCGCGGCGAGCGGCCAGGGGATCGCCGTAACCTATTTGAGCCAGCAATCAAGTGCCGTGGGCATTAGCGTCGCCGATCTAAGTGTACTGCCCCGCCATACAATTCAGCGGCTGAACTCCGATCACGGCGGCGCTGCGCACAGCAATCCCGCGAGCGTCAGGCTTGGCAACGGCAACTTTCTTGCAGTGTGGGCGGATTGGCGCAGCGGAGTCGCTGCGGTGTATGGGCAGATCATCGATGCGAATGGCAATAAGCTGGGAGAAAATGTTCCGATATATGCGCCCGCTCAGCATGGCAACGATCAGAGGCCTTTTGCAGCGGCATTGCCCGACGGTGGCGCAGTGGTGGCATATCGCAGCCAAATACAAGCTGCCGACCGCACGATCTTTGGCATCGCATTTTGAACAGTTCACGGCTCAAGGTGATCAACAAGGACGTGTGTGGCTGATCGGCCAGAACTATGAAACGTACAATGTTTTCCTTTACAGCAAGCACCGGTGCTTCTCCATCAGATGAATTTGGTGCAAAACTATCAAATTTTTGTAAAAGATCCCGAGCAAGTCATCTTTTTGCACGAAGCCCAGGGCCATGCCAATCCCTTTGATATCGCTTTCGACGTCATTCGGCTCGGCCCCCTGCACACCGCCGGGTGGTATAATTCCTCTGTGCTGGGAAGGCAAGATACAGTAGAATGGAAAAAACTTTCCTGGAGCGCGGAAGTTCCACCGGGCGCTCGCCTGCATGTCTTTTTCCGCGCCGGCAGAATTTCCTCTCCGCTCGACCCCTACGATCCCTCGCGAGAAATCACGAACGGCCAAACCGAGAACCTCCCGCTGGGACGGGAGGCGCAATGGCGGGTCGAATTCGAAGGACTACCCGCGGCCTCGCCGATTCTGTATGATCTGATCGGCGAGTTCTCTCCCAAAACCGGTGTTGTGGCCTCGCCCGAGGCGCCGCCTTTCACGTTCAAGCTGCTTCCCAATTTTCCCAATCCGATACGCGCTCGCACTACGATTGCGTACGAACTTCCGGTCATGACCGAGGCCACGATTTATCTTTATAATCTCAATGGGCGGCAGCTCCGTGCCTGGCATTTCGTTCGCCAACCCGCCGGGCGCCATTCCTTTGTCTGGGACGGTGCGGACGAAAGCGGCGTGCATTTGGCAAACGGCGTTTATTTTCTAAAACTGATCGCTGGAAGCCAGCAAAGACTGCGCAAGATTGTCGTGGTACGTTGACGCGATAAGACTTCATTTGAATCCTCGTTCAACTTTCGTATCTTCATGCCATCCCTCATCTCTCAAATCATTTCGAGTCAAGTTCATGAAAGAGTATAATTGTTTCCGCCGTCGTGTCATTTCATCACTCTTTGCGCTGTCCATCATCGCGCCTGTTCTCTGCCATGGCCAAAACACCTATTGGCAGGAAAGCGAAAAAATCTTCAGCAGCAACTCCGTCGCGCTGGTCAAAATCGAAATTGACCCGGCTTTTCTGAATTATATTCTTGATCCCGCCCACGCCGAGAGCGACAGCCTGTTTCCCGCACGGCTCATTTTTCAAAACGCCGAAATTCCCGCGGACACGCTGGAGCCGGTCGGCTTTCGGCTGCGCGGCAATACTTCGCGTTATGCCCAGAAGAAATCTTTCAAAGTTGATATCAATGAATACGTCAGGGGTCAGAAACTTTATGAACTGGAAAAACTGAATATCAACGGCGAGCACAATGATCCCGCCCTCATGCGCGCGCGGCTGTCCTGGAATTTGTTCAATTTCTATGAAATTCCCTCCGCGCGCGCCACGTATGCGGCACTTTATATCAACGGCGAGTATAGAGGGCTTTACACCATCGTCGAACATTACGACGAAGAATTCATCCAGTCGCGTTTTGGCAACAACGAGGGCAATCTCTACAAATGCCTGTACCCGGCGGACCTGATCTATCTCGGACCGGATCAAGAGGCATACAAGAAAATGCGCAATAGCCGCGAGCGCGCTTATGATCTCGAAACCAATGAGGAAGGCGATGATTATTCCGATCTGGTGAGTTTCATCACTTTTCTTAACAACACCAGCGACAGTGAATTCGCGCGCCTGGTCGAGGAACGATTCAACGTACGCGCGTTTCTCAAATATCTCGCGCTCAACACGCTCATGGGCAGTTGGGACGATTATTGGTACCTCAAGAACAACTACTATCTTTATCACAATGCCGCCACGGACAAATTCGAATTCATCCCTTATGATTACGACAACACCTATGGCATCGATTTCGTCGGCGGCGATTGGGGCCGGCGCGACATTTACCTCTTCGGCCATCCCTCCGAGCCGCGCCCGCTGGTGGCGCGCATTTTGGCGATTCCGGGTTATCGTAATCTTTACACGGCTTTTCTGAAGGAATTCATCGACGGCGGTTTTGCATTATCCGCGCAGGAGCCCAGGATGCTCGCCTGGCGCAGTCTGGCCGAAGCATGGGTGCAAACGGACACATATTACCCGCGCGACTGGGGTTTTACTTTTGCCGACTGGCAACAGTCGCTTGACGTTGCGCGCGGCGGGCATGTGCAGTACGGCATCCGGCCATATATTCAAACACGCCTCGCCACGGCCGCGCCGCAACTGCGCGAGGGGCCATTGCCGGCCGTGATTTCAGAGGTGAACTGGCTGCCGGCCCAACCGGCAGCTACTGAAGATGTCATTGTCACCTGCCGCATAACCGATGCGGCCGGTGTGTCAAATGCGGAATTGCTCTACAGCGTTTCCGGAGCCGCGTTGGTAAACACGCCTCTCTACGATGACGGCCAGCATAACGACGGTGCGTCAAATGACGGTCTGTGGGCAGGGAAGATCCCAGGTCAAATGGCAGGGAGCTTTCGCGAGTTTTATTTGCACGTGCGCGGCAGCGCAGGCGCATGGACGATTTATCCCGAGACTGCCCCCTTCAAGACGATTCTGCTGACGCAGGGAATTTTCGCCTTTCCCGTGGTGATCAATGAGTTCATGGCCTCCAATGCCAACACCATCACCGACGAATTTGGCGATCGCGATGATTGGGTTGAAATTTACAACAGCGCCGACACCACGATAGCGCTGGCCGGTTTTTTTCTGACGGATAATCTCGCCAATCCCACGAAATGGCAATTTCCCGATACCACGCTGGCGGGCAATTCTTTCATGCTTTTGTGGGCGGATGAACAAGCCGTGCAAGGCCCGTTGCACATGGCCTTCAAACTCGGCGCCGGCGGCGAGCAACTCGGCCTTTTTGCACCGCAGAATCTGGGCATGATTTCGGTCGACACGTTGAGCTTCGGCGCGCAAACAACCGATGTATCGTTTGGACGCAATCCTGATGGCGGCGTCGCCTGGGAATTTTTTGACCGTCCTTCACCGGGGAAATCCAATGTCGCGACGAGTACAGTTTCAGAGCCCGGCGGCCCAAAACGTTTTTCACCCAAATCTTTTTATATTGAAGGCGCGCTGCCCAATCCCGCCAAGTATGCAACCCGGTTGCGGCTGTTCATTGCCCAAACGGGAAATTACACGATTCGCATGTTTGACGTGATGGGCAGAGAAGTCCGGCGCGAGCAGCATGAGTTTTCTCGGAGTGGCGCGCAATATCTTTTTCTGCCCTTGGCTGAATTGAAATCGGGGGTCTATTTTGTGCGGATGGAAAGGGGGCAAACCGCGCAGGCGATCAAGATGATCGTGTTGAAGTGAACAAAAGCCAAAACAGAAAGATGAAAGACAGAAAAATGACAATGGACCTCATGCCCGGAGGCTGGATGGTGACGGGATAGGACAAAAGGCAGATATTTTTCTGCCCTACATCTTTCTGCCTTCAGTTTTTACTGGCCTGAAAACCTGATCCAGCCCTGGCGGGTCATTTAGCTTTTGCCGCATGCCCTTGCCACCAGCGCTCGCGCAAAGTTTTGGCTTCTTCCGTGGTTTCCGAAGGCAAGGATAATTCAAAATCCGCCGCCGGCTGCTGCCCCATGACGGCTGCGACTTTTTGCAGGCGGCTGCGACGAATGATCGTCAAATCGATCTGGCTGCCGGCGCTGCGGCCATACAACAGATCTTGCCAATTCTCCATCGTGACTTCTTTATCGTTTATCGCCACGAGCCGATCTCCAATTTCCAACCCTGCCGCCTCGGCGGGTGAATCGTATGCAACTTCCGCGATGTTTATTTGCCCGTCCGTTTCCTTCACGTCGATGCCCAGATAAGATGTGCCAATATCGGAAAGCGTATCGATTTGAATGCCGGCCAGGGCGAGATCGTGTTCGAGCGGCAATGCTTCGGTGCCTTCGACGAAACGCCGGCGAAAATCGTCCCAGCGCAAGCCGGTGACCTCGCTTACCGTGTTCCAAAATTGCGTTGCGGTAAAGCCCGGCTTGGGAAGCCCGAAACGTTGCAACAACACACGCATGACTTCGTCGAGATGGTGCTGGTTTTGGGTTTCGTGCCGGAGGCGCAAGTCCATGCACAAGCCCACGAGATTGCCTCCGGGATAATAGGAAAAGTATGTGCGTCCCAAATTACCTTGCTCGCCTTCGCCGTAATTCCACAGCCAGACGTCAAAACTGTTTTCGCTCGGACTGCGGTATTTCCAGCCGCGGGCGCGGCGATAACGCGTGATAATATTCGAATACATGCGCAGCCATTTGCGCGTCGACCATAAGCCCGCCCGCACCAGCGTCAGATAGCCGTAGTAATCTGTGAAGCCCTCCATAATCCACAAGCCGGTGGTATAAACTTCTTTGCTGTAATCGAAGGGCCCCAGTTCGACCGGACGAATGCGTTTGACATTCCACAAATGAAAAAACTCGTGAGCGGCATATTCCAAATCGATGTCATGATTGTCCAGGCCGCGATACAAGTCCCAGGACTCGCCGGCGCTGCCGAAATCCATTAAGCGATGCGGCATGCCGATGCTGGTGGAATTCAAATGCTCGAGGCCGTAATAATCTGCGCGCGCATCGACGTGCCAGATGAAAACATATTTTTTGAACGGTGCGCCGCCCATCATTTGCAATTGTTCCGCCACGGTCTTTTGGAGCTTCTCAGCAAAATCGTCGATGCGATTCATTTCGCTTTCGCCGTGCACGGCGAGATGAAATCTCGCTCCTCCCTCTTCAAAAATTTTCTCTTGAAAATCCCCGATTTCCATCGGCGCGTCGATGAGCTCATCATAATTCGCCGCGATAAACGTCGAATCATTCAGCCCTTCCAAGCCCGTGGCAATGCGCCAGCCGCGCAATCCTGCGACGCGCAATTGCACGGGCTTTTCTTTTTGACCCACCGGATACATGAATACCTGCGGCCCGAAAATCTGTGCGTGTTCATCGTTGAATTCGCTTTCAACGTCGCTGAGAATGTTGGCGAAAATGCGATAGGAAATCGCGATCTGCTTGGCGTTGGAAGAGATGAATACGCGCCAGGTTTGTTTGTCAGTTTTTTGGAATTTCAGCAGCGTGCCTTTGTCGTCGCGCGCCGAAAATTCCTGCACGAACTTGGCGTAGTTTGTGATCTGATACGATCCCGGCGCCCAGGCGGGCAGGCTGAAATCCATTTGGGCGCCTGGCGCAGGAACGGTTAGTGAGACTTTGAGAAAGTGGGTTTTGGGATTCTCGAGGGTGAGCACATATTTATTATGCGGTTGCGCATGCAGAGAAAAAGTGAAGCCGCATCCGCAGACGCAACAATAAACAGCTATTTTTAGCAAAGAAATTTCCTGAGTTTCTTGCCTCATGCAGGCCTCTCCAATTGTAAGGTAGTCTTATTTTGTTTAAGAGTCGCGAGGGAAAATATCTCGACAATACATCTTAGATAGTCAGAGCTTCTGAGCCGCTAAAATAAACTAAAGTAAGGATGCCAACATGTTAAAGGCATTCGTATTGATTCTCTGTGGTGGTATTTTGTGTCCTGCCGCCGTTTCGGCCCAAGAAAGAGATCCGGATAGGTCTCGTACTCCAGATTGGGTTTACATTGCCAGCGCCACTGCCATAACTATAGCGGGCGCTCTGTGGTATCATCGCACTTTTGTGAAATCCAATCACGCACACGCGGAGAAGGCTCTGAAGGAAAAATCTCAGATTGAGATTACGTATTTGGCGACTGCAAAAGAGAAAAAGGCCTTGCAAAAGCTGAAAACAGCGGAAGAGATTCATGCCTTCATGCAAAGCTTTTGGCAGAGCAGAGATCCGAATCTCGAGACGCCGGAAAATGAATTCGAAGAAGAATATTTGCGCCGATTCGACGAAGCCAATGCGCAATTCGCCGATCATCGTGCCGGCTGGGAAACCGATCGCGGCCGAGTGCATCTACTTTATGGTCTGCCGGACGAGATTCGGCGTGAGCTTGGGTCGACTTGAGCTTCACAGCAAGAGGCAAAACGGATATCAAAGCCATGGAAGTTTGGCTGTATTATCGGCCCAGCAGCGGTTATGAGGGCGGCATCAAGCAATTCGTTTTTGCCGATTTGGAAGGCAGCGGCCGTTACACCCAAATTTATTCATCAGAAAGTGGGGAGGTTTCGGACGCGCGTATTTATTTCAATACTGCAGGTTCCTCCAACCGCTAAGAATAATTTCTTGCGGGATAGAGTTTATGGCATTTTCTTTTCATTGTTGCTGAGTTGATGCAATGCATGGAACGGTTCACTTTATTCAGCATCCTGTCGCGCCTTGGCGAGCAAATCAAACAAATCAAATTGATGAGCTTGTTCTTCGAGATATTGGAAATCGAGCAAATCGCCTTGCACTTTCAAAACGCTGAGCACATCGCGCCATTGCACTTCCGAAACTCCACCGCCGACTCGAAACCAACGCAGCTTGGCCAGAATGATATCCTCAGCACTGGCCATCCAAACTTCGCCTCCGCCTATGTCATGGCGCCGGCGTCGCGCAAACGCCGAGATTTCCAGCTCATCTTGCTCGGTTATGGAATACAAATCTATCTTGAACGCCGTGTCGAAGTGAATGAGCTGAATCGCATAGCGATGTTGCAGGGCCTCCTGCACGGCCTCAGCACTAATCACAAAATCCGTTTCGAATCTGCAAAAGATGAAAGCCCCTTTCGCCATGAGTTGGAGATTTCTTCGCCGGCCATACGAGCAAGCAACAAACGACTCAACGTGTTTTGATCAGCGCCAGGATGTTTTTCTCGCAAATCGCTCAAAATGAGCTCACGCGCCATTTGGCGCATGGTCACGATACTCTGTAACTGTTGCGCTGAAGTTCGCTTGCGCCAAAGATCGATCAAAATTTTTTCTGCTTCCGGAGAAGTATCACGGGCAAGTGTAGGCATGGCTTTCCTACTATTGGCAAGGACAAGATGGCAAGGTCAAATGGGCTGCACCAACTAAAGAAAAATACAAAATCGCCGTGTAGGAAAAAAGCGATTTATCCGCATGACTGTTGGCAACGAAGCAATTTTATAAACACCAGGGCTCAATCATTCATGCTCAAGCCCGAGATACCTATCGAGAAACTCATATACGAACGGATGGCCAAACTCCGAGTTTTGCAGAACCACGATGCCAATTTTTTCTTCGGGCAAAAATGCGATTTGAGAGAGATAACCGCGCAGGCCGCCGCTGTGAAAAACCAGCTTGTGGCCGGCATAATCAAAGACGCGCCAGCCCAAACCATAGTGCGCCGCACGAATGCGCCGGTGCCAGTTGAACCGGCGCCGCTCGCGCGGCGTGGCTACCAAAGGCGCGCTCACTTCCTGGACAAGCTGCGGCGGAATCACTTCCGGCATCCCGCCCATCAGTGCACGCAGCCACAGCGCCATGTCGTGAACGCTGGCATTGACGCCGGCGGCCGGCAATACGGTGTAATACGTATCGCGGATATTCGCGGGCAGCCATTGCTCTCTGCTCATGACATGCGGATACGCAAAATTTCCGGAAGCCAGCAGGCCGGCTTTGCTCAAAGACGCATCGGCCATGCCCAACGGCTTGAAAATGCGCTCGGTCAACAGTTCCTGATAGGCTCTGCCCGTGGCATTGGCAATGATCGGTGCGATCAGGCTATAGGCCACGTTTTGATAGGCGTAAAGCGCTCCCACCGGGCTCGTGATCGGAACCTCTCTCAAGTGCTGCGCCATCTTGTCAAACGCGACATTGTCCTCGATCATGCCATCGTAGGCGTGCGCCAGCAAACCGGAAGTATGGCTCAGCAGGTGCCGGATGGTGAGCTCCTGCGCATTGGCGGGGTTTTTGAGCGTGAAGTCCGGCAGATACTTCCGCACGCGGTCGTCCCACTGCAACACGCTATCCTGTACGAGCATGCCGGTGAGCACCGCGGCGAAGCCCTTCGACAAGGAAGCGATGCGAAAAGAGGTGTTCACGTCGATCTTCTCCGGTGCGTTGACGCTCCGGCGGCCAAAGCCCTTCATATAAACGATTCGGTCCGCGTTCACAATGGCGATCGCGACGCCGGGAGCTTTTGATTCCGCCAGAAGACTATCGACGTGAGCCTCGTACTGCACGAAAAGCCGGTCAGGCGCAGAAACGAGATTGGGCGTACTATGCGTGGAAGGCGATTCCGGGAGCGTGCTGAAAAGCACACCCAGCACGATCGCGAATCGGAAGCAGTGAACGGGATGGAAGAATCGCCTCATGTGAGTTCGAGTTGGTTAATAAACGAAAGGGCGTACACACGCCCGGTAATTTTCAGAAAGTTTTTTCGCACCGCTTGGCTGAAAACTGGTGTAGTCAGTTACAAGTGCACTCTCTGTAAAAAAAACAAAAACTTTCTCCCACGGAAATGGAACTGCCACGAAAAAAGCTTTTCATTTCCGTGGGAGCTCCGCTTTCGTGGGCGATAAATCCTTGTTGTTTCCGGCTCGTCCTGGTTATGCCTGGATTCGCAAAGGTCAACTAAAAATAAAACAAGAGGTTGCGAGCGAGCGAAGGTTTGCTTTTCGTCAGCGAGTGCATCCGTCCGTGGATGAATAAATAAGCATTTTATCGCTGAAAGGAAAGTAATTTTTTGCCATGTTCGCCATGACAAAACCCATTGATCCGACAATCATCAAATGATCCAGCCCCTTTTTTCACGCCACTTTCGGCGCGGCCGATGCACGTTTGTCCACCGAAAATTTCCTCTCTGCCCAGCTTGCCAGCCGCACGAACGGCAGGCCGATGAGCAAATACATGATCGCCACCAGCAGGCCGAGGCCGAGGTAATCGAAATCAATGCCGGCGAGGCGCTGGTATTCGCGCGTCAGTTCCACCATGGCAATCACCGAAACGATGGAGGAATCTTTGATCAAAGAAATGAAGTCGTTCGTCACCGGTGGTATCACCAAACGCATGGCTTGCGGAATAATGACGTGGTGCAGCGCCTGGCCTCGTGTCATGCCCAAGGCCAAGGCCGCTTCCATCTGGCTGCGCGGGATCGCCAGAATGCCGGCGCGATAGTTCTCCGCTTCGTACGCGGCATAGTTCAATGCCAGCCCAGCGACCGCTGCGATCTCGGGAATCAATTTAATGCCGGTCAATTGCGGCACGGCGTAATAGATGAACAGCAATTGCACTAACAATGGTGTGCCGCGTATGGTTTCGATATAGATCGTGGCCAGCGGTGAGAACGGCAGCGGCGCGTACAAGCGCGTGAGCGCCAAAATCAATCCGATCATCACTGCTAAAATCATTGCCGCAATGGAAAGCCAAACCGTGGTGACCGCCGCCCACGCCAACCGTGGTAAATAGGTTTGAAAGTACTTCTGCAGCTTATCCTGCCAGGTTCTCTCCAGCCGGTTTTCCCTTAGGAATTTTTGCCAGGCCCCAGGAGGGGTGTTCGAGGCGCGATCATCGTGAAAAAACTCCGCCAGTCGCGGCGTCCACATATTCCAATGTTCATAAATCCGGCGCAGCGTGCCGTTATCGATCAGCTTTTGCAACGCGCGATTGATTTCCGCTAATAGCGCCGTATCTTGCTTGCGCATGCCGATGCCGTATTTCATTTCGCCGATGGGATCGCCCACGAATTTTAGTTTGGGGTTGGTCGCGCCGTAATATAATGCGATGGGATGATCCATGAGCACAGCATCGAGCCGCCCGAGCGCGAGATCTTCATAAGCCGTGATCTGGCCGTCATACGAGCGAATTTGAATGCCCGGCTCAGCTTCAAGAATACGCTCGGCGAGTGAAGCTTTGAGCGTGCCCACGGCCTTGCCGGCGCAATCTTTCAAGCTGTTAATATCATACGTATCCTTGCGTACGGTCAATTGCTCGAAGGTCACGTAATAAGGAATTGAGAAATTGATTTCCTGCTCGCGGTCGGGGGTGATTTCCAGGCCGTTGACGACAATGTCGTAATTGTCAATGCGCAAGCCCGGCACCAAACCATCCCATTGGTTTTGCACGAACACCGGCTCGCGCTGGAGCTCCGCCGCCAGCGCGGCGACCAAGTCGACCTCGAAGCCCAGCATCAGGCTGGGATCATCACGATCGGGAAAAATAAACGGCGCGCCGCCTTCGGCATCCGCGCCCCAGCGCAAAGTGGGTTTGCCTGGTTGCTGCGCCAAAGCTTGAATAGAACAAACAAAAACCGTCGCGAAAACGAGAAAGGCGCTCACCGCCTGGGAAGCGTCTTGAAAAGCTCGCCGTGCTGAAATCATTCTGGCTTCCTTTATTGTCGATTTGATGAAACCGGTTTGCGCTGAAGCTTTGCCATTCTGCAATGAGCACACCCCTTGTTGTCATTCCGTGGTAATCTTTTTTCGCCCTGGTAATGTGCTGGAATATGAAAAAAATTCTTACAGAATGACATGCGCAATCACAAAAACTTCTTCAGAAATTTTCGCGTGCGCTCGTCCTGGGGAGAGGAGAAAATCCTTTCCGGCGGGCCGCTTTCGACGATGTTGCCGCCTTCGAAATAGACGACGGTGTCGGCCACGTCACGCGCGAAGCGCATTTCATGCGTGACCACGATTTGCGTCATGCCTTCGTCATTTAATGCTTTCATCACGTTGAGCACTTCGTCAACCAAGCCGGGATCGAGCGCGGAGGTGGGTTCATCATACAGCATCACTTTGGGCTCCATGGCGAGCGCGCGGGCAACGGCCGCGCGTTGCTGCTGGCCGCCGGAAAGCTGGGAGGGATAATGATGCGCGTGCGTGGACAATCCCACTTTATTCAAAAGATCGAGCGCCTTGTGGCGTGCCTGTTCCTCCCCCATGCCTTTCACCACCAGCGGTGCGGTGGTGATGTTTTCCAGCACGGTGAGATGCGGAAACAAATTAAAGCTTTGAAATACCATGCCGACATGCGCGCGCAGCGTGCGCGTCTTGTGATGAAAATCAGCGCTCAGCGGCGCATGCGGATGCGGCCTTTCAAGTGTGATTTCACCAATCACAATCTTGCCTTGGTCCATCGTTTCCAAACAATTCAAGCAACGCAAAAAAGTGGATTTGCCGCAACCCGAAGGCCCAATCAAAACGGTGAGCTCACGCGCTGCGATGGTCAAATCCACCCCGCAGAGGACTTGGTGGTGGTGGAAGGATTTGTGGAGGTTTTCAACGGAGACGACGCGATCGTTTGACGGCATAAGGCTGAACCTCTTCTGTACAATGAAAGCACAACACGAAGGCAAAAAGATGGCGTAATCAGAGTTTCTATAAACTCTTTTTTGTAATACAAACTCGCAATACTGGGCCTTTTTGCAGAGTTCCTGGTGCGGTCAGCTGTAAGTAATATCTCTGCAATAAATCAAAGTTTAATTCCACACGGATTAAAAAACCACGCAGATCGTTTGAAAACTTCAGTGTGGTTTTTTGATCCGTGTGAAACCATTATGATTTCGACCCTGTCGGCTGTGAATCTTTGAGCCTTGGTGTTGAATTATTTTTGCTCGGAGAACAATTCCTCCAGCATCTCAAACGCATAGCGCAAATGCGGAATCACGATCGAGCCGCCGATGATGAGCGCAATGTTCATGGCTTCGTGCAATTCCTCACGCGTGACGCCCTCGGTGACGCAGCGGTCGAGGTGATAGAAGATGCAATCATTGCAGCGCAACACCATGCTGCCGACCAGCCCCATCATTTCCTTGTATTTGACCGGAATCTTGCCTTCGAGATAGGCTTTATTGTCTAGGGCAAAAAACTTCTGAAAATCTTTGAACCCGCTGGTCAAGATTTTCTCATTCATATCCGCGCGGTATTTGCGGGTTTTGGTTATTTTAGCTTCCATCGCCTCTCCTTGCAAATTCGGGTTTTTGCGCTGAAAAAGCAAAGACGTCGTTATTTAAGGGACTACCACGGATTTTCAGACAAGTTGAAGGCCGAAGCCCGTTACGGAACAGCTTTAGACAAAAAACTCTCCAACGGATCAAAAACGACCAACGGATTAATCTGAATCCGTTGGTCGCTTCTCATTCGTTGGCGAAGAAACTTTCAGATTTTATTCTGACTTTGAGTGCCTTGTGGCCTAAGCGCCTCATACGCTTCTGGCGTATCCACGTCGCGCAAGACGTGATCGTTTTCCATCTCGACTGCAACGACGCGTTGCGGATAACGCGCCAGAATTGCCTTGCCACCGGCATCGCCGCGCAAGGCCAGCATTTCCGGTTTGTAGCAAATGTCGAAGATCACGGGATTGCCGCGCCGGCCCTGAAAAACCGGTACGGCGATGGCGGCCTCGGATTCGCGCTCCCAGGCGCTGATCAAGCGGTTGAGTTGAGAAACCTCGATCAAGGGCATATCGCCCAAGGCAATCATGACGGCCTGGGCATTTTCGGCAATGGCGTTTACGCCCGCGAGAATCGAAGTGGACATGCCTTGCGCGTAGTCGCGATTGATGACGAACTTTACTTTGCGCCCGCGCAGCCTGGCTTGTACCCGCTCCGCTTCGAAGCCGAGGACGGCGATAATTTCAGCCACGCGCGATTGCAGAAGTTTGTCAACCGTGTGCTCGATCACCGTCATTTGGCCCAAGGGCAACAACAATTTGTTGCGGCCCGGCATGCGCGAGGAAGCGCCGGCGGCGAGGACGAGGGCGGAGGTATTCATGTTGAGAGTTTATCCCAAAACTACTTTCCATGTCACCCTGGAGGGGCCTTTTTCAGCATAAGCACCGTGCCAAGTGCAGAAAAAGATCCCTCCGGGATGACATGAATCGGGGAGGTCAGCCAGGTTAACGTTGTCAAGTTAGGACGCAGGAAGTATTTCTTGAAAACTCGCTAAGCCTCTCGGCGCCGCGCCACGATTTCCGCCATGATGCTCAGGGCAATCTCCGCCGGCGTGCTGGCGCCAATATCCAAACCCACGGGCGCGTGCACGCGCGCCAGTTGCTCGTCCAAGAGCCCCTCGGCTTTCAACCTTTTGATTCTTTTCTCATGCGTGCGCTTGCTGCCCAGAATGCCGATATACGCGGGCCGGTGCTGCAAGGCGAATTTCAAGGCCGGATCGTCGAGCTTGGCGTCGTGCGTGAGAATGACCAGGCAGGTGCCGGCGTCGATGCCGATTTCCTGCAAAGCCTGGTCCGGCCACTGCCGCACCAGGCGGTCTACATGCGGGAAGCGCTCGTCCGTGGCAAAGGCGCCGCGCGGGTCGATCAGCAAGACTTGATAATCGAGCGTCTTTGCCAGCGTCGTGAGCGGGATCGCGACGTGCACCGCGCCCACGATGATGAGCTTGGGCGCAGGGAAAATCGATTCGACGAAGATCTCCCACTCGCCGGTCGAAAGGATTTCCGCTTGTTCGTGCGTGAGAAATGCCGCAGCTTGATCGCGCACAAAGGCGCTCAAGCTTTCCTGCGGCATTTCGCCATGCCAGGCGCCATCCGCACGCAACAACATGCGCCGCCCCAGCGCGTGCGCGTCTCCGCGCAACAGCGTGGCAATGACGATCGGCTCTGCTCTCGCCAGGCCCTCGAGCCATTCCGCCATCAATCCCTGTTCCTGCGCGGGCATGCGCTCCACCAGCACCTCGATGCTGCCGCCGCACGTTAGTCCCACGGACCAGGCTTGTTCGTCCGACACGCCGAAGCGTAAGAGCTTGGGCGCGCCGGTGGCGATGCTCTTCATCGCTTCCTCGATCACGGCGGTTTCCACGCAGCCGCCGCTCACCGAGCCGGCGAATTCGCCGCGGGCGTTGACCGCCATTTTCGCGCCCTCGGGCCGCGGCGATGAGCCCCAGGTTTTGATCACGGTCGCCAGTGCCATGTGATCGCCGCGCTCGCGCCAGCGCAAGAGATGAGAAAGGAGTTCTCGCATGATTCACCTGCCGGGTTGGTTCGCTCTCGGTGGAAATTTCGAGCCAACATACAAAAGATAAGCATGTCACGCAAGAGCCGAAACAAAGGTTGTATGCTTCGTTTTTTCTGCTATATTTTGTTCTCATGGTTTACAGCTCTGCAAAAATACCGGCGGTCAGGCGAGTGGATCTGGGTATCGCATGGGAGTGGGAATACGATCGTGCCTTTGTGCAAACCTTGGAGTGTGTCTGCGCCGCCGCAGGTCTTGCCACACACGTTGTCAATCCTGCCAATCTTGAAAAGACAGAAGCCGGATATCGCGAGGGCGCGCTGCGATTCTCATGTTATCTGGATCGCGGCTCCGACGCGCTGAAGGAGTTCATGCCGCTGGCGCAACTGGTGGCGCAAAACGGTAGCCGGGTGATCAACAGCTACACTGCCATGCGATGGGCGGCCGACAAAGCCACGATGCATTTGGAGTTCATCACCGCCGGCTTGGACGTGCCCTTCACTATCATTCTCTCGCCTTATAGCCATCAGCCTGAAATCGAAATCAAAGATCTGGAAAAGCTGGGCAAACCCTTCATCATCAAGCCGGCTGTGGGCGGCGGCGGCATCGGCGTGGTCACAGACGCCAAGAACCTCAATGATATTCTCAAAGCCCGGACGAGCCAGAACCGGCAAAAGTATCTGCTGCAGCGCAAAGTCGAGCCGGTTTTGCTCAGGGATCGCCGCGCCTGGTTTCGGGTCTATAGTGTTCTCGGCGACTCCTTTTTAGTTTGGTGGAATGACATTACTCATGTCTATACCGAGCTCGAGCCCGCGGACGAGAAGGAATTCTATTTGTCGCCGCTGCGCGATATCATCAGCAAGATCGCCCGCATCTCCGGGTTGGATTTTTTTTCAGCCGAAATCGCGTTGACGGCAGATGATCGCTTTGTGGTGGTGGATTATGTCAATGACGTATGCGATATGCGACTGCAGTCCCTGCACCAGGACGGTGTTCCCGACCGGCTGGTGCAAGCGATTGCCGCTACCATAGCCAGATTTGTCCAAAAGATCAGCCGCTAGGTATAACGAGCATGGAAATCGCCCAATTCTAAATGAGGTGAGATGGCTCTTGGAGTATTGATTCTATGAGATTTAGAGCTTATTCCTTGTGCCTCGTTACTCGACATGGTATTTTTGTAGAATCTGTGCATCGCACTTTATTCTAAAACATATGAAATTTCCATAGTTTTATGTATACAAGCCATGCGGCATGCGCATAAAACTACTCTGTCTTGGCATTCTCGCCTCACGCGAATGTGGTGCCTGTAACAAAAATGGAGCAAAATAGAAAAAAATTTAAATTACTGACACAATTCGGTTGCATTTGTTTGGAATGCATATTATATTGCGCCCACTTTAGATGTCGTTTTAAAGCTACAGCCTTTCCCGGAGTCTGAGATTGCTGCGAGAACTTAAGAAGGGCGAATTTGGCAGTTCAGATTTGTTTAACAGCATCAAGCCGGATTTCCGTCCGAGCGCTTTTTAGCCTCGGGCGATATGCACTACACCCCGCCTGTTTGATCCCTCATCTGGTTTGATCATCTTAAAATTTCGCTGCAATGCCGCGTTTTGTTCCGCTTTAGTTTTAGCCAGCCAGGTTGTGTAGTCAACAAAGGATTTGATGACGTCGGTCGTTGCCGTTCGCTTTGATGTCAATGGCAGAAAGGATTTCGCCTATGTTCACCCAGAGTAAAGCCTTCCCGCCTTATAACCTGTGCGTAGTGCTCATGCTGACCAGATTTCGAAAAACTCGCAGCTCTTTTTGTTTGCCAAGCATGCAGTTGGCATCCGTTTTTAGGGCGTAGTTTGTCGATCCTTGGCATGAAGTTCAGTCGTTTCGATATTCCCGAGAGGTTATATCTTTAAACCCCAAACCTGCGGTTGCCATTAATTATTGGGTAGCCAACCGCACGGCGCGATTTTCGGTTTCCCATACTGTGATGTACCAACTTCCTGTGGCCATGAAAATATTTAGAAAGTCAGGAGTTGTTGCATCTGCAAAGAGAGAAGGTAGGTGCAAAATGGAGGAAAACCTTAACATGCGGTACGGAGGAAAAATCTATGCGGGCCAGAACACTTTATGCCGTCGCTCGCCTGTCGCCAGGTGGCTTGTTACTGCTCTTGGTGCTGGCACTGGCCGCCTGCGGGACTTCACCCACTGAGCAGCTCACTCGTGCGGAAACCATGCTCAGTCGGCTGGAGTCCAAAGGCGCGGATCAGTATTTGATTTACCACATGGCGGAGATTCGGCGTGGCATCGAACTCGCCAGAAAGGACATTCGCAACAACCGGCTCGAAGTGGCATACCGGGCACTGTACGGCATTTGCGAACGGCTTGATAGTTGCGGCACGGCATTCGTAAATTTGCGCAAGAAAGCCGCGGTGGAAAGCCAACAACAGACGGAATGGCTCAAACAGAAACTCGCCGTGCTCGAACAAGCGATTACGCAGCTTCCCCGACAGACCTACGTTGATCAAAATCGCTACGACATTCAAGTGCACCAATTGCGCAGATACCAGCAGGTGCTCGCCGAGATGAACGACCTGATTCAGAACCAGGATTATCAGAAGGCTCTGAACATAGGCGACAAATTGCTGCAGCACGTCAATTTCATGCTCGCCAGTTTGAAGGCGGCCCCGGTATTCGCCAGCCGGGAAAAACGCCCGGCCCAGCAATCACTGCTTTCACCGCCGGCAGAAAAACCGGCAAGTGCTACGGGGATGCTGGCTGCGACCGCGCACTGATCGCCACGCCCAACAATCGACGCCAAGCACGTCTCGCTTTTTTTATATCGCGCAGACGAGGAATTCATTTTTCCAATTTTGAATCGGAAACTTTCTTCACACCATATCAGCTGCAATTACCTCTTCATCTCAAGCCCGCTTTTGGCCTTCGGAGGCTGAACAGGATTGTTTTTTCCTTTCCCGCCTTTCCTCGGTATTCCCCAGCCTAGAGATTTAGCCCAAAAAGGCGTTGCATTTTATCGCTTTTTTCTTGAATTTTGCCGAACTACTTTGGAGAGACAGCGACATGACAGGAGATCAAAGACCTAAGCTGGAGCCCTTGCTGCGGGCGGCCCGGAATGCAGGGCAAGAGCATGTCTTTCGCTATTGGGAAAAGCTTTCTGATGCTGCGCGGCAACGATTGCTGCAGCAGGTTGCCATGATCGATTTCAAATTGTTGCATCACCTTTACCAGCACCTGGTGCTGGCAGAACCTGTGGAGCGCGCGACCGCGCTGGAGCCGGTGGAGATGATCAGTTTACGCGCGCGGCAGGCACAACCCGAGAGCGATCGCGAAATGAAAGCGCACGGCGAAGAGCTGTTGCGCCGCGGCAAAGTCGCGGCGCTGCTCGTGGCCGGGGGCCAGGGCTCACGCCTGGGTTTTGACGGGCCCAAAGGCGCTTATGCGATCGGGCCGGTGAGTAACAAGAGCCTGTTTCAATGGCATGCGGAAAAACTGCTGGCGCGGTCGCGCAAATACCGGGCGGCAATTCCCTGGTACATCATGACCAGCGTTGCGAATGATGAGGAGACGCGCACGTTTTTTGAGCAGCATCATTACTTTGGCCTGAATCCGCGCGAGATTTTTTTCTTTGTGCAAGGCATGATGCCGGCGCTCGACGCGCAGGGCAAAATCATCATGGCTGCACGCGATCACATATTCATGAATCCCGACGGCCACGGCGGCGTGCTGACTGCGCTGGGCAAGAGCGGCGCACTGTCCGACATGCGCAAGCGCGGCATTGCCGAGATCTTTTATTTTCAAGTTGACAACGTATTGGTCAACATGTGCGATCCGCTGTTCATTGGTTATCACGCCGCGGCAGGCGCCGATATGAGCGCGAAAGTGTGCAGCAAGCGCGACCCTTTCGAAAAAGTCGGCGTCCTGGGAAGGAAGAACGGCAAGCTCGCGGTGATCGAATACAGCGACATGAGTGAGGGTGACAAGCAGCAACGCAACCCCGACGGCACGCTCAAATATAATGCGGGCAATGTGGCGCTGCACATGTTTCGTGTGGGTTTTATCGAACACGAGCTCGAAGCTGGGGCGAAGCTGCCCTGGCATTTGGCCCACAAACAAATTCCTTATTTGAATGAAAACGGCGACCTGGTGCAACCGCAGGAGCCGAACGGATACAAATTTGAAAGCTTCGTTTTCGATGCGCTCGGCGATGCGAAAAACTGCGCCCTGCTGGAAGTCGAGCGCCATGAGGAATTCAGCCCGATCAAAAATTTCTCCGGAATCGATTCGCCGCTCACGGCGCAACGCGATTTGTGCCATTTTTTTGCCGGCTGGCTGGAACGCGCGGGTGTGCACGTTGCGCGAGATCACGAAGGCTGGCCCGTGGCGAAGATCGAAATCAGCCCGCTGGTGGCGATGGAGGCGGAAGAGCTGGCGCGAAAGATTTCCCCTCAGCTCAAAATAGGCACGGAATGGTATCTGGCATAAATGGCCTTCTCGTTGCGCCATGGCGGAAGAGCGTTCCCCAACATGGGATACACCTCGCGAGGCAATGACAATGCCGTGCGGGTCCGGCGGAATGGCATCATGAGGAGGCCGAGGGAGGAGCAGTGCATGGATAAAAAGCAAGTCGCAGACATTCTCGAAGAAATCGGCACGCTGCTTGAGCTGAAAGGCGAGAACCCGTTCAAGACGCGGGCTTACGGCAATGCGGCGCGCGCGTTGCGCGGCTTGACCGAAGACTTGCATGAAGTGGTGGTGGAGAATCGTCTGCGCGAGATTAAAGGCGTGGGGGAAGCCCTCTCCCTGAAGATTGCCGAACTCGTCACCACGGGCCGCTTGAAATACTACGAGGATCTGCGCAAGTCTTTTCCTCCGGGCATGATGGAAATGTTGCGCATTCCCGGTTTCGGGCCAAAGAAAGCCAAGCGCCTCTTTGAGGAGCTGGGCATCGCTTCGATTGACGATTTGGAGAGGGCCTGCAAGGATGACCGCCTGAGCAAGCTCGAGGGCTTTGGCGCCAAAAGCCAGCAAAAGATCTTGGAAGGCATCCGCCAACTGCGCCAATTCTCCGAGCGCCATCGCTATGATCAAGCCTTTGAAGCAGCGCAGCCTTTGTTCGAAGCGGTCCAGCATCATCCCAAAGTTATTCGGGCAGAGTTGGCGGGCAGCTTGCGCCGGCACAAAGAAACGATCAAAGACATCGACATCGTCGCGAGCTGCAAGGACAAAGACCGGCCGGCGATCATGGAATTTTTCACCCGCCTGCCGGGCGTGCAAAGCGTGGTGGCGCAAGGCGACACCAAAAGCAGCGTGCTGCTCGCCAACGGCATCCCGGCGGATTTACGCCTGCTGCAAGACCTGCAATTTCCCTACCTGCTGCATCATTTCACCGGCTCTGCGGAACACAACATCGCGGTGCGCGGCTTCGCCCAGAAAATGGGCATCAAAGTCAGCGAGCACGGTTTGTTCAAAAACGACAAGCTCATCCCCTGCAAAGACGAGGCGGCGATTTTCGCCGTGCTCGGCATGCAATACGTTCCGCCGGAATTGCGCGAAGACATGGGCGAGCTGGAAGCCGCGCTCAAAAATGAAATTCCCGAGCTGGTCAGGAAAGAGGATTTACGCGGCGTGCTGCATTGCCACTCCACGCACAGCGACGGCGCGAATTCGATTAAAGACATGGCGGAGGCCTGCCGGAAACTGGGATTCGAGTATCTCGGCATTTCCGATCACAGCATGTCGGTTTATTATGCCAACGGCCTGCCGCCTGCGCGCGTGAAAGCGCAGCACAAGGAGATCGACAAGCTCAACGCCGAAATGAAGAACTTTCGCATTTTCAAGGGCACGGAATGCGACATTCTCCCCGATGGCAAACTGGATTACCCGGAGGAGGTGCTCGCCAGCTTCGATTTCGTCGTGGCTTCGATCCACAGCAGCATGAACATGACCGAAGAGCAGGCCACGAAACGCCTGATCAAGGCCATGCAACATCCGGCCGTTCGCATTCTTGGCCACCCCACGGGCCGGCTGATTTTGAGTCGGGAAGGCTATCCCATCAACCATCGCAAAGTCATCGATGCCGCCGCAGAACTGGGCGTGTGCATCGAAATCAATGCCAGTCCGTATCGCTTCGACCTGGATTGGCGGTACTGCAAATACGCGCGTGACCGGGGCGTGCCGATCAGCATCAATCCTGACGCGCACGACGTTGACGGCATCCAAGATATTTTTTACGGCGCCGGCATCGCGCGCAAAGGCTGGCTGCGCAAAAAGGATGTGTTGAACACGAAAAGCGCAAAGGAAATGGCGAAGTGGTTCGATGCCAAGAGATAGGGGCAAATCTCTGGAAAGTCGATTTGTTGGGAATCCGAAACGTGATTTTTCCGTAAGAGAACGGTGGTTCGAGCGCCCGAGAAATCAATTCGCAACGTGCCTGCAAACAAACTTGGAACCCCAGTAACCTATGCCAGAATATTCTGCTGACCCTTCGCAACCCAACGCTCCCGCAACGAATCAGCCGGCGGTTCCCGAACCAGAATCGCGTTCCTCTTCCAGTGCGCGCGGCCGAAAATTTTGGGGCTTGATGTTGGTCGGACTGGGGGCGCTGCTACTGCTCCATCAAATGCACCTGCTGGACTTCGGCGAGTTCATCAGGCGCTTCTGGCCGTTGATTTTTATTTTCATCGGTGCCCGCATGATCCTGTCGCGCACCTCGCAGCCCGCGCACCAAACCACCGTTCTTCCTCCCGTCTCCGCTGCGCGCGAGAGTTCGGCGAGCACGGCATACGTGACGGATTCATTGACGGAGAACCGCTTCATCGGCGATTTCAATATGCGCGTGCAGAGTGAAGATTTTCGCGGCGGCACGGTGTCAACGTTCATCGGCGATTTCAATCTCGATTTGTCGGGAGTCGCGATCAGAAGCGGCGAGCGTTATCTCACGCTCTCCGGTTTTATCGGTGACGCCATGCTGGTGTTGCCAAAAAACCTGGCGTATTTGATTCAAGCCAACGCGTTCGTCGGCGATTTCAAAATATTCGGCCGCAGAGACGAAGGCTTGGGCTTGAACAAGATCTACAAATCCGCGGACTATGACACCGCTGCCGCGCGCTTGCACGTGCGCATTTCATATTTTATCGGAGACGTGAACGTGCAATGAGTGCGAAGCGCGCGCAGGCGGAATTTTTGAGACGCAAGCGGGTCTTGCGTGGCTTGGCCAAGCTCTATCCCCAGGCGGACATCGCGCTGCATTTTCGCCAACCTTTTGAATTGATGGTGGCCACCATCCTCTCGGCGCAATCGACCGACAAAACCGTGAACGAGGTCACGCCGGCGCTGTTTGAGAAGTATCCCGATGCCGCGGCGCTGGCTGCCGCCGGGCCGGCGGCATTGCAGGAAATGATTCATCGCACCGGCTTTTTCCGTAACAAGGCCAAGAGCCTGTTGGGGTGTGCCCAGGCCTTGATGCAAAAGCACGGCGGTGAGGTTCCGCAAACGATGGCAGAACTGGTGGCCTTGCCCGGGGTCGGCCGCAAAACCGCCAACGTCGTTTTGGGAAATGCGTTCGGCAAGAACGAGGGCGTGGTGGTCGATACGCATGTCCAAAGGTTGTCTCAGCGGCTGGGATTCACCAAACAAATTTCACCGGAGAAAATCGAGCGCGATTTGATGGAAAGCGTCCCCCGCAAAGATTGGACGGTTTTCGCGCACCGGCTTATTTTGCACGGCCGCCAAATCTGTCAAGCGCGCAAGCCGAAATGCGCCGTTTGTGCACTTGCGCCGGATTGCCCTGCCCGGCAGGTTTAGTGAATTCTGTGGGGAACCAGCCCCGCACGCGGCGGGGAGGAGTTCAGGGAAGCAGAACTCACTCGAGTTCATGCTGTTTTGGAAAATGACTGATCGATGCCATAACCAGGAAAGCTTCGAGGAAATATGAACCTTCAAAGAGTCTTTAAACCTCCTCTCATTCAAGAATGGACCGCCTTGTTGCGGGATAAGGGCCTGAAGGGCTTCGCGCGGGAAAAAGGGTGGAAAATCGTCGCTGCAATTTTTTTATTTTATCTCGTCCGCGATTCGGTGATTTATCTCATAATTCCATTGCTGATTGCGCAAGGCTTCATTTGCCGGTGAGGGGTTATCCCCTTCCAAGTCACGTACGGCCGGATATTTTTCTCAATTTAAAAATGCGTGCTCACACGAAATTTTTTGCCCTCTTGTTTTTAGTGATTACTTGCGTCGGCTGTGATCAAATGTCCAAGCACCTGGCGAAAGAGATGCTGGCGCATCGCGGCCCCCAATCTTTTTTTTCCGATGTGCTGCGCCTGCATTACGCTGAAAATCCCGGTGTGGCGTTCAGCTTGGGCGCGCACTGGCCCGAGTATTGGCGCATGGCATTATTTGTTGTGGGCACCAGTTTGTGTTTGGCTGCTCTCCTGGTTTACATTCTGCGCGCCGACATCAAGAACCGCGTGCAGCTCCTGGCGCTCACTTTGATCTTCGCCGGCGGCATCGGCAATCTCATTGATCGCATTTTTCGCGAGGGGCGGGTGATCGATTTTCTGAACCTCGGCCTGGGCGATTTTCGCACCGCCATCTTCAACCTCGCCGACGTCGCCATTACTTCCGGCATGCTTCTGCTGCTGCTCAATTCCTTTGTTGCTTCCCCTCCGCAACCGGATAATATCGAATCTTCCAACACGGATATTTGAGCCGTATGAGCGCGGCGCGAGCAAGGCGCAGAAAAACCTCTTGACTCTCACCGCCTGCTGATATATATTCGCCGGAATTAAAATTCATGAGGCCCCGATGTCGCTCGCGCTTGGCTACACGATTACGATGACGGCGATGCAAAACACGCTAAGCCTTTGGTGGCGCTTTTGGCGTCTTTTGCCCCGCGGTCATGGTGGAGCTTGAAGAAACAGCATGTGATTTTCGCGCGAATTCAAATGGAATTCAAAACCCCGCCATGGCTCTGCCGGTGGGGTTTTTGCTTTAATGGCGGCCCCGTGTGCACCGGCGCTTGGGGTTTTTAGAACTGCCGAAGCGCGAGCTCAATATTCCTATCACCTTGAGGTGTGAAGCCACATGGCGCTTGTGCCCTCGTTGACTTTCGAAGCCTTCGCGCATGCGGCGCGTTTTGGCAATATGCTTCCCATCAGTGCCGCCGTCGCGGCCGATACGGTGACGCCGGTTTCCGCATTTCTGAAGCTCGCGGCGGAGGCGACGCATGCTTTTCTGCTTGAAAGCGTGGAAGGGGGAGAAAAACTGGCGCGCTTTTCTTTTCTGGGGCTCAACCCGCGCTGGCAGGTCAGCTATCGCCGTCCGGTGCTCGAGATCGTTCGCAACGGCGAGACTGTTACACGCACGCAGGATATTTTTTCTTATTTGCAGAACGAGCTCAAGCAGTTTTCTCCGGGCGTGAAGGAAGGCTTGCCGCGTTTTGCCGGCGGCTGGGTCGGATATTTCGGCTATGACGCGGTACGCGATATCGAGCGCCTGCCCGAGAGAAAAAAAAGTGCGACGGCTCATTCCCTTGCTTTGCCGCCGGACGCGGCCTTTGGCTTGTATGACACCGTGCTGGCATTCGATCATCCCCGCCAGCAGATTCAGATTATCACCAACGTCTTCATTGATGAAGGCGAGCTCAATTTGAAACGGCGCTACGAAGAAGCGCTGGCCAAACTGTCCGATTTGGCGGCGCGCTTGCGCCAATCGGCAAATCTCGAGGATTCACATTTCTCTTCGCCGCCGGCGGAACCGGTCTATCACCAAACGCGCGAGCAATTCACCACGGCGGTGCAGCGTGCGAAAGAGCACATTGCCGCGGGCGATATTTTTCAAGCCGTGCTCGCGCAGCGTTTTCATTGTCCCTTGCGTGTTCCGCCTTTTCAGGTTTACCGCGCGCTGCGCCTGATCAACCCTTCACCGTATCTGTATTTTGTCAAGCATGAGGATGTTTGCCTGATCGGATCCTCGCCCGAAGCCCTGGTGCGCGTGGAAAACCGCAGCGTGCAAGTGCGGCCCATTGCCGGTACACGCCGCCGCGGCCTGCATGCCACGGAAGATGAAGCGCTCGAGCGTGAGCTGCAAGCCGACGCCAAGGAACGCGCCGAGCATTTGATGCTCGTGGATCTCGGCCGCAACGATTTGGGCCGGGTGTGTGAGTATGGCAGCGTGCAAGTCGACGCGCTGATGGCGACCGAGCGCTACTCGCACGTCATGCATTTGGTTTCAAATGTGACCGGCAAACTGCAGGAAGGCCGGGACGCCATCGATGCGATGCGCGCGTGCTTTCCTGCGGGCACGGTGAGCGGCGCGCCCAAAATTCGCGCCATGGAAATCATCGATGAGCTCGAGCCCGAAAGCCGCGGGCCCTACGCCGGCGCGGTAGGCTACTTGGATTTTTCCGGCAATCTCGATACCTGCATCACGATTCGCACGATTTGGACACACCAGGACGTCGCTTATTTTCAGGCCGGCGCCGGCATCGTTGCCGATTCCGATCCTTTCAAGGAATATCAGGAAACCATCGAAAAAGCCCGCGCCATGTGGAGCGCGATCGACCTGGCGGAGAGAGGGTTGTAATTCGTAAAACGTGAGGCGTAATTCGTCGTTACGAATCACGGATTACGTCTCACGGATCAATCATCGCAAAATCAGAGCAACGATTTATGCTACTTCTCCTCGACAACTTCGACTCCTTCACCTACAATCTCGTGCAATATTTTGGCGAGATTGGCGCGGAAGTCCTCGTTTTCCGCAACGACGCCATTGACGGTGAGGGCATCGCCAGGCTGCAACCCAATGCCATCGTGATCTCCCCCGGGCCGGGACGGCCCGAAGATGCCGGCGTCACGCTCGCCGTCATACAAGAATTGGCCGGCAAGATTCCGATTCTCGGCGTGTGCTTGGGACATCAGGCCCTGGGCATGGCCTTCGGCGGAATGGTCGTGCGTGCGCCGGAATTGATGCACGGCAAGACTTCTGCCATTCACCACGATGGCCGCAATCTCTTTCATGGCGTCGCGAATCCCTTCATTGCCACGCGGTATCATTCGTTGATTGTGGAAGAAAGCAGCCTGCCGGCGTGCCTGGAAATCTCGGCGCGCACGGAAAACGGCTTGATCATGGGATTGCGCCATCGGGAGCTGGCGGTAGAGGGCGTGCAATTTCATCCGGAATCGATCATGACCACCAGCGGCAAACTGCTGCTCAAGAATTTTCTGTTGATGTGCGGCCAAGGCCCTTCATCCTTTTCTTCCGACGCGCAGCTTCGCTCCGCACCTGCCACTGGAGAGCCGCATGGTGTAGTGTCCAATTCCCAGGAAGAACGGTTCGACCCCCGGGCGTCCAACAGCGCGGGCCCTGAGGTTGAAACTCGTCCGGAAAAAACCAAACAGGAACTCACATTCGTTGCAGGCAGGAGCATGATTCAACAAGCTATTCGTCAAGTCATCGAGCGCACCGATCTGGCGCGCAGCGAAGCTTACGCCGTCATGCAGGAAATCATGAACGGCGAGGCTACACCGGCGCAAATCGGGGCATTTCTCGCGGCCTTGCGCATGAAGGGCGAGCGCGTGTCCGAAATCACCGGTTTCGCGCAGGCCATGCGCGAGCGCGCGACCGCGGTTTCCACGAAACATCAAAACGCGATCGATCTTTGCGGCACCGGCGGCGACGGCAAAGGCACGTTCAACATTTCAACCGTGGCGGCTTTCGTCGTCGCAGGCGCGGGAGTGCCCGTGGCCAAGCACGGCAGCTACTCCGTTTCCAGCGGCTGCGGCAGCGCGGACGTGTTGCTGGAGCTGGGGCTCAACCTCGATTTGACCGCGGCGCAGATCGGACAATGTTTGGATGAACTCGGCATCGCCTTTTTGTTTGCGCCGAAATTGCATCCCGCGATGAAGCACGCGGTCGGCCCGCGCCGCGAGATCGGCCTGCGCACGATCTTCAATATTCTCGGGCCGATTACCAATCCCGCCGGCGTGCGGCGGCAAATGATCGGCGTTTTCGACCGCCGTTTGGCCACCATGCTGGCGGAAGTGCTGGCCGAGCTGGGCACGGAGCAAGCGCTGCTCGTGCACAGCGACGAGGGCTTGGATGAGATTTCCGTTCACGGCCGCACGCTGATCGTTGAATTGATGAAAGGCAGAATTTCAGAGCGCGCGCTCACCCCGGAAGATTTCGGCTTGCAGCGCTACACCGACGGCATCTATGGCGGCGGGCCAGTGCAGAACGCGCAAATCGCGCTGCACATTTTGCAGGGTGAAACCGGTGCCCCACGCGACATCGTCGTGGCCAACGCGGCCTGCGGCTTGCTGGTCGCTGGGGCAGCACCTCAGTTGAAAGAAGGAGTAAAGCTAGCGCAGCACAGCCTCGATTCCGGCGCCGCCATGCGCAAATTGGAAGCCCTGCGGGAAATGACGAATGGTTTGGCAATCTAAGCGACACCCCCCTGCCCCTCCCGAAGTGTCGGGAGGGAATAATAAGGGCGATTTTCTCTCCCGCATCCTGGCGCACAAGCGCAACGAAGTTCATGCGGCAAAAGCAAAGACGCCCACGGTGCAACTGGAGCGTGCCGTGCGGGACCTGCCGCCGCCGCGAGATTTCGCCGCGGCTTTGCGCGCGGGCAACGAGCTCGCGATCATCGCCGAAATGAAAAAGGCCTCACCCTCGGCCGGCGTTTTGCGGGAGGATTTTGCGCCTGAACAAATCGCCGCAAGCTATGCGCGCCATGGCGCGGCGGCACTTTCTGTTTTGACAGACGAAGAATTTTTCCAGGGCGCATTCGACAATTTGCAGAAGGCGCGGCGCGGATGCGTGCTGCCGCTATTGTGCAAAGATTTCATCGTCGACACCCATCAAATTTTTTCGGCGCGCGCCCACGGCGCGGATGCCATATTGTTGATCGCCGCCGCCCTCCCGGGCCCGGAATTGTCTTTTTTGCTGCAGGAGGCGCAGGCGCTCGGCCTGCACGCGTTGGTGGAAGTCCACGACGAGCAGGAACTGGAGCACGCGCTCGCGCACGGCGCGAAAATTATCGGCGTGAACAATCGCGATTTGCGCTCCTTCGAAATTTCTCTGCAAACTTCGGCGCGGCTCATGCCGTTGATTCCACCGGCTTGTGTGCGCGTGGCCGAATCCGGCATTCGCGAGCGCGCCGAGGTGGAATACCTGCGCGATTTCGGCAGCGACGCGATTTTGGTGGGCACGCATTTCATGCGCCAGCCCGATCCTGGAATGGCTTTGCAGTCCTTGCGAGGAGTCGCCCGAAAATGCTTCCCGTGAAAGTCTGCGGCATTACCCGCCTGGAAGACGCCGCGCGCGCTGCGGATTTGGGCGCGGCGGCCGTGGGATTTGTGTTTTATCCCAAGAGTCCGCGTTGCCTGGACGCCGGCGCCGCGCGGCGCATTGGCGAACGATTGCCGCCCACGCTGGCGCGCATCGGTGTGTTTGTTAATCCCGATCCAGAAACGCTGCAATTCATCGCCGCACTCGCGCAGCTCACCCACGTGCAATTATGCGGACAAGAACCCCCATCGTTGTGCGCGGAGTCGCCTTTGCCCATCATCAAAGTCGTGCGCTCGCCCTCGGAATATTCTGCCCAGGCCTTGAAAAACTTCCCGGCCGCGGCGTTCTTGGTCGATGGCGGGAGGGCGGATGAATACGGCGGCACCGGTGAAAAATCCGATTGGTCTTTTTGCCGGCAATTGCGCGAAACGAAGGTGACGATTTTGGCCGGCGGCTTGTCGGCCGAGAATATCGCTGCCGCGATTGCTGCGGCACAGCCCGATGCTGTGGATATCTCCAGTGCGCTCGAAAGCGAATATGGCATTAAAGACCACGAAAAGATGCGGGCGTTCTTTGCCGCCCTGAAGGCACTGCCCGAACCGGCCTCGCGCCTGCGAGAAGGATTCTTTTCACTCAAATCGAATTAGAGAGCAGCGCAACAGTTTTAAGGCGGAAACCATCCTTGGATTTTTCAACCCAACCCGATACCCACGGCAAATTCATTCTCCCTGGTAAAGACCATTTCTTTGGTGGGCGGTTCGTGCCGGAGGTGCTCATCCCTGCCCTGGAAGAATTGGCGCAGGCCTATCACGCCGCGCGGTCCGACCCGGGTTTTCAACAACAACTGCATGACAGCTTGTGCGAATACGCGGGCCGGCCCACGCCACTGACGCATGCGCCGCGGCTGTCGGAAGAAATCGGCGCGCGTATTTATTTGAAGCGCGAAGATCTGACGCACACCGGCGCGCATAAAATCAACAATGCTCTCGGACAAATTCTGCTGGCGCAAAGAATGGGCAAACGCCGTATCATTGCCGAAACCGGCGCGGGCCAGCACGGCGTGGCGACCGCGACCGTGTGCGCGCATTACGGTTTGCCGTGCGTGGTTTACATGGGTGAAGAAGATACCAAACGCCAGCGTCTTAATGTTTTTCGCATGCAATTGCTCGGCGCGGAAGTCGTGCCCGTAACCAGCGGCAGCCGGACTTTGAAAGACGCCATCAACGAAACCATCCGTGATTGGGTCACGAACGTACGTGACACCTTTTATCTCATCGGCTCGTGCGTCGGCCCGCATCCCTATCCTGTCATCGTGCGCGATTTTCAAACCGTCATTGGCAAGGAAACACGCGAACAAATTCTCCAGCGAGCCGGAAAACTGCCCGATCGCGTCGTCGCGTGTGTTGGCGGCGGCAGCAATGCCATCGGCATGTTTTATGCTTTTCTGCCGGAGGAGAGCGTTCAGCTTTATGGCGTCGAAGCTGCCGGGGACGGGCTTGATTCGGGCAAGCACGCCGCCACGCTTTCGCGTGGCAGCCGCGGCGCCTTGCATGGCGCCATGAGTTACTTGTTGCAAAACGAGGACGGGCAAATCCTGGCAGCACACTCCATTTCCGCGGGATTGGATTATCCTGGTGTCGGTCCGGAGCATAGTTTTCTAAAAGAAATTGGCCGCGTGCATTACCACGCCATTACGGACGCCGAAGCCCTGGCAGCGGTTTCAAAGCTGTGCAAGCTCGAGGGTATCCTGCCCGCGCTGGAAAGCGCTCATGCCATTGCGCAGTTGTGGAAATGGCGGAGCACACTAAAAGGGAATGAGGTCATTGTCGTTTGCCTTTCCGGGCGAGGGGATAAAGACGTCGAAGTTGTGCAGCATGCTTTGCGAAAGCTTTGAGCAAGGCGTGCCTGCTGGGAACACGCAGAGCGAACCAATGTAATGGTCATGGAATAATTGCCGTGGAACTTCCGCTCACGCAAAAAATCAGAAGCTGCGAGCAAAATCATCGCCGGATTCTTTCCCTTTATCTCACCGCGGGCTTTCCCGAACTTGCCGCAACCTCGGAACTATTGCCGTTGCTGGCCCAAAACGGTGCGGATTTGATCGAGCTGGGCGTGCCCTTTTCGGACCCGCTCGCCGACGGGCCGACGATTCAGCGCAGCTCGCAGCGCGCGCTGGAAAATGGCGTGACGGTGCAAAAGGTTTTGGACATGGCACGTGCGGCAGCGCCGGCGTTGCGCGCGCCCGTCATCTTGATGGGCTACTTTAATCCCATTTTCAAATTCGGTCTCGAGGAGTTTGTCACGGCGGCGGCGCAGGCGAATGTGCAGGGTCTGATTATTCCTGATTTGCCGCCGGAAGAAAGCCTGGGGTTGCGCGAAATGGCCCTGCGGGCCGGCATCAGTTTGATCTATTTGATTTCGCCCAATGCCTCGGCCGAAAGAATCAAATTAGTCGAAGCGTTGACCACGAGCTTCATCTATGCGGTGTCCGTCACCGGCGTCACCGGCGCGCGGGCGAATCTCGCGGCGCAAGCGGAAGATTTTCTTTTGCGGCTGCGCGGGCAAGTTCGTCATCCCGTGCTGGTTGGATTCGGCGTTGCTTCGGGCAAAGACGCCGCGCCGTTGGCGCGACATTGCGCAGGTGTGATCGTGGGCAGCGCGTTGTTGAACCTCATTGAACAAACTTGGGCGCAGCCGGAGGGGAATCTGCGCATCGCCGCTTTTGTGCGCGAATTGCGCGAAGCTTTGGATTCTTCCAGTTAGCGCGACTTACCCTCCGTCTGCTTTGCCTTCAAGTAATCCTCATACATTTTGATGAAAGCCGGACGATTGCGCTTTGCCCTTTCGAAGTCTTCGGAGCTCGTTTTGAATCCATCTGTTCCCGGTAGCAGACGAAGAATCCAGTATATCTCTGCCAAATCCTCCGGCCATGCGACAATGAAATTCTTGCCGGTTTTAAGCACCTTGATTTCTCCCGTTTTTCTTGAGCAAATGTTTCCCTGATCAACGTACGCAAAAGATTCGGCTCCAGGCTGGGAGCAGTTGATCAAGATTTGCAGTTCACTTCATGATACGGATTTTCAGTCGCGAAGATTCGTCGCTCGTAAATGGGCCGTGTTATTTCTGCAGCGTCACCGCATATTGCTGCGTCCAGCCCAAGTCGGCGTGCGAGAATACGGTGATATGCAGGCACACTTGCCGCAACCACAGCGCCATGCCGCAAGTCAAACGATCGGGATTGCTGCTGATGCCCAGGCGCAGCGACAAGGGCGACACCACACGGTATTCGATCCCACCGCGTACTTCCAACGGAAAAGCGCTTTCTTTATAAACGTCGAATTGGAACACGGCGCCGGCTCTGGGAAAATAACCAAAGCCCACGCTCATCTCGCGCGGCAGGGGCTCGCGCGCCGCGCCCATCTTCGCGTGGAGAAGATTGCCGAGCTTCGCCCCCCATACAAAATGCCCACCCAAGCGCGCCACGCATCCCAAGCCGGCGAGGAATGCGCGCGTTTGCCCGTAATTCGAAATCTGAATTTCGCGCCATGCCGCTAACAAGCCGAATGAAATGCGGGCGGGGGGTTGGGTTTGCGGCGAGGTTTTTTTCCGGAATGAAAATGCGTGCGCCAAGCTGAGCTGATAGCAGCGATCTTCAAAATTCTCATGCCCGAGCCGGACCAACGCCGCGCCACCGGCGATCTTGCCGAGCTGCCCGCGCAGGCACAAACTCGACAGCACGATTTCACGCATGCCGAAGGGATGCGAGTAAAACACCGTGGCGCCCCATTTGTCGAGTTCAGCAAGCAATGCCGGATTGAGCAACTGTGCTTCCGGCTCGGCAGCGAATGCGACGCCGCTACCGCCCATGGCTTGTGCGCGCGCACCCAGCGGATAATCCTGGCTGAGCGCGAAAGTGCCGCCCAGCAGCAAGGCGGTTGCGACTATTCCCTTGACTTTCATAAAACCCCCTGGCTATATTGGATTCGTTATGAGTGACAAATGCTTACACTTTACACGTGTAAGGTGTAAAGCAAAAGACACTGGTTTATCTCATTTCCCCCAGCTTTATCTTCTGGAGAGAGAGAGAGAGAGAGACATGTGCGCTAAAGCCATTTCATTTGTATTCTTAATCGTGACTGTCGTGCTTGTCGTTGGCGCTTCGATCCGTGTGACCACAGCGTCTGCCCAAGCCTCGAGCAAGCGCCGCGTGCGTCCGGAAGTGAAAGTGATTCTGGACAAGTTGCCGGAAGACAAGAAGAAAAAAATGTCCACGTTTGCCGAAAAAGTGCGCGTCTACATCGCCACGCGCGATTGGATTGAAGAAGATTTTGTGCGGCCTTTCAAGGTGGGGTTACAATTATTTCTGGAGGACAGCCCCGACGCCACCGAAGATCGTTATCGCTGCAGCCTGGTCGCCTCCGGCCCCGATATTCAATACTATGACAAGCGCGCGCTGTTCCCGTTTCAAGTCAACGAAACGATTCAGGAAACCGGCGCCTCCACGCCCGTGCGCACGCTGATCGATTTTTACGTCTTTCTCATCATCGCCAATGAGCTCGACAAATACGGCGAAAACGCCGGTGAAAACTATTTTGCCAAAGCCCGAGCCGCGATGCAGGAAGGCAAGTACAGCCAGTATGCCTACGGCTGGGATTGGCGCGAAGACACCATTGAAGCGATCACCACCGACGACTACAAAATGTTTCGCGCGATGAAGGATTATTACTTCTATGGCTTGTGGTCGACCGAGGGCGAACCCGAAAAAACCCGCAAGTACGTCTTGGACGCGCTGAAGCGTCTCGAAGAGGTCGTGAAAGAGAACAAGGACAATCCCGGCGCCAAGCATTTCATCGACGCGCATTATCAGGAAGTGATCGAGATTTTTAAAGACAGCAAGGACGCCACGGCTTTTCAGATCATGACCCGCCTGGATCCCGATCGCAAAGACGTTTACAAGCAGTATATTGCCAGCAATGATTGATTATCCAATAGATTGTTGCCTCTTCTTTACCTGCCCGTGATTCCTACCCCTCGTGTTGACGCCCACTCTTATTCCGGAGTCACAATTTTGGCCCCATTGAATCCCAGGCTACTCACCGTGTTCAATGTGCCCATTGCGTGTTGTTTTCCGTACAATGGGCCCACGTAAACATAGTACCTGGAGTCGCAAACGAGATGATTGGCATGCACTCTCCTCTGCCTGAGAATGTATTCCAGTTCCTTGGCCTTGCTGTAATCATTGAATTCCGAGATCACGACGATGTAACCTTCAATGCCCAGCTCTTTCAATTTTCTGGGTAGTGGCTCCAGCGGCGCGACAATACCATCCTTGGTCTCGGTAGCGGCTCCGATAGTTCCCGGAGGCGCGCACATGAGGTTGATGTCGACGCCAAACTGCTTCAGGACAACCAGGGAAAGGGTGAGGGCCAGGGAGAAGGCTATGGCAACGGCGATGGGAGAAGCTGATCCGGGCCAGGACAACTTGCCGCTGCCTTCGAATTTGTTGGTAGTCTTCTCGGTGCTGAGGTGCGAGATCGTGCCGATGAACTTTACATTGTTATCTTCCATTGCGGAGCTCCCTTGGAACCTGTGTTGATCACGCTTGGCGCGCGACTGAAACGAATTTTCACCATCCTGGTCATGCGGATGGGAAAACGATTGGAAGAAGGGCAAGAATCAGGAAGGATCGGTTCGTAAACCGGGCTGCGGCGGGCGGCTGAGTCTATTTTGATAATGCAGAGCATGAGATTCCCTGCTTTTTGGGCGCATGCAATATGCACAATCAAGTTAGTGATGTCAAGGGGAAAATCCAAGTCTCTAAAACCAAAGCCCAAAAACCAAATCCCAAATAAGCCCAAGTGATCAAAGTTTGAAGCGCAAAGATGCAAAAAGTAAGGGCTTTGCTTATGAATTGAGATTTGGAAATTATCTGGACACAGGATTTGTGTTTTGTGCTTTGTGCTTTGGAATTTGGAATTTAAACCTCAAACTCCTCCTCCTCATGTGGCACATGCACGTTTTGAAAGCCCAACGCCCGAATGCGCTGCGCCAGCGGTTCGGATTGATCCGGCTCGCCGTGCACCAGGAAAATATGTTTGAGCTTTTGGGGGTTTTGGTGCTTGATCAATTGCAAAAGCTCGTCGCGATCCGCATGCGCGCTCAGGCCGTCCAGCTTTTTCACCTCACATCTTCTCTCATAAAAATCCCCCAAAATCCTGACCGGAGTGATACCTTCGGCCAGGCGCCGGCCCAGCGTGTGCTCGGCCATGAAGCCCACAATCAGCACGCAATTCTCAGGCTGGCCGATGTTGTGGGCGAGGTGGTGCAAAACTCTTCCGGCTTCGGCCATGCCTGAAGCGGCAATGATGATGGCGGGGGTTTTGAGATCATTGAGTTTTTTCGAAGACTCCACGTCGCGCACGTATGTCAAACGCTTGAAACCGAAAGGATCAAGCCCGTCTTTCAAAAAGAGGCGATACGTTTCTTGATCAAAACACTCCGGGTGCAGGCGAAAGATTTCGGTGGCGTTGACGGAAAGCGGGCTGTCGACGTATATCGGAATTTCCGGAATGCGATTTTCCTGCCACAGTTTGTGTAAATAATACACCAGCGCCTGAGTGCGGCCCACGGAAAATGCGGGAATGATGATTTTGCCGCCGCGCTGGTAAACGCTGTTTGTGGTCTGCGCCAGAGCTTCAGTAAGATTGTCGTAATTGTCGTGCAGCTTGTCGCCGTACGTGCTTTCCATGATGAGCACGTCGAGATCGTTCAGAAGTTCGGGATCCCGCAAGATCGGCGCACGCGGGCGGCCCCAATCGCCGCTAAAGCCTAAGCGCAGCAACCGGCCGCCTTCGTTCACCTCGAGCGTGACACTGGCCGAGCCTAAAATATGCCCGGCGTCGCGGTAAGTGGCCTGGACCTGTGGCGTCACCGCGAAGGCACGGTCATAGGCCATGCCCACGAACTGTTGCAGCGCCCGCTCCGCCTCTTCCACGGTGTAAAGCGGCTCGGCGTCCTCGTGCTTTTTCTTGCGCAGCCACTCGGCATCACGTTCCTGCAAATAAGCGGAATCGCGCAGCATCACGTTGCACAAATCAACGGTCGCGTGCGTGGCATACACGCTGCCGCCGAAGCCTTGCTTGACCAAGTTCGGAATATTGCCGCAATGGTCGATATGCGCGTGTGAAAGCACGAGCGTATCGAGGCCCGCTGGATCATGGTGGAAGCTTCTGTTTTTTTGACGGGATTCCTCGCGGTGGCCCTGAAACAAACCGCAATCCAGCAAAATTCTTTTGCCGTTGACCGTGAGCAAATGTTGTGAGCCTGTAACCTCGCGCGCCGCGCCGCAAAATTTGATGCGCATGGACATCTCCTGGTTGAAAAGTTGCGGCAATCTATGGCGGGTGGCCATGAATGTCAAGCAGAAAATCTTGACTTTGAAAGGTTTTTCATTATTATTCAGCCACCGCTCGATCTGATTGAGCTTTGCTCAAACAGATGAAACGTTCATCCTGGTCAAGCGCAACAACACTCAGCTCGGAGGTGAGATGCATTCTCTCAAAATCCTGTTCCTTTTCGCAGCCATACTGCTTGCTGCCCCTCAAAATCTTTTGGCGCAGTCACGTTCATTGCCAAAAACCTTTTCGCGGGACGCCTCCCATGCCGCCGGCGCCACCGGCAATATTTTGACTGCGCCGTTGCGCTGGCAAGGGAGCGATTGGGCGAATTTTGGCATGGTGATCGGCGGCACGTTCGCGCTTTCTTTTTTGGATGAAGAGCTCAACGATTATCTGCAAAACCATCGCAGCCAGACCGCGGACAAGATTGCGGATGCCGGCATCGCCTACGGTGAGCCGCTCACGGTCGCGGTGTTGACCGGTGGAGTGTATGCGGTCGGCCTGTTTGCGCGTAGTCAAAAACTGCGGGACACTGCGGTGATTTTGACCGGCTCCTTGCTGCCGACCGGCCTGCTCCAAACGGTCACGAAAAGAGCCGTGGGCCGCGCGCGCCCGCATCTCGGCCTCGGACACGACGTGTTCGATCCCTTCCGCAAGGAAGAAGGGTATTATTCTTTTTTCTCAGGGCACACCATGGTGGCCATGGCCACCTCGCATACTTTTGCCAGACAATTTCCGCATCCGGTGACCAAGATCGTGTTCTACAGCTTAGGTGTGGCCGGCGGTTTCGCGCGCTTATATGAAGAAGATCATTGGCTGTCCGACGTGGTACTGGGCGGCGCTCTCGCAATCGTGAGCGTGAATTCCACGGCGAAATGGCTGGCGCAGCGCGAAAACGGCCAGGCGCTCGGCCATGTGCAATGGCGAGTGTTCGCCCAAAGAAATGGACTTGGGGTCGAGGCGGCATGGTGAAGGAAATGCAACCAGTATTTGCGCCCACGGAATTGGAACTCACACGGAAAAAGAAAACAATATTTTTTCGTGGCAGTTCCATTTCCGTTGGAGAAAAGCTTGTTTCAGATGACTACATTTGTACAAATTCCTGAAATCCGCTTTATCTGTTCAATCCGCTTACAAGTCAATGTTGTCGTCGAATTGTGTTCATTCACTCTTGGCAAGAGGAGGAGGCTAAATGTCTTTGCGATTCCGTCTGTGCGTGCTGATCTGTTTTGTTTCGCCTGCTTTTTCCCAAGAACTTTCCCGCCCGATTCATACTTTTTCGATCGTCGCGCGTGATCCCCAAAACGGCCAGATGGGCGTGGCTGTGCAATCCCATTGGTTTTCCGTGGGCTCGCTGGTGACGTGGGCCGAAGCGGGAGTTGGAGCGGTAGCCACACAATCCTTCATTGATCCGGCCTATGGCCCGCTTGGCTTGCAATTGATGCGCGCGGGCAAGAACGCCAAACAAGCGCTGGCGGCCATCATCGCTTCCGATGCGGGCGAAGCCGTACGGCAAGTCGCCATGATCGATGCCAAGGGCAACGTTGCCGCACACACCGGCAGCAAGTGCATTCCTGCGGCTGGCCATTTTGTAGGTGAGAATTTTTCCGTGCAAGCCAATCTCATGTTGAATGAGAAGGTCTGGCCTGCGATGTCGGAGGCCTATCAAAAAACGCCCGGCGATCTTGCCGATAAAATGCTGGCGGCGCTCGATGCCGCGCAGGCCGTGGGCGGCGACATTCGCGGCAAACAGTCCGCCGCGATTCTGATCGTGAGCGGCACCTCCACGGGCAGGCCATGGGTCGATCGCGTCATGGAGCTGCGCGTGGAAGATCATCCCGAGCCGCTCCAAGAACTGCGGCGGCTGGTGCACGTGCATCGTGCGTACCAGCATATGAACGCCGGCGATCTCGCAGTGGAGCACAATGACATGGAGAAGGCCCTGGCCGAATACGGCGCGGCGCAGAAAATGGTGCCCGACAATCTTGAAATGATTTATTGGACCGCCACTTCGCTGGTCAACGCCGGGCGGCTGGAAGAATCGCTGCCGTTGTTCCAAAAAGTTTTTGCCGGTGATCCCAATTGGGCCGAGCTGACGCCGCGACTGCCGGGTGTGGGGCTGCTAACCCGAGTTCGACACTTGCTGGGGCTAAGCTTTGAATTTACAACAAAAAATTGAAAAAGTTTTCACTACAAATTTAGGTTTTGTGTCAGCCGCGTTGGTGGTTTGAGTTTGAGCTTATGAAGTAAAAC
>JBIOXB010000169.1:0-12306 GCA_044869275.1 bacterium
TTGGATAATTTTTCAGCTGGCAACGTTAAGGCGCTGCCACCACTTGGCGCTGTCATTCAAAGGGAATACTGGTCAGCATTGTCGAAGCCTGGTTAACTGTTACGAGCTCCGTGTTCGGCGCTGACCAGGATTCCTTCTGGATGACAAACTCGTGAATCACAAAGTCGGGCTTTGGTATGAGATTCTGAATTCAATGATGGGGTACTAGCCACTGTTCATCCCATTCGGCGATCTCGTAACGATCGGTCATGGGAAAGTGCGGCGGCCGTGTTTTTTCGAAGCGTTTGTCAAATTGCACGCGCGTCGCATAACGCGGCTCGGTGGCGGAAAGTGAACCGACGGCCAGACTGCCGTAGACGTGCAGCGTGCCCGTGTTGCGCGCAGAATATTCGGAAACGCGAAAACGGCCCTTGGCCAGAATCGCGGCGCAGATTTTCAAATCGCCCGGGCCGGTCACAGAGGGCGGCGCAATTTCGAGATCTTTCGCGCTCACCAATCCGAGAAAATCGCCGGAAGCGGGAAACGTTTCCGGATCCCGGTCATACCACAGATCATCGTCGATGATGATTTTGTTTTCGCCGTAAACCAGCCACTCGCCCTGGACCGTGCCCTTGACGTGCAGCTTGCTCTTGCCGACAATGCAACCCGGCGTTTGATCCGACACAGCGTGATGCTCGGCCTCCGGCGCAGAAGCGGAACGCCACGTGTAGCTGCCGTCACGAAGAAACGTGATCCAGGTCTCTTCCGCAAAGGTCTGGACATGCGCAGTGTCCCGCGCTATCTCCAAAAAGACGCGCGGCAAGGGAATGCCTTCAGCGCCTTCTTCAATGCCGGCAAGGAAAATTTTGGCGGGATCGGGAAAGAAAGGCGTGGCGCCGCTGCGCATGGCATAATAGCCCGCGGTGGTGACTTTGCCGTGGAATTTCGGCTGTGTGCCGGCGCTGGCGCTGAGCACCAAAGCGCTGTTGCTGTGAAAGCGACCGTCAAGCTCGTCGGCATGCAGGGCCACTTGCGGATCCCAGTAATCCACAAATTGGGCAAACTGCGAAAAGGCGAGACGTCGCATGCGCAAGCGCGTTGATAGGGTATCGTCACCTTCTACTGTCGAGACTGTGACTCCCAGCTCGTCGAAACCGGTGGCTGAGCCTGCCGGGAAATATTGCACGGTAAACTGGAACCGCTGGCCGTCTTTTTCCCAGGCAAAAGCCGAATCAGACGCCGCGAGCGCCGGCAGTTTGGCGACGAATTTCTTGACTTTTTTCAAGATGGCGTCGCGTTGCGGCGACGACACCGCCACATGGCGCGGCACGAGCTTGAGATTGGCGAGGGCAGTTTCCGGCATTCGCGCGCTGATCGCGAGTGGCGGATTCAGCGGCGAGGTTTCGGCGGGAAAATCTGCGGCGCCAAGCGTGGCGTTGCCTGGGCCGGAATTTTCGTTCGTGCGAGAGGCGCCTGCCGAGGGGGAAGCGGACGCTATTTCCGTTGGAGAGGGTGAGATCGCTTCTGGCATCGTTGGAAGTGAGGTTGCCGAAGCTTTCTCACCCGCTCGAGGCAGGATGGATGCAGATTGGCGACTGATTGAGTTCCCGGAACTCGCCGCCTTGGGCGCAGCTTTTGCTTTCAGCGCCAACGTATTGGAGAAAACGACTTCAAAACCCCAATGAGGAATATGAAAACGGGAAGAGTCGGGCCATTCAACCAGACGGTTGGCCACGATCAGCAGCAGAAAATGAATGAAAACCGAGAGCCCGATCGAGGCCGTATATTCCATCGGCACCTGGCGCAGGCGGCGGAAGTTTTCGACAAGCCGGTTTGGCAAAGGCATCACTGCGGGTTATTCGATTGCAGCACCTTCAACGCTTGCGGATCGGCATTGCAAAATCATCCCACAAAAATATTTTAAAGACAGAAAGATTCGAGGACAGAAAAATGTTTGCCGTCGACTCGCAAGCTGCACGGTTAGCATCGCTTTGAGACTCTACGTTCCATTTTTCTGTCCTTGAGCAAAATAATAGGCACGCGCGAAACGAATTTGGTACACTGTCACCATAATTCTTGTAACCACTTGACTGAGTGAGAAGGAATCAGACTGTGTGAAAACATGGGAATGCCGCACCCTAAGCTTGTCGAAGGGTGCTAAGTTCAAAAAATCCGGCTTCGACAAGCTCAGCCGGCGTTGAAATCAAGCGTTTTCACACGGTCTGAATCTTGTGCGCCATAATCACAGTGCTTGATTCAACCAAGATCCCGCAAGGCGGGATGACATGACTGAGGGCAGAGGCGTATTACCTATTCAAACACAGAATAAAATTCGGAAAACTTTTGACCGGCAGCCAGTTTTCTTAAAATCTCGCGAACATTACATAAAATCTGCGCAAAAGGCAATAACTTCGCGCAAGCCCCTGAGCTGGCATTCTGTACGGATTGGTTAACGGATTAAACAAGCGAACAGAGTGGGATTTTTGCAAGAAGCAGAAGTTCACTGGCAGGGATAGTAATGCAACAGTGCTGGTGCGAGCTGCAATTCTCCGGGAAAATTCGAGAGCAATGACGGGGCTTACCGCGCTATCCCGTTGCGGGTGAAGTGGAGGAGTGATCCAGAGGACACGCAGGATCGGCGCCGCCATGCCGCTCGACTACGCGCCCCCTGGAATTCTCAGGTGAGGTTTTGATCTTGCCGCGCCAGCGTTTCATAATCCGGCCGGTCGGCGATGGTTTGGTGCCGGAACGCGCGCACAATTTCGCCGCGGTGCAGCAGAAAAACCCCGGGCATTTGCAGGACGTTTCCCATGGGCCGGCCGCCTCTGTTCTTGTTCGCCCGAACGTTTTCCCATCCCCGTTTCCAAACCTTGGGGCGGAGGAAATGCAGCGGACTCGCCACGCGCAATTCAAAGGCGCGATACAATTCCCGTTTGGGATCGCTCACGCGCGGCAGGTCTTGCAGGCCATAGCGCGCGAAAAGCGATTCCGATCTTTCCTGCTGCCCTTGATGGACAAACGCCAACTGCGTTCCGCTCGCGGCTATGGCTTGGCGCTGGTCCGCAACATCGGCCAAAGTCTCGCGGCAAAACGTTCAGCCGAAATGGCGCAGAAAGATCAGCAGCACGGGCGTGCGATTTGACAAATGGAGCAAGCTGTCGCCCTGCTGGGTCCTGGCCTGCACCAGTTTTTTTTCAAAGTCGTTCAAGAGATCATCCCAAATACTGCCGCAAGGGCTGTTGCCGGAATTGCAGGCGCATGCGCGCCAGCGCTTTTTCGCGAATTTGCCGCACGCGCTCGCGGGTCAAACGATAACGATTGCCGACTTCCTGCAGCGAGAGAGGTTGATCATCCTCCAAGCCGAAACACAGCTTCAGAATCTCCGCCTCCCTGGGATTGAGCGTCTCCAAAGCGTGGCGCAAGTCCAGGCGCAGCGATTCCTGCATCAACTCTTGATCAGGTGAATCGTACCCGTCGCTCATGAGCGTATCCATGACGCGGTAGCCTTCCATGTTGGGCATGGGCTGTTCCAGTGACACGGGGTGCGCGCCATCTTTGAGAAGCTGCATCACCTCGAGCTCGGACAGCTTTATCAGCGCAGCCACTTCCTTCATCGCCGGCGGGCGGCCCTGGTGTTCCTCCAGGTTTTGCACGATGCGGGTCAGCCGGTTGAGCGCATTGATACGATTCAGCGGCAGGCGTACGATGCGATGATGCTCGGAAATCCCCTGCAAAATCGCCTGGCGGATCCACCACACGGCGTATGAAATGAATTTGAACCCCTTGGTTTCGTCGAAGCGCTCGGCCGCCTTCAACAAACCGGCATTGCCTTCGCTGATCAAATCCTCCAGTGGCAAGCCCCTGCCCTGGTATCTTTTCGCAATGCTGATCACGAAGCGCAAATTGGCGCAGATCAAGCCGTTTAGCGCCTCCTGATCGCCGCTTTTGAAGCGCCGCACCAAATCCACTTCCTTTTGCGCAGAAATCGGGAGGCAGTTTTCCAGATCCTCCAGGTATCTTCTGACCACTGGCATGCTGCTCTCCGTGTTTTTCTGGCGCCTACTGGGTGCAGAGATGCTGCGCGCTTTTTTCATAGCAACCTCCTATTCATCGCCGCAGAAAAGCCGGAAAGACACTTGTACGACTTTCCTGATATGAAAGCTGTTGTTGTCTCAAAAATGACTATATAAATTTAAAGCATTATCTGTCTGACTAAATATTGTTGCGAATTAATATAGAAATAAAATGATCATAGTCAAGCATCTTCTTGACAAATGGTCAACAAAAATATATATTGTTAAATGCAAATGGACGCTAAGTCGAAATTTCCCATTAGAGTGGTTGCTCAAAGAACCGGCTTGAACGTTCACATTATTCGCATCTGGGAACGCAGGTACGGCGCAGTTTCACCTGCGCGCACGCCGACAAAACGCCGTCTTTACACGCAAACGGACGTGGACCGTCTCATTCTGCTGCGCCGTGCGGTTGCTGCCGGTCACAGCATTGGACAAATCGCGCGCATGACCGACGAGCAAATCCTTGAGGTTTTGAGCGACCCTCACAGTACGGTTGCACTGAATGCAACGGCGGCGCACCTTGTGCTGGCGGCAGAAAATGAAACGGACCTGGCGCAATCCCATCTCCAGGCCTGTTTGCATGAAATCCAAAATTTTAATAGTGATGGATTGGATGCGGCTTTGGCGCGCGCCTCGGTGGTGCTCAGCCAGCCGGTCTTAATCGACCGGGTGATCGTGCCGTTGATGGATCAGATCGGAGAGTTGTGGTGCCAGGGAAAATTCCGCATCGTGCAAGAGCGGCTCGCGTCCACGATCGTGCGCACTTTTTTGGGCGGGCTGAAAAACTCCCATCAACTGCCGGCCTCGGCCCCGCGCATTTTGGTGACGACGCCGCAAGGACAGTATCACGAATTGGGCGCGCTGATGGCAGCGGTCACCGCCGGCACGCAGGGATGGCATGTAACCTATCTTGGCCCCGGTTTGCCGGCGGAAGAAATCGCCGCCGGAGCGATGCAAAACAATGCGCGCGCGGTCGCGCTCAGCATTATCTATCCGGCGGACGACCCCATGCTGGAGCAGGAGCTGCGTAAATTGCGGCGCCTGCTGGCTCTTGATACCGTTCTCATCGTCGGCGGGCGAGCCGCCGGCCACTATGCCGCGGTCCTGGCCGAAACCGGCGTGATGCGCATGGATAGTGTCGCCGCCTTCCGGGCTCAGCTTGAAGCCATCCGGCTTGGGTGAGTTCATCAGCGGCCAGACTGTGTGAAAACTTGAGAATGCCGCACCCTGAGCTTGTCGAAGGGTGCCAAGTTCAAGAATCCGGCTTCGACAAGCTCAGCCGGCGTTGAAACCAAGCGCTTTCACACAGTCTGGGCATTCTGATATGGCGAGTTGCATCCCCTCATCACCTTATATGGACAGGGAGACCAATGGCAAGAGTCGATTGGTATTACCACCGCCCCAGCTGAGACACCTGCGCCAAAACGCAAGAGTTTCTTGCGCAGCACAACATCGAACCGGCGGAAAAGACCAGCACCAAAAAAGCCAGCTATCCCAAAAAACAAGTGCTCGCACTGCTGCAAGGCATCGATGAAATCTACGCCACCAAAGGCAGAGCCGTCGTTCATGTGAATCTCAAAAAAGACAAACCGGACGAGGCGGCGTTATTTGAATTGCTCATCGGACGAACCGGCAATTTGCGTTCGCCCGCTTTGCGCCTCGGGCGCAAGCTGGTGGTGGGATTTGACGAAGCCACCTACCAGAAGGTTTTTGCTTGATGCGAAGCGGAGGAAAGGATGAAAATCTTAATCAGCGGTTCTACCGGCTTGATCGGCACGGTGCTGATCAAATCGCTCTTGGGGCAAGGCCATCAAGTGGCACGCTTGGTGCGCACGCCGGGAAAATACAGCGAGCCCGTCGTGCTGTGGAATCCCGAGGCCGGCACATTGAATCCTGCGGCGTGTGAAGGTTATGACGCAGTGGTTCATCTTGCAGGTGAGAATATCGCAAAGAGATGGTCGGCCGCACAGAAAGCCAAGATCAGAAACAGCCGCGTGCAGGGCACAACTTTGCTCAGCTCAACGCTGGCGAAATTGAGCAAGCCCGCGCACGTGCTGGTGAGCGCTTCGGCGATCGGCTACTATGGCGATCGCGGCGGCGAAATGTTGCGCGAAGACAGCAAGCCGGGCACCGGTTTTCTCGCCGAAACTAGCGTGGCTTGGGAAAAATCCGCGGAACCGGCAGCACAAGCAGGAATACGCGTTGTGCATCCTCGCCTGGGCGTGGTGTTGACGCCTCGAGGCGGCGCACTGCAGAAAATGTTGCTGCCATTCAAGCTCGGCTTGGGCGGAGTCATGGGCAATGGCGAGCAATACTGGAGCTGGGTCACGCTGGACGACGTCATCGGCGCGATGCAGCATTGCCTGCAAAGCGAAGGCTTGCGCGGGCCGGTGAATGTCGTCGCGCCGCATGCCGTGACCAATCGCGAATTCACGAAGGCGCTCGGACGGGCTTTATCCCGGCCCACGATTTTTCCGGTGCCGGCTTTTGCCGCGCGCCTGGTGTTGGGAGAAATGGCGGATGACCTGCTGCTTTCCAGCGCGCGTATCGAGCCGACACAATTGATTGCCAGCGGGTATAAATTTCGTCATACGGAACTAGAAGCTGCGTTGCGGGCATTGTTGAAGTAGGAAACCGCTTTAATTGATCGCCGGCGTTTTGAAGAGACCAAACTTCGTAATCGTCGGAGCTGCCTTCGCTTGATGAATAATCAAACGGACTTTTGCCCAATAGGTTTCTTTTTGGTTGTCAACGAGGTTTTGCGCAGAAAAGCGGCGATCTTTGCCGCGCACGTTTGAGGCGGCGAAATACCGTCCTGGGCTGCTGACATTGATCCACCCAAGATAGCGCCGAGCCATGTCATCAACAGGAAATGTTTTATGGAGTGCAGCGCAGTTTTTTTTGCCCAAGGACTAGTGCACTGTCACCTCATTCTAAAAGCCTCAACAAGCGGTTTGGCGGCTTTCGGTTGCGCGGCGCAATAATCTTCGCCCAGCGCGGCGGCTACCGTTGCGGCGATTTGGCTTTGCGTGTGCAGGCCGGAGTTCATGCGCTCACCAAGCGCCGGTGTATCTGGCCCAATGAGGGCGATCCAAATGTTGTCCGCGCCTTTGATCTTCGCACCGTGATCCTTCCATTCCTGCAGTCCATAACCTCGGCCATGATCCGCGACAACGATGAGTGTGGTTTTGTCGCGATATTGTGAAATGGATTGCAATGTTTCCCACAGTGTTTTGAGAAAATTATCCGTGCGCCGGGCAGCGTCAAGATAGTGATCGTATCGTCCGGCGTGCGCGAATTCGTCGGTTTCTCCGAACGTCATCCAGAATACGCGCGGTTGATTTGCCTTGAGGTATTCGAGCGCCGAGTAGAAGGTGATCGCATCGTACGGCTCCTCGCCCCAGGGGTGGAACAGCTCGGCCTTCAAACGATTGAGCAGCGCTTGCTCTGCGGAAATCTCGCCCACGGTGACCGGCTCGATGCCGCCATTGACGTAAAAGCCGCAGCGCTCGCGATTGATAATCCACGGCACCACCTGCCACGCGCCAAACGCCGCGACTTTGCCTTTGAAATTTTTCTTTTGGTGGAGCCATTCAAACACACTCACATTGGGGTTGGGCCGTTTGTCGTTGCTGTTGATGGCGGTGTCGGCATAGCCCACAATCATCTCACTGTAGCCGGGATATGAAAAATGAAACCCATTGGTCACCTTCACCAGGCTATTTTTATTTTGATTACCAAAGAGCTGGCCTTGTTTGGCGACAACGCGCCATAAAAATGGCGTCAAAACCTCGCGTCGCGCTTCGAGGTTATCACGCCAATAAGCTTGCTTGAGCGCGGCCCCATTCTCGCCGCCGCCATTTTCTTTGTTCATCAGCGCAGAATCAGCGCCGGTGAAAACTTCCTGCCAACGCAGGCCATCGACCAGAATCAGCATGACGTTTTCAGTGCGAAGCTTGGCGGGCGATTGTCCCGCCGCCTTGCAACAACCCAGCAGTATAAAGCACAGAGTGAAGATTCTTGATGTTTTCATAGCGCCGAATGGCTCCTCTCAATATTGATCGTCCCGTGCAAAGGTATTTTCCCTGTACATCCATTTGCCCCGCGTGAAATCGGAAAACTCCACCGACTCGCCGCCCAATTGAATCGAAGCCTCGGATAGCGGCGTAATCGCGCTCCAGGCAACAGCATCGTACACATCCAGCGGTGTGTTGACTTTGCGTTTGATTGCTTCAATGAACGCATGCAAGACGAAAAAATCCATGCCGCCATGTCCTGCGGTCTTGGCATCCTCCCCAAAGCGCTTCCACAGCGGATGGTCGTATTGCTCGAGATACGGCTTGGCCTCTTCCCAACGATGCGCTTCTTTGCTCACGCCTTCGAGGTACAACGATTTGTTCAGGTCCATCCACAAGCCCTTGGTCCCTTGCACTCGGAAGCCCAATGAGTACGGACGCGGCAAACTGGTATCGTGTTGCAGCAAGACCGTTTCTTCGTTGTTGGTCTTGATCATGGTGGTGACGACGTCGCCGAGCTTGAATTTGATTTTGGCATTGGGATGATCCGCGCCGCCGTTCTTGACGAGGTATTCGTGCAGCCCGCGTGCTTTGGAGGCATACGAGCAGAGCGAGACAAAACGATTGCCGCGATTGATGTCGAGCATCATCGCCACCGGCCCGAGGCCGTGCGTGGGATAAAGATCGCCGTTGCGCATAATCGAATGCTGCGTGCGCCATTGCGCTTCGGAAAAGCCTTTTTCGCCAAACTCCACGCCCCCGCCGTAGGGCTGTTTGCCATCGTTGAATTTTACTGCGCGCAAATCGTGCTGATAGCCGGCCTGCAAATGCACCAACTCCCCGAACATGCCCTGGCGCACCATGTTGAGAATCGCCATCACATCGCGACGATAGCAGACGTTCTCCAGCATCATCAGCGGCATGCCGGTGCGCTCCGAGGTACCCACCAAATCCCAACACTCTGCGATCGTCGCGCCGGCAATCACTTCGCAACCGACGTATTTCTTGGCATTCATCGCATCGAGGCTCATCACTGAATGCCATTCCCAGGGCGTCGCGATGATGACACCGTCAATGTCTTTCATCTCCAGCAATTTTCGGTAATCATACGGCCCCTCTTTGATGACTCGCGGGTTGGGCTTGCCAGATTTTTTGATGAGGTCCATGCTGGCGTCGATCATCACCTGCTGCACGTCGCAGATCGCGACCACTTCGACGTCGTCGCGGCGCAAAGCAAGCTCGAGATGATTCTGTCCACGCAGTCCGACACCGATGAGGCCAAGCCGGACTTTTGGGGTTTTGGTGTCGGGGAAGACGAGGCGGGAGGGAAGAATCGTGAGGCCCGTGCCGGCGAGGGCAGTGGTTTTGATGAAATCGCGACGCGAGGTGTTCATAGCTTTCCTCCTCAGTTGATTTGCGATTGAAGATTTGCGATTTACGGTCGCAGATCGACAATGGTAAATCGCCATAAGTTGCTTTTTATCCCCCCGATTGCATATACAAAATCAACCCCAGCACGATCAACCCTGCCACCACCGCCAGCGCGATTTTGATCGCCGAATATGGCCGGTTGCCCTGCACCTCGCCGGTGCGCGCGTTGATGAGAATGCGATAAAGCCGGCCCTGGTAACGGTACGCCGCGACCCAAATGGGCAGCAGAATGTGTTTGAACGTGATACCGGAATACTGCGTTTGCATGGAATCGATGCGCTGCTCGTCACCCCCAATGTCGCGGCAGATCAAATGGCGCAGCGTGGATTGCATCCATTCCTTTGCCAGGCCGAAGCCCTGGGGCAGATCGAGTTGGTAGCGTTCCGTGCGAAAACCGCTCAAATATTCCGGCTTGAAATCCACCAGCCCTTCCATATCCCACGGCGTCAATTCCTGCACATAGCCGCGCGGCAAGCCTTGCGAAGCGACGACGAGGACGTCATCAAACCAGTGTTGTATTTTTCCATCCACGGCGGTCCAGCGTGTGTGCCGGACTTGCCGCGTCCGGCGCACGTTTTTGCCGTTGACATTCGCCCAATACTGGTCGGTTTGCCAATAATGCGTGCCACGCGCGCCGGTGTAAAACGTGTGCGTCATGGCGTCGAAAGTCCAATACGGCGTGTATAACCCCACCAGCCTGCCCAAATCCACAAGTTTTTGCAAATCATTGGGCGCGAACCAGAGTGAATCCACCCAGCGTTGAAACGTCTTTTTCGCTGCCGCGGGATCCACGCGAAAAGGCAACACCGCGCTCGGCGGAATCGCCGGCGTGGCGGCCTGCGGCTCGGAGTCCAAATGCACGCCGCAGAAAGGGCAATCTTGCGTGCGGTCCTTGGCCGCCATCATCACGATGCCACCACAGGCCTGGCAGCGCACCTCCCGTTCCGCGCCCAGCGTGACGCGCAAATCTTTGCGGCTCTGGTCGAGATAATCTTCATAAGACTGCTCATTGATCTCTGCTGCGCTATGTGGAATTTTTTCTTGCTGCCCGCAATACCGGCAGATCAACGCTTGGGAGTTGGGATCGAATACGAGTTGCGCGCCGCAACTGCGGCAGGGGAATTTCTTGCCGGCGCTGGGTGCGGGCTGCGGTCTATCGGGAAGATTTTCTGCGCGCGGCGGTTGCGCTGCAAAAGACACGGAGGATGCTGCTGCTGTCGTCGACGAAGAATCTTTTTCAGTCATGAAGGCAGTTTTTATTTGCGAAAGTAATGACGCCGGCGCGCCCAAACGAAAGTCGTGCGATTTTCTGTTCCTAAATCCTGCAAAGCATCTGCGTAAATCTTCAGACCATATAATGCTGCGCAAGCTTTGGGAGCTAAGACGGAAGTGCTTGCCGGTAGTTTACCCTCGGCCAAATGTCGCGCACACAAGGCTTGGTCGATTAAATCACCTTCGCCGCTCGTCAGTTTAAGATGTGGAAAATTCTTTTTCAAATTGTCGGCGCATTGCGCGAGCGCCTGCGGATGCGAGATCAAAGTATCGACTTCGCCAAAATCTGCACGCGGATGCAACAACAGGCAGTGGCCGATCACCACCTCAAAAATCTCCAAAATCTCGCAGTCGAATTTGCTCAGGGCGTGAATGGTTTCCATCACCACGCCGCCGCGCGCGTTCTGAATGGCAAAAACGCCGAAGTCAATTTTGCCCTGGTGCAGCGCGGCCAGCACATGGTCCGAAGTGTAAAGATATTCCACCCGATATGCGGGGATTTGCGCGGCATGCTGCGCACAGTAATGGCGGCACGCCTCTTCATTGAAGCTGCCCTGGCCGCCTTGAATGCCGATCACGAATTCGTGCGGCGAAATGCGCTCGGGCAGCAGCGCGCTGTACACTCGATCGAGAGCTTCTTCCAAGCGCAGCCGCATCTCGCCGGTGTAGGGATTATAATTCTGCAGGTTGTAAAACAATTCCCAGGTATCGTTGCAGGTTTGCGCGATCACCGACAACAGCAGCTCGAAGCCCTTCGTGTCGATGGAGGTTGGCGACAGTCTCATTTCCTGCAGCACGCGCCCGAGATAGTGGGTCACGCCCTGGCTGTTTGCGGCGAGCCGGTCATGTTCCTGGGGCGAGATTTCCACGACGCGCAAGCCCAAGCCGGTGAAATAGGAAAGCCACGCGCGATAGCCCGAGGAAACGGAACGCAACGGCCACATCACCAGCGGCAATCCGGCCAAACCATGCGCGGCGCTGTCCGGCCCAAACATGGGATGCGTGGCGATGAGCTCGAGGGTGGCATGCGCGCCCAGATGCTGGGCTAAAATCTCAGCGGGATATGCTTTGACCGAACAGACGTCAAGGATAGTGGTATGCGGTTTCAAATACGGCTTCAGACTGGCAACGCACGCTTCGAATTGATTGATGGGCACGCACAAAAAAATCGCCTCGGCCTGCGCACAGACTTCGGGCAACGATTTGAACGCTATGCCGATTTCCGCAGCCACCTTTGCCAGCTCGGGATTTCTGTCCGTGGCGAGAATCGTGTGATCGCGGCACAGAGTCTTCGCCCAGAACTGGCCGAAGCGGCCGAAGCCGATAACGCCGGCGGTTTGTCGTTGCATAAAAAAATTGCCGGTAATATTGCTGCGCCAGCCTTTCTGTCCTTGCCGGTGCGCCAAAAGATTACCACGAAAATGCAGTTTGCAAATTCATAAAACACTTCAGCATGCCGTCATTCCCGCGCAAGCGGGAATCCAGGGAGCACGAGGAACTTGGATTCCCGCTTTCGCGGGAATGACAGGTTT
>JBIOXB010000170.1:0-15702 GCA_044869275.1 bacterium
CGGCCGTGGCTGCCGGACAATCACAGCTCTCCGTTGACGTTACAGCTGTTGGCTCGAATCAGGTTATGTTTCAGTTCTTCAACGCCGGACCAGCGGTCTCTTCGCTCCAGGACATCTATTTTGATGATAACGCACTTCTAAGCAGCGTGTCTCCTATCATAACCGGAATCGGTGCCTCTTTCGGGCAGGGCGCGGCCCCTCCCAATCTGCCGAGTGGGAACACGGCAACCCCTCCCTTTGTGGTGACATCGGGGCTCAGTTTTGACGCCAACATGCCGGGGAACATAAACAATGGGGTCCAAAATACGGGGGGAGAGAGCGTATCCATCATACTATCCTTGCTGTCCGGCAAGACGTTTAGCAATGTGCTGGCCGACTTGAACAGCGGCAATTTGCGCTTAGGCCTCCATGTTCAGGGTTTTGCTGGAGGATATAGCGAAGCGTTCGTCAACAATCCGCCCTCGGTCGTGCCGGAACCATCAACCTTGCTTCTTCTCGGCACCGGCCTTGGTGCGGTATGTGGGTTTGCGCGCCGGCGCTTTCGTAAGCAGTAATCTGTTAGTAATAAAAAGACGCCAGCGCTGCATGTGCACGCTCTAAGCCCTGGGATTCTGTTTTCAGAAATCGCGCCGCCCTCGAGGATTTCTCGACGGCGGCGTTTTTGTTTTGGGGCCGGCGTTCAGCGGAAATCTATAGAACTTTCTTCAGTACTATTCAGCACAAAAAAGAAACGTAAACGGATTAAGCGGATTGAGCAGATGATTATTCTGGCAAACGATCCTTCAAAATCCGCTTTATCCGCTCAATCCGCTTACAAAAACAATAGCTGAATAGTACTTCCTTCTCGTGCTCTCCGGCATTCTCGCGTTCCGTTTTTTCGACGCGCACCTGCCCGGTTCAACTCGCCATACGATTCCCTGTAAAATTCATTCCTCCCATCGTTTTCTCCTCCGCAATTTCCCTCACCTGCTGCTATAGCCTCCTGTAATTTCCAACTGCCTTGAAGCAAGCATGAGAGCTACGGCGAACGAAGTCGAACCGTGGCTCAACCCTCGGATTGCCGCCCTTCGACTTCGCTTGGGGGTGACATACGATGCAACCGAGCCAATCCTTGCTGTTTTCGCAACAACGATCCGAATTTCCGGGCTGAATTCGCTCCGAGCCGTATTGATCTAGGAAAGTATATGCGGATGATCACTCTCCCCAGATTCCCTCACGCGAGCTTTTCGATTGCGGTATGCCTCTTTCTCCCTTGGGCTTTGCAGGCGCAACTCATCTCTGATTTTAAAGTGCGATATTCCGGCACGACCATCACCCAAGCCAAGCTCGAACACGTCGGGACTTTGGCGGTGGATTTTTACCGCCACAATTTCGAGATGGAGGTCGGGCTCGGCCAAGGGTTTGTCGGGCTGACCTATCAATATGCCACCAAGGAGACACAAACCGGCAAGCTGGGCAATACTTTTGGAAAAAGGGAAGACGGCTTAATGCTGACGGCCGGGTACAATCATATTTTTTCAGAGCATTTGCGACTTGAAGCTTACGGCCGGGCCGGTGTCTGGGGCGAGACCAACTATGCGCAGGCTTTGTATGCCACGGATACCGATCTCCGGCTGAGTTTGGTCGCCTTTGCGCCCGAGGGCTTCGCGATGCTTGGCCATCATCCCGTGTTTCACTCGCTGCAAGCTGGCGTGAACGTGAACAAATTCGGAAGGGTGCAAGGTCTCGCGGGCGCGGGTCTGTGGTGGAAGGGTGTCGGCGTATATCTCACCGGTTTCCAGGCTTTCAACGGCGTGGTGGATGCACTGCATCCCGGCGAAGACGCGGATAAGATCTTCGCGAATTTGAAGAATAGCGGCGTCAGTGTGGGGGCAACTTACGAATATCGCGATTTTCTCATCTGGTTCAAGCACAACTACGCCCTCATGAACGGCGGCAACGACCTCATGCTGAGCCTGCAATACCAGCGCTTCTTCCAGAAGAGGAGAAGATAAAATGAATATTGCGCGCATGCCCTTGCCGCTGTTCGTCGCGCTGCTCGCGATGTTGGGGAGCTTTCAGAGCGCACGGGCGCAATGGGCGTTCCTTAAGGCCTCACTGCAAGGAGATGTGAACATCTTGGAAGAAACCGCCACGCGCCTGGTGCTGTGCCGGCAGGATTCGACCGCCACGGTGATCGTGACGATCAAGAAAGGCTCGGACTCGGACATCTTCGGCGGAGTTGAAGTCAGGCGAGGCAGCAATCCTTACCGCGTCTGGGTCACGACGGAGAATTTTGTCAAGAAACCGCATCTGGCCGGTAACGGTGCCGGAGAGTTCTTTCAATCTTCTTTCGTGAAAACGCTGCGCACGGAGGAGGCCGCAAAAACTGCGGTGCCTACCGATTTGCCTGCGGAACCGGAGGCAGCGCCTGAAACCAGCGAGCCGGCTGCGGTGGAGACACTGGCTGAAGAAGCTCAAGAACCGGAGCCGCCGCTTGCAGAGATCAAACCGGAAATCGTCGCAGCGGACACCTTGCGCGAGACTACACCCCTGGCGACAACGCCTGCCGTCACGAAACCATCCCCATCGCACAAACCGGTAAGAAGTTCAAGAAAAAATCGTCCAGCTAAAAGAAAAACTCAGCAAACCGCCCGCTCCGCGCAACCGCGCAAAAGCGTTTTGCCGCCAGCCAGCGAAACTCCCGCACCGCCTGTGGCAGCGCCCGCGGTTACGGCTGCAACGTTGGATTCACTCTATCAATTTGCGCTGGCTGAAAGCCGAAAAGAAAACTGGAAGCAGGCCGTGGTGACGCTGGAAGAGATTCAGTCCTGGCAGCCGGATTATCGCGACGTGGCCGAGTGGTTGGCGCAGGCGCGCCTGCAGTTGGATTTGGCGGAAAAAAAGCCCGCACGTGCAGCGTCCCAGAGCAGCGGCACGCCGGCCTTGTTTACCACTGGCGCGCTGGCCGCGATCGGCGCTTTTGTCGCATTGATCCTCCTGCCCATGATCGGCGTGATCTACTTATCAACCAGCTTGCGCGCGCGCTATCATATGTTTCGCGGCAACCACGCCGAAGCGGCCCAGCTCTTCGAAAGAAAGCTGGCGCGCCGGCCGGGCAAAACCAAGCTCTATGCCGAGCTGGCCAATGCCTATTTGCTTCTTGGCCGCCGCGACGATCAAGCGCTGCGCGTCTATAAAATGGTTTTGCAATTGAAACTGGATACGAAAAATCGCGAGGCCCTCAACGCCATCGTCGCGCAAAGCTATTTGGCCGCAGGCCGCGCCGAGACGAACATGATTGAAGTCTTGGAAAATGCGCTGAAAGCCGAGCGCCGCCGGCTAGGGCAGGGGCCGGAGAAGCAGTGATGATGCAGTGATCAGTAATCAGTAAGAAGTGCTTCGCGTTGGAGGTTACACAGCAGCTGAGGCTCGTTAGTTTTTGTAACTACAGTGATACCGGAAAAGCCTGCACATGGACCTTCAACATACCAAACTTTGGTGGTTGAAACGTCTACCTCGGATTTTCAGACGAGCTGAAAACCGAAACCAGTGGGTTGCGGCAATGGCACAATTATCCTGCATAAAAGCAGAAGACAGAAAGATGCAGGGCAGAAAAATGTTTGTCATTTCCCCGATCTCGTCACCAGTCAGCCTCCGGGCGTGAAGTCTATTGCCATCTTTTTGTCCTTCATTTTTCTGTCTTGGCTTTTGCTCAATTCAACGCAACATTTTTCCGTGGGAGTTCGTTTCCGTGAGCCAGACTTTTGGAATTTTATTTTAAGTCTGATGAGCTAATCGCCTACCGCTCCCGTTAGCAAAGATAAACATGCAAAGAAATCTGCGATAAAATTCTTTGATGATGTACATCTCGCAATGGTTAATGGGGCAAATCCCGATGATGTCAGAGGAAAACTTGACCTTTACTTGCGCGGTGTGAACGAAGCTGTGATAAGGATCGTGGTTTTTTGACTTGTGGAATAGCTTTGGTTCATCGCGAACCACACCAACGGCCATGCCAGGACATTGGCCACGATCACCAATTTGACGAAGTCCTGCGAAAGCAGCAGCAGTAATTGTCCCACCGAAGCGCCCAGCACTTTGCGAATGCCGATCTCATTGCCTTCCGGCTCGTCGTCGCGGCGGAACGGTTTGCCCACTGCGGTTTCCCATCCTAACATGTCACGCAGCTTTTCATTGATGATGAACGCTTCCGCGGAATCCGTGGAGAATTCCCTGGAGAAATTGCGGCCTTCCACGAGCTCGATCTCAAAAACCGGCAAGAAATCATAATCCACCGTGGTTTGATAGCTTTGTAGGGCAGGCTGGCCTTCGCGCTCGGTCCAGCCCAGGCCGGTTTGTGAGCCAACGTTGAGGGGCAAATGCGCGGAAGCCGAGACTTTGATGAAATCGTGATTTTCCAGCAAGCCTCTTTTAATCAGATCAAATTTTTTGCGCGCCTCACGGTCGCGGATTTCGCTTTTCAATACCTGCGCGGGCTGAAAGGCGGTGAGAAAGACCGCCGGATAGCTTTCGGCCAGCAGGCCAACCACGGGAATGGCGAGGAGCAGGCCAAGGAAAGTCTTTCCCTGCAACAGCAAGGCGAAAGCCAATTCGCGCTCAACGAGTTTCGAAAACAGCGGCAGCAGCAGTTGCACCAGCAGCAGCGCCAGCAAGGCAGAAACGAAGGTCAGGAGCATCGATTCGCCGATGAACTTCGGAAAGCACCACTTTGAGCGTTTTTGCCAGCGGCGAGCCCGGTGATATTGATCAACGAAAAAGATTTGTGTTTGTGATAATTGCGCCAGGCGATGAGGAGATAATTTCGCAGCATGAAGTCCTCCGAGCTTACCTGCAGAGGGCAGAGGGCATAGGGCATGGAGCAGAGGGCAGAGGGCATAGAGCAGAGAGCATAGAGCATAGAGCATAGAGCATAGAGCATAGAGCATGGTGCTCTGCCCTCCGCCCTCTGCTCTCCGCCCTCCGCTTCGTGATTCGCGCAGGCAGCTCATTCCGCGGCAACATGAATCAGAGAATGGATGGCATACTTTTCCAGCTTCTGGCGGCCTTGCAGGAAGTCCAGCTCGATGAGAAAAGCCAAGCCGGCCACTTGCCCACCTAGCTTTTCGACCAGCCGTGCAACCGCGGCGGCCGTGCCGCCGGTGGCCAGCAAGTCATCGACGATCGCCACTTTTTCGCCTGAGGTGATGGCGTCGACGTGCATTTCGAGCGCATCCGTGCCGTACTCGAGCTGGTATTCTTCGCGCATGGTCGTCGCGGGAAGTTTTTTGGGCTTGCGCGCGGGCACGAAGCCGGCGTTCAAATTCAGCGCGAGCGGCGCGCCAAAAATGAAGCCGCGCGATTCGATGCCCACCACTTTTTGAATGCCTTGTTTGCTGAAGTGGCTGGTCAACTGCGCCAGGGCTTCACGAAAAGGCACCGGTTCTTTCAGCAAGGTGGTGATGTCCTTGAAGCCGATACCGGGCTTGGGGAAATCTTGAATCGTGCGAATATAGTTTTCCAGGTTCATTTCTGGCCCTAGGTCACAATTTCAAAACTGCGGAATTTATTGCTGTACGCTTGCCATTCAGTTTGCACTTCTTTGACCGTAGAGAAGCGCGAGCCTTTTTCGATTTCTTTCACGAATAGGCGCAGCTCTTCTTCCTCGCCTTCGGCCAGCACTTCCACGCGGCCGTCTTCCAAGTTCTTCACCCAGCCGGTGAGATAATGCCGCCGCGCCGCGTGATGCACGTAGTATCGAAACCCCACCCCTTGCACCATGCCATTCACCAATAGATGCACGCCTTTTCTCATGGCAATATGCCCGGTTTAAACCAAAGATCTGCTTTCGAGTCAGAAGTCATTTTCCCAGGTCATCGACCGCTGGATGGTTGGATTATTGGATTAATGGATTGATGGATTAATGGATTGATGGATTCATGGATTCATGGATTCAATGATTCTTCAATTCATCCACCCATCCATCAATCCACCCATCCACCCATCCACCCATCCACCCATCCACCCATCCACCCATCCACCCATCCACCCATCCACCCATCCATTAATCCAATCCTAGGGATACAACCGGTGCATCAACCGCGCGAAGGGAATGGTTTCGCGCACGTGCGGCAAGCCGCAAATCCAGCCCACGGTGCGCTCGACGCCCAGGCCGAAGCCGGCGTGCGGCACGGAGCCGTAGCGGCGAATATCGAGGTACCACTTGAACGCTTCCAACGGCAAGCCGTGCTGCAAGATTTTTCTTTCGAGCACTTCGAGATCGTCCTCGCGCTGGCCGCCGCCGATGATTTCGCCCACGCCCTCCGGCGCCAGCACATCCACGGCGAGGGCCTTGTCCGGATTTTCAGGATCATTCTTCATATAGAACGCCTTAACCGCCGCGGGGTAGCGATGCACCATGATGGGCTTGTCGAATTTCGAGGTGAGGTAGGTCTCATCCGCGCCACCGAGATCGCTGCCCGGTTCAAAAGGAGGCGCTTCTCGTGCTTGCGCAAAAGCGACGGCCTCCTCTGTGGTCAACATTTTTGAAGCTTCCTCATAGCTCAGTTTTGGAAAAGGCCGCATGACTTTTTCCAAGAACGTGGTATCGCGTTCGAGAATTTTCAAATCTTCCTTGCGCGTTTCCAGCACGCGCTGCACGATATACTCGACAAAATGCTCGGCCAGCTTCATGTTCTCTTCGAGATCGGCGTAGGCGACTTCGGGCTCGACCATCCAAAATTCGGTGAGATGGCGGCGGGTCTTGGATTTCTCCGCGCGAAACGTCGGGCCGAAGCAATACACTTTGCCGAAGGCCATGGCGCCCGCTTCCATATAAAGCTGCCCGCTTTGCGTGAGATACGCCTTGTCGCCGAAATAATCCGTTTCGAAAAGGGTCGTCGTACCTTCGCATGCGGCCGGGGTGAAGATCGGCGCATCGAGCAGCACGAAGCCCTGGTTGTCAAAAAAATCACGAATGCTCTTGATCACTTCGTGGCGCACGCGCAGGGTGGCATGCTGCTTGGACGAACGCAGCCAGAGATGGCGGTGGTCCATCAGAAAAGTTTCGCCGTGTTCTTTCGGCGTGATGGGATAATCTTTGGCGAGGTGCACGATTTCGACCTGCTTGGCCGTCAGCTCATATCCGCCGGGCGCACGCTTGTCCTCGCGCACCGTCCCGGTCACGAGGCACGAGGATTCTTGCGTCAATTGTCCACAGCGCGCAAAGATTTCTTCGCCCACGTCTTTCAATGAAACCACGCACTGTATCACCCCGGTGCCGTCGCGCACGAGCAGAAACCAAAGCTTGCCGCTGTGGCGCGCATTATAAAGCCAGCCGTAAAGCGTCACCTCTTGGCCCACGTGCTGGCCGATGGTGGCGATGTAGGTTTTGTCGCGATTAATGAAAGCTGATGCCACTTGAAACTCCACAAAAATAAATTCTAATTTACGAATGAGCTCAAAGTAATTTGGGCATGATCAAGCCGCAACTTCGATTTCTCGAACGTCGGCGCCTTGTAATGACTCGGTAATAACTTCGAGATATTCCTGAATAGCATCTCTGATGTTTTGAATGGCTTCCTCTTCGGTTTCTCCATGTGACCAGCAGCCCGGCATAGCTGGGCAGGAAACGCCATATCCTTCTTCAGAGCGGCGCAGCGCGATTTTGTATTTCATCGTCTCATCTCCAATTGAACGAAGGCATTTGAGCACTCGTCAAAAGTTCATTTTGGCCAGAATCGATGGCCGATTCAATTGCTTATTCAAACTTCTCCATCTTCGCTTCCCGCATCATGAGATCATTTACCGCGAGGCGAGGGTTTTTGTTTTCAAACAGTACCTGATAAACTTCGCGCGTAATCGGCATCTCCAAATTGTGCTTTTGCGCCAAAGCGTGAGCGGCTTGCGTCGTACGCACGCCTTCAGCGACCATGTTCATGTGCTGCAAAACTTCTGGCAGTTTTTTGCCTTGCCCCACCTGCTGGCCGACGAAGCGATTACGGCTCTTTTTGCTCATGCAGGTCAACACCAAATCGCCCATGCCGGAAAGCCCGGCGAAAGTCATGGGATCGGCGCCGAGCCGCACACCCAGTCTGGTCATTTCCACCAAGCCGCGATTGATCAACGCGGCGAGCGTATTATCGCCGAAGCCCGCACCATCCGCAATGCCGGCTGCGAGCGCGATAATATTCTTCAAGGCGCCGCCCAGTTCCACGCCCACCATATCGCGATGGCGATAGACGCGAAAATAATGCGACAGCAGCAAATTCTGCACGCCCCGCGCGGCTTCGAGGTCCTCGCAAGCCGCGACGATCGCGGTCGGGATGTACTGCGCCACTTCGATGGCCAGGCTTGGGCCGGAGAGCGCGACAATTTGAGGTGGGTTTTTCAGCGTCGCGGCGATGACCTGGCTCATGCGCAAATCCGTATCCGGCTCGATGCCTTTCACCGTGCTGATCAGTGTGCATTGCGGCGCAAGCGCCGGCAAGCCGGACAAAGTCGCGCGCACGGCATGTGAGGGCGAAGCAATGAAAACGTACTCCGCTTCGACTACGGTTTCTTGCAGGTTGTCAGAGAACTTCAGATTTTCCGGCAGCGCCACGCCGGGGAGATAATTTTCATTTCGGCGCGCGGCCCGCATTTCCAGCACCAAAGTGGTGCGGCGCGCCCAAAGGGTCACTTCATGGCCATTTTCGCACAGCAATTTTGCCAAAGCCGTACCCCAACTTCCCGCTCCAATGACGCTGGCACGAGCCATGAGCACTCCTGATTATTTTGCCTCATGATTTTGAGCGTCGGAGAGAATTACTGCTTCAGCCCAGCGAACAAGGCGCTCTGCAATCTCGAGGGCCTGTCGATAATCACCCTCCGTGATCTCATCAAAATGTCCGAATTGCTTTTTGCTCGCCTCAGCCATTCTTCCGGCGAGCCGGGGATCGGGGCCCATGCTCATGGGCGTCAACCTAAGGATTTGAATGCCAAAAGCCCCGAAGGGGCGACATGCAAAAGCTTGGAGGCAACGCCCCAAGATAGATGCAGGCCAAATTCTTGAGCCCCAACGGGGCGAAATAACAGGCTTGGAATCGTCTATTGACTTCAGCAAGCTTTGTTTCGCCCCTTCAGGGCTGAAGCAACTTTGTGGTTCGCGTCTACCCAGGGCGTTGCCCTGGGCTTGTCTTATTTTGCCCCTTCGGGGCATGGGATCCACTGCTTCGACTACGTTAGGTTGACGCCTATGGGCCAATGCTGGATCGCTTCATTGCCCTCGCATCACAGTTTGCCAGTCAGGAGTAGCGGTATAACTTACGTCCTGCTGACTTCGCCGATGAGCCAGTACTGCTCGTTCAATTCAAGCAAACAGGCTTGTACACGTTCCACGGCCGCCGCTGTCACGACGGCGACCAGGCCGATGCCGAGATTGAAGACGCTTTGCATCTCGGCTTTTTCAATTTTGCCATAATGCCGGATGAGCTTGAAGATGGGCGGCCATTTCCATGCTTGCCAATCCATGCTGAGCTGCAAACCCGCAGGCAAAAGCCGTTGCGTGTTGCCCACGATGCCGCCCCCGGTAATATGGGAAAGTCCGGCCACGCCCTCCAGCGCGCGCAATGCGCGGATCACGTTTTGATAGTTGCGATGGGGCCGCAACAGCGCTTCGCCCAAGGTTTCGCCCAGGTCAGGATGATAGCTTTCCAGCGCCAATCCCACGTTGTTGGCGATGATTTTTCTGACCAGCGCATATCCGTTGGTATGCAATCCGGAAGACGCGATCCCGATCAAAATCTCGCCGCCATGGATGGCCCGGCCATCGAGAATTTTGTTTTTTTCGACCACGCCAACGATGGTGCCGGCGAGATCGAAATCGCCGGCTTGGTAAAGGTCGGGCATTTCCGCGGTCTCCCCGCCGATCAGCGCGCAATCGGCATCGGCGCAAGCCTGCGCCATTCCCTCGATCAATTCCGTCACGATCTCGGGCGAGATTTTGCCGAACGACATGTAATCGAGAAAGAACAGCGGATCCGCACCCCCGACCATGATATCGTTGATGCAGTGATGCACGAGATCGAATCCCAAATTGCGATAGCGATGCAGGCGGGACGCGACTTTGATTTTCGTGCCTACGCCGTCCATGCTCGAAACCAGCACGGGCTCGCGAAATTTTTGCTGTGGAAATTGAAAAAATCCGCCGAACAAGCCCAGTCCACGCAACACCTGGGCATGGTGTGTGCGCTCGGCGAAGGCAGCGATGCTTTTCTTGGCGCGATCACTCGCTTCGAGGTCCACGCCAGCCGTCTTGTAGTTCATAGGATTCCAATCGATTGCGGGTAGGTTGTGCGGTCAAAAGCGTGTTTTGATCCTTTCCATGTACCGCTTCCGCGCGCGCTCGAAAAACTCCACATGCGCAGGAAATTGATAGTCTGGATACGTCCAGGGATGGTTTTGAAATTTTCCGTTTTTCATATAGAGCTGCACATCGGCATAAACGCCGCGACCGAGATAAATGCGATGGGCGAAATTTTTTGCGGTGGCCAATACCAGCCGTGGCGCGTCCAGATAACCTGGATCCAGATTGATCGTGCGTTTGCCGGCGCGAGCATATCTTTCTTCCTGTGACATGGCGCGCAATTTCCACTCCGGTAATTCCGAGGGATCAATCAATCGCTCCAGCGCAAAAAAGGCTTTGCGCAATTCCGCTCCCATCTCCTCCTCGTAATAATCGCTGAAGGTGAAATCAAAAGCCAGACCGGGCAGCAGCGGATTGCCGAAATTCTCAATGATCAATTCCGCCGCACGATCATCCGTCCATTCCGGCGCATACAACGCCGCCACAAATAGCGCTGCAGGCACGGGCGGTTTGAGGGTACTCATGCGAACGCCAGCGCCAGGAACAGGACCAGCACCACAACGAAATGCATGAGATATGCCGGATAAATGGATCCCGCTTTCTTCACCAGCCAGCCCGCGCCCAGACCCCACAGCAAAGCCAGCGCGGCGCCAGCGGCGTTCATGGGAAATCCCTGGCGATAATGCATCATCGCGAAAATCGTCGCCTGTGCCGCGACCGCAGTCTCCCAGCGGCAACATTCTCGCGCATGCGCCAGGAGCACGCTGCGAAAAATCGTTTCCTCCATCACTGCGCTGAAGATCGCATACCCGATCGCCATCATCACAATCACGTCCGGCGGCCAGCTTTTGGGCGTGGGATTGTTTCCCAAAAGAGGCGGCTGCCAAAAGTAAATCCAAAGCGTCAGCGCGGCCAGGCCAAGCGCCAGCAGCAAAGCGGCTTTGCTCCATTTGCCGGCAGCGCCCGGACTGAAATAAAGCGCATGCCAGGACATGCCGCTGAGCGCAAACAATCCGAGCAGGCCGGTAAGCACGAAGATGTTTGAATATGGATAGGCAATGCCGAGAGTGTTGATGAGAAACGCCAATAGCAAGAAGGCGAAGACAAGGCGGGGAAACGCCAGATACTGCCGTCCGGCGCGAGCGAGATACCCCGTTAGCGTCAATGCCCCCAACAGTGAAATGGCCCAAAGCCGCTGGCCGGCGATGAAATAAATTGCCGTGGCCGCGAGCGGGCCGGCGAGGGCGAAAACGGCAAGCAGCGGAGCGGAAACACGCGCATGCGTTTTTACAGGCGCGCCTGAGACCTCCTGCTCGATTTGAAATGCGGCTTGATCGTGTAAGACAACAGCCGGGTCCAATTCCAATTTTGACATGATGGTATTATTTATCCGCCAGAGACATTTATGACCGATGGGGCATCAAACAAAAGTAAAAAATATCTAAAGCCGCGCTGAATTGCAAGGGGAAAATCGAATCTTGATCGGCCTCGCCGAGTTTTTTCGCGGCAGGGCCTTGGCTCTGGCGTGTTTCTCGTGCCCAAAATGTCGAGGGGGATTCAAGTGAGGCTGCGTCACGGTTTTAGGGTTTCTCGGCCTGTTGTTTGACCATTTCCTCCAACTGTTTTCGCACGGTGATGTTCTCGAACAGCACACCCACGCAATCATTGGGCATGGGAAAGGCTTTGAGAGCATAATAACTCTTGCCCGTCTCGCCGCTGGCATATTCAAATGCGCCGAGATTGCACGAGCGCCTGGTTTTCACCACTTCGGCGTATTGTTCGGGAACGCCGGTGTGCGCCAGCATGGGGAAAGCCTCGAGCACGTATTTGCCGATCAAAGGATTGAAATCGGTGTCGGCGTATTTCGCCGCCTGCTTGTTGGCGTAAACGAGCTTCAATGAGGAGCTCGCCGCGGGGTCTTCCAATTGATACACGACCAACCCGATGTTCATTTCGGAGAAGACGGCATCGATCATGCTCGTCATCGTTTGCACGTTGGACAGATCAAAAGATTTTTTCATTGCCACCTCCGCGCCGTTGTGAGAGCCTGGTTATGTGGAAAACGTTCTCTGCATTAGAAAAGAGTGTCCGCCTTACCCATCTTCTTACGATCATAGCCCCAAAAGTTTCTGCTGCTTTACACCCAAGGCACCGGAATCACGATCGGCGCGCTCCCGCAGGCCAGCGCTGCGGCGATCGCCAAGCCCTCGTACCCTTACCGCCAAGAAGTGAAAGCAAAGTGGCAGCCACGCGTCGCCCGAAGCAGTGACCAAAAACAGGATGATGAAAACGAATTTGAAAGGATTGGAAAGGAATATAAAAACGCGCGAGACTTTCGCAATGAGAAACTGTGCGCCGCTCGGTTACTTGCTTGAAGGTATCGAGAAATCCCATGCGGGTTTCCAGACATGGCCGCAATTGATTTGTTTTTGATTTTTGATTATCTTTTATTGGTGAGATGAGCGCCGGATCGTTGTCTGATGAACGCAAGGAACTGTGCCCGGCGCTGCCGTGACCGGCATAAGTCAAGTTGCAGAAGACTATGGACATTGTGAAAAAGTAAACGTAATCTTTACTCTGGGACCAAGACACAAACCGAGCAATGAACTTATCAAGGAAGCCCTCATGCGTGTTGAAGAAAGAGATAAAAATCATGAAATGACTCTCGCGGAAATTGAGGCGCGCGAATGGCTGGAGTCATTGGATTACGTCCTGCATGACGGCGGGCCGAAACGGGCGGTCAGCTTGTTGCGCCATTTGCAGGACCATGCCCACGCCAAGGGCGTGAAATTGCCGATTGTCGTGCAAACCCCTTACGTCAACACCATCGCGGCGAGCGAAAAACCGCCGTATCCTGGCAGCCGCGAAATCGAACGGCGCATCAAAAGCATCGTGCGCTGGAATGCCATGGCCATGGTGGTGCGTGCCAACCGCGCTGAAAGCGGCATCGGTGGGCACATCTCCACTTACGCTTCCAGCGCCACGCTGTATGAAGTCGGTTTCAATCATTTTTTTCGTGCGCCGGCCGAAAATTTCAGCGGCGATCAAATCTATTTTCAGGGGCACGCCACCCCGGGCATTTATGCCAGGGCGTTTTTGGAAGGCCGGCTCTCCGTCGAGCAACTGAAAAACTTCCGCCGGGAAGTGCCGCCCAGCAAGGGACTGTCTTCTTATCCGCATCCCTGGCTGATGCCGGATTTCTGGCAATTCCCCACGGTGTCCATGGGACTCGGCCCGATCATGGCAATCTATCAAGCGCGCTTCAATCGCTATCTCGAAGATCGTGGCTTGAAAAGAAGCAGAGGCGAGAAGGTGTGGGCTTTCTTGGGCGACGGCGAAACCGACGAGCCCGAAGCCTTGGGCGCGATCAACCTGGCCTCACGCGAGCAGCTGGACAATTTGATTTTCGTGGTCAATTGTAATCTGCAGCGCTTGGACGGCCCAGTGCGCGGCAATGGCCAGATCATTCGCGAGCTGGAAACGATATTTCGCGGCGCGGGCTGGAACGTGATCAAAGTCATTTGGGGAAAGGAATGGGATGAGCTGCTGGCGAATGATGAGGATGGGCTGCTGGTGAAACGCATGGGCGAAATCGTCGATGGCGAGTATCAGAACTATATTGTCAAGGGCGGAGATTATTTTCGCCAGCACTTCTTTGGCAAATCGCCGCAATTGCTCGCCTTGGTCGAGCATTTGTCCGATGACCAGCTCAAGAAATTGCGCCTGGGCGGCCATGATCCTGAAAAAGTCTATGCCGCATATCATGCTGCGATGGAGAACAAAGGTGCACCTACTGTCATTCTTGCGCGCACCGTCAAGGGCTATGGTCTGGGCGAAGCCGGTGAGGGCAAGAACATTACGCATCAACAAAAAAAGATGAACGAGCAAGAACTGCGGGAATTCCGCTCGCGGTTCGGCATTCCGGTTTCCGACGAGGAAATCGACCAACTGCCTTTTTACAAGCCGGCCGAAGACAGCGTGGAGATGCAATACCTGCACGAGCGCAGGAAAAAACTCGGCGGCTACGTGCCGACACGAAAAACAAAGACTGAGACGCTCAAGACTCTGCCGGACAGCTTCTTTGAGGAATTCTATACCGGCTCTGAAGACCGCGAAGTGGCGACCACCATGGCTTTTGGCCGCCTGCTCGCCAAGCTTCTGCGCGATAAAGATGTCGGTAAATTCGTCGTGCCCATCATTCCTGATGAGGCGCGCACCTTCGGAATGGAAGCACTCTTTCGCCAGGTCGGCATCTACTCGCACGTTGGCCAGCTCTACGAGCCGGTGGACAAAGAAACATTGCTATATTATAAGGAAGCAAAAGACGGCCAAATTCTGGAAGAAGGGATCACCGAGGCCGGTTCCATGTCGTCGTTCAACGCCGCCGGGACGGCTTACGCCACGCACGGCATCAACACCATCCCGTTTTTTATTTATTATTCCATGTTTGGCTTTCAGCGCATCGGTGATTTGATCTGGGCGGCTTGCGATATGCGCGCGCGCGGCTTTTTGGTGGGCGGCACTTCGGGCCGCACCACACTGGCCGGGGAGGGGTTGCAACATCAGGACGGGCACAGCCATCTTCTCGCCTATCCTTATCCCAATGTCAAAGCCTATGATCCTGCATTTGCCTATGAGCTGGCGGTGATTATTCAAGAGGGCATGCGCCGCATGTATGAAGAGCGGGAAAGCGTGTTCTATTATTTGACCATCATGAACGAGTCCTACCTGCAACCGGCCATGCCCGCAGGCGCGAGGGAAGGCATCATCAAAGGCCTCTATCTCTTCAAAGCTTCGGAGAAGAAGAACGCCAAACTGCATGCCCAGCTTTTGGGCAGTGGCGCGATCTTGAACAAGGCCATTGCCGCGCAAAAAATTCTCGAAGAGCAATACCAAGTCGCCGCCGACGTGTGGAGCGTGACCAGTTATAAAGAGCTGCATCACGACGCGCTGAGCGCAGAGAGATGGAACATGCTCCATCCCGAGGAAAAAGCCAGAGTGCCGTATGTGGCGCAGACCCTCAAGGGCGCCAAAGGCGTGTTCGTCGCCGCCTCGGATTACGTCAAGGTGCTGCCCGATTCCATTGCCAAATGGCTTCCCGGGGCGCTGCTTTCACTGGGAACCGATGGCTTCGGCCGCAGCGACGGCCGCCGGCAATTGCGTGATTTCTTCGAGGTGGATGAACGTTACATCACGCTGGCGGCGTTGTACGGCCTGGCGCGCGAAGAGAAGATCAAGCCCGAGATCGTAAAAAAGGCTATGAAGGATTTGGAGATCGATCCTGAGAAAGCAGATCCCATGATCAGTTAACCTCCGGCAAGTTATGGCCTTTAAAGAATCTAACATAGAATAAAATCTGAAAGTTCAGCCCACGGAAA
>JBIOXB010000171.1:0-26299 GCA_044869275.1 bacterium
GGTTCAAAAGCAACTGCTAAAACTGTAAACTCTGGCGGCAGAGTAGGCAAAGGTCATTCCTCCTAAGGGAAATGACTATAATTTACTCTGCGTCTGAACATATTCAAAATGGATAAAGTCCAGCTTACATGGTGGGAAAATTCGGCGGCGCGACCTTTGTTATCTTTTACGTGCTCGTCAACGTTTTGATCGGCATTCCAGCGTTGATGGCGGAATGGGCGTTGGGGCGCCATACGCGCCAGGGCACAGTCGGCGCTTTTGCCCGGGCAGGCTTGCCGTATGGCCGTGCCGTCGGATGGTTCTTTTTCGTTGTCGTATTGGCGGCCACGGGCTACTATTCCAATGCTGTTGGCTGGGTGCTATATCATGCCATTACCGAGCTGGCAGCGGCATTTCATTTTTCTTATCGCGCCGCGGAAATTTTGCCGCCGCCAACCGGCTTTGTGGCCAAATCGTTCGTCTTGCAGCTGTCATGCACCAGCCTCGTGATTCTGAGTTGCGCTGTCGTTTTGCTTCGGGGCCTGCGTTCAGGCATTGAAGTCATCAGCAAGATCACCATGCCGGCATTGCTGATCATTTTAATCATCCTCATCATGCGCGCCCTCACCCTGCCTGGCGCTGCGCAAGGCCTTGAATGGTATATCTTGAAATTCGATTGGAACGCGCTGACCGGCAAGGTGATGGTCGCCGCTCTCGGCCAAACCGTCTTTTCGCTGTCCCTCGGCGGCACCTTCATGGTCGTGTATGGTTCCTATTTGAACAAAAATGACGATTTGAAAACGAACGCCATCTGGACGACTCTCGGTGATTCCATCTCTGGAGTACTCGCCGGCTTGGCCATCATTCCGGCGGTTTTTGCGCTTGGGCTCGAGCCCAGCAGTGGCCCGGGACTTATTTTCTTCACGCTGCCACAGGTCTTCGCCGCGATTCCAGCAGGATGGCTCTTTGGCCTGCTCTTCTTCCTCGGCCTCTTTGGCGCCGGTCTTTTGTCCGACCTCGCAGCTTTTGAAGTTTTGGTGGCCGGCATTACGGACAATACGCCGTTGCCCCGAACCCGCGCGGTCTGGCTTTTATCGGTGCTCGTCTTGCTCTTTGCCATACCACCGATGATCAATATGGAAATTTTCGTGCCCTGGGATTTGACTTTTGGCTCAGGCATGCAAACGCTGGGTTGCCTGCTTGCGGTCATCACCCTTGCCTGGGTGATGAAACGCTCGGAAGCGCTCAAAGAACTGGCGGAGAATGCAGATTCGGGTTTTGCTATTGGGCTGTATTATTGGGTGCGATTTGTGATTCCCGGGGCCATCATCTTGGTTGGAATTTGGTGGCTGTTGACAGATGTCTTTCATGTTTTGGGCGGGGTATGAGCTTATGGCGGTTTTCAAGTGAATGCGCATTAGCTTCTTCTGCAAAAAGACTAATTGCGGAACTTGGCGATGATCCTGCCTAAAATCGCCTGGCAACCGGATGCCGTGGCGCATCATTACGACGAGCTTGATATTTTATACCGCGAGCTCTGGGGCGAGCACGTGCATCACGGCCTGTGGTTGACGGGAACAGAGTCGCCTTCCGAAGCAACGCTTCAGCTCCTCTTTACTGTTGCGCAACGCGCCAGCCTGGAGGCGGGCGCGCGAGTCTGCGATGTCGGGGCCGGCTATGGGGCAACGGCGCGTTGGCTCGCGCGTCATTATCAGGCGCGCGTCATTGCCTTAACGGTATCGCCTGCGCAGTTCGCTTATGCTCAAGCTCAAAGCTTTTCTCAGCACGGCCCGCCTCCAACCTACTTGCTGCAAGATTGGTTGAGCAATACCCTGCCGAACGAGTCCTTTGAGGCCGTGCTGGCAATTGAAAGCACGGAGCACATGGCAGACAAATACCGCTGTTTTGCCGAAGCATTACGCGTGCTGCGCCCGGGCGGAAAATTCGTGATTTGCGCCTGGCTGGCCGGTGAATCGCTGCGCCCATGGGAAGTGCGCCATTTGCTCGAACCGATCTGCCGCGAGGGCCGGCTGGCCGGACTCGGCAGCGCGCGGGAGTATTGCCAATGGTTGGAACAATGCGGTTTTATCGTCGAGAGTTGCGAAGAGCTCAGCGCGCAAGTCCGGCGGACATGGACGGTGGCCATCCGGCGCATGATTCACGGGCTCGGAACCAGAACGGATTATTGGCGTTATTTGCTGGATGGCCGGAATCGTGAACGTATTTTTGGATTGACGGTGGTTCGCCTGTGGCTGGCGTATCGCATGGGCGCCTTACGCTATGGCATCTTGACGGCGCGTCGAGTTTAGGCGATTTTCCTCAAAACCACCCGAAAAAAAGGTTGACTCCGCGAGACCGGATTTGTATATTCGACAGTTTTCGCAAGCCCTTGGAGGGCTAGACCTAATTGGTAAGGCGGCGGTCTTGAAAACCGCTGGGCTCATCACCCTTGGGAGTTCGAGTCTCCCGCCCTCCGCGCAATTGTCAATGGTCAATTGCGAACGATCAATTGTCAATTGGCCGTTCACAATTGACCATTCACAATTCATCATTTCGGAGAGGTGCCTGAGTGGCCGAAAGGAGCCGCCTGCTAAGCGGTTGTAGTGCCAAAAGCGCTACCCAGGGTTCGAATCCCTGCCTCTCCGCCGAAAGCCGCAAAGCGCATGGAGCATAGCGCAAAGCGTTGTTGTCTCGGAAAAGATCGAATACTATTTTTTAGCTGGCAATCAAATTCGAATGATAAGAGTTCGTTTCGCGCCCAGCCCAACAGGTTTCTTGCACATCGGCGGAGCGCGAACCGCGATCTTCAATTGGTTGTATGCCAGGAAGCATGGCGGCAAGTTCTTTCTCAGAATCGAAGACACCGACTTCAAGCGCTCGGGCGAAGAAATGACGCGCGCCATCATCGACAGCTTGCGCTGGCTCGGGCTGGATTGGGAGGGAGAGCCCGTGCGCCAATCCGAGCGCATTGCCATTTATCAGCAATACGCACAGCGTTTGCTGGAAACGGGCCATGCGTATCGCAGCTTTGCAACGGACGAGGTCGTGGAAGTAGCGCGCGAGCAGGCCAAGCTCGAGAAAAGGGATTTTCGCTATCGCGAGGCTTTTCCGCGTTGCTCGAAGACGGAGGAAGAAAAGCTGCTGGCGGCAGAGAAGCCGTTCGCGATTCGCCTCGCCTCGCCGCCGGGGAAAACGAGGTTCAACGATCTCGTGCACGGCGAAGTCGGTTTTGACAACGCGCTGATCGATGATTTCGTGATTTTGCGCTCGGACGGCATGCCCACGTATCATTTGGCGGTGGTCGTTGACGACCACGAAATGGGCATCACACATGTGCTGCGCGGTGACGATCACATCTCGAACACGCCCAAACAGATCATGCTGTATCGCGCGTTCGGCTGGCAGCTACCGGCATTTGCGCACGTACCATTGATTCTGGGACCGGACAAAACACGGTTGAGCAAGCGCCATGGCGCTACGGCCGTTGGTGAATACGAAAAGAAAGGCTTTCTGCCCGAAGCGCTGTTCAACTATCTTGCATTGCTCGGCTGGTCGCCCGGCGACGATCGCGAGCTGCTCAGTCGCGAAGAATTGGTTGCGCTCTTTGACACCTCCGGCATATCACAACGCTGTTTTTGATGAGAAAAAGCTGGAATGGCTGAACGGCCAATATTTGAGCAGCTTGCCGGCCGCCGCATTTGAAACCCGCATCGCCGAAGCCCTGATCGAAGCCGGGGTGATTGCGCGCGCGCAGTTGCGCCACGATGATCTGCGCGCCGTGATCGAGCTTCTGAAGACGCGCCTGAAAACAATTCCGGAGTTTGTCACCTACGGCGCTTATTTTTTTCGCGACCCGGCAAGTTACGAAGAAGCCGCGCGTGCCAAGCATTGGAAAGATCCGCAAGTGCGGGCCTGGCTGGCGCACTTCATCGAGGAGCTGGAAAAAACCTCGGGCTTTAGCGCGGCAGAAATTGAGAGGTGTTTGCGCGCGCTGGCGGAAAGCTTGGGCCTCCCTGCAGCCAAGTTGATTCATGCGACTCGGCTTGCCGTTACCGGCTTCGGTGTCAGCCCGAGCCTGTTTGACACCATGGCCGTTTTGGGAAAGGAAACCGTTGTCCGCCGTTTGCAGCAAGCGATTTCCCAACTCACGGAACACTGAACACTGATTACTGATTACTGAAAATTGGGGAGTCGTCCAACGGCAGGACATACGGCTCTGGACCGTAGAATCGGGGTTCAAATCCCTGCTCCCCAGCTGGTGTTTTACAAATTGAGGATCGAGGATAGAGGTTCGAAGATGGCAAAAGACGGTGCGATTTTCCATCCTCGATCTTCAATTCTCGAAACACGGCGCATTCGTCTAGTGGTCTAGGACGCTGGCCTCTCACGTCGGTAACACGGGTTCGAATCCCGTATGCGCCACTTTTTGTTGAAGATCGAAGATAGAAAATTAAAGATAGCAAAAGCCGTGGCCATCTTCTATCCTCGATCTTCTATTTTCGATTTTCGCCATCCCTGCGCTTCAAATATCCGTTTGACTTTTGCACAAATTCTGCTATATTAAAGACCGCTGCATGCGCCCGTAGCTCAACTGGATAGAGCGCTTGGCTACGGACCAAGAGGCTGAGGGTTCAAGTCCTTCCGGGCGTACCAAAGTTTGCTGAGAGGGAAAGACAAGAGATGTAAATTTCTTGTCTTTTTTTTCGACAACGCGGGCCAAACAACCTGGGTTTTGGATTGATGTTGGGAGAAACGCCTTGACGCACGAGCATTGGATGCAATACGCGCTCAAAGAAGCGGAAAAAGCTCTGGACAAAGGCGAGGTTCCCATCGGCGCGGTGGTGGTGTACGAAGATCTCATCATCGGCAAGGGGCACAATCTCACGGAGACGCTGCAAGACGCCACGGCGCACGCCGAGGTCCTTGCGATCACCGCCGCCTCCGCGCATCAAGGGAGTTGGCGTTTGGACGGCGCCATACTTTACGCCACGGTCGAGCCTTGCCCAATGTGTTGCGGCGCCACCTTGTTGTCGCGCCTCGGAAAGATCGTGTATGGCACGGATGATGCGCGTTTCGGCGGCTGCGGTTCGATAGCGGGCATTAATGTGATGTCCACTAACCCCTTCGGGCCGGCGGTGCAAATTGTCCGCCATATCAAGCAGAATGAGTGCCAGCAATTGATCAAGCACTTCTTCCAAAAATTGAGAGCAGTGAGTCCTGCGGAATGAAATGAGGTATTGATTCGGGGCAGTAGCTCAGCTGGGAGAGCGCCACGTTCGCAACGTGGAGGTCGGCGGTTCGATCCCGCTCTGCTCCACTTCGTCTTTGAGACGAAGATCGAGGATCGATGATTGAAGTTCGCAAAAGCGGATTCACAATCATCGATCTTCGATCCTCCATCTTCTATCCTCAAATTTACACGACCAGGAGAGGTGGCTGAGTGGTCGAAAGCGGCGGTCTCGAAAACCGTTATCGGCTCTGGTCGATCGGGGGTTCGAATCCCCCCCTCTCCGCCGCTTGAATTGACAATTATCAATTCACAATTGTCAATTATCAATTGCGAATTGATAATTGTCAATTGGGCCCGGAGAGGTGTCCGAGAGGCCGAAGGAACGCGACTGGAAATCGCGTGTAGTGCCAAAAGCGCTACCGTGGGTTCGAATCCCACCCTCTCCGCGAGATTTCAATTGACAATTCACCGTTAACAATTCACAATTGAGCACCGGCCGTGGTCGCGGCATTCATAAGCGGCGCCACAAGCGCTGATGTAGATTTCCCCCTCTCAATACACCTCCCCTGCCTTTTCAATGCTATAAACATTTCACGCCTTCGGCGTTTAACGAACTGAGGTATAACAAGAATTGGCAAATACTATTCGAACTATTCGAATTCTTCGAATAGTTGCGGCTTCCAAGTAGCCATGCGCAATCGAGTGCAGCCTGAACTGTCAAAATTTCCTTGACAGTTACCAGCCGCTGGCCGCACTTTATTTTCGGCTTATTTCTTCTTCGGCGATTTCTTGGATTTGCGCCCGCCCGTGAGTTTTTTGATTTTCGCTACGGCCTCTTCGAAATCTTTCTCCACCGGTGAAGGTTCATCCGCTTTCAACGCACGGTATCTTTCAAATTCCGCCTCGGCTTTCTGCAACGCCTGCTCATGCGAGATGCGACCGGCGTGCGTGAGAATTTCGCGGTCGGTGAGTTTCAGGAAATCATCGAGCTTGGCGATCCAATCGGCCATGTGCATCACCCGGCGGTTGAGCGCTTGCAGCTCGGCGAAATCCAGATAAGCGGAAACAATCAGATTCAAGGCCTCGAGTTCTTCCGGCGTCAAGTAATTCTTTGCAATCGCCACCTCGTCGCGGCGAATGCGGCCGCTCTTCCAGTTGGTCAGGCCCATATTCGGCTTGGTTGCATCGGCCCGATGATGAATCACTTCCGCCGCGGTCTGGCCGTGCACGGCCCAGTGCATTTTGTTTTGCACGGTGGCAAAGAACTTTTGCGTGACCTCATATTCACGCAGCCGTTGCGTGGCCCAAATGCGAAACTGTGTGCCGCGATGCGACTTCACCCGATAACCGACGGAGATGATGACGTCGAGATTGAAGTACTCGAGGTCGCGACTCACCTCGCGGTTTCCTTCAGATTGAACTGTTGCAAAATTTGCAACAGTTCGTTCTCGTGGGAGCTCGCCCTCCTCGAAGACATTGCGAATATGCCTGGAAATAACCGACTTGTCCCGCTGGAACAAATCGGCCATCTGATTCAATGTCAGCCACACCGTTTCGCCCTCCAGCCTCACCTCGAGGCGAGTCTGTTGGTCATCGGTTTGGTAGAAAATCAGCTGTGAGGAACTGGAATTTCCTTTCGCTGTGAGTTTCATGCCTCTCTCCTAAAATTGGGCGAAGGCGGACTTGCGCTGGCGCGAATCTTGAATCTTTCCGCTCCCTAAAGCGCATGTCCGGCTTCACCAGCTCTTACACCGTCTTGAAACTCGTCACCCTTAGGAATCTGATTGGCTCGTCCTCCAAACACGAAACCCCCGAGCGAGAGCAGGCCTGCGAAGCCATTGCACCCAGGGGTTTCATAAATAACAGCGAAATTGTTATCGCAGTTTGCTCTATTCGATCAACCAGGAAAACTACAGTCGTGCGCTAAACTTTGCAAGGATTTTTTGTTTGAATCCATCCTTGATGACTCCACGCATTATCATTCTCCATAATACCACTCGTTTCTTAGACTCAGCAAGAATGTATAAACAGAGTCCAGAGCTTGATGATTTGCTGCCCATTCTATGTGCTCCCTGCAACATATCATTAAGCCCGCCGTGCAAAGGAGCAATAGCAACGAGTTGCCTGAAGGCAAAGGCAACGCCAGCGGCAGACGCGGGGTTTCGCGCTCTATGACGCCGGCCGCCGTCGGCCAGGTTAGATAAGTGCTTAGTGAAATAAACTCAGAATAAAATTCAGAAAATCTGGCTCACGGAAAAGAAATCTCACGGAAAAAATATTCTCATGTTTTCATTTCCGTGAGCTGTTCCATTTCCGTGAGCTTGAACTTTGCTGCTCGAAGAGCTTCAATTTTCAGATTGAAAATTGGGGTAGGATCTTAAAATACAATGTCCCTGTTGGTGGAATCACAATATCCAGCCGTGTAATGGCTGTTGAGGCTTTTAAAGTTCATTACACGGCGGTGAAGAGGCGGTCAAAAGCTCTCCGGTGCCATTCCCCGGCGGGGTAATGCCGTGTAAAACCTTCTTCACTCCATTACACAGAGGTGCAGTCGCGTTTGGAAGCCTTCTCCCGCCATTCCCCCGCCGGGGAATCTGCTTTGCAAGCAATTATTCGCCATTCCCCCGTGTGGTAAAGGGCCGAGGAAAGTCTTGTGCAGCATTACGCGCGGTTGCATTTGCGATTGGAGGGTCTCGCACGCCGTTACACCGCCGTGAAATCCCCTATGAAAGCTTCCAACTGCCATTACCCGGGCTGGGAGCTGATTTCTGATGACCTGCTCATCGAACTCACGTTTTGGCAAGATAACGCTCAGCCGTCGCCGCGTTTGCGCCGCGGTCAGCGACTCCTTGCGTTCAAGCACTCAGATAATCTCCTAGTCCTGCCAGAGGCTGGCGCTGACAAACTGTTGCGTCGTTTGCACGTTGCCATCTTCATAAAACGGGACAGGCGTCCTCGTAAATGCATGTTCTTTGATGCTGCTGTTGGAAAAGCCAATCCAGTGTTTGAACTTCAATGAATTCCTGCAGCATCAACTCACCTTGAGCAAAGACGACTACTTCGACTGGGCGTAAAGTATGAAAAAGCCGGGCAAATGAACACGCCTTACGACAGCATCAAAGCACGGCTGCCGGAAATGCGCGATGATGTGGAGCGTTTGATTGACCAGGTCTTCGAATTCAACGTCCGATTATTTCTTCTCGTGAACAATAGAACCGAGGGATGCGCACCAATTAACGTACAAGAAATGGACAAGCGGATTCGCAAACGACTATCACAGCACTCTCGCCGGCATTCTCCTCGATAGCGACATTGCGATACGCCAAAGCAGCCCAACCGGGTCACCAGCCCGTATCGAATTTTTCGCGTTGTCCCTTTTTGACTTTGCGACCATAGCTACATGTGAACGCGTCGAAATCACAATCACACTTGATTAATTCTTGCATATTTTGGTCTTTTTGTATATACTAATATCAGAAAGTTTCATTCTATTAAACTCTATGGCTACAATGAGTACAATTTTATCGAAAAAAGATGCTGAGCTGCTGGAGCGAGCTATTGCTCACAATGGACATTTGGTTAGTATCGATGACCTGAAACGGATATTGAGAGGCAAATACCATGACTCAAAGATCAGACAACAGATCGCCCGACTGGCAAAGCGCGGTTGGTTAGTCAGAGTCAAACGAGGGCTGTATGTCGTGATTTCAGATATTACCTCTCTTGCTGCCAATAACATTTCAATGCTCCGGATTTCGAATGCCTTGAACAACCAGTCATATATCTCCCTCTCGTCGGCTTTCTTTTACTATGGCCTTGTTGATCAGTTGCTGCAATCAGTTACGGCCATTACCAATGCCCGAGCGCGGCAATATCATTTTCAAGGCTTTGCCTTTTCTTTTTCCAAAGTCCAAGACGATTTCTATTTTGGCTTTTCAGAGAAACGAGTGGAAGGAAAACTCGTAAAGATTGCCGATCTGGAAAAGGTGGTCTTGGATTTTCTCTATCTCAAAAAAGATACGTATTCACTTAATATGTTGTGGGAGAAGTTAACCGAGCATGCTGATGAATTTGATTTTGCCAAGCTTCAGCAGTACGCCATGCGATGTAATCTGACACTGAAACGGGCTACGGGGTTTTTGCTGGATCAGCTTGGTATCAATTCCAATAAGCTTCATGATTCGGTCAAAGATCATAAAGGATATAGCCGGATGACTGCAGAAGCAGACCACTTTAATGCCAAATGGCGGCTCTACTATGACCATCGAATTATTAAGTAGGCAAGAACTGCAGCTGCGCAATAAACAGGGCATGAAGTATCCTTTGGCCGTAGCGGAAAAGGATTACTTTTTGGCGATTGTTTTGAAAATCCTCTATCACTCCGAGTTAGAAGAAGTCCTGGTCTTTAAAGGCGGCACTGCCCTGCATCACACGTACCTGCCTCAGCTACGCTTTTCACAGGATTTGGATTTTACGGGTTTGCGAAAAGTTACGGTTGATGAACTCAAGTCAGTTTTTGATGCGTATGAGTTCTTAGAGGTGAAAAAGCACTATACCTCGGCAGCAACCGTGAAGATTGAGCGGTTACAATATCGAGAGCTCCTGGCAACGCCGGCATCACTTCGACTTGAAATTGATTTTCTTCAGAATGTGGTCTTGCCTGCCAAGCGATTGGCGTATAAGAATGTCTATGGTGTTGACGTAAAAGCAAAGGTGATGGATATCCGGGAAATCTGTGCCGAAAAAATCAGAGCCATGAATGAGCGCTTTCGGTATCGGGATTTCTATGATTTCGGAATGATCATGAAGGAGTTTAAGTTTGACCTGTCCACTATTGTGGAACTTCTCAAGCGTAAAGAACTCCGCGAGCCACTTAGGCTCAAAAATGTCCTTGATCATTGGCGTCTTGCCAGCCAAGCCAAAGATTTGGATCAAATCCACCTGACGCAAGATATCAGTGATGATGAAGTAGCCGTATATCTGAAAGCAATTCCGCTCGAAATGTCAGCTTGAGTGAATGTTCAACGAGTCATCGGCATGCATCCGCTCCTGCACGACAACACATCGCGGCTGGTTGCTGCGGATTTTGTTAGTGATCGCTGGATTGAGCGGGTAAAGAACGTTTTCAAACACTAAGTACTGGCGGGGCTTCGACAAGCTCAGCCACCGACAAGCTCAGCCGCCGATGAGACGCTGCCTGAGCCTGTCGCGCTGCCTGAGCTTGTCGAAGGCAGCATTTAGTGAGTGAACAAGCCCTCGCCCATCATTGCGCGCCACTTTGTCTTTCTTCTGCCAGCCTGGCAAGCTGTAACTTGCCAGACGTACCTGCCAATATTTTTGCAATGCATTCCCGCACTCGACAAAATTGTAACGTAATTCTATGCTTGTGATCAAACCAGGTCATGGGGAAAAGCCGAACCGTATCACTGCAGTTGTGCAGTTCGCGGCAGTGATGCGACTCATGCCGAACGATCGTTAAGCTACAGGGACTGAACCATGCCATACGCTGAACGCGCCAAGCTGTATCAAAAAATCGAAGCGCTGCGCGAGCGCCCACTGCTGGCCTACGTCACCAGCTCACGCCGGAATGCCGCCGGTCAAATCGATGCGGACGTACTGCCGCAATTTGCCAAACAACTGCTGGCGATTCCTGCAAATCACGACCATATCGATCTTTTGCTCGCCAGTGAAGCTGGTGATGCCATCGTCGCGTGGCGCGTGATGGGCCTGGTGCGGGAAAGATTCGCCAAAGTCGCCGTGCTTCTGCCGGAGGCCGCTTCCGGCGCCGCCGCGTTGCTCGCGCTGGGCGCCGATGAGATCGTGATGCACCCGTTCGCCACCCTCGGCCCGCTCACCGCGCCGCCGGTTTTTCCGAAGAGAAGCGAGGAGCAGCACAACGGCCAGACCGTGCAAGAGGCAGCATGGGGCGTGGAAGAACTGCGCCACTTCTTCAAATTCGTGGAAGCCCGGAAAGAGGAGTCGCCTGCCGGAGGCTGGGAGCGCGCGCTCGAGCTGGTTTGCAAAGAAGCAGGTGCCATGGCGATCGGAGCGGCGCTGCACCGCGCCAACGTGGCTGCGACGATCGGAGAAAAACTGCTCAACTGTCATCTAGACCAGAGCCGCGCGGTGGAAATCGCTATGGCGCTGCAGAGCGCATTCTCCTACGAGGGCTGTGTTTTGAACCGGCGCGAAGCCCAAGCCCTGGGGTTGCCCATCGTGCCTCCAGGAACTGAGCTGCAAGAACTGCTTTGGCAAATCTGGCAGGATGTGGAAGATGAAATGAAATGCCACAAACCCTTCGACCCTCTCGAGCTCGTTTTTCGCAACAGCGAGGCGGCGGCCTTGCTCGGGCCGGTGCTGCAGATGCAATGGCCTGCCAATGCGCTGGCGGAAACGGCGCAACAAGTTTACGGCCATATTTTGCAGCAGGTGAGAAGCGTTCCCATCCCCGCCGTTGATTACTCTCTTTTTCAAGCCTTGCTCGAAAGTGTGCGTTGCAAGAGTGAATTTCGCTCCCAAGGCAAGATCAATGCAGCGCGGCAGCCGGACATGAGCATCGCCGTCAACTTGGCGCGCTTCACCCCCGGATGGAGGTTTTCGAAAAACTTGGACGCGCCCGCCGAAAATTCCTCCCAAAAATGACTTGCCTTTGGAGGAGTCAATCGCTATTTTGCTCGTGAAAATTTACGGACCGCTCGTGTGATGTTCACGACGGAGGGATTTTTTCCGAGCGTTGGGTGCTCACCTCGCCCCGCCCAAAAGTTCTCTCGGAAGATTTGAAAATGGCCAAGACCCGCGCAATCAGCGCGTGCCCAACCCCGCCAGGGCCGGAAGGCAGCAACGGTAAGCAATGCAATGATGTGCCGCGGGTTCTCTTGGCCTATTTTAGCAGCAGTGCCTTTCAGGCCGCGCCGGGAGTGGCCTGCTTCTCAGCATCGCATTCACCGGCGCTACGTGATGTGGAGTCGCAATGTCCTACCTGGTGTTGGCCCGAAAGTGGCGGCCCAAGCAGTTTACCGAGGTCGTCGCGCAGCAGCATGTCACCCGCACTCTTGAAAACGCCATTCAACAAAATCGGCTGGCTTCGGCTTATTTATTTGCGGGTCCGCGCGGCGTGGGCAAAACCACAATGGCGCGTCTGCTGGCGAAGGCGGTGAATTGTGAAAACGGACCGACGCCGGCACCATGCGACCACTGCATCAACTGTGTTGAAATCGCCGGCGGCCGTAGTCTCGACGTCATCGAAATCGACGGCGCCTCCAATCGCGGCATCGACGAAGTCCGCAACCTGCGTGAAAACGCCCGCTTTGTGCCCGCCAAATCTGTCAAGAAAATTTATATCATCGACGAAGTACACATGTTGACGGACGCGGCTTTCAATGCCTTGCTCAAAATCATCGAAGAGCCGCCCTCGCACATTCTTTTCGTTTTCGCCACCACCGAAATTCACAAAGTTCCCGCCACCATTCTATCTCGCTGCCAGCGCTTCGATTTCCGCCGCGTGCCGCTGCCGGAAATCGTCGGCCAACTCGCCATGATTTGCAAGAACGAGGGCGTGCAGGCCGATGAAGCGGCGCTGTATTTGATCGCCCGGCGCGCGGAAGGCAGCATGCGCGACAGCCAAAGCCTGCTGGATCAAGTCATTTCGTTTTGCGGCAACCGTATCGACCAGCAGGAAGTTTCCAAGCTCTTCGGTTTGATCGAGCAGGAATTGTTGTTCGAATGCACGGATGCCGTGGTGCAGCGCGATTACCGCCAGGCGGTTGTGTTCAGTGAAAAAATTCACAGCTCGGGCGTGCACCTGGGCGAGTTTTTCGAGCGCCTGGCCGAGCATTTGAGCAACATTCTGACCATTAAGCTGACCAATGACGTTGCGCCGCTGGTCGGGCTCGAAAGTTATGCGGAACAGTATCGGAAAGCCGCCGCGGCTTTGCGCGAAACCGAATTGCTGCAGCATTTGCAAATTGCCACCGAGGCACAGGCAAAATTGGCGCGCACTTCCAATCCCCGCATTTTGCTCGAAATGACGCTGCTGAAGATGGTGGCCATGGGCGAGCCCCCCGCCGTGAATTCAGGCACGGGCTCGAATGGCAATGCGCAGCCCGCCTCGTCGAAACCGGCTGCTGCCACTGCTGAGCGCGGGCCACAAACAGCCTCCGCATCTGCTGCTCTCAAAGTGGAGGGCTACGCGCTCGTTCCGCAAGTCAGCGCCAAAGTCGCAACCGCGGCCTCTGCCTCCGCGACCACTCCCACGCCTGTGGCTGAGCCGATCAACGGCGGTATGCTCTCGCAGGGCCTATTCGCGCATTTGCAGCCTGTGCCGGTGGTCAAAACCAAAGAACCGCCGCTGCCGCTGGCCGCGAATATCGCCGATGTGAACGCCGCGTTGCATGCGATTCAAACACGCTGGCCGGCAATTTTGGAACAGGTCAAAACCCAACGCATCTCTTTGGGCTCCTTTTTGGAAGAAGGATTTCCCGCAAGCATTGTCGAGGGCGCGCTGGAAATCTGTTTTGCCAACGGCGATAGTTTTCAACTCAACACGGTGAATAACCAAAAAACCTTCATCCAGCAGATCATCCAACGCGAAACCGGTTACTCGCTTCGCCTGGTATGTAGAAAAGGAGAAGCCCCAAACCGGCCCGCAATAGATGAAGCGCGTTTCGATGCTGCCGCGGCACCGGCGGCGCAGAGCGCGGAGCAAGCGGCACCAAACCCCGGCCCGCACCACAGCATGCAAACGGTGGAAGATTTGTTTCAGCATTACCCGCTGGTCAAGAAATTCGTCGAAGCGGTGGACGGCGAGCTCATTCGCCGTCACGCCTGATCGACGCCTCGTGAGTTCAAAGCAGGAGAGCAGGGCAATGAGCCGGATCGGCATGAATGATATTTTGAAGCAGCTGCAAAAAGTTCAGGAAGAGATCGCGCAGACCCAGGAAAGCCTGGGCAAGCTGCACGTGGAAGGCACGGCCGGCGGCGGCATGGTCACGGTCGTGGCGAACGGGAAGCAGGAAGTTCTGGACATCAAAATCGAAAAGGGGGCCGTCGATCCGAACGACGTGGAATTGCTGGAGGACGTGATCGTGGCGGCTGTCAATCAAGCCTTGTCGCGCGCGCGCGAGCAGGCGAGTGCGCAAATGAACAAGGCCGCCGGCGGCATGCTGGGGAATTTGCCCGGGGGCATGAAAATTCCCGGACTATAAACGGCGGCTCGGCATGCAATATCTGTCCGGAACGCTCGAGACCGCGATCGTGGAATTGTCCAAATTGCCCGGCATCGGGCGCAAAACGGCGCAGCGCTTAACTTTTCATTTGTTGAAGGTGCAACGCGGCGAAGTGGAAGCGCTGGCGGCGGCACTCGTGGCGCTGAAGGAAAAAGTGCTGAGCTGCTCGCGCTGCTTTAATCTCACCGACGCCGATCCTTGCGCGATTTGCGCGCATCCCAAGCGCGAGCAGAAAATTCTGTGCGTGGTCGAAGAGGCCAATGACGTGCTGGCCTTGGAAAAAACCGGCGAGTTCCGCGGCTTGTACCACGTGCTCGGCGGCGCGCTTTCCCCGCTCGACGGCATCGGGCCGGACGAATTGCGCATTCGCGAGTTGCTGGCGCGCGTGCAAAACGGTGCGGTGGAGGTGATCCTCGCCACCAATCCCAACACCGAAGGTGAGGCCACGGCGATTTATTTGGCGAACTTGATCAAGCCACTGGGCGTGAGAGTAACCCGCATCGCGCGCGGCTTGCCCGTCGGCGGAGATTTGGAATTTACGGACGAAGTGACGCTGTCACGCGCGTTGACAGGACGTGTGCTTTGGTAAACAACTTCAGGACGCACGAGCTGAGACATGAGCCTTCCCAACCAACTGACCCTGCTGCGCATCGCGCTGACGCCAGTGCTGGTGGTCACGCTTTATTTCGAAACACTCGCTTTTCGCCTCGCGGCGCTGGCGGTTTTTTTGCTCGCCGCGCTGACGGATTGGTATGACGGCAGGCTCGCGCGCCGGTTGAACTATGTGTCAAGGCTCGGCAATTTCCTCGATCCTCTTGCCGACAAAATCCTAGTACTTTCCACCTTTTTCGCACTGGCCTGCAACGGCATTGTTGCCATGTGGATGGTGGTCGCCATCACCGTGCGCGATATCGTGATCACGCTGCTGCGCTTGTATGCAGATTGGAAGCGCCAGCCCGTGGTTACCAGTGCTTCCGCCAAATGGAAAACCGCCAGCCAGATGGCCGCCATTTACCTCATCCTGCTCTACCTCATTGGCCGCGCCGCCCTGCCCAACACCGGCGGCCCGGGCTGGGGAACATGGAGTGATTGGGACACCGGTTTGCACGTGATGATGCAAGTGGTGACCTGGATCACGATTGCCACCGCCGTGCAGTATTTGGTCGAGAATCGCGGGCACGTGCGCAGTTTGGCGCTCGCCTGTCTTCGGGCCTTTGTGCCGGGCAACCTGGCAAAGTAAATTGCCCGCTCGCGCGCCAATCATTCCCCGGTTGTTCGCCACCGTTCTCGGCGCAGGCTATTCACCTTTTGCGCCGGGCACCGCCGGCAGTCTCGTCGCTGCTCTTGCATTTCTTTTCCTGCCGACTTATCTTCCCCCGATGGTTTTCAGCGCCGGTTTGATCGCGCTTTTTTTGGCCGCCGTTTGGTCGGCGGAGGCCGTGGCTAAAGCAGAAAACCGGCACGATCCCTCGCATGTCGTGATTGATGAAGTGATGGGCATGGCGGTCTCCATCGCGTTTTTGCCATGGACCTTCGCCACGATCGCAGCGGGCTTTGTTTTATTTCGGATCTTTGATATCACCAAGCCCTTTCCGGCACGGCGCAGCGAGAAACTGCCCGGGGGCTGGGGCATCGTCATGGACGACGTGGTGGCGGGGATTTATGCGAATATTGTTTTGAGACTAGTCATGCAATACACGGAGTTATTCAAATAAGCGGCAATACCGCAGGGGAACGGTGTCATTCAGGAGTCCCGAAGCGTCAGCAATTTTTTCCGGTTAGACTCCTTCTACACTAATTTGACAAGTTCAATACTAAGACAGAACTAAAATCCGCGAAAATCCGCCTAATCCGTGTCATCCGTGGTTAAAGGAGTATATAAAACTACACCCGAAAAATCTCTGAAGCGCCGGGATTGCGGTGCCGATGCCCTCAAGGTTTCTCCAGCAGGCAAGAGAAAAATATGATCGCAGAAGTAATCGCCATCGGCGACGAATTGTTGATCGGACAAGTCACCAACACCAATGCCGCATGGCTGGGGGAGCAATTGAGCCATGCCGGTGTGGCGGTGAAATTCATGACCACCGTCGGCGACGAGCATGAGCATATTCGCGAATGCCTGCGCCTGGCGGTGCAACGCGCCGACGTCATCATCACCACCGGCGGCCTCGGCCCGACGCACGATGATATCACCAAAAAGGTGGTGGCGGATTTTTTCGAAGCCGGGCCGATGCAGTCCGACCCCAAAGTGCTGGCGCACGTGCAGGAGCTGTTCAAGCGCCGCAATCTGTTCATGACGCGCAACAACCAGGAACAGGCGCTCGTGCCTGCGCGCGCCAAAGTGTTGTGGAATGACATGGGCACGGCGCCGGGTTTGCTCTTTGAAAGAGACGGAAAATATTGCGCCGTGCTGCCCGGCATTCCCGCAGAAATGAAAAATATCATGCAGGAATCGGTTCTGCCTTTTCTGCGCGCGCGCGCCGGCGGAACCGTCATTCGCCATCGCACGATCAAAACCTACGGCGTCGCCGAATCGGCCTTGGCGGAAAAGCTGGCCCCGATCGCCGAAATCGAGCGATTCGGCAAACTGGCCTCACTGCCGAGTTTTCACGGGGTGAACTTGCGCCTCTCGGTCACCGGCCCCAGCGCGGAGGAAGTGCAGGAGCGCCTGGAGGCGGCCGAGAAAATTATCCTGGCGCGTGCCGGGAAGTATGTTTACGGCTTTGACCAGGAAACGATCGAAGAGATCATTGGCAGAAAACTGCGCGAGCGGCAAGAAACGCTGGCTGTGGCCGAGTCTTGCACGGGCGGATTGGTTGCCCATCGCTTGACCAATATCTCCGGCAGCTCGGATTATTTCATGCGCGGCTACGTGTCTTACAGCAATGCCGCCAAAATCGAATTGCTCGGCGTGCCGCCTGAAATCATCGAGAACCACGGCGCGGTCAGCGAAGCCTGCGCCCAAGCCATGGCCAAGGGCGTGCGGCAAAAAAGCGGCACGACTTATGGCCTGGCCACGACCGGCATCGCCGGTCCCACCGGCGGCACGCCGGAAAAACCCGTGGGTTTGGTGTGGACGGCTTTGGCCACGCCGGAGGCCGTGATTGCCAAGCACCTCATTTTTACAAACGATCGCTTGATCAATAAAGAAAGGTTCTCGCAATTGGCGCTGGGGACTTTGCATCAGGTTTTGCAGGCGCGCTGAACAATTGAGGTCGAGGCAGGGCTTCCCCCGAATTTGATGCCGTGCGCATATGAAACCGCCAGAAAAATCACCCGCGCGTGACATGATTCGCACTTTCATCGCGCTCGCGCTCGCAGCGGAAATCAAAAATGCGATCGCCGAATACTTGCAGCCCTTGGGGAAACTGGCGAACGGCATCAGTTGGGCGAAAACTGAGAACCTGCATCTCACGCTCAAGTTTTTAGGCGACACGCCGGCCGCGCAAATTCCCGAGATTGGGGCAGCGCTCGACAGAATCTGCACGTCGTACGAGCCGGTGCGTGCCCAAATTTCGGGCAGCGGCGTTTTTCCGAATAAAAAGCATCCGCGCGTCATCTGGCTGGGCTTGAAGACGGAAACCGATCGCCTGGTCCAATTGGCCAAAGCAATCGACGCGGCGTGCGTGCGCTTTGGATTTCAATCCGAAATGCGTCCGTTTGCGCCGCATTTGACCGTTGGCCGCGTGCGTGCCGGCACGGCCAGCGCGGTTATTCAAAGAATGGAGGAGAATCTTTTTTCGAGCCCGGAAATGGTTTTTCATGAATGTCTGTTTATGAAAAGCGAATTGCATCCGGCCGGATCGATCTACACGCCGTTGCAAAAAATTCCGTTTGCGCGTGTAACTGGGTGCTGAAAAAGTCTCAAATCGGTTGGATTTGTCATTGGGTTTTCTGGATACCCGCTTTCGCGGGTATGACATCAAAAAGAGTTTTTCAGCATCCTGTTAAAAGGCGTGAATAAATGTAAACGGATCCTGCGCATTGCCCGGTAAAGACAAAATGCCTTCATCCGTTTGCAAAAGCGCTCTGCGCGACAAAATTAACCCATGGTAACAAACCTCAATCAAGAAAGAGGGGAAGACGGTGGAACGTGATGACAAACTGAAATCGCTGGATAGCGCGATGCAACAGATCGACCGCCAGTTCGGCAAAGGGTCGATCATGAAGCTCGGCGACCAGCGTGCCAAAGTGGCGATCGATACGATTTCCACGGGCTCAATCTCACTCGACGTTGCGCTCGGCGTCGGCGGCCTGCCGCGCGGCCGGATCATCGAAATCTTCGGGCCGGAGTCCAGCGGCAAAACCACACTGGCGCTGCACGTGATCGCGCAAGCGCAAAAGCGCGGCGGCCTGGCAGCGTTCATCGATGCCGAGCATGCCCTGGATGCGATTTACGCGAAAAAGCTCGGTGTCGATATTGATAACTTGATCGTCTCGCAGCCCGACACCGGCGAGCAGGCATTGGAAATTACGGAAACGTTAGTACGCAGCGGCGCGCTCGACGTCATCGTCATCGACTCGGTGGCGGCGCTGGTGCCCAAGGCCGAAATCGAAGGCGAGATGGGCGACGCACAAATGGGCTTGCAGGCGCGCTTGATGAGCCAGGCCATGCGCAAGCTCGCGGGCACGATCAGCAAAACCAACGTGTGCACGATTTTTATCAATCAGATTCGTGAAAAGATCGGCGTGCTTTTCGGCAGCCCGGAAACGACCACCGGCGGCCGCGCGTTAAAGTTTTACGCCTCGGTGCGCCTCGACATCCGGCGCATTGCTTCGATCAAGAACGGTGATGAAGCCACGGGCAACCGCACGAAAGTGAAAGTCGTCAAGAACAAAGTCGCGCCACCGTTCCGGGAAGTCGAATTCGATCTCATGTACGGCAGCGGCATTTCGTATGAAGGCGACCTGGCCGATCTCGCCATTAATTTGGGTTTGATTGAAAAAAGCGGCACATGGTTCACGCTTGGGCAGGAACGCATGCAAGGCCGCGAGAATCTCAAAAAGTTCATGCTCGAAAATCCGGAAGTGACGAAAGAGCTGGATCTCAAAGTGCGCAAGGCTTCGGGCTTGAGCGTGAACGGCGCCGCCGCGGCCACCGCCGAATCGGATTCGAATAAAGAAGCAAAATCGAACAAGCCCAGACCGGCTGCGGCAAAAGCATGAAGCCGGGTTCTCGCCGCCGCGGCCGGGCGGAAGCGGCGGCACAATCGGAATTGTTTTCTGCCGAAAGTCCGGCGCGAGAGCTGCGCGCGGCGCTGGCCAAAGCTTATCGTTTGCTGGGCATGCGCGCGCGCAGTGAAAAAGAGCTGCACGCGGCGCTCGCGCGCACCGGTCATGCGGAGGAAGTGATCGCGCAAGTTCTGGAGACCTGCAAAGAAAAGCGTTTCATTGACGACGCCGATTTTGCAAAACAGTTCGTGCACAGCCGCCTGCGCCAGCGTCCCACCGGCCGTGCGCGATTGCAGGTCGAGCTGCAGCAAAAAGGCATAGCTGCGGACACCATTGCTGCGACGCTCGATGAAATTTTTGAGAGTTCGGAAATTACCACGCAATTGGCGGATCAGCTCGCGGAAAAGTTGCGCAAGCGGCTGGCCTCATTACCCGTGCCAAAAGCGCGGCAGCGCCTGGCCGATCATCTGCGCCGGCGAGGGTTTGATTGGGAGGTGATTCAGCAAACGAAGTTGTGGCGGGAATTGGAAAATGAAAATTGATGGGGTCATTTGGCTGCAAGAAACCCAATCGCGCACTAATTTTGAGCGCCAGAGACATGGCTCGAAATGAGAAAAGACAATATGCCAAAAAGTAAACCCTCAAAACTGCCGCGCTTCGAATCTCTCGACGAGCTCGTAGAGTTTTTTGACACTCACGACATGGGTGAATATTGGGAGGGGATGCCAAAGGCCTCTTTTGAAATCGACCTTAAGAAGAATACGCATTTCGTTTCTATTGAGGCCGGTTTAGCAGAAAGGCTCGCTCAGATCGCCAAGGCGCGGAGAATGCCTTCTGAACAGCTCGTCAATTTATGGTTAAAAGAAAAGATTCTGGAACACGCATAGTTATTTCGTGTGACGGCTGTACTATTTAAGCAATGAAATTTTGTCTCAACGAGCATCGACAAAGATAGTTTATCTTCTCAACTTGTCACTCAGGAAGCCTCATGAAGTCCAAGGAAGTCCGCCAGGCCTTTCTCGATTTTTTTAAGAGCAAGGGCCACACCATCGTGCCTTCGGCGCCGGTGATTCCGCTCAACGATCCCACGCTGCTGTTCACCAACGCCGGCATGAACCAATTCAAAAGCATTTTTCTCGGCCTGGAGACGCGTGATTATAAGCGCGTGGTCGATACGCAAAAGTGCATCCGCGTGAGCGGCAAGCATAATGATCTCGAAGACGTCGGTTTCGATACCTACCACCACACCTTTTTCGAGATGCTCGGCAACTGGTCGTTCGGCGATTATTACAAAGCCGAGGCGATCGAGTGGGCGTGGGAATTGCTCACCAAAATCTGGGGTTTGCCCGGCGATCGTTTATACGCGACCGTCTATAAAACCGATGACGAAGCGGCGGAGCTCTGGCCCAAAATTACCGGCATGCCCAAAAGCCGCGTGTTGCGCTTCGGCGAGAAGGAAAACTTTTGGGAGATGGGCGAAACCGGCCCCTGCGGACCGTGCTCGGAAATTCACATCGATCTCACGCCCGACGGCTCCGGCGCGAATCTGGTCAACGCCGGCGATCCGCGCGTGATGGAAATCTGGAACCTCGTTTTTATTCAATACAATCGCGAGGCGGACAAGTCGCTCAAGGAATTGCCGGCGAAGCACGTCGATACCGGCATGGGCTTCGAGCGCGTGCTCGCGGTGATGAATCGCGTGAGCTCCAATTACGACACCGATCTGTTTACGCCCATCATCGCCAAAGTCAGCGCGCTTTCCGGCAAAGGCTATGATTTTGAAAACGGCATGCCGCATCGCGTGCTCGCGGATCACATTCGCTGCCTGACCTTCGCCATTGCCGACGGCGCCCTGCCTTCGAACGAGGGGCGCGGCTACGTGCTGCGCCGCATTTTGCGCCGTGCCGCGCGTTTCGGCCGCAAGCTCGGCATGCACGAGCCGTTCATCTACAAGCTCGTGCCCGTGCTGGCAGACATCATGGCCGAGGCCTTCACCGAGCTGAAAGAGAAGCATGAATACGTCAGCCGCGTGATCAAGGCGGAAGAAGAGAGCTTCAATCAAACGCTCGATCGCGGCTTGGAGATTTTCGAAGGCCTCGTCGGCAAAGTGCAATCCGAAAAAAGTAAAACCATTTCGGGCAATGACGCTTTCCGCCTGTACGACACTTTCGGCTTTCCGCTGGATCTGACGCAGCTCATGGCGCGCGAGCGCAATTTGTCCGTGGATGAGGCCGGCTTCAATATTGCGATGGACAAACAGCGCGACCAATCGCGCGCCGCAGGCACGTTCAAAAATTTTGCCACCCTGCAGCCCGAAAGCTGGCGCGAACTGAGCAAGGGCAAGGCCTCGCGCTTTGTCGGTTATCAAGATCATGAAGCCGAAGCGGAGATTCGCCGCCTGCAGCAGGAAGAGGGCCGCGTGCTGCTCACACTTTCCGAGACGCCGTTTTATGCCGAATCCGGCGGGCAAGTTGGCGACAAGGGCGTGCTCAAAGGCGAGGGTTTCATCATCGACGTCATCGACACGCAAAAGGCCGGCTCGCATATCATTCACCTGGGCGCGCTGCGCGAAGGCAAAATCGAAAATCCGCGGGTGCTGGCGCAGATTGACCGGGAAGCACGGCTCGAGACCGCGCGTAACCACACCTCCACGCACTTGCTGCACCGCGCCCTGCGCGACCTCGTGGGCAAGCACGTCACGCAAGCCGGTTCGCTGGTCGCGCCCGATCACCTGCGCTTCGACGTCACGCATTTCGAAAAAATCTCGCCGCTGCAATTGCAGGATCTCGAAGGCGCGGTCAATGAACAGATTCGCCTGGATTTGCCCGTCACCACCACGCAAATGCCCTACGACGAGGCGCGCAAGCTCGGCGCCATGGCCATCTTCGAAGAGAAATACGGCGACATCGTGCGCGTGGTGAAAATCGGCGATTACTCCCTGGAGCTCTGCGGCGGCACCCATTTGCAGCACACCGGTGAAGCGGGCTTGTTCACGCTGTTGAGTGAGTCTTCGGCAGCTGCCGGCATTCGCCGCCTGGAAGCGGCGACCGGGAAAAGGTCCGAGCAATTGACGCGGCTGGAGCGCCAGGTCACCGAAAATCTGCGCGCGATGTTGAACGCCACGAATGAGGAATTGGCTGAGAAAGTGCGGGAGCTGGTGGAGCAGCGCAAACATCTCGAGCGCGAGCTGCGCACCATGCGCTTGCAGCTGGCGCAAAAGGAACTTGCCGAACTCGCGGCACGCGCGGAACTACTTAACGGTTTCCGCGTGGTGGCTGCGGCCGTGCACGCGAGCGAGGCCGAGGACCTCAAGACCATGGGCGATTACCTGCGCGACAAGCTCGGCAGCGGCGTGGGCGTGCTCGCGGCGGTCACCGCGGGCAAGCTCAACTTCGTGTGTGTGGTTACCGATGATTTGATCAAGACCAAGAACCTCAAGGCGGGCGATCTCATCAAACGCGTCGCACAAATTGCCGGCGGTTCGGGCGGCGGCCGGCCGCATTTGGCAACTGCGGGAGGCAAAGAAGTGAGCCGTATGCACGAAGCGCTGGCCCGCGTGCCCGCTTTGGTGAAGGAGATGAGCCATAGCTAATCCGCCCGCACACTGGCGCAACCCGGCGCTTTCCGCGACGGATCTTGCCTCCGCACTGGAAAGCGAACGGACAGACGGACGTCTGCAGACGCCGGTTTTCGAGCGGCTGCGGGCGACGTGTGCGTCGCAGCGCGCGGGATATTGGGTGTTGATCGACCCCGATAAATGGGAGCTTAACCAGCTTGCCGAAATAGCGGCCGCGGCGGGTGAGAGTGGCGCGGATGCCATTCTCATTGGCGGCAGCCTGCTGCTCACTGCGAATTTCGATGACGTGGTGCAAACCATTCGCACTGCCGCCCAGGTGCCGTGCCTCATTTTTCCGGGCAGTGCATTGCAAATCTCGCGCTATGCCGATGCGATTTTGTTTCTGTCATTGGTGAGCGGGCAGAATCCGAATTATCTTATCGGCGAGCAAATCAAGGCCGCACCGTTGATCAAGCATCTTGGGCTCGAATCGATTCCCACGGGTTACATGCTGATCGAATCCGGCCGGGTCACGGCTGCGGAATTCATGAGCCACACGCGGCCGATTCCCCGCGACAAAGACGACATTGCCAAAGCCACCGCGCTCGCCGCCGAGTATTTGGGCATGAAGCTGATCTATCTCGAAGCCGGCAGCGGCGCGCAGCATCCCGTGCCGCTCGATATGATTCGCGCGGTGGCGGCATACATCAACGCGCCCGTGATCGCCGGCGGCGGCGTGCGCACACCCGACTGGGCCGCGCAATGCGTGGAAGCCGGCGCCTCGTTTGTCGTCACCGGAAATGTCTTGGAAAAATCCGAGGGGATATCTCCGGGTCAATTCTCCCCGACGAACCTCAACCTGATGCGCAGCTTTGCACAAGCTATACACAATGCCAGAAGGCCGGTTTCAGCTTTTTAATATGGAGTCACAGGACAGGAAATGATTGATTTGCATTCGCATTTATTGCCGGGCATCGATGACGGTTCGGAGGATTGGGAAGAATCAATGGAAATGGCGCAGCAGGCGCTGAAGTCAGGCACCACCGAAGTGCTGATTACCCACCACATTCTCGACAATACGTACTACAAGCTCGAAGCCGAAATTCTCGCCAAATACGCGAACTTGCAGCGGCGCCTGGCGGAGGCGCAGATGCCGTTGAAACTGCATCTGGCCAGCGAGATTTATTATCAGCCGGAGATGGATCTCTCCCACCGCATTGCCACGTTTAACGACAATGGCCGTTATTTTCTGGTGGAGTTTCCCATGCAGGGCATTCCGCGCGGCGTGGATGACGTGTTTTTCCAGCTTATTTTGAACGGCAAGGTTCCCATCATCGCACATCCGGAAAGAAATTTTGGCCTGCTGAAAAATCCCCAGCGCGCGTATGATTTCGTGCAGCGTGGCTGTTTGCTGCAGATGAACTCCGGCAGCCTGGAGGGCAAATACGGCGAAGGCGTGAAAGCGCTGGCCATTGCGCTGATGAACAGCCGCTTGATCCATTTCGTCGGCAGCGACGGCCACAATGCGCGGCGCCGGCCGTTGCGCATCGGGCAGATTTACAAAACCGTGTGCGAGTTGTGGGGTGAAGACCTGGGCCGCAAGCTCTTCTCCGAAAACGCGCGCCTGGCCCTGGCCGGCAAGGAAATCAAGGTCCCCGAGCCTTTGCCCGTCGAAGCCGTGCGCCAGCGCTCTTCCTTCAGCCCGTTGAATTTGTTCAGGAAGCTGCTGGCGAAGAGCGGGGTGTGAAAGGATAATATTCTTAGGAAATATAATACTCTATGGCCATTTCAAGAGTACTGGAGAGCTTTCTCAAGGGCAATAAAATCTACAGCATCGGCAATCTCACCGAATTGACGATTCCATTTGTCGCGACCCTACCAGGTTATACAAAAGAGATAGGAAATGAGATACGTAGATTAAGGCGACGAGAGAAGTTCTTAACTACATCAACCAAAGCAACCGTTGGGGATTTGAGGCAATCAACTCCGAATCATTTGGGTAGAATTACTTTCGTCAGAAAAGATGGGAAAGAGCTTTTTGCGCTGTCAGATAGTAGCGTTAGTATCTCTAAAAAAATAGTGCTCTCAACACGGTTGTTAAACGTGCTTGTCGCGACCAATTATAATCAGAATTTTACAAATTTTCTTTCTCTTAATGATGATGCTTTGATGAATGTTCAAAATTTTGGTCGCACTTGTTTAGCTGAGTTTCATCAAATAAGAAAAATACTTCAAAACTTCTCAAATAATTTGAAGCTATCCTTTCCTGAAGTTGAAAAAACAGATTACGTACTGGACGCCAAACAAAAAGCACATGTACCAAAAGAACTGGGAGAGCTGGAGTTTGAGACAGTTTTTCTTTTTGTCGATGGTTTTGAAAATCTGACTTCCAACACTGTTACAAAGCTCTTAAATAGGTTTTGCTATTTAAGAGAGTTGGATAAAAAAACATTTGATGATCTACTCGAAATTAAGGGACTTGGACGAAAGGCCGTGGGATTCTTGTGGGATTGGCTAAGTAGACTACACGCAAGCAGCTTTGAAGAATTGCAGGAAAAATTGGCTGTAATTTCAAATCAACACAATTTATCGACTAGCACATTCGAGTGCAGCTTTTTGTGTAATCAATTCCTGCTTTCTTGTGGGATTGACTCCTTGGCGAAGATCTCAAACTTGGAAAAACTAATTCAATCGCGTTTGTCAAGAGTCGCAAAAATAGCAATTCTTGAGTTGCGAACCTTATATTTTGATCCGGTCGCTTCGAAATTCAAAACTAAATCAAACAGTTCTAAAATGGGACGGATAAATCTTCCATTAGACATAGACACATTTTTGGATGACAGGGAAGCAATAAGAATTGCAGAACTTGATAGCAAAAATGTACCTGATGAAATTCTCAAGAATATTCTCTCTTGCAAGACCGGATTTACGATTGTGAGAGGCATAAACCCAATGAAAACCAAAGACACGAACTACCGATTAAAACATGCTGAGAAAATCATTAATAATCCGCAAGCACAAAGATTGATTAAGCACAAAAAAATCTATTTTCAATCATTCCCAGATAAGAGATGGAATCTTTTGACCGTACCAAGTATTCGACCTGAGCAAGGATTCGAAAATCCGACAGAATATGTC
>JBIOXB010000172.1:0-50883 GCA_044869275.1 bacterium
CTTCAATTTCAGTCACAACTTTTTGCTTAAAAGCAAGGCTGTAGCGTTTGTGAAGCCCAGGGTCTGACATAAAATGGTCTCCTGAAATAGGTGCAAAACCTGTCAACCTATATCAGGACGAGACAACCTTACACGTTACACGTGTAAAGTGTAACGTGTAATGTTTTTTGTGAATCGGAACGAACATCAAGAAATTTTATCCCCGTACCCTATGGCGATTCTGTTCTGGCTTTGCGCCGGTTTGATTTTGTGGGTCTATGCCGGCTATCCTCTGGTGCTGTGCTTGCTGCAGCTCTTGCGCCCGGCGCGCCTGGCGTCTGGCAAAGCTCCGGAGCCGGAGGTGACGCTCGTCATCAGTGCCTACAACGAAGCCAGCGTGATTCGCCAAAAAATCGAAAACAGCCTGGCGCTCGACTATCCGCGTGACAAGCTGGACATCGTCGTGATTTCCGATTGCTCGAGCGATGATACCGATGGCCTCGTGCGTGCATACGAGCCGCAAGGCGTGCGTTTGTGGCGCATGCGCGAACGCGGCGGCAAGACCGCGGGCTTGAATGCCGTGGTCCCCCAGGCCCGCGGCGAGATTGTCGTGTTTTCCGATGCCAACGCCATGTACGATCGCCAGGTCGTGCGCCGTTTGGTGCGCAATTTTGCCGATCCGCAAACCGGCTGTGTCACCGGCGAATCCCGCTACAATCTCGAGGGAGCGACGGATTCGACGCAGAGCGAAAATTTGTATTGGCGCTATGAGCTCGCCATCAAAAAAATGGAAACCCATGTTGGCTCGCTGGTCGGCGGCGACGGTGCAATTTACGCCATTCGCAAGAACCTGTATCGCCCGATGCGGGTTTCCGATCTCAGTGATTTTGTCAATCCCATGCAAATCACTCTGCAGGGTTATCGCAACGTTTATGAGCCGGAAGCCGTTTGTTATGAAAACGGCGCGGACACTTTTTCTCAGGAATTCCGCCGCAAGGTTCGCATCGTCAGCCGCGCATGGCGCGGATTCTGGCGCGTGGCCGGTGTATTGAATCCGTTACGCTTCGGTTTTTTCACGGTACAGGTCATTTCACACAAGTTGCTGCGCTGGCTCGTGCCCGTGTTCATGATCGGAGCGTTCGTGGCGAATCTCTTGCTGCTGCAGGGGTCGGTATTTTACAGCACCATGGCTGCCGCCCAAATCTTGTTCTACGTTCTCGCACTGGGCGGCTGGGCCCAGGCACAGCGCCCCTCGGTTCCAAAAGTCCTTTACGTGCCGTATTATTTTTGCCTGATCAACTACGCCTCCCTGCTGGGCATTTTGAGCTACTATCGCGGGCAGACGTTTACCACTTGGCAAACGGTGCGCGAACCGTCGCTGGTGATGAGTAAGCAGTGAGCAGTCAACCGCAACGGACTGCCGATGGCCGACCACTGGTCACGGTCAAACCCCGGTGGTCCTGTCAAAAATAAAGAGGTCTCGTCTCAAAGTGGCATTCACAAAACTGATCAAAAAGATTCTGTTCTACTGCGGTTTTTATCACCTGCTGCGCCTTCTGTTTCCGCATCACAAAGTGGCGATATTGCGCTACCATGCCGTGGTCGATCCGCAAGACAATTTTTATACCACCCCGAGCATCAGCGTTTCGGTGCAGGATTTCGAGCGGCACGTGCGGTATTTTGCCAAACGCTATCGCATTCTGTCTTTGGATCAACTCCTCGAGGCCTTGCTGGCGAAAAGGCCTTTGCCCAGAAACGCCGTGGTGTTCACGTTCGACGACGGCTACGCCGACAATATGATCGCCGCACAAATTCTCAAAAAGTACGGCGGCTCGGGCGCGTTCTATCTCACGACGAATTGCATCGATCGCCAGGAGCCGCTGTGGCTTGCCGAGCTGCATTATTTGATTCGCGCCGCACGCGCGCCGAAATTTTCTTTGCGCTACAACGGCACGCTACTCGAGTTGCCCTTGACCGGCGAGGCAGCGCGGCAATCCGCGGCGCGCGAGATCACACGCATCATCAAAAGCAATAACCGCACCGTGCGCGAACAGGTGCGGCAGCAATTGCGCGAGCAACTGGGCGGAGCCGAATCCCAAGAGGTATTGCATGGCATCATGCTGCGCTGGGACCAGGTCGAACAAATGCTGCACGACGGCATGGTCATCGGCGGCCACACGCTCAGCCATCTGAATTTGCCCAATGCCGAGCCGGCCGAGGCCTTGCTGGAAATTTCCCGCTGCCGCGAGGTGTTGGAACAAAGGGTGAAGAGGCCCATCCGCCATTTTTCCGTGCCCAATAGCGGTCCTTATGCCTACTACAACGAGGCGGTCAAACAAATGGTGGGCGAGAGCGGGTTTGTGTCTGCGGTGGTGTCGGCGCATGGATTCGCCGATCACAACAGCGACCTGCTGGAGCTGCACCGCATCCGTACGGTTCCGGAGCTTTATGAGGTCATCGCTACCATTGAATTGGGCAGGTGGGAGAGCACGAAGAGCAGCGGAGACAAGCCAAAATGAAGAAATTGTAACAGGGCGCATTTTTGTTTTCCGCCATTCGCATTTTTGTCGGTAAATTCTTATGATGATAACACGCCATAAAAACGGCCTTCATGCCGGCGCACTAAATTAGGCGGCGGATTTACGAACTGTTTTTGTGACGGCAATTGATGCATGGTAAGGATGCCAGCGAGCAGAGAGGACGCAATGAAGATCAGCATTTTTGGACTGGGGTATGTCGGTACGGTCACCAGCGCTTGCTTCGCGCGCAACCGGCACGAAGTCATCGGCGTGGACGTCAACCCAACGAAAATCGCGCTCGTCAATGACGGCAAAAGCCCGATCGTTGAAGAAGAAATCGGAGAGCTGGTTCTGCAGCAAGTGCAGGCCGGGAAACTGCGTGCCACGGATAATGTCGAAGAAGCCATCAACGATTCCGAAATCAGTTTGATTTGCGTCGGCACGCCGAGCAACGGGAACGGCTCGTTGAGCATGCATAGTTTGTTGGGCGTGACCAAAAGCATCGCCCAGGCCCTGCGCCACAAGAAAAGCAGACATGTGGTCGTGGTGCGCAGCACGGTCGTCCCCGGCACGGTCAGCCGCCAGCTCATTCCGCTGATGGAACGCGAATCCGGCATGAAAATGGGGCAGGGTTTCAGCATCTGCTTCAATCCGGAATTTTTGCGCGAGGGCAGTTCGGTGAAAGACTTCGATGCGCCGCCGTTTACATTGGTCGGCGTGTGCGAGGAGACGGCAGCCGAAAAAGTGCAGGAACTGTACGCCGGCATTCCCGCGCCGTTCTTTGTGTCGAGCCTGGAAGTGGCGGAAACCGTGAAATATTCCAGCAACATTTTTCACGCGCTTAAAATTGCGTTTGCGAACGAAATCGGCAGCTATTGCAAGACGCTCGGCATCGACAGCCATGAAGTGATGGACTTGTTCTTCCAGGATGCCAAGCTCAATCTTTCACGCGCCTATTTGCGGCCGGGCTTTGCCTTCGGCGGCTCGTGCCTGCCGAAAGATTTGCGCGCGCTGCTGTATCACGCCAAAATCAACGATTTGCAACTGCCTTTGCTGGAAGCCATCATGCCCAGCAATTATCTGCACGTCGATCGCACGGTGGAGATGATTCGCAAGCTGGGTAAAAGAAAAGTCGGCATGCTGGGTTTGAGCTTCAAAGACGGCACCGACGATTTGCGCGAAAGCCCGCTGGTCTTGCTGGCCGAAAAACTGCTCGGCAAGGGCTATGAAATTTGCATCTACGATCGCGACGTCTCCATGGCACGCCTGATGGGCGCGAACAAGGAATTCATCGAAAAAGAAATTCCGCATCTTTCCCGCTTGCTCGCGCGCTCGCTCGACGAAGTGCTGGGCTTTGCCGAAATCGTGGTCATCGGCAACGGCAACAAGGAGTTTGCGACGGCATTTGACAAAAGAAAGCCGGAGCAAATCGTCATCGACCTGGTGCGCATGCTCAAAGACGGCGGCAAGTCACAGCCGAATTATCAAGGCATCTGTTGGTAAAAAATCAAGAGAGCATTCCGGTTTGCGCCTGCGGTGCGCATGCCGGAGCTCGCCCGCTTCTGAAGGCAGCCTGAGCTGCCTTTTGTTTATTTCGAGGGTTGACCTTGGCTTCTCTTCGCAAGAAAGTTCTATTCATCGCCTATATTTTTCCGCCTTTGGCGCGCGCGGGCGTGCATCGCACGGTGCGCTTCACGCGCTATTTGCCGGCCCGGGGCTGGGATCTTACTGTGCTGACCGTGGCCGAGCCGAGTTATCCGCCGCTCTCTCCCGTCGATCGCGAATTGCTCAAAAAAATTCCCGCCGGCGTTCGCATCGCTTCGGCGCCGGCCTTTCAAGGCACGGCAAATTTGTTTCGCGCCAAGGAGATTTTTCGCCGCCACACGCCAGCGGCGAGAATGGAAAGCCAGGCCGCGCCTGCGGCTGCAAAGAACGCCTCGAAATCATCCGAAACAGAGGGCGAGGAGTTGCCCGAGCAACGGAAAAAACACGGCTTGAAGCAGCGCACGAAAGACTTTTTATATGATTTGCTCACGACGCCCGATAAGGAAATCAATTGGCTGCCGTATGCTTTGCGCCTGGCGCTGAAATTGCACCGGCGGGAAAAGTTCGATTTGATTTATTCCACCGCGCCGCCGTTTACGGGGCATTTGATCGCCAAGTATTTGAAGCGCCTCACTGGCCTGCCCTGGGTGGCGGATTTCCGTGATCCCTGGGCGCGCGCGCCGTGGAAATCCGAAATTCTCGCCGGCTCGTGGCGGGGCAAAATGGCTGCCCGTCTCGAACGGCAATTCGTCGAGCACGCCGATCGCGTGCTCTTGAACACCGATTGGAATGCGCGCGAGTTTGCGCAGTTTTACGGCGAGAAACTCGCACGGAAATTCAACGTGATTACCAACGGTTTCGATCCGCAAGATTTTGCCGGCCTCGACCTGCGCGCGGAACGACGTGGCAAGCTGATTCTCACGCATACCGGCGCGCTGTACCGCCGCCGCAATCCGCTGGAATTCTTCAAAGCGTGCGAGAATCTCCTGGCACAACGGAAAATTTCACCGCAGGAGCTGGAAATCCGCTTTGTCGGTGTGATCGCGCCGGAGCTTTACAAAAGCTTTGAGGGCGGGGAGGAATTGCGCAGCGTAATTACGGTGATGCCGCAGGTGTCCCATCGCGAGGCGCTGGCGCATCAGATGGAAAGCGACGTTCTGCTGATTCTGCAGCCCGGCACCAGCGTCTCCGTGCCCGGAAAAATCTTCGAATACATCGGCATGCGCAAACGCATTCTGGCGCTCACCCCGGCCGGCGCCACCGCCGACATCGTGCGCGATAACAATCTCGGCCCGGTGCTCGAGCCGGAAGATATTCCCGGCATCGAAGCGGCGCTGCTGCAACTCGTTCATGAATTTCGCAACGGCGGAGTGCAAGCGCCCTCCGCCAACGGGGCTTTCAAAAAATATGACGGCGTCGAACTGGCGCGCCAACTTCACGAAGAATTTCTGCTGTGTCTCGAGCATGCCCGGCGCGATTGATGAAGTCATGCAGCGTTTGCAGGCGCAGGCCGCCGAGCTTTGGCCCGGAGTGCGGCTGAAAAAAATCGCCATCACCAACCAGATTCAGCGGCCATATTCCAATACCTTTCGTTTGGCGTTGTTGCCCGGCGACCTCGCGCCCGGAGCGCAGTGTCCCACCGCGGTTTACGCCAAAATCATTCGGCCCACCGACAAGAATCGCGACAACACCCAAAAGTACGTAGAGCGCCTGCAGAAAGAATTCGAGGTCGCGCGCATGCTGCAAAAGCGGCTTCCCGCTGTTGCGGAATACGGCACCGTGCGGCCGGTGGCGCATTTTGGTGACTTGTTGTGTTTGGTCTCCGAAGAAGCGCCAGGCAGAATGTTGGCGGAGTTGATTGCCGCAGACGCCAAGCGCTGGCATAAAAAAGCCAGAGGTGAAAAAACCGCACGTCATTGCCAGCGGGCCGGTAAATTGCTGGCGGCTCTGCAATCCGTCACCGCGGTGAATCAACCCCTCGAGGTTGGGGAGATACTGGAATATGTCGATATTCGGCTGCAGCGTTTAGTGGAAAGCGCGAAGACGCCCTTCTCGCCATCGGACGCCAACAACGTGCGGAAGTATTTGGAAAAAACGCTGGCGAGTGTCCCGGGCGAACAATTGCGACAATGCGGCAGCCACAGCGACTATGCCCCTTTTAATTTGCTGGCCGATGAAGCACGCCTCACGGTTTTCGATTTTGCCATGTTCAAGACCGGATCGATCTACAACGACGTCGCTTACTTCTGCCATCGATTAGAAGGCTATTTGCACAAGCCGACTTTTAGCCGGGGCAAAATTCACGGGTTGCAGCGCGCTTTTTTGGAGGGCTACAATCAAGCAAGCCCGTGCGCAGAAACTCGTATTGAGAATGATCAAATGTTTCGCGTGTTTTCCATCAAACACGTGATCAATAATTACAGCGCGATCATGCGCCAGCGCGTCGTGGGCGCGTCGGCGCGATTGAGCCTGCCGGTGCGCCTGTTCAACCGGCGCGTCTTCCAGCGTTACAATGACTGGCTGCTGCGTACGTGCTCTTGATATTGAGGCGATTTATCACGTCATGAATTTGAATAAACTACGCACCATGTCTTTTGGTGAAGTGCGCTACCGCCTGCAAATGTCGGGCGCTAAAAAAGTACGCACGTACTTGCGAGAAAAATACCGCGAGGCGATGGCGCCCGCGCGCTATTTGCGAAAATGGCGCCTGCCGGAAGAGGCTTCCCCGCTGTTCACGGAAGCGGTCTTACAGGCGCAATGGCCGGCCGCAGAGGAGGCGCTGCAGCGATACATGCGAGCGCGATTCCTTGACGAAAGCGAGCGCGGCCAGGCAACGCATTTTTTCATTGATCCGCGGCAACGCTCACGGCTTTCGGATCTCGCGCGCCTGTTTTCGCATGCGGCGGCGGATTTGGCAGCGGCCGGCCACTTGCGCGCACGGCGCTTTTCTTATTTGGACATTGAAGCCAGTTTTCCCAGCGGCCTCGACTGGCACATGGATCCGATTTCCCGCCGCCGCTGGCCGCAGAAATTCTATACCGAGATCAAATTCTATGGCCAGCGTGACGGCGAGCAGGAATTGCCGGGAGACGTGAAATATGTTTGGGAACTGAATCGCCACCATCATTTTGCGGTGTTGGGCAAGGCGTATTGGCTCACCGGTGAGGAGGAATACGCCACCGAAGTGCTGGCGCAGTGTGAGAGCTGGATCGAGCAAAATCCGTATTTGTGGGGTATCCATTGGACCAGCGCTTTGGAAGTGGGCATGCGCGCCCTATCGTGGTTGTGGGCTTATGTTTTCTGCCTGCCGGCGAGCAGCTTGACGCCACAAACCCATGCTCGCCTGCTGCGTATGCTGCAATTGCACGGGCGGTATATCAGCCGCCATTTGTCTTTTTATACCAGCCCTTACAATCATCTGGTGGGCGAATCCGCCGCACTTTTTATTCTGGGCATCGTGTTTCCGGAATTTCCCGAAGCGAAGCGCTGGCGCGACCAGGGTTGGAAAATCTTGGGGGAGGAGGTGACCAGGCAGTTTCATACGGACGGCATGTCGGTCGAGCAAGCGCTCTCCTACCATCATTTCACGCTGGGCCTGTATTTGCAGGTGCTGATTTTGGCGCAGCGCAACGGGATAACCGTGCCGCCGCCGATGCGCGAACGTCTGGAAGCGGCACTGGAGTTTTGCATGCACAGCCAGCAACCGGACGGCAAGCATCCCATGATTGGGGACAATGACAACGCTTTTGCGTTTTATTTCGGTGCAAAACCGGCCTGGGATTTTCGCGACTGCCTGGCGCTGGGCGCGATTCTTTTTCAACGCGGCGATTTCAAATTTCTCGCCGGATCGTATCACGAAGCTTGCCTCTGGCTGCTGGGCCCGGAAAGTCGGCAGCAATTCGAAAAACTGGCGGCGCGACCGCCCGCACACAGCAGCCTGCTGTTGCCGGAAAGCGGCTATGCCGTCTTACGAAACGGCTGGCAGCGCGACTCGCATTGTTTGATGTTCGATTGTGGCCCGCAAAGCCACGGCCTGTTCACGGACGAAAATGTTTCGACGGCACACGGCCATGCCGATGCTTTGAGCTTCTGTTTAACTGCACACGGCCGGTCATTTTTGATCGATTCCGGGATGTTGACCTACAATGGCGAGCTGCGCTGGCAAAATCATTTTCGCAGCGGCGCGGCGCACAACAGCATTACGATCGATGAGCAAAGTGCATGCAAAATCGTGGGCCGGTTGGGATATTCGCACGTGCCGAAAGTGGAGCGCTCCGCCTTCCTCCAACAGCAAGATTTCGTTTTTGTGGAAGCACATGTCACTGGCTTCAGCTGCAACGCGCGCCATCGCCGCGGCATTTTTTATTGCCGGCAGGAATACTGGTTGATCTGCGACCGTGTGGAGGGTGAAGGTGAACATGTTGTCGACCGCTGGCTGCATTTTGCGCCGGAGCTGGTGGTGCAAAATGTGAATGGTCAAATCATCGCGCAATATGCCGAGGGGCAAAAACTGCTGGTCTGCGACCTCAGCGTGCCGCCAGCGGCAGGCGAAATTTTTTGCGGCGGGCAAACGCCGGAGCAAGGCTGGGTCGCGCCGGCCTATGGTCGCAAAATCGCCGCACCAGTTTTGCGCTGGCGCATGCCCGCGCGCATGCCCGCGCAGTTTGTGACTTTATTGATGCCGTTTAGAGAGGAGCTCCCGACGATACATGGTGAATGTTCCGGGCGATACCAGGAAAACGACCACCAGCCGTTTGTGGTTCAGGTGAGGGGCGAAGCTTGGCAAGACCGCATCGTGTTCCAGCGGCATGATGGGGAGATCAGAATTACGGTGTCACAAAACTGGGCGGGCAAAGACAAAATCCCACCATCTGATTGAAGCCGGGGGAACGTCATTCCCGTGAAAGCGATTCCGCCTCAAACCCTCATCGGCGATTTCTTGCCCGCAAGGCTGTCTTGATAAATTTGCTCGAGCTGGCGATACAAGCCTTCACACAGCCTGATCATCTCCTCGGGCACGTCTGGAAATTTGTCTTTCCCGACGGAGGAACTGTACACGCCGCGCACGAATTTTTCCTGGTAAGGGCACTGGATGAACCGAAACAAGCGCGGAAAGTGCTGGCCCGGTGCTTTTACCAGCTCTTCGTATTTCACCAAACATACCTCCTCGCGGCGATGCAGGTCCAAATCCAGAAACAGATGATTGCGCAAAAACCACATCAGCGCATAGGCGGTATGTGAGGACATGTCCGCACTATAGAAGCGGCGCACCAGTTCCACTCTTTCGGGCGTCAATCCACCAGCGCGCCAGCCGGCCGCGGGGAGATTGCCGGAAGCAATGTGCTTGAGATTGTTTAGGCCGTGCCGCCATTTGCGCACCGCGGAGTTGGCCGAGTCTTTGTAGTTGCGAAAAATCCAGATCGCTTTCGACTGCGGAAAATAATCGAGCAATTCGGCCGCGCGATGCGAGTCGCAAATCGGCTTGAAGGCAACGAGGGGGAACAAACTCTTGCGCAACAGCTCGCGCACTTCCGCATTGCTCTTCAACAGATTGCGGTTAAAGGCGCGGGAATTACCTTCCTTGTAGGTCATAATGTGCGGCGCAAGATCGAGCACGTCCATGGGCAGCCGCGTGCCCGAGCGCTGCGAGCCGAAAACGAAAACGGCGCGTGCGGGCTGTGCCTCAGCGTGAGCGAGGCGCTTCAGCCATTGCCGAGAGCTTTTGACGATGCGCCGTGTTTTGCGCTGCAGGCGAACTTTGAGCGGTTTGGGCATGGGAACCTACCTGTTTCAGAAACGCCACATTCACGCGTGGACCAGCAATTCAACTTCCTCCGCCAGAGTGTTGCGCACGGCCGGGCGTGAGATTTTTGCTTTGACTTGTGCATAGTTTTGCAAAACATGCTCCAGCTTGGCTGCCAGATCGCCCTCCTCGCCCGTCTTGAAAAGAATGACTTCTTTGGGCCGCAGCTCGTTCTCACATCCCACCACCGGAACACCCAGCGACAGCGCCTCCAATACCGAGCTGCAGACGCCGTCGAATACATAGGTGCGCACGAAAACTTTCGAGCGTTTGACCACGGTCAGGAAAGTGGCGTGCGGCAGATCGCCTGCCCAATGAATATTCTCACTCAGGCCCAGTTCTTCCACCATGCGAAAAACCGTTGCGGCATCCATGTCTTCCGCGCGCTTGGTCGAGCCGATAAAGATCATGCCCAGGCGCGGCCACTTTTGTTTGAGCGCTGCCAGTGCGCGCAGCGTCGTATCGAGGTGAAAAGTCGGACGCAGCAGGCTGTACGAAGAAAGCACAGGCTCGTGCTGCTGCATGAATGTCTCGAGCGCCGGCTCGATTGCGGTTTCATCAAATTCCAGGTACTGCGTGCTGAAGGCGGGAATGGGAAAGACTTTTTCCCCGCGCACGCCATATTCGCAAATGCGCCGCTTCACCGCCTCCTCGTTGCAGATGATCTTCCGGCTGAGCGCGAAAATGGCGAGAAGCACCAGTACGCCGAGCTTGCTGTTGGATCGCGGAAAGTAAATTTGATCGGTGCCGGCGTGAAAAGTCAAGATGCTGCGCCGTCCAAACAACAGGCTGAGGCTTTGGCTCAACAGGCAGAGCACGAAACCCTTGGGCGATTGTCCGTTGACGTGCATGTGAACCTGATAGCCTTTGGCGCAGTACTGCAAAACCTTGTGCACGTAATCGCGCGCGCTTTGCACGTCTTCGTATTCCGGACTTTTGATCTTGCGGCTCTTGCCGATGTTGATCACGGTGCAATTATGCCCGCGCCGCAACAGCTCGCTCTTCACCATGGCCACGCGCACGCCCCAGCCGGAATGCGGAGGTGGATATGAGCTGATTTCCAAAATTTTCACTTTTTGCATTTTTGAAAGGAATTGGTGTTCTCCGCGCACAGCTTGGCCCGGGGCTTGCCCCGCGTCAGGCCCATTCAGAATGTCAGCCCCGCCTGACAGAGGCACGCCCCCGTTGCATCAGCTTGGTATATACTGGCCCCTCCACCAGGATGGTGAAATCCATTACAGTTATTTAGAGAACCGCGCGCCGGCAGAAGAGAATTGCTGCACGGCCTTAACAACATTCTTGCCCCCATTCTTCCGCAAAGCGCGCGTGCGTGAGGTAAGATTGATTCTGTATTTCAGAGTTGTAAGATCGCGTGTTTTGAATCACTCAGGAACCTCTCGCGATGATCAACCAATTGTTTGATAAAACCGTCGCCGCCCACAACGAGCGCGTGGTCTTGATCGAAGGAGACCGGCAATTCTCCTATTTCGAGCTGCACGTGTACGTCGAGTGGATGGCGCGGTACTTCCAGTCGCTCGGCGTGCAGCCCGGCCACCGGCTGGCGATTTTCATGCCGAATACGCACGAATTCGTGATCAGCTTGCTGGGACTGTGGCGCTTGTACGGCATCGCCGTACCGCTGACAACCAGTTGCAACGCCGCGGAAGTGCGCGCCGCATTGGAGGCCGCCAAAGCCCATGCCGTGATCACCATTCCGCGCCATCGCGAGTTCATGATGGAGGTTCTCTCCTCTGCGCCGGAAAGCGCATGGCCTCTGCAAAAACTGCCTTTGGCCATCTTTGAGGAAGATAACATTGCGACCTCGCGAGGCGCCGCTCTGCCGCTGCTGCGAGAAGGTGAGGTAGCAGTGCCCCATGCCAGCGGGACGCCGGGCGCAAGAAAAGTGACGAACGGCCACACGCACACTGCCGCGCCGGTTACGACAAAAGGAGAAAACGACCGTGCCGCGGGGCTGTTTTTCGAAACACATGCCACGCACGGCGTGGAATCGCGGCGATATACGCATCGCGAGCTTTTTGAGGAAGCGGAAAAACTGGCACAGCTCTCAGGTCTCACCTGCGACGATTGTGTCTTGTCGGAGTGGCCGTTTGCGCACACACGCGGATTGGTCGGCGGCCTGCTGGCGGTGATCGCCACGGGGGCAAAAATGATTTTGGCGGAGCCGGCCAATGCCGCTGCTCTGCTACGAACGATGCTGGATAAGGGCGTGACGGTTTATTCCGGTGGTCCCGCCGGCGTTGAGTATTTGGCTGAAGCCGCAACCGATGCTCTCTCCGAAATCAAAGCACTCAGGTTGTGTTGGTGTGAAGGCGCGGCGCTGTCTCCAGAAACTTCAGAAGCACTGCAGCGGCAGCACTTCAGCTTGCAGTTGCTTTGAGCGAGAGTTGCTTTCCCCCGTGCCTGCAAAAACCCTGAGATTCTCAAAATTCCTGTGTTCATGACTACTGGGCTGTTGATGTCCGAAGCTTTGTGATGCAAACGAATAAAGTAACAGAAAAGCGCTTTTGGGTGGAAAAGGTGATTCTGGTCGGCATCTTGCTGCTTTTGCCCAATAGCGGATACCTAATCGCCTTCGCCGAGAATTCGTTCTTTTACATGCTGAACGTCTTTCTGCACGTCGGCTTGGGCCTCGCTGTGCTCATTCCGGGATTGATTTACGGCCGGCGTTTGCTGGCCCAAGATGCGCGCACCGGCAAAGGGCTGGCGTTGTTTTTGGGACATCTCGGATTTTGGTGTTGCGTGCTCGGCGTTGTGGCTGCTCTTTATTTGACGCTGGCGGGTAATTTCAAGGCCTCCGAATGGATTCTGTATGCGCACGTGGTGTTTTGTTTCCTGGGGGTCGTGTTCTTGACCACGGCCATCCGGCGCGTCGGGCATCAAATCAGCATTCGGAACCGCTACGACACCGCCGGCCGCTGGTTGTTGGTCTTCGCCGTCGCCGGTGTGTGTATTCCAATTATGGTGCATACCTACCGCTTTTTGTTCGTGCATTACGATGACCGCGTGCACAATCCGCCGTTTGCGCCCGCCTCCATGGAAGCGGAAGCGATAGGCGGCGCGCAGGGACCGTTCTTCCCCTCCAGCGCTGCGACCGTTTCGCAAGACACAATTCCGGCATCGTTTTTGATCGATGCCGAAGCCTGCGGCGCCGCCGGATGCCATGAGGACATCTATCAGCAATGGCGCACCTCGCCGCATCGCTATTCCGGTTTCAACAACTTGTGGTACCAGGCGGCGTTCGCCAGGGCCGAGGCCCAAGCGGGAAACACCGCGACGAAGTGGTGCGCAGGCTGCCACACACCGGCAGCTTTGCTCAACGGGACATCGAACCTGCCGGCGGCGGCCCAGGCACAGAAACCGGCGGCGCAGGCCGGCGTCACCTGTACCGCTTGCCATGCCGTCGTGAATGTGCGCGGCACGATGGGGCAAGGCGGTTATGTCGTCGAAAAGCCTGCAATGTTTGAATGGCTCGCCGGCAACGAAGCTTGGAAGAAACAGATCTTCGCCTGGTTCGTGCATTTGGACGCCAGACCGCACCGCAAAGCCTTTTTACAGCCGTTTTATCGCAATGAGAACGGCGCGTTTTGTTCTTCCTGCCACAAAGGCCACGTGGACCAGTCGCTCAACGGCGCTCGGTGGGTGCAGGTGATGAATGATTACGACAGTTGGCAGGCCAGCAGCTTCGGTCTGGGCGCGCGCGACTACCAACGCGCACCGGAACGGAAAGACTGCGTGGCGTGCCACATGCCCGAGGTCGCTTCCCAGGATGCCAGTGCGACGCAGGGCAAGGCGAGCGATCATCGTTTCTTGGGCGGCAATACGCTGCTGTCGCTGACGCAGGGCGGCGAAGAACGGCTGCGCGCGACGATGGACTATTTGCGTGAGGGCCGGATTGCGTTGGATATTTTTGCGATGAGCCTGTCGCAAACGCCTCGGCGCAAGCCACGGCTCGTGCCGGCGGATTCGAACGACACGCACATGGAAAACGTCGAAGTGGCGAGCTTGATGAAGAATCCCGGGGAGGAATGGAGTTTGCAGCGCGTCGAAATCGCTCCCGACGATGCGGATTCGTTGATCGCGCCGCTGGCCGGGACGATTCCTCGCCTGCTCGCCGGGCAGTCTTTCCGGCTTGACGTTGTCGTGCGCTCACGCGACATCGGCCATAATTTTCCAGCGGGCGCGGCGGATATGGCCCAGGCGTGGCTGGAGCTGAAAATCGTCGATGAGCGTGGCAAAATAGTTTTCTGGAGTGGCGCGGCGCGTGGCGAGGGGCAGGACGAGGTCGATCCACAGGCGCATGTCTACGGCATTCACGCGGTGGATAGCGCCGGCACGCGCACGTTTCATCCTGAAAGCTGGAAAATGCAAGCCGCGGCCCGGGTGAATTTGCTGCCGCCGAACGGCGCGGAAGTCGTGCGTTATCGCGTCAGCCTTCCCATGGATTGCGGCCAGGAGCTTCGCGTGACGGCGAAACTGAATTACCGCAAACCCCATCCCCAAGCACTGGCCTGGCAGCGTGATCCTGCCTCTCCGCGTTTATCCGCCGCGGATTCAGCGGCGTATTCACGCGCCCGGCAAATTCGTCCTCCCATCGTGGAAATGGCGCACGCGGAAACCGTGTTGCGGTGGAGTGAAACGGCGTCCGCTCCCGGCGCCACTGCGGACAAAACTGCACCAGCGGTGCGCTGGCAGGATTACGGGGTTGGCTTGCTGCGCCAACACGATGTTGCTCCTGCGGAGCGGGCCTTCTTGAAGGCGCATGAATTGGCGCCCGGCAATGTCGATGTGTTGGTCAATCTGAGCATCGTCAAGCTGCGCACCGGCGAAACGGCCGCAGCAAAGGAGTTTCTTGCCCAAGCGCTACGACTGGACAAGGAGGACGCGCGCGCGCATTATTATTTGGCCTTGGCACTGAAGGCCGAAGGCGATTATCGCCAGGCACGCGCGCAAGTCAAAATAGCCTCCAGCCTCGTGCGGCGCGATCGCGAATTTCATCTGGAGCTGGCTCGTTTGCATTACTTGTTGGACGACTATTTACACTCCAAGCGCGCTTTCAAGCGCGTGATTCACATCGATCCGGAAGATCCGGTCATTTATCAGGGATTGCTGCGCGCCTATCGCAGCGAAGGCGGCAAGGAACCGAGCATTGCGCGCGCCGAGCCGCTGCTGCGCCGTTTTAGCAAAGATGCGCAGATGCAAGCGCTCACGCGCCTGGCAAAATCACAAGTCGCGCCGCACGATACGGTGAGCGTATTCTATCATGAGTATCATTCGGCTGCTCCCGATTTCTGGCCGGAGGAAACGGCGAGCAACGGCCACGCCGTTTCTTCCTCCAAAAAGTGAACATTTATTCGATCTTTGCATTGACATATGGCAGACATTCGCGCGCAGAACGGCGCTGCTGCACGCGCCGCCGAATTGTTGTTTGTCTCTTGGGCCGCCAATTGCAGCCGCAGCGATGCGCTGGCGAAACTGCTGGGCGGCGTTTCGAAAATGGTTTATGTCGAAAGCCTGGGCAGTCGCGCGGCCACGGTCTGGCTGAAATATCTCATTCAGATGTGGCGAACGTGGTGCCTGCTGTTGCGGGAAAAGCCCCGCGTGGTGATCGTGATGGTGCCCCCCGTTTTTATTTGCGCCCCGGTTTATCTCTACTGCCGTCTTTATCACGCCGGTTATATCACCGACACACATACGGCGGCTTTCACGATGTCGCGCTGGAAACCCTTGTTGTTTCTCAACGCCTGGTTCTATCGGCGCGCGCTCACGAATATTGTCACCAACACCCATCTTGCCGGGCAGGTGGCCGCTTGGCAGGCGCCGTACGTGGTCATTGGCGATTTGCCGGTGACCTTCGAAAAAATAACACCGTTCCCGGCGAATGGCCGTTTTATCATCACCGTGATTTGCAGCTTCAATGCTGACGAACCGCTGGATGACATCTGGCAATCCGCGCTTCAACTTGGCGACGTCGATTTTTACGTTACCGGCAAGGTGAAAGACGCGCCCGCGCGTTTGCGGGAACGCAAGCCGGACAACGTGAAGTTCACGGACTATCTCGCGCTCGATCTTTATGCCGGCTTGTTGCAGGCCAGCAATGCGGTCATGGTGTTGACCACGCGCGATCACACGATGCAGCGCGGTGCTTACGAGGCGATGGCACTTGGCACACCCATCATCACTTCGGACTGGCCGCTGCTGCGCGAGACGTTTCGCCAGGGCGCACTGTTCGTGAATAATTCTCCTCAAGACATCGTGCGTGCCGTCCGTGCGCTGCAAAAGGAAGGCCCGGCTTACCGGACCGCCATTCAAGCGCATCGCCAGGAGCGGCTTGAGGTTTGGCGCACGAATGAACGGGCCTTGCGCACGGCCCTGTCCCGGAAAGATTGAAGGAATGACCATCCGAGCAGACCTAAGCCGCACACCGCGCTTCGATCGCATGCGCCAAGTTTTGCCCGAACCCTGGCGCACGCTGCTGCTCAAAGATACAATCTTCGAACTCACCGGCGCGTGGAAGTTTTTCACGCATCTGTCCGCAACGCAAGCCGTTCTTTTCTATCTGCCCGGTTTCAGCGCCATGCCGTTGGCGTTTGCACGGCATGTGGCGCGCGTCGATCTTTTCGGGCTGGCGCCGGAAGAACAAGAGTTGATCGCAGAAATGGCGGCCGCCAAGGCGCTGGCGAATTTGCGCTGCTTGCACTCGCTCGCCGACCTGCAACCGCCTTACGCCACGATCGTGTTGATGCCCGAACTGGAAAGCTGGCGTCAACCCGGCTGGCAGGAACTGCAGGAGCGTCTGCACGCCGGCGCCCACAGCGCGGAGGAGTATTGGTTGATTTTGCGCCATTCCGGCCGGCGGAGATTGAGGCAGCATGGGGAAAAGTTTTTACGCACCATTCTGCGCCGGCCAAAATTGATGGGGGTGCAAAGATACTTGCGCCCGGGCTTTATGGCCGATGGTATTGCCGGAGCTTCGCAGGCGGCGAAATTTTTCCCGGTGTGCGCGCAAGCGGAGCGGCTCATGCTGACGTTAGCGCCTTGTTTCCCTGCTCCTCGACATATTTCGATTGCGCCGGAAAAGCCCAGCATGCTCTCTCACGTGCATGCGGAGAAACCGGCGCACGCAGAACATGTCATTTGTGCACAGCGGCCTGCGGCGCAGGCGTTCTCTTACCTGGAAAGATTGTTGCGCCATCTCACTCTGGTGTCCAAGCAAAGCTGGCGGCCGGCCGGAGCGATGCGAGTGCTGCCCGGCGGAAAAGTGCAAGTCGTTTTGCATCAGGAAGGCACGCCACGCCCGGCCGCCTTGCTCAAGCTACCGTTGATTCCTTATGCCGCGGCGCGCATGCGTGAGAATGCCGGCCATCTGCTGCGCTTGTCGCAGGCGCTGGAACTGCTGCCGGAGCAGCGCGAGTGCTTTCCGCATCATCTCGCGGCCGGACAATTTGAAGCGCAGGCCTATTATCTTGAGACCTTTTTACCGGGCTGCTCTCTCGACCAATTGCCCGCGACGGCGCACACCGCCCGGCAATGGCATAATATTTTCCGGCTGTGGTTTGAGATTCAACAACGCCTGGCGCGGCGCGTTCAGATGGATGACCGCGTGCTCGCCGGTTTGATCGGTGAGCATGCGCGCGATCTGCAGGCATGGTTGTCGCCCGGGCCGGTCGAGAGTGTGCGCCTGCAACGCGTTGTAGCGTATTGCTACGAGGTGTTCGCTGGCCGGGAACTGGCGCTGAGTCTGGTGCACGGTGATTTTTCGATCAAAAACATTTTGATTGATCCTTCGACCCAAGAAGTGAGGGGCGTGATCGATTGGGATTTGGCGGATTTTCTCTCCGCGCCGCCTTTGGATGTGCTGCATTTTTTTGTGCGCACGGACGAACGCTCGTTCCACGAACCCGCGCCCGCCATCGCTTTGCGTTTGATCAAAGACCGCACCGGCCGGCACACCAGTTATTTTGACGAGGCCTGCGAACGATACGGTTATCGCCGCGCGGATTGGCCAGCGCTCGTCTTGATGTATTGGCTTTTGCGACTGCGCGCCTACCTCGGATCGGACAAAAACATGGATGCAAAATTTGTGCGGCGGCAATTCTCGGACATGCTCGAGCTGTTCGAACGTGAGCCGCTAGCGCCGCGCATCGGAGTCGCCGTTTGAACGCCACTTGTTTTGCCAGCCTGCTGCACTTGCTGCACACGCAAAATATTCCCTATCTCGTTTTGCGCGACCATCCCGAGTCCCCGGCGATGCGGGATTTTGACCTGTTGATCGACCGCCGGCGCTCTGGCGATTTCATGCAATGCGCGCGGCAGCAGGGTTTTCATTTATTGAAATCCGGCCGGCTCAACCCCGGCAAAAAAGTGCTGCTGCGCTGGGAGAAAAACGGTTCGCACGTCATCGACCTGCACGAGCGCCTGATTTATCGCGGCTATGAGTTTCTGGACGCCGGGCGCGTGCTTGCCCGCCGGCGAAGAATCGGGGCATTCGATTTTCCCAGCCCGGAGGATGAGCTGTTGACCCTGCTCTGGCATAATGTCCTGAGCAAGGAAGAGATTCAAGCCAAACACCGCGCTCGGCTGCTCGCGTTGCTAGCGATGCCGTTGGAGGAGGAATATCTCCGCGAGCATTTGCAGGCATTCGGATTGGACCGGCTTTTTCAGGAAATCCGGGAAAATTTTCAAGCACTGCTGCAGGAGCCGAAACTCGTACAACGGGCCAGACGGCGTGCGCTGCAGCGGCTGCGCTTCAAGCCGTTCGCCAATGCGGTGCGGCGCGCGCGCCTCGGCTTGCTCGGAACACTCGACGGCCGTATGGGCGCACGGCGCGGTGCATTGATCGCGTTCATCGGCCCGGATGGCTGTGGCAAAAGCTCCCTCACCAATGCCGTGCGGGAAGAATTTCGCCGCGCCACCATCGCCACGGACATCGTTTATCTCGGCCCGTGGGGGCAAAACCAATTGCCGTTGTTTGATCTGGTGCGCGTGTTACACCTCAAGCCTTTTCATCAAGAGGAAAAAAACAAGCGGGACTTCAACCGCAAGCTCGAAGTACAGCCCGGCTTGGTGTCGCGCATAAAACTGTTCCTGCGTGGCACTCTGTTCTATGCCTTTCTGGCGCTGGAATTGTGGTTTCGTTATTGGACCGTGGTCTTGCCGCGTTTGCGTCGCGGCCGCATCGTTCTGGCCGATCGTTATATCTACGATTTATTGGTCGGTTACAAGAATCGGCCGTTGCGGCATTTCCGCCGCTTGCGGGAGTGGTTGTGCCGCCGTTACCCCCAGCCCGATTTTACCGTGTTATTGGATGCCACGCCGGAAGTCATTTTCGCGCGCAAGCCGCAGTTCAAAGTGGAGCAGCTCGAATACATTCGCGGCGCCTATCAGGAGCTGGGCAAAAGTTTTGCGCTGCACAAGCTGGACACGAGTGTGAGCGTCGAAAAAACGCTCACGGATTTCCGGCAAGAAATTCCGCCCGTGCTTTGGCAGCGGTGGAAGGCATGATGGTTCCAACTCTCGTGGCGGCGATCGCGGCGGTGACGCTGGAGCAGATGGCCGGCGCGTCAGAAAAACTCAAATTACTTTGTCCGGCAGATTAAATGTCGCAAAAGCCCAAAAGTATCGGCGAACAAGCCAAACTCGGAATTGTTTACAATTCCATGTCGCGCCTGAGCGGCACCTTCATGCAGTTTTTCGGCAGCATTGCGCTGGCGCGCATGCTGGACGTGAAAGACTTCGGCCTGGTGCAAATGTCCATGATGATCGTGGAGTTCGCTACTAAAATGGGGGAGTTCGGTTTCAGCATGGGACTGGTGCAGCGCCGCGAAGAAGTGACGGAAGAGCATATCAATACGCTGTTCTTGATGGATTTTATTTTCAAGATCACGCTCTTCGGTGTGATCATGGCATTCCTGCCTTTTTTGGCGGAGTATTTTCGCGAGCCCAGATTGTCCACGGTATTGCCCGGCGTGGCGTTGTATATGGTGCTCGATTGTTTTGAAGCTGCCGGCACCACCATGCTCGATCGCCAGATGAACTTTCAAAAATCGGCGCAAATCGAGATCATCGGACGGTTCACGGAGATCTTTTCTTCCGTCGCGCTGGCCTTCATGGGTTTCGGCGTGTGGAGCCTGATTCTCAGCAAGATCTTGGGCATCTCTATCGTGGGTTTTCTCGCGGCGCGCGCCATTCATTGGTGGCCCTCGCTGAAATTCGACATGCCAGCCGCGAAAGAGCTGTTTCGTTTCGGCGGCTGGGTATTTTTGCGCAATTTTTTTCGCTACCTGGCCGACAACGCCGATCGTTTCGTCATCAGCCGTTTTCTGGGCGCACAACAATTGGGATACTACTCCAAGGCCTTTGATTTGATGCGGCTGCCGCAACGCCGCATCACGCGCGCCCTGAATTCCGTCATGTTCGCGGCTTTTTCCCGCGTGCAAGATCAACCGGAAAAAGTCAAAGCCGGTTTTCAAAAAGCCGTGCTCGCGGTTTCGCTGGCCAGCTATCCGTTGTTGATCGGGGTGATGATCATCGCCCCGGAATTCGTGGATTTCTTATTCGGTGAAAAATGGCGGCCGATGACTTTGCCTCTGCAAATCATGTGCGTCGCCGGGGTGTTGCGTTCCATCGATCCCTTTTTGAACTCGGTGGTGACCGCCACGGGTTTTGTGCGCAATTCCACTTTCCGCCGGCTCATCGAATTCATTTTGCTGGCTTTTGCCGTTTACCTTGGCGTGAATTACGGCATCGTCGGCGTTTCCGTGGCCGTGGTGATCGTATCCGTCATCGTGATGTTTTTGATGGTGAACCTGCTCAAACGCATGGGGGTGGTGGGCTGGCGCGAATATCTCGGCCCGCAAATGCCCGCGTTTTGGGGGAGCCTGGCGATGGCAGCGGTGATGCTGGCGAGCCGCTATGTCCTGGCGCACAAGCTTGGGGTGCGGCCGGTATTCACCATGTTCGGCATGATGTTCGCCGGCGCCGTAACCTATCTCGGCGGTTTATGGCTGACCAAGCCCAAGCGCGTCGTGGCGCTTTGGCAAGAATCCGCCGGTGATGTACGGAAAGCCACGGGCACCCTGCGCAAAAAAATGGGCGGCATACTCAACAAATGGGGCTGGGCCGCCAGCACCTTCAAATGAGATTTACGCTGTCGCCTTCCTCTGAGGGTACAGAATCACTTGAACATTCCCATTTGCGAGTTTAATCAGGCGAATTTTACAACCGAGCAATAATCGTGTCTCTCCGCGCCACATTAGCGATCTTAGTGTTGGTGGTCGGCTGCTTCTGGACGCTGCGGCGGCCGATTGTGGGCGTCTGTATGGCCGTTTTGTTCTTTCATCTCAATCTGCGCACCCTCGGCGCCGGTTTGGAAGAAATCCGTTTTCAGTTTGTGATTACGCTCGTGTTGATGATTTCCTACATCCTCAACCGTGAAGAACTTCTCCGGGACGTACAGCCGCTGCGCACACCGATGAAATGGATGTTTGCCTTTACCGGCATGACGTTTTTGACCAGTATATGGGCGGTGGCTTCTCCTGAGATTGCTTTCGATAGCGCGGTGGATTTTGCCAAAATCATTTTGTTCACCTGGTTGATGATGCGCATTGTCCGCACTGAGCTCGAATTGCGCATTCTGATGTACGTCACCTTTGCGGGGATGTGGTACACCTCGTTTATGGCGGCGTGGGGAGTGGAATGGGGTTGGATCAATGAATTGGAGGTGGGCGTGGCTACCGGCGGCGCAGGTGCGCATCTGATGATGTTCATGCCGTTGTTGGTTTTGCTCACGCTTTACGGCAATTGGAAGGAAAAGCTGTATTGCGCCTTCGTGATTCCTTTCGTGCTAAATTTCCTGCCCAATACCCCCGACGGCAGCCGCTCGACCTTGGTTATTCTCGTCACCTCCATGGCGCTCATGCTGATGCTCGCGCCCGGTTCCATGCGTTTCCGCATTGCCGTGCCGATTCTGACCGGCGGATTATTGTTCGTCTTCTTTCTGACGCCGCCTGAATACTGGGCCGATATGGCGACGATTCTCGATCCGCACAGCGAGAGTTCTTCCGCCTCACGCTTCGCCATCAACGACGCCACCTATGAGATCATCGGCGAGTATCCGGAAGGCATCGGCTACAACAATTACTCGCTGATCTCGATGAAGTATCTGCCCGAAGAGATGCTCACCGAACTCGGCACGCGCGACGCGCACAACAGCTATCTCAAAGTGATGGCGGAGTTCGGCATTGTCGGTTTTTGCATTTGGATCTTGATGTTCTTTCTTACCTGGCGGAGTTTTCGCATGGTGCGCAAGACCATGCAAAACGGCGTGCCGCCGACGCGCTTGCAGTTGCATGCCCTGGCTTTTGAGCTGGGCTTGATCGGCATCTCGCTGGGCATTTGGACGCACGCCTATAACGATCTCGACACGTTATATTGGTTTGTCGCCTTCAGCAGCATCGTGATGAATTTGCACGAACAGCAACAGACGGCTCAGCCCGACGCGCCCGCGGCAGCTCTCCCCGACTCCAGAGTGCAGCAACCCAACGACCTCACCAGGAAAAAAACAGAGCCGGTAGCGGCTTGAGAGCACCCCCTACGCCGTGGTAAAGCGCGCCTTTCCCGCGGGCATGGGTGCATAGGTCCTCGCTTCCAACACAGTCTATTCGCCAGCTCGCCTTCCAGCGGCGTTCCGGCGGAGTGGTGCTGGCGCTGCCAAGCCGAATGCGCAAGAGCGCCGGCCCGGCATGCCGCCTCATATGTAAGGGAATACCGACAGAAGTGATGATGCCAGTGACGATTTAGGATCGGAATGAATGAAAAAGCTGGTGACGTTTTGCGGCATGGTGGGGAGCGGGAAAACCACCAATTCGAAAAAAACGCTGCGTTGGCTGTGCCAGGCCGGTTACGAGCCTTACTATCTCCGTTTTCGCTCCGTGGGGTGGCGTAGTTTGCTGCGCCCGCCGGCCCTCAGCCCTTGGCAGGACCGTGAATCGCACGGATCGCGTCCGGATCGCCGGTCGGCCTCGCGCAAAGCGCCGCGCCATTTGCAGGCCACGAAAAGCCTGAGCTTGCTTTTGACGTTAGGCTATTTGGTGCGGGCGATGCGCTTTCGCCTGTTCTGTTTTTTGTACCATCGCCATCACCTGGTCGTGGTGAATCGCTATTTCTATGACAGCTTCGCGCATTACCACCTCGCCACGGCGAGCGAACGCAGATACCTGCGCTGGCTGATGGCGGCGATTCCACGGCCGGAGCTCGCGGTTTTGCTCGTCTTGCGTCCGGAGACCGCCCACCGCCGCAAGCCTTTTTACAACGTGGAGGAATTGCGCCAATGCGCCGAGAACGTGGCGGCGTTCCAGCGTCTGGTGCCGAACTTGAAAATCGTCGCGACGGATAACATCGCGACCATCGATCGACAGGTGGAAAAACACTTGCGGGAGATTTTTCCGCAACAGCGGAAACGCGAACATGTTCAAGAAGGTTATCCGCAAAATTAAAATTGCCCATCTCGCCAACGAAATGAATGTCGGCGGCAAAGAACGCGGGATTCTGAATCTCGTCAACGCCATGCCTGAGGAGATCTTCGAGAATCATGTGTACGTGTTCAAGGCCGGCGGCCTCATGCTGCAGGCGCTCGACCGCCAGAAATGCCGCGTGGTGGAATTGGGCGCGCGCGCGGGCGGGGATTATCGCTATGCTTTCAAGCTTTTCAAACTTTTCCGGCAGCATGGCATCGATCTCGTGCACACGCGCTCGTGGGGCACTTTGCTGGAGGGCATGCTCGCTGCCATGGCGGCGCGCGTGCCGGCCCTGGTGCACAGCGAGCACGGCTTCATGCGCGTCGATACTCAGTTGCATGTGCTGATTCAAAATCTGTTTTGGCGTCTGGCCGATCGTGTGATCAGTGTTTCCGAAAACCTGGGCGATACGCTGCACGCGAAAATCGGTTTTCCGCGGCAACGCATACATGTCATTCGCAATGGCGTGGATGTGCGCAAACTCGATGCCATTGCGGAGCGCACCAATATTCGTGCGGAGCTGGGCCTGCCCCAGGAGACCTTGCTTTTTGGCAGTGTCGGGCGATTGGTGCCGGTGAAAAACTATGCCTGCTTGATTCGCGCGGCCCAGCTGGTGTTCGAAAAAGGGCCTGAGGCCGCCTTGCTTTTCGTCGGTGACGGACCGCTGCAAGCCGAGCTCGCCACGCTCGCGCAACAACTGGGGATTGGCGGCAAAGTTCATTTTCTGAATTGGCGCAAAGACGTGCCACAGATCCTGCGCGAATTGGATGTCTTCGTGCTCTCCTCCTTCAGCGAGGGGATGTCCAATTCGATTTTAGAAGCAATGACGGCCCGCAAACCGGTGGTGGCCACGGGCGTGGGGGGCAACACTGAGCTGGTGGTGGAAGGTGAAACCGGCTTGCTCGTACCCTCAGATGATCCCTTCCAGATGGCGGAAGCGCTGTTGCATTTGTTGCGCGAGGGGCCACGGCGCGTGGCCATGGGCCAAGCCGGCCGGCGGCGCATTGAAACGTTTTTTACGCTGCCGCAAATGCTGCGGAATTACCAGCGGATTTACCTCGAAGTCGCGGCGCGGCATTTTACTTTTCATCCGGAATTGCGCGAACGCATCCATCAACATTTTGCCGGCGAACCGGTGATGCTTCGTTCGAGTGCGAAACGAAGGGATTATCAAAAGGTGGTATGAGGGGCCGGCGTTTCATCGGTTTGGCATTGCCCTGCCCTGTCATCCTGAAAATAAGTTTTGTAGTGGCTCCCTCAGGAGCCGAGTGTTCGCTACCGCATGGTGCCTTAAGGCACTACTACGAACATCAGTTTCATTATGATCGGGTGCGAAGCCGGACATGGCAATTCCTTCTGACATGAGGAGTAATCACGTTCCCGTGCCTCTGCGCGGGAATGCCTTTCACGCCTCCGCGCTATTTTGAACCTCTATGCCAATTGTGATTCGTGAAGCCGATCCCCAAGCGGACCGGCAAGTGATGAGGGATTGCCTGCTGCGCAATCGCACGCGCTATGAAGAAAACGAAATATTCGAAGCGCGCTTCGATTGGGCCTATCGCGATAACCCGCACGGGCCAGGCCGGGCTTGGCTCGCCCTTGATCAAAGCAAAAATCAAGTGGTGGGATTCACTTCGGCATTTCCACGCCGGGTGTGGGTGGCGGGCAAACTCCTCACCGGGTGGAACTGTGCGGATTTTTCCATCGACCAAGAGTATCGCACGCTGGGGGTGGCCATGAAATTGCGCCGCGCCGCCAAGGATTGCGTCGATCGCGGCGAGTTCGATTTTTTGTTTGCGCACCCCAATGATCGTATGCGTGCCGTGCACGAGAAAGTCGGGCATCAAGCCATCGGCAAAATGGTGCGCTACGCCGCGGTGTTGCGCCTGGATGACAAACTTGAAGGCATGGTGGGCAACAAGCTCGCGGCCCATGCGCTGGCCACGCTCGGCAATCCCTTTCTGCATTTCATCACGCCCGGCCGCGCGGTGGCAGGCCAGTATGATTTTTCTTTGGTGGAGGAAAAAGAGTTCGGGCCGGAATATGATCAATTGTTCGAAAGAGTGATCGGGCAGCATCGTGTGATCGTGCAGCGGGACTCGGCTTATCTTACCTGGCGCTTTTTGCACAACCCGCTGTATCGCGTGCGCAGCTTGCGTATGCAGCGCGGGGAGAAATTGCACGGCTACGTGTTGTTCTATGAAGCCCAGGGTGCGGCGCGCGCCATGGAATGGCTGGTCGAGGGGCAAGAATCTGAAATGCGGCTGCTTTTGCGCGCTTTGATTTATCATTTGCGCAAGGCTCGCATCAATAGCATTTCGTTGCGGATGCATGATATGAACCCTTGGCTTGGGGTCGCGCAGCAACTCGGCTTCCGCTATCGCGACGACGCCACTTCCACGGTCATCGCTTATGCCAAGGACTCGCAGCCTTATGCTGCAACGATCCTCGACGGCAAGAACTGGTTTATGACAGTGGGCGATCGGGACATTTGACGAATACCAGTAGTCAGTGGTCAGTGGCCAGTAAACTGATTGCTGATAACCGACAACCGACTACCGACAACTGACAACTGACAACTTTGGAGTTCTCATGGACGTCCGCTCTGATATTAAAGCTTTTCTCACGAAACAAGCGCCAAAAGGCGCCAGCTTTTCGGAGCAAGACAATCTGCTCATGAAAGGCGTGATCGATTCTTTGAAAATGCTCGACCTCATCAGTTACATCGAGAAGCAATTCGGCATTGCCATCGACGAAGACGAAATGATGCCCGATAATTTCGAGTCGGTTGACGCCATCGTCAATTTCGTGAACGAAAAGCGCCGTGCTGTCGATGCGTGAAGTAAGCATTCCCTGGGCGGCCTGGTGCGGCGATTATCCTCAGCCCCTGGCTTTTCCCGAGCTGTGGGAGGTACAAGTCTGCGCCATGCGCGATGCCCCTGCGCTTTCCGTCGAACAAATGCGCGCCGCATTGCGGCAGACGATTGCCGCGCCACCGCTGCGCGAAATGCTGCAGGGTTGTGGAACCGTTGCCATTGCCGTCGATGATTTGAGCCGGCCCACGCCCACGCACGTGCTCCTGCCTTTTTTGTTAGAAGAATTGTTCGCGGTTGGCATGCAAAGAGAAAATATTACCTTCGTCATCAGCCTCGGCTCGCATACGGCTTTGACCCCGGCCGATCTTGCAAAGAAACTCGGCAAAAGCATTGTAACGCAATATCGCGTGTTGAATCATGATTGTCATGGCGCTCTCACCGATCTCGGCGTGAGCGTGGGCAAAGTACCGGTGCGCCTGAATGCCGCCTTCATGGCGGCTGATTTCAAGATTCTGCTGGGCAGCGTGGTGCCGCACGCTTTTGCCGGCTTCAGCGGCGGCGCGAAAATGGTCTTGCCCGGACTCTCGAATATCGAGAGCATCGAATGGACGCACAAAGCCGTGATGATGGGTCTGCGCGGCAAGGCCGGCACGCTCGAAGGCAATCGTTTCCGCGCGGAATTTGAGCGCGTCGCGCGGCATGCGGGCGTTCAGCTCAGTATCAACGTCGTCGTCAACGGCAACCGCGAGATTGCCGGAGTGTTCGCGGGTGATCTCGAAGCCGCGCATCGCGCCGGCGCCAGCTTCGCACGCGAGGTTTATGCCACGCCGTTGCCGGAAGAGCCTTTCGATATTGTCCTGCTCAACGCCTATCCCAAGGATGACGAATTGCTGCAAGCCGAAAATGCCTTCATGTTCCATCACACCGCGCCGCCGGGTTATTTGAAAGAGGATGGCGTGATCGTGATGTCGAGCGCCTGCTCGTTGGGCATGGGACATCACGGCCTATTCGGCGTGAATCAAAGACTCTATCGCCAGCCGGCGCCCAAAGGCTTTTTGGGCAGCCGCCAGCTTGTTGCTTTCATGCCGGGTGTGACGGAGGAAGAGTTTCATCAGGTCTATTGGGAAGGGTATCCGCACTTTATCACATGGGAAGCGACTATTGATTTCCTGATGGAAAAATATTCGGAACGCACGCGTGTGGGGGTTTTACCTTGTGGCAGTATTCAAGTTGCAGTTTGATCAAAAGACTACTCATCATCCTGGCCCGCTATGATTTCCTATCTCATTCACCACTTCCTCGAACATCACGCCCAAACCACGCCCGAGCAAATGGCTTGTATCCACGCCGGCGAAGCGGTAAGTTACGGCGAAATGGATCTTGCCGCAAATCGCGTGGCGCATATGCTGCGCGATTTGGGCGTGCAGCGCGGCGACCGTGTGGCGTTGCTGATTGACAACTCCAGCGCCTACCTCGCCGCCTATTACGGCATTCTCAAAGCCGGCGGCGTTACCGTGGCCATGTATGCGACCACAACGGCAAAAGCTTTGTCGTACATCGTCAACGATTGTGAAGTCAGTGTGCTCATCACGCAAACCCGGCAACTGCCGCTGCTGCAAGAAGTGCACGACAAATTGCCCAAACTGCGCGCCGTGGTGTTGTTGGATGCCATTCGCCCCGCAGAAAATTCTGTGCCGGAGGAGACACAAAAGAGCGAAATAACGTCGTGGCCCATGATCACGACGCAAGCCCTCGCGCAACAACCGGAAACGCCGCTGCCTTTGCACTTGATCGATCAAAACCTGGCCTCGATCATTTACACCTCGGGCAGTACCGGCGACCCGCGCGGGGCGATGCTGACGCATCTCAATATCGTTACCAATACGCGCAGCATCGTGAGTTATCTCAGCCTTACGCCGCAAGACCGCATCATGGTGGTTTTGCCGTTCGCCTATGTTTATGGTAAATCGCTGCTGAACACACACTTCGCGGCCGGCGGCACGGTGATAATCGACAATCGCTTTGTGTTTCCGAATCTCGTGCTCAAAACCATGCAGGACAAGGAGGCGACCGGATTCTCGGGCGTGCCTTCAACCTACGCGATTTTGCTGGGCAAGTCCGCCGTGCGCAAAATGGAATTTCCAGCGTTGCGCTATATCACCCAAGCCGGTGGTGCGATGGCGCCGGCACTCATTCGCGAGGTCATGGAAGTTTTTCGAGGCAAGAAAGTTTTTATCATGTATGGCGCGACCGAAGCTTCGGCGCGGCTCAGCTATCTGCCGCCGGAAGAGTTGCCTCGCAAAATCGGGAGCATCGGCATTCCCATTCCCAATGTCGTATTGCGCCTGATTAAAGAAAACGGCGAGGAAGCTGCGCTCGGAGAACCCGGCGAAATTGTCGCGAGCGGGGCGAATCTCATGCAGGGCTACTGGAATCAACCCGAAGAAACCAAAGCGGCACTGACGCGGCACGGCTTTCACACCGGCGACCTTGGCCGCATGGACGACGAGGGTTTTTTTTACGTCGTGGGCCGCAAGCGCGACATGATCAAATCCGGCGCCAATCGCGTGAGTGCGAAAGAAGTCGAAGAAACCATTCTCGAACATCCGTACATTTTGGAAGCGGCGGTGATTGGCGTGCCGGATCAATATCTCGGTGAGGCGATCTGCGCATATCTTACGCTCAAGCCGGAACATGGCAACGGGCATGAAGAAAGTTTGGCGGAGAAGATTGTCGCTTTTTGCCGGGAAAGATTGCCTGAATTCAAAGTGCCGCGTACGGTGATCGTGCAAGAGAAGCTGCCCAAGAATGCTTCGGGGAAGATCATGAAGGAAGTCTTGCGCAGTTTGCATCAGAATGTGGCCCTGTAGATAGCTTTTGAACTGAATGAGCAACCGGATTATTCTGAATCCGTTGGCGAAGAAATTTTCAGAATTTTGTTCTGACTTTGAGTGCCTTATGGCTTGAACTTGACATTGTCGTACTACGCTGACAAGGTCAAGTTGCGTTCCCAAGAAAGAGCAACCAGTATCGAGTATCCAGCATCCAGGAGCTTTCATGCCTTTAAGAATTTGCAACATTGTCGGCGCGCGGCCGAATTTTATGAAGATTGCGCCGCTCATTGATGAAATGAGAAAACATCCGGAAATCGAGGCCAAGCTGGTGCACACCGGCCAGCATTACGATGAGAAGATGTCCAAGCTCTTCTTTCATGATCTGGGATTGCCGGTGCCCGAGGTTTATTTGGGCGTGGGCTCCGGCGGGCATGGTGAGCAAACCGGCAAAGTCATGATCGAGTTTGAAAAGATCCTCATGGCGGATCGCCCGGACGTGGTGCTCGTGGTCGGCGACGTCAACTCCACCATTGCCTGTGGCTTGGTGGCGGTGAAGCTGGGCATCAAGCTTGCGCACGTCGAGGCCGGCTTGCGTTCGTATGATCGCGCCATGCCGGAGGAAATCAACCGCGTGCTCACCGATCAAATCTCGGACTATTTGTTCTTGACGGAGCGCAGCGCCTTCGCCAATCTCGAGCGCGAAAGCGTCGCGCGTGAAAGATGCTTTTTCGTCGGCAATGTGATGATTGATTCGCTCATGAAGCATCGCGACCGCGCCGAAAAGTCCTCCATTCTTCATGAGCTGAAAGTGGACAGCAAAAAATTCGGCTTGATCACGCTGCACCGGCCGAGCAATGTCGATGTCCAAGAAAATCTCGAAAACATTTTCGGCGCGCTGCTGCACATTCAGCGCGATCTGCCGCTGGTCTTTCCCGTGCATCCGCGCACGCGCAAGCAAATGCAGCTTTTCGGCTTGGGTGAAAAAATCGCGCAGGCCCCCAATTTGGTTTTAACCGACCCGCTCGGCTATCTCGATTTTCTCAAGCTCACCGCGCATGCACGGCTGGTAATCACGGACAGCGGCGGCATTCAAGAGGAAACCACGGTGCTCGGCGTGCCGTGCATCACCGTGCGCGAGAATACCGAACGCCCGGTGACCGCGACCGAGGGCACGAACGTCGTGATCGGCATGTCCCCGCAGCGCATCTTGGAAGAGAGCTATCTGATATTGGAAGGGAAAGGCAAAAAGGGCGGCGTACCGGAGCTTTGGGACGGCAAGGCGGCGGAGCGAATCGTCAAGATTCTTCTTGAAAAAGAAGGTCCCGCTGCGATTCATTGAGGTTTGCAAAAATCAAGAAAATGTCATTTGGAAGCATCTTTTTTGTTACAAACGCTTTTATTGAATTCTGGTAAGATTCATCCGAACTCGCAGCAAGGCGATATTGGCATAGCCATGCCATATTTATGCAATCGTGACAATGTTTTTGTTTCCAAATTTTCGGCTCACGCGGCCATAGATCTTTGTCTGTGGGCAGTGCGTGATGCTTGATAGAGCTTGGTTCTGGAACCATCGTCGAGAAACTCTTCTCCACAATTGGCGCAAATCCAAACCTCAATCGCCTTAATCGTTTTGCGCTGGGAGTGTAGAAAAACATCCCGTCTTTGCTTGCGCAGCTTTTTCGAACCGCACATGCGGCAAAAGTCACCTGACATAAATTATGCTCCTAAAGTAGACCTCTTGGCTGAAATAATGATGTAAAACGTTTCTTGATTACCCACCGTTCGAATCACGCCTTTTGTATACATCAGGACGCCATCGTACGTGAAGCTCTCGATAATATAAACCTTCTCTTTAATGTTGAGTTTATCTTGACTCGTTGAATTCTTTTTCACAATATAAGCCGCATTCAAGATGGCCTCTATGGCATCTTCTTTGGCCAAGCCATCATTCGCCAATTGAATTTCAGCAGATAAGCGAAATTCATATCTGCCTTGAAGAATTAGTCTTTTGATTTTTATAAGAGTGTGGTCCAATTGGCGGCACGCTTTCCTTTCTAAAGGTTGTTATTTTAAAATACCGAGCCACATTTTTGTAGTCAAGAAGCTTGTTGGAAAAATAAGGGATGTTCACATAATTACGTTTGCTTCTGTGGCATGATCTTCATATTTTGCTTTGATCATGATGCTATAATTATTGTGGAGGAGGTTGCCGCAATGAGAAAATATTCGTGGGTGAGAAATCGTTTGGAAGCGACGGCATTTGGGAGACATCGAAAAAATCCGCCACTGTAAAACCTTGAGGGCTGGTCGTGCAAAACGTTAGCATTTTTCCGCGATCCAGCGTTCGAGCAAGGCTTCAATGCTCAATTTTTGGCGCCGAGCTTGTACTTCTACCTTCTTAAATACTTTGCGATCAATACCGACATATCGTTTTTTCTTCAAATCAAAAGTCACTTTCACTTCCTCCGTGCCATCAAACTCAAGCAGGCTGTGTTCATCCCAAAATACCGAGGCTTGTTCGACGCTCATATTTTTGGGAAGCGGTTTTTTTTTGTTTTTTGCCATATCTTCGCCTCTCAATCGTTTTTATATCGCGTGCTGAAATGATCAATGCACGATTGCCCGGTTTTTCGATGTAGAAAATCGATAAATACCGCCCCGCCTCGGTACGTCCAAGGGCGTTAAAAACGTCCTCGCCTTCGACCTTACCTTTCTGGTTGCGGTAATGTAGGGTCTGCCTGGACTCCAAGACTTGCTCAACTTCCGCTGGTACCACATAATGTTTCCACGCCAGTTTGTCGACAATATGATCGAGCCAGATGATTTCTCTAAAAGTCACGGAATCCACCCGCAAAACTTCGAGGTGATTGGCCTTGAGTTCAAGACCTTACCATCAAACCATGATACAAATAATACGCAACTCTCATCGAAAAATCAAGCCAGGAGTTTCTTGATGAATACTACAACGTTAAGTCAACGCCTCCACTCGGGATGACAGTGCTCCCTTTTGTGCAAATACGCGAACTTAACGTTGTAGTATGAAGTAGTAAGTATTGAGGAATTCTTATTTTCACAACCATTGCTTCTCTATAGTAACCTATTTGCCTTATTGTCATCATTTTTTTCTCAGAATTTTTCGTGATTATAAACTCTGATTGTTTTCACCCTATGTAGGCTAAAAACGTCCACTGAACACCGGCCATTTATCTTTGTATGACCTCTTCTCTCAATAAAAAGGTCGGCTTCGCCGCCCTCATCATGATGGCCTCGGTGCTGCTCAGCCGCGTCATCGGCCTGCTGCGCGAAATGGTGATTGCGCGCTACGGCGGCGCGGCCGGGGAAGTGGACGCCTACAACATTGCCTTCATCATTCCTGAGATTCTCAATCATGTCGTGGCCAGCGGATTCCTGTCCGTGACTTTCATTCCCATTTTTTCAAAATATCTTGTTGAACATCGCGAAGACGAGGGCTGGAAGGTTTTCTCGATCATTTTGAGCGTCTTTGGAACCGTTCTGCTGCTGCTCATTGCGATCGCCTGGCTGCTCGCGCCGCAACTCGTGCCGCTTTTTGCGCCGGGGATTGAGAATGCCGAGATTTTGCTCCGCGCCATACGCATGACGCGCATCATCCTGCCCGCGCAGTTGTTCTTTTTTGCCGGCGGCCTGTTGATGGCGGTGCAATTTGCCAAGGAACAGTTCAAGCTGCCGGCGCTGGCGCCCTTGATTTACAATTTGGGAATCATCGCCGGCGGCATGGCGTTTTACGCGTGGCTGGGGATGGAGGGGTTTGCGTTCGGCGCTTTGATCGGAGCGTTCCTGGGAAATTTCTTGATACAATTTTTCGGCGCAAGCCATGCCGGCATGAAGCTTTCTTTCACCTTTGCTCCTCATCACCCCGATCTCAAAAAATACCTCATGCTCACGCTGCCGTTGATGGTCGGTCTCACCATGACGTTCTCGACGGAATTCTTCACGCGCTTCTTTGGATCGTATCTGCCCGAAGGCGGCGTGGCGGCACTGAATTACGCTTTACGCATTATGTTTATTCTCGTCGGCTTTTTCGGGCAGGCCGCGGGCGTGGCCTCGTTTCCTTATCTTGCCCGCCTGGCGGCGGAAAACAAAATGGACGAAATGAATCAATTGCTGAATGACACCCTGCGGCGTTACATTGCCCTGGTCATTCCATGCTCAGCTTTGTTGATCGTTTTGCGGCATGAGATCATCTTCATTCTTTTTCAGCGCGGGCGTTTTGACGCGCTGGCGACCGCGCGCACGGCCGAGGCTTTGGCCTTCATGTCAATTGGCGCATTTGCCTTTGCCGCGCAAACCGTAGTCGTGCGCGGATACTATGCCGCGCAGAATACGCTTTTCCCTACGATCATCGGTACGCTGGCGGTGGCAGCCAGCCTTCCGCTTTATTGGTTCGGCGTGCATGAATTTGGCAACAAAGGCCTGGCGCTGGCGATTTCTGTATCGGCGATTTTGCAAGTCGCTCTGCTATACGCGCTGTGGAATCGGCGCAGTGGCAATCGTGGCGGCAAAAAAGTATATGCTTTCTTTGCCAAGATTATTTTATTGAGCGCGATGATCGGCGTGTTGTTGTATTTGGCAAAGGCCCATTTTTTTTCTGCACTCGGCCAAAATACTCTTGGCGGCAATCTGCTTGTGTGCGCGATCATTTCTTTGTTGTTTTTTGCTGTCTTCGCTGGAATAGGATATTTGTTTCGCATAAGGGAAATAGTGAATGTCGTTCGGCGTGTCTTGCGTCGATGAGCAAAGAATAATGCTGCTTGTAAATGGCTGGCGAGACGGAAACAAAAGAACATGCATTTTTCCGTGGGAGTTCATTTCCGCGAGCCAGACTTTTTGATTATGTTCTAACTTGGCAATGTTAAGTTGGTCCTCAAAGCCCCCGTTCTCTGTCATGCTGTAAGCATCTTCCCAAGAGGGCTGCACTAAAATCTGGGGAAGATGCTTACAGCATGACAGATTGAGAGGGCGTGAATTTAAGCTAACATTGTCAAGCTAAGTTCATTTGATTCAGCGTCTACCCGAAACCTCACAGTGCCATGCTGAAAGCGCCTTGGTAGATTCAGTAACCCTTCCCTAATTATGACTGTGCAGAATTCAACCAAGAGCCCTACGGGATGACATATTGTGGTTTTGGGATAGGCTCTCAATCGACACCCCGCTTTTTTTGAACACCTACCGTTCGGAACCGAACGTTCTTCCAGCTATCAACATCTTCAACTCCATTGAAATCAATAATTATTTTCTGGAATGTTCTTTGCGTTTACAGGTGTCAAAATCATGCTGTTTCCCTGTAAAATCCGGGACTTTCTTTCATAAAATGGACCGCCCTCTCGCTCCCGAAATTCTACAACGCGAAAATATCAAACGCGCGCTCAAGATCGCCATGCCGGTGATCGCGATTGTCGCCGTGTTGATGTTGATCTCGGCCTGGATCCATCCCTCGATCAACCGCAACCGCATTCGCACGGCGAAAGTGGAGCGTGGACCAATTGTGGCCACGATTACGGCCTCCGGTACAGTGATACCGGAATTCGAGCAGGCTTTGTCCAGTCCAATCGACAGCCGCGTGCTCAAAGTCTTGAAAAAGCCCGGTGCGGTTGTGGCGAAGGGCGAAGCGATCTTGGAATTGGACGTGAGTGCGGCACAATTTGATTTGGAGAAAGTCACCGATCAAATCAAACTGAAAGAAAATCAGCAAGCACAGCTTCGTCTCGATCTCGATAAAACCTTGACCGACTTGCAGACGCAGGCGCGCATCAAGCAATTAAGGCGTGAATACTTGCAGGCCAAATCCGCGCAGCAAAAACAGCTCTTCGCCATCGGCGGCAGCTCAAAAGAACAACTGCGCCAGTCGGAGCTGGAAGAAGAAATCGCCGAGCTGGAATTGCAGCAGCTCGATAGCAACATTCGCAATACGCAAAATTCCTTGCAGAATCAGTTGCAGGGTGTGGCCACGGAAATTCGCATTTTGCAAAAAGAACGCGTGGAAGCGCAGCATCAATTGGAATTGGCCACCACCAAAGCAGAGCGCGATGGGGTGCTGACTTTTGCATTGTCGGAGGAAGGCACCACCGTGCGCAAGGGCGAGGTGCTGGCGCGCATCGCGGATTTGGGCAGTTTCCGCGTGCAGGCTGCGGTTTCCGAGGTGCACGCCACGCGCCTGGCCGTGAACCTGCCGGTCAAAATCAAAGTGAACGAAGATTTTCTCACGGGCAGCCTCGCCGCGATTTATCCCAAGATCGAAAATGGCATCATCACGATGAGCGTCAATCTAGATGACAAGTCAAATGCCGCGCTGCGTTCGAACCTGCGTGTCGAGGTGTTTATTATCACCGCGAGCAGAGACAACGTTCTGCGCCTGAAGAAAGGCGCCTTCGCCGCCGGCGAAAGCATGAATGAAGTCTTCGTCCTCCGCGACGAAACCGCGTTCAAAACCCCGGTGCGCTTGGGCTTGTCCAGTTTTGAGTATTTTGAAGTGACCGAAGGTTTGTCCGAAGGAGACGAAGTGATCATCTCGGATATGCGGGATTTTGCGCACGTGAAGGAAGTGAGGGTGAATTGAGGCTGAAGGGAGATGATCGAGGATCGAAGATAGAAGATAGAAGATCGAAGATAGAAGGTCGAAGATAGAAGATAGAAGATGGAAGTTAGAGGTCGCATCAATCCTCGATCTTTTATCTTCTAACCTCGACCTTCGATTCTCGATCTTCGACCCTCGATCTGAAACCCGCTCGCTTCAGAACCAACGACAAAGAGGAGACCAAATATGATCCAGCTCGAAAGTATTGACAAGGTTTACCGCACGGACAAAATCGAAACCATGGCTTTAAACAACATCAATCTGCAGGTGCGGGAAGGGGAGTTCATTTCAGTGATGGGACCCTCGGGCTGCGGCAAAAGCACTTTGCTCAATATCATTGGTTTGTTGGATGTGCCGACGAAAGGCAAAATCGCGTTGCACGGCGACAAGATTACGGCCTATCGCGACAAGCAGCTCGCGCGGCTGCGCAACGAAAAGATCGGCTTCATTTTTCAAAGCTTTCATCTCATTCCGGATCTCAACGTGGCCGACAACGTCGAGATTCCGCTGCTCTACCGCCGCCTGTCGAACGCCGAGCGCCGGCGTTTGGCGCTGCTGGCGTTGGATCGCGTTGGCTTGACCGCGCGTGTGCAGCATTTTCCCTCCCAGCTTTCCGGCGGCCAACAGCAGCGTGTGGCCATCGCGCGCGCGATTGTTGGCAGGCCCAGAATTTTGCTGGCGGACGAGCCCACGGGGAATCTCGACAGCCACATGGGCGACGAAATCATGGCGATCCTGCAGGAGTTGAATCAGAAAGAAAAAACCACCGTCATTATGGTCACGCATGACCCGCGCCTTTCGGAGAGAACCGAACGGATTGTGCGGTTGTTTGACGGCAGGCAGGTGAATTAGATGATCGAGGATAGAAGATGGAAGATAGAAGATGGAAGCTCGCGCCTCTTCGATCCTCTATCCTCGATCATCAATCTTCGATTCTTGATCATCGATCCTCGATCCACAAGGGAGAACGCATGCTCAAAAACTATCTCAAAATAGCGATCAAAGTCCTGCTGCGCCGCAAGTTCTTCACCTTCATCAGCCTGTTCGGCATCAGCTTCACGCTGATCGTGCTGATGATCGCGGCAGCGCTGCTGGATCATGCATTCGGGCCGTTAGCGCCTGAAACGAAAACCGATCGCATGCTCGGCATTTATACCGTCCGTATGGAATTGTCGCAAAGAGGCGGGGCGCGGACCGGCTTGGCCCCCTACTGGTTTTTGGATCGCTATGTACGCACACTGGCAACAGCGGAAAAGGTCTCCATCTTCTCCTCGCAACGCACCGTGAGCGCATTCATCAATGGCGTCAAGCACGGCGTTTTCTTGAAGCGCACCGATGGCCGGTTTTGGGAGATTTTGGATTTCAACTTTTTGGAGGGTGGGCCATTTACGGTGGAGGATGAAAAGAACGCCAATTTCGTCGCCGTGATCAATGCCGCGACGCGGCAAAAATTTTTTGGTGAAGCCCCAGCCGTGGGCAACACGATCGACGTCGATGGGCAGAAGTTTCGCGTGGTGGGCGTGGTGCCCAACATTCCCATTTTCCGCGTCACCTCCCACGCCGACGTGTGGGTGCCGTTGAGCACGGCCAAATCAAATTCCTATTTGCGCGAAGTGAGCGGCGATGATTTCTCGGCGTTGATGCTGGCGCGCAGCCGCGCCGATGTTCCCAAGATCAAGGAAGAGCTGCAAAGCGTGCTGCCGCGCGTCGAGTTTCCCACTCCGGATTACAATCGCATGATCACGGCGGCCGAGACTTTGTTCGAGTCCGTGGGCCGGGGATTTTTCGGCCAGGATCGCGACGCGCGCGATTATTCCGGCCATCTGTTTGCCCTGCTGTTCACGCTCGCCCTGCTCTTCATGCTGCTGCCCACCATCAATCTTATCAACATCAACATCAGCCGCATCCTGGAGCGCGCCTCTGAAATCGGTGTGCGTAAAGCATTCGGCGCCTCTTCCTGGAAATTGATCGGCCAGTTCGTGGTGGAGAACGTTGTGCTCACGCTGCTGGGCGGCGCCATCGCGTTTGCCGCTACCCTGGTGATTTTGCAAATGCTCAACCACAGCGGCTTGATCCAGTATGCGGAGTTTCAAATGAATTACCGCATCTTTATGTACGGCTTGCTCACGGCCCTGTTTTTCAGCCTGTTTTCCGGGGTCTATCCCGCCTGGAAAATGTCGCGTTTGCACCCGGTGGAAGCCTTGCGAGGAAAAAGCATATGATCAAACATTTTTTCAAAATCGTGTGGAACCGCAAGCGTTCGAACCTGTTGATCATGCTCGAGATCTTTTTTGCCTTCATCGTGATGTTTGCAGTGCTCACCTTGAGCGCTTATTACGCCGACAATTATCGCCAGCCCCTCGGCTTTTCGTACGAGAACATTTGGAATATCAGCATCGACATGAACGTGGCCACGGATGACGTTTGGACCGAGGAAATGGTGCAAACCACACGGCAGCTTTTTTTGGCGCTGCAGGATTTTCCGGAAATCGAGAAGGCGGCGGGAGCCTTGAGTGCGCCTTATGATTTTGGCAGTCGCAACTCGGTCAACAGATACGACGGTAAGGAAGTCGAGATGGAAGTGAATGAAGTTACGGATGACTTTCTGCAAACCCTGGGATTGGAATTGGTGCAGGGACGCTGGTTCGAAAAAAGCGACGACGCATTAAATTGGCGGCCGGTGGTCATCAATCAACGCTTAAGCCGCGAAGTTTATGGCGAAGAAAATCCCATTGATCAAGTCTACAAGCCCTGGGTCTCGGACGAGGTGGAGGTGCGCGTCATCGGCGTGGTGACGGATTTTAGAAAAGGCGGAGAGTTTGCCGGTCCGGGGAATTATCTCTTCGAGCGCAAACGCTTGGACGATCCCCAAAACCGGCCGCCGCGCAATCTTTTGATCAAATTGCGCCCGGGCACGACGGCCGTGTTTGAAGAGAAATTGGCGGAAAAGCTTCAAGCCGTGGCGAAAGAATGGTCGTTTGAAATTTTGCCGTTAACGCGCATGCGTGAGATCGCCTTTAAATTTCGTTTGGTCCCCATCATTATTTTGGGATTGATCGCCGTGTTTTTGATGATCATGGTGGGTTTGGGATTGGTGGGTGTGCTGTGGCAGAACGTGACGCAAAGAACGAAGGAAATCGGCCTGCGCCGCGCCAAAGGCGCAGCGGCGAGCGACATTCACAAACAAATTCTGGGTGAATTGCTCGTGCTCACCACTTTGGGATTGGCCGCTGGCATGCTTCTCGTCGTGCAATTTCCCTTGCTCAATTTGATTGGGTTTATCAGCGCCAAAGTTTATGCCCTCGGCCTGTTGGCGGCGCTTGTGATCATTTATAGTCTGACGCTCACGGCGGGTTTGTATCCCAGCTGGTTGGCCACGCGCGTGCAGCCGGCAGAGGCGCTGCATTATGAATGAGTGAAGAACGCCCGCGCACGGAAGGGCAGGTGGGCGGCTCACTTTTCCGAAACAAACCCGGCTGCGATATCTTCGGAAGTTTGCGCTGCCGTCACGCTTCCTTCGACATTGCTGACGACGTCAAAGCGATCGACGATCTTGCCATCAATATCTTTGAAATAGAAAGACGCCGCATTGGGCTTGCCTCCCACGAAGAACGTGCCAAAAAGCGCGCCATAGTTGGCGTTCTGGGTGGAGGTGTAGATGCTTGCCCACCAGTTCCCGGACAGCTCCTGGTTGCGAATGCTTTCGCCTCCGAGTCCGGAAACAAAAACAAATGTTTTACCTTTGGTGACGACCAGCGTTTCGGAGCTGCTGGCCACGGTTTGATTGACAATGCTACTAAGCAGATGCGTTCGACTATAGGAGTGTTCATGCGCGGTCGCAATAATTGCGCCCCCCTCTCTTGCGGCCTCATAAACACCCCATCCCGTCTCATCTGATTTGCCGCCAACTTGCATGGCGCGCATGTTTTTGTGCCAGCTGCAAATGCTCCAAATCGAGTTATCCGCCGCCAATTGGTCCCGAATATAGGCCTCGTGGCCGGATCCCATTGTTCCCGGCCCCGCGAGCACGATGAAAATGCCCTTATAAGTAACCGTTGATTGCACGCCCAAATCGCCCTTCCAGGTGATTCCCAAACGCTGCAACCGGTTTTTCAGGAGCTGCTGATAGCCGTTTGCTCCGCCCCATCGCGCTTCGTCATGGTTGCCAATGGATGCGAAATAGGGAAAATCGGCTCCGAATACTTCGTTGATCTGGGCCTCCCATGCTGCCGGGTCGTCGTTATAGTCAAAATCTCCTTGATGCATGACCAAATCGGTGCCTTCATTTTTGATCAGTGTAAGCACGGCCTTGGCCTCGGCGCTCGACCCTTGATCACCAATAAATGCGATTTTGAAATCCGGCTCCTGCCTTCTGGCATCGCCGCCCGAATCAGAAGGATTTTTCCCGCAGCCAAGATAGACCAGCGCCACCATCGCGTAAGAAAGCAAAATCAACGGCCTCTCCAGCGCAGCCGTTGCGGCAGCGATGCCGAGGGTTAGACCCTTCCGGTGGTTTGCAGAAAAATTGCACGTCGAAGAAAGACAGGTGATGGGGAAACGCATGATTCCGGCTCCTTGCATGATTCTGCGATTTAATGCGTATACAAAATCTTGCTCAAACCAGCAACAGAATTTTTGAATTGCCATGATAAACTTCTGAGCTGAATCATGCAAGCAATACTGTTCAAGAAGGCAAAGCGCAGAGGGCAGAGGGCAGAGGGCATAGAGCATAGCGCATGGAGCGTGGCGTATAGCGCCGAGCAGGGCTCTTCTCGTTATTCTGCCCTCTGCGCTCTGCCCTCTGCATTACGGACAATTAGTATGCCAAAGGCGCTCGCCATAGGGCTGTTGCAATGGTCTAACTTCGCCAAATAACAGTATGCTGCAAGTCAAAGTGCAATCGGTTTTCACCTTCTGTTGTAACACTGTTTAACGAATTTGTCATAAGTGTACATGTAAAAAATACCAGGCTGAAATACAAATGTGGAATTTCTTGCATGGTCTTGAGCCTAACTTCGTGGCGCGAATTACACGTGACGCGCCGTCTCCGGCGCCAAGCGAGATTCCGAATCTTCGGGAAGTCTTTGCATTTTTTTATCAAGAGTTCACATTTAATGGGTATTGCATCTCATTGATTTAAATCTTAATTTTTTATGAGATCACCAGAGCAATTTCGCTCTAAATCCAACATGGACTAAGAATTTGCGAGAGCAGCGGCACCGTGTGCTTCGTGGCAATCGATCTTTACATTTAGCGGAACCTTCCGTTTCAAGTGGCTCGCATTCATGCAATCTCACGTGAGCAATTCCATTCTCATTGTCGACGACGACTTCTCCGTTACCGCTTCGTTGGTCTTGCTGTTGAAGCAAGCGGGGTATCGCTCTCGCACGGCGGCGTCTCCTGTGGAAGCATTGGAGCTGCTGGCGCGTGAAAAGCCCGACTTGATTCTGCAGGACATGAACTTCTCACGGCAAACCACCGGCGAGGAAGGCCTGGCTTTGCTCAACGCAGTCAAAGCGCAGCAGCCGCGTCTGCCGGTGGTTTTGATGACGGCATGGGGCTCGATCGCATTAGCCGTGAAAGGCATGCAAGCCGGGGCCGCAGATTTCATTACCAAGCCGTGGAGCAACGAGCAGATCTTGCAGGCCGTCAAAACCGCGCTGGGATTGGCCGCGGCCAAGGCTTCTTTCGAAGGTGAAAAAAGATTGTCGCGCGAAGAATTGGATGCGCGCTATGATTTTCAGCAGCTCGCGGGCTGCGACCCAAAGTTTCTCAAGGTGCTGGAAGTGATCGGCCGCGTGAGCGCCACCGAGGCCGCGGTGCTGATCACCGGCGAAAGCGGCACCGGAAAGGAAATGATCGCCGAAGCGATTCACCGCAACAGCCTGCGCCGGGACCAGCCATTTATCAAAGTCAATCTCGGCGGCATCTCGGCGAACTTGTTTGAAAGCGAGATGTTCGGACACGTCAAGGGTGCGTTTACCGACGCGAAGTTTGATCGCAAAGGCCGGTTCGAGCTGGCCCATGGCGGTACGATCTTCTTGGATGAAATCGGCGATCTCGATTTGAACTGCCAGGTGAAGCTGTTGCGCGTTTTGCAGGATCGCCACTATGAAGTTTTGGGCTCGAGCCACACCCGCGTCGCGAACGTGCGCGTGATCTCCGCCACCAACCGCAATCTACCGGAGCTGGTTGCCAGAGGTGAGTTTCGCGAAGATTTGCTTTATCGCTTGAATCTGATCGCTCTGCACTTGCCGGCGCTGCGCGAGCGCCGGGAGGACATTCCTTTGCTCGCGGAATCCTTCCTGAAGCAGCTGGGCCACGTCTATCGCCGCAACGCACTCACGCTCAACCCCGCCGCGGCTGCATGGCTGCTCGCTTTGCCCTGGCCGGGCAATATCCGGCAACTGAAGCAGTTGCTCGAAAGAACCGTGTTGATGAGCAACAAAGACCTGCTTGAGCGAGAAGACTTCATCCTCGCTCAACAAATGCAGCCGGAAGAGGGGGAAAAGGAAGTTTTGCCGGCAGTGGGAAGCATGACGCTGGAAGATTTGGAAAAAGCCATGATCGTGAAGGCCCTGCGGCATTATGAAGGCAACATCACCAAAGTCGCCGAGGCTTTGGGTTTGAGCCGCGCGGCGCTGTATCGCCGCTTTGAAAAATTCGGAATCACGCCGTGAGCTTGCGCCTCAAGATCATTCTTTATCTGCTCTTCATTCATTTCGCCATCGCCGGCCTTGCGCTCTATTTTTTGTGGGAACATCGCGCCTGGCTGCTGGCGCTGGAAGCGTTCTTCGCGATTTCTTTTATCATCTCGTTCCGGCTTTTCCGCGCGCTGCTCAAGCCGATTGAGCTGGTCGCGGCCGGCGTGGAAACTCTCAAGCATCGCGATTTTTCCTCCAAATTACTCGCCATCCACCAGCCGGAAATCGACCGGCTCATCGAAGTTTATAATCAAATGATCGAGCAACTGCGCGAGGAGCGCATTCGCTTGCAGGAGCAGCATTTTTTTCTCGACAAAGTGCTCGCGGTTTCGCCCTCCGGCATCATCACTTTGGATTTCGAGGACCGCATCGCCACCGCCAATCGCAGCGCCGCGAGCCTGCTGCAAAACGCGCCGGAGCTTCTGGCCGGAAGAAAACTGGGCGAGATCCACTCTCCTTTTGCCGCCGCCTTGAGCCGTTTGCCGGCCGGAGAGTCGCAAGTGCTGCCTTTGCTGGGCAGCCGGCGCGTAAAATGCCAGAAAGCGCAGTTTCTCGATCAAGGCTTCTATCGCAGTTTTATATTGATGGAAGAATTGACCGAAGAGCTGCGACGCTCGGAAAAAGCGGCCTATGAGAAATTGATTCGCATGATGTCGCATGAAGTCAACAATTCCATTGGTGCGGTGCATTCGCTCTTGCAATCCTGCCTGTATTACAGAGATCAGTTGCGTGAGAGCGATCGGCGTGATTATGAAAACGCTTTGCAGGTCGCCCTCGCGCGCACGGAGCATTTGAACGACTTTATGCGCGGCTTTGCCGACGTCGTCAAGATTCCGCCGCCGCGGCGCCAGCCAGTCGAGGTACGCCAGCTGCTCGAAAGAATAGCCGCTTTGTTTCATGCGGAAAGCAATACACGGCAGATACGATGGGTTTGGAAAATCGAGCAAGATTGGGAGCCCGTGGCCATGGACCTCGTGCTCATGGAGCAGGCGCTGATCAATATTTTCAAAAATGCCGTGGAAGCCATCGGGCAAGACGGAGTGATTGGCATTCACATGGGAAAAAAAGGACAACGCCGTTTCGTCACCATCGAAAATTCGGGTCCCGGTATTGCGCCGGAGGTGCAAGCGCAGCTCTTCACGCCGTTTTTCAGCACGAAAAGCGGCGGCCAGGGCCTGGGCTTGACCGTGATCCAAGAAATTCTGAGCAAGCATCAATTCGAATTTGCTTTGGAAAGCAAGCCGCCACAGCCCACGACTTTTACCATCCTTTTTTGACCGTTCCGCCAAGACCTCAAAACCAGCCGACCGGATGAAGCTTGGATGCTTGCCTCTCCTTTAGGATTCTGAATTAAATAACTTTCCCATTTCTCAAACCGCGAATGAACGCTAATAAACGCGAATGGAGAACATATTCGCGTACATTCACATTAATTCGCGGTTTCAAACATCGGGAAAGTTATTCAAATGGCGACCCTTGGTACCTGAATTTTGCAACGAAAGGAGAACCGCAACGAAAAAAGCCTTTAGAACCGCATCCTTATCGAGCATACTTGAAAACACCAAGCCACCCATTGGGTGAGTTTCGATAAGAATTTTGAATTGAAAATCTTCTTTTGTTGCGGTTCCTTTTTCGTTGCAAGCATTTTTAGGCGCACAATTCAGGTAATAAACGTTTTGCACCTCTGCCTCGTCCTTTGAGAAAGGCCTCTTGACGAAGTTTGACCTCGTCTGAAGAGTATTATGGAATCCCTCCAATTTGGCCCCTGGGCGATGCTCTATGCGGCAGCCGCTCTTCAGGGTTTGTTTATATCGGGAATTCTCTTTTTTACGGCGCGGGGAAATTCACGCGCAAACAAGCTGCTGGCCATTTTGATCCTGACTTTTTCTTGGACAAGGTTTTTGGCTTTCGCCAGCCTGGCAGAGCTCTATCGCTTCTGGCCACACCTGCTTTCTGCGGGAGCACCATTTTGGTACATCCTCGCTCCGCTTTATTATTTTTATGTGAAAGCACTGCTGGCCCAGCCGGTGCGATGGAATTTAATCAGCACCTTCCACGCGCTTCCCGCTCTCGCGATCCTGGTTTATAGATTGCCATTTTATCTTTTGCCTGCGGCAGCCAAGTTCGATTTTGCTTTTAACCCGGATTTGTCCGGCGAGGCCAGGCTGACCATGCTGGGTTTTTCTTTGCTGTACGGCCTGCAAAACATCGTCTATTTGGGAATGAGCATCAAGCTTCTGCGAGCCCCGCGACCGGCTGGCGAGCATGAGGCGGTGGCCGCCAAGCCGGCTCATGTCAGTTGGCTGAAGTTTTTGTTCACCTTGATGATGCTGTTTGGCGTGTTTCATGTGGTGGTGGCCAGCGTGGAATTCCTGCTGAACAAAAACCTGGTTGCAATGGATTACTTGCCCATGGCGTTTTTTACGATCATGGTTTATGCCATTGCCTATTTGGCGATACAACAACCCGAAAAGCTTTTTCCGGCACCGTTACGAGTCAAGCAGAGCCCTTGGTCGCGCGATTTACCGCTTCCTGAGGCAGGCGCGGCAATTAAGCAGCTCCGCCACATCATGGAAACCGAGAAGCCTTATCTCGATTGCAATCTGAAATACTCTGACCTGGCGGCGAAGCTCGGCATCTCGGTGCGTTATTTGTCGCGCATTTTAAATGAAGAGTTGAGACAAAGTTTCAACGATTTTGTGAATGCCTACCGTATCAGGGAAGTTCAAGTGCAGCTTCTGAATAAGCAGAATGGGGAACACACGTTGCTTGCGATTGCGCTCGAGGCAGGTTTCAACAGCAAAACTTCCTTCAACCGTATTTTCAAAAGCCACACCGGAATGACGCCCACTCAATTTCTTCAGGCCAATCGTGCTCATGCAAAGCCCGAAGCCTCGCTCACGCTTTCAGATTCTCCCGCCCAGTAAGTTTGACAATGTTAACGTCGCTGACCTCCCCCGATTCATGTCATCCCGGAGGGGTCTTTTTCTGCGCTTGGCACTATGCCTATGCCCAAAAAGATCCCGCCCGCGCGGGATGACAAGAAGTGAGTGAGCTATTCAACTTAACGTTGTCAAGCTAAGTCTGCATACAGATTTTTTCTTGCATACATGTGCCAAATGCTGCAAACAGAGCGAAAGCGAGAAAAACTCTTGCGATATTACTTCAGCTTGCATTGAAATCACCCTGCTTGCAACGCTTATCCTAATCCTGGGAAACAAAACTCACTCTGTGACGCTCTGCGCACCCCGTGTCTCAGCGTTGAAAGGCTCTTGCGTTACGATCAGGAATATCAGGAGAAACAACATGTCAAAATTATTCGCATGCATGCTTTTATTAATCGTGGCCGCGGAACTTTCGGCATTGGCTTCAAATGCCGCAAGCAACGATTGGCCGCGCTGGCGTGGCGCAAATTATAATGGTGCCTCCAAGCAAAAAAACGTTTTCCGGGAAAACTCGGCGCTCGAAATTGTCTGGAAAAGAAAGCTCGGGTCCGGCTATTCTGCCATCTCCATTGCAAAAGGCCATGCTGTAACCATGTTCTCAGATGGCGAATACGATTATCTGATCTCTCTTGACCCGGCCTCCGGCAAGGAGCAGTGGCGTTATCGCATCGCTACCACCTACCCCGGACGGGACGGCGCCAACCCCGGGCCGGTATCGACGCCGGCGATAGACGGTGAAATGGTATTTGGACTCGGCCCCAAAGGCCAGCTCCTGGCGCTCGAGCTGCAAACGGGCAAGCCTCTTTGGTCAACTCATTTGATTGAAAAGCACCAAGCGGTGCCGCCGCATTGGGGTTTTACCACTTCTCCTCTCGTTTATGATGACCTGTTATTGGTAGAAACCGGTGGAACCCTGAGCAATGCCATCACTGCCTTCAACAAAAAAACGGGTAAAGTCATCTGGAGCGCGCAGAAGGACACGGTGGATTACCAATCGCCGCTCATTGCCAGTCTCGCCGGCCGCACCCAGCTGCTCTGGGCCGGGCAAAGATTTCTCTTCGGATTCGATCCCAACACTGGCAAAGAGCTTTGGCAATTTCGTCACGCCGGCGACGGTTTTTATCAGCGCATCGTCAATCCCGTGGTTGTGGGCGGGAACAGATTGCTGTTGACCAACACCGCCTCGCAGGCAAAGCTGATTCAAATCGACCAAAACAGCAGTGGTTTTGCGGTGGCAGAAATTTGGAAGACCGCGCATCTCAAGCGCAACTATAACATTCCCGTCTATCACGAAGGTTATCTCTACGGCTATAGCGGCGATTTTCTAACTTGTGTGGACGCCGATTCCGGCAAGCTCGCTTGGAAATCTCGACCGCCGGGCAATGGCTTTACCATTTTGGTGGACGGGCATTTGGTGATTTTGACCAAAAGAGGCGCCCTGCACGTGGCCCAAGCCTCGCCCAGGGGTTACATTGAAACTGCAAGCATAACGCTTTTCGACAAGCTGGCCTGGACGCCGCCCAGTTTCGCCGAGGGCAGGATTTATGTGCGCAATTCATTCGATGACATCGCTTGCGTCGCCCCCGTGTCTCGCGATCGAGTTGCAGCGGAGAGCTCAAACCTTCCGCGGAGCATGTTTTTTCCCGAATCCGAATTCGGCAAGTTTATCAAACGCGCGGAAGGCGCCTCGGATAAAAAAGCTCTCGTGGAACAATTTGTCAAGTCGCAAAACCGGTTTCCCATTATTGAAGGGGACAGTCTGGCTCATATCGTTTATGTTGGCGAAGCCCGCGACTTGGCACTGCGCGGAGATATGTTCGAAGACGGAGAAGAGAGGCCGATGCACCGTCTCAGCGGCACGGATTTCTACTATGCCTCTTTTAAATTCGAACCAGAGGCCAGAGTGTGCTATCAATTCATCAAAGATTTGGAACAAAGAATGGCGGACCCGCGGAATCCGGATAAAACCAACTGGACTTTGTTTGTCGGAGAAGCCTCTGAAATTTACATGCCGCGCAGCGATCGTGCCCGCCATTTTCTCGAACCGCCGGCGGGACCGCGCGGACGCCTGGACACGCTCAGCTTTACCTCGGAGAAAATCCGCATCAGTCACCGCACTTGGGGCGGCGAGCGCAGAGTACAAGTCTATCTGCCGCCCGGCTATGACGCCGCGACGAAAAGATACCCGGTGATCTATGTCAACGATGGCGACAATTCCCTGGAGCACGGCCAAATGAAAAACACGCTGGACAATCTCATCGGCAAGACTGTGCAGCCGGTGATTGCGGTTTTTATACAGTCCCGCAGTCCGTACGAATTTGCCAGGTTGGAGCGCAAGAGTTACGCCCGGATGGTGGCGGAAAAGGTCGTTCATTTTATCGACGCAAAGTATCGCACCATAACCCGGCCGGAGGCGCGAGCGCTCCTGGGTGGCGATGAGGGAGGCTATTCCGCCGTTTACACCGGTTTTCTTCATTCCGAGGTGTTTGGAAAAATCGCCGGACAATCCGTTCTCGCCATTGCCGATGGCGGTCCGGAGTTGATCACGCTGGCGCAAAATTCTCCGCACCTCCCGCTCAAACTATATCTGGATTGGGGAAAATATGACTATCGCTATTCCAGCTATGAATACGACGTGGCCGGCTTCAGCCGCGGTTTGGTGAAAGTATTGCGAGATAAAAAGTACGAGGTCGCCGGCGGCGAAGTGAATGAAGGAGCCGATTTCGCAAGCTGGCGCAGGAGGACGGATAAGATCTTGCAGGAATTTTTTCCAAGCCAACGTGATTTCCAATAGTAGAGCAAAAAGCAAATAGCAAAGAGCTGCTTTGGGCTTGCTGTAAGATGGCCATTCAGAACATACCCGCCAATACTGACCGGTCGCTTAAAGCATGCGCCTTTTGATAGACATTGCTTGCAATAGCGACCGGTCAGTTCCACTGGTAAGTGAGGCATTACACACTCCTGTTTTTGCGCTTGACATCTCCTGCCCATTTTTGCATATTTCGGTAAAATTATAAAGGGATGGTGTGACGCCATCACTTCTTCGCAACTCCCACACGCAAAAATCCAAACTTCTCGACCAGGTGCGCCGTGTCCTTCGCATGAGGCGCTACGGCTATCGCACGGAAGATGCTTGTGCCGGCTGGATTTGCCGTAACTGGAAATGAATGGAACGAGAGGGCTTTCAAAAATTTCCTAATACTGGGCATTGCGAGATTTCCAATATTGGAAAGTCTGGAGAAGAAGTTTCCAATATTGTAAACAATTTCCTATAGTTGGAAAATTCATGGGGTACCGGGCCGTTCCGGCGAATAACTGTTAGCACTGCGCTGTTAAGAACGAACCATGAAGGTTGCGAGAGCAGATCTTGCTGAAAGTCGAGATGCCCTAGAAGGCGTCAGCGCCGCAAACGCTTGTGTTATGCGCCACGCTGCATGATGACCAATGATGAGAGGACTTCTATGCCGAAAAAATTTCAGATTTCCGCGCTCGTGCTCGTCCTCATTCTTTTTCTTGTCCATCACTCGGGCCTGGCACAAGAGAGCGAACCAATCGTGATTGGTCAAAAGGTCAAGTTGAACTCAAAGATTCTGAATGAAGACAGGATGCTCTGGATCTACTGCCCCGACACATCGAGCGCGTCAGGTCAGCGATTTCCAGTGATGTACCTGCTCGATGGAGAGTCGAACTTCATTGGCGCAACGGGGATAGTACAGTTTCTGTCAGCAAACGACCGCATACCGAATACAATTGTCGTGGGAATTGAGAATACGAACCGCATGCACGACCTCACACCGCTGCCCGCAGACACGAACTTCGCTGGTTCCGGAGGAGCAGATACTTTCCTGGAATTTATCAGTCGTGAGCTGATCCCGTATGTCGACTCTCACTATCCAACCGCTCCGTTCAGAATGCTCGTCGGCCATTCCATCGGCGGTTTGTTTGCGTTGAACGCCCTTCTCACAAACCCGAAAACATTCAACTCCTACGTGCTTATCAGCTCGAACCTGTGGTGGGGTAATGACGCGATCCTGAATCGGCTCGAAGCGTTTCTCACGAAAGTTCCGAGGATCAGAGCATTCATCTATCAAACGACGGCGCAGGAATCCCCAAGAAACCTAGCCTCGACGGAGCGCCTTGTGAACCTGATCGACACCTATCAGGTGGACGGGCTGGAATGGAAGGTACAATACATGCTAAGCGAGTCCCACAGCTCGGTCGTCCACAGATCAATCTACGACGGGTTGGAATTTATCTTCTCATCCTGGGAGGCTCGCGGAGACCTCACGAAAATCGGCATGCCAGGATTGCTGCGGCATTACAACCGATTGTCGAATCGGTATGGATACAAAATCGACCCACCCGAAAGTAGCGTGAATTCTCTTGGTTATTCCTTCCTCAACAACGGCAAGGTCGAGGAGGCGATCAGCATTTTCAAGTGGAATGTCCAACAATATCCAAATTCGTGGAATGTCTATGACAGCCTCGGCGAAGCGTTTGCAGCAAAAGGTGAGACGATGCAGGCCATAGTGAACTACGAGCGGTCAGTCGCGCTGAACCCAAAGAACACTGCGGGCATCGAGGCCCTCAAGAAGCTGAAGGCAAGATAGTCGCGGAGACCGGTTAAGAATTGAGAAACACACTCGCACGATGCGTTTTTGCGAAAAATAACTACTAAGCTGCGCGGCGTACAACTTTGGCTGGCTCCACGTGCAGTTCGCAAAGCGCTGTATCGTGCATCCGCCGGCCCCGAAAGAATAATGAGCTTGCAGTGGAAAGTGGTGTCGCTAACTTGCGCGAACAAAATCATTAAAGAGTTAGGGTTCTTGTGCTAACTCCGTGTGTTGCGGACGCTGACGCGCCGCGATGATTTTTAAAGCTGTGCAAGTTGCGAGCTTTGTCAACTTCGTCTGAACGCACTGGAAGCGCGTCAGCGCCGCAAACACTGGCGTTAGGCGGCATTCTTCTTTACTATTGAATTGATATAAACCGAGGAAACGCAGTATGCCAGAAACGATTCGGAAAAGACCGGTAATCAACATCACGCTTTGGATCCTGCAGGGTTTGATGGCGCGGGCGTACCTCAATGCTGGGTATATGAAAACGTTTTTACCAATCGATGAAATCGCTCCAACCATTTTCTGGGCACCCAGATTGCCAGAACTATTAGTGCGTTTCATTGGAGTTTCTGAGCTCCTTGGAGCAATCGGTTTAATCCTACCGACACTGTTGAGGATACGCCCAGGCTTCACCACGTTGGCAGCGGCAGCATTGTCCCTCGTGATGTTTTTTGCAAACCTCTATCATATTGCGAAAGGGGAATTCTTCGTTCTCCCAATGACGGGGTTGTTCTTATTCGTATTGGGCTTTATTGCTTATGGCCGATGGAAGCTTTCGCCAATCACACCGAAGACGCATGCCGCCTAACTTTGCGTACGTGTGCCAAGATAAACCTGAGACGTTGGGATCAACTAAACAGGAGTAAGGAGAGAAATTCGTCAATGTTTCCCAGTGGGTGACTGATCCGTTCCAACGGATCGGAAGTCCCACCTGACCCAAGCGCCCGTCCGCAGGTCAGTAGCGAAGCCCA
>JBIOXB010000173.1:0-14760 GCA_044869275.1 bacterium
TTGAAAAGGCCGGTGCGGGAATTGAGGTTGTGCAAGACCGCGCCGGCGATAATCCAGAGAGCTCCCTTCCGGTCTTCATATATGCGCCTGACATAGGGATGGCCCAGCTTCTGCGGATTTTGAGGATCGTGCTGATAGCGAATGAATTTTTCCGTTTCCGGATCAAAAGCGTTCAATCCCGCGTAAGTGCCGATCCAAATCGTGCCCAAGGCATCACAATAGAGATCGTGAATGTAATCATTCGAAAGACTCAGAGCATCGTTTTGCCGATGTTTGTAGCGTGTGAATTTTCCACTCTTGCGGTCGAATTTGTTGAGCCCTTCGCCGCCAGTGCCGAACCACAGCGTGCCGTTGCGATCTTCCGCAATTCCGTTGACGTTATTATAAGACAAACTGTTCGTATCGCCGGGGTCATGCTTATAATATTTGAAGCTGTAGCCATCGTAGCGATTGAGGCCGTCCGCCGTGCCGAACCATAAAAAGCCCCGGCTATCTTGAAAGATGACGTTCACCGAGCATTGCGATAGGCCGCCCAGCTCAACGGAGACGTGTTGAAATTTGAAATCGGTGCTGCGAGGCGTTTGAGCTTGAAGCGGCCAAGCAATACAGATCGCCATAGCGGTGGGAAGGAACGTGGAAAAACTTGAATTTCCCCGCAACATAAACATGAGCCTGGTGTATTATGGAGCCTTGAAAGTCACTCCGTCGCATAAATTGTTGGAATATACCGACAGATCTTGTTCGCTGGCGAACACTATCTGTAATATCTGCGGATACTTGGCTGTTTTTCCAGCTGGAGGAATGGTGAGATAAACTTATAAAAAACAAAAATGGCATGGGGGTTGAGTTCTCAGAGTCTACAGTTTGTGTACTTTGCCTCGTGAATTACTAAGCCCGAATCACGCCTCAGGAGCCCTTCATGTTCAAGAACCATCTCAAAATTGCTCTGCGCCATCTGCTAAAATACAAAGCCTATACTTTTCTGAACGTCGCGGGCCTGGCCATTGGACTGACTTGCTGCGCGCTGATTATGCTGTACGTGCGTGACGAGCTGAGTTACGATCTCTTTCATGAGAATGCCGATCGCATTTATCGCGTGATCTTGGACGCCGGAATTGGCGGCACCTTTGTACGCACGGCGACCACCGCGGCACCGTTGGCGGCGACGCTGGTACAGGAGTTTCCGGAAGTCGCCCACGCCACTCGCTTTTGGCAAAGCCAGCGGGTATTGATCAGCTATGAAGACCGGCGTTTTTATGAAGAATTCAATTGGACGGATTCCACGGTCTTTGCCATGCTCAGTTTTCCGCTCGTGCAAGGCGATGCGAAAACGGCGCTGGCACAGCCCAATGCGCTGGTCATTTCCACCGCCATGGCGCAGAAATACTTCGGCAATGAAAATCCCATGGGCAAAGTGCTGCGCTATGACAATCGCGTGGACTACAAAGTCACCGGCGTGATGAAGAACATTCCGAGCCAATCGCATTTTCGCTTTGATTTTCTCGGCTCCATGCTCTCGCAGCCTGAGGGCAACAGCACGCGTTGGGTCAGCAATTCCTTTTACACTTACATTCTGCTGCGACCCGGCGCGACGCCGGCGCAGCTCGAATCCAAATTTCCCGCTTTGATCAAAAAATACGTAGCGCCACAGCTTCAGCAGGCACTGGGCAAGTCATTTGACGAAGCGATTGCCGCGGGCGCGAAATGGGACTATGAGCTGCAAGCGCTGCCGGATATCTATCTACACTCGAACACGCAGCACGAAATCGGCGTTACCAGCGACGCGAAATACGCCTACATCCTTACAGCCATCGCGGTGTTTGTGTTATTGATTGCCTGCATCAATTTCATGAATCTGGCCACGGCACGTTCGGCCAATCGCGCCAAAGAAGTGGGCATGCGCAAAGTGCTGGGCTCGTTTCGCGGCCAATTGGTCAAACAATTTCTCAGCGAATCCGTGTTGCTGGCGCTGCTCGCCTTGCTGATCGCTCTGGCCAGCATCGACTTGCTGCTGCCCATGTTCAACAATATCGCCGGCAAAGAACTGTCATTACGTTTTAACGCCGGCTTACCTTTTATCATTGGTCTCCTGGGCGTGACGCTCGGCGTCGGCCTCCTGGCCGGCATTTATCCTGCCTTGGTGTTATCCGGTTTTCAACCGGTTGCAGTTTTAAAAGGAAGCTTGCGCGCGGGTGCAAAAAACCCGCGGCTGCGCAGCGTGCTCGTGATCGCGCAATTTTCGATTTCGATCGTGCTGCTCATCGGCACCGGTGTGGTGTTTCAACAATTGGAATTTATGCGCAACAAACGCCTGGGCTTCAAGCAGGAGCAGGTCGTGGTGCTGCCGATCGAAACCGGCATGGCACAGCAACGGTTTTCCGCTTTCCGCGAGGAGTTACTGGCGCATCCGAAGGTTGTTGGCGTCGCCGCCTCCGACGTCGTGCCCGGCCGTTTCGAAGGTGATGATGCCTTTCGCCCCGAGGGCGCTCCGCAAGAGGTGGCCTACCCATTGGAACGACTGCGCGTGAGCCACGACTTTTTGCAGACACTCGAGATGGAAATCGCCACAGGCCGGGGTTTCTCGCGCGAGTTCGTCACCGACACCTCCGAGGCGGTAATGATCAACGAAACCGCGGCGCGGCGCATGGGCATGACGCCGGAAAACGCCGTGGGCAAGAGATTGATCGAAATCGGAGTCACGTCGGATGAGACCATCACCCGCACGATTATCGGCGTGGTCAAGGATTTTCATTTCGAATCCATGCATCGTGAGATCAAACCGGTGGTGATCTTCATGCAGGCTAACCGATTGTGGCGCGTCTCGGTCCGCATTCGGCCGGAAAATATGCCCGCCACGATAGCCTTCCTGCAAGAGAAATGGCAGGCTTTCGAGCCGGGTTATCCCTGGCGCTACTTTTTTCTCGATGAAGATTTTGGCCGGCTCTTTCAAAACGAGGAAAGGCAGGCAAAAATCTTCGGCAACTTCACGATTCTGGCGATCGTGATCGCCTGCTTGGGACTGTTCGGGCTGGCTTCGTTCATCGCCGAGCAGCGCACCAAGGAAATCGGCGTGCGCAAGGTTCTGGGGGCTTCGGTGCAGGGCATCGTCATGTTGCTTTCAAGAGATTTCACCAAGCTGGTGGGTATCGCCTTCCTCATTGCCGCGCCGGTGGCATATTTTGCGATGCAGCACTGGTTGCAGGACTTCGTCTATCGCACGGAGCTGCAACCTCTCATTTTCATTCTCGCGGGCGTGCTGGCATTGCTCATCGCTTGGTTGACAGTGGGTTATCAGGCCATCAAGGCGGCGCTGACGAATCCGGTGGAGGCGCTGCGATACGAATAAGCATAGCGCAGAGAGCATGGCGCAAAGCAACACGCTATGCCCTCTGCCCTATGCGCCATGCAGGGAGAGCCATGTTCAAAAACTACCTCAAAATCGCGCTGCGCAATTTGCTGCGGCACAAAGGTTATTCCTTGATCAACATCGCCGGCCTCGCGGTTGGGATTGCTTGCTGCCTGCTCATTTTGCTCTATGTGCAGGACGAGCTGGCTTATGACCGCCATCATGAGAAGGCTGGACAAATCTATCGCGTGGTCTTGGACGGGCGGCTTGCCGGCAAGGACTTCAATTTCGCGGTCGCGTCCGCGCCCTTGGCCGTGATACTCCCAAAAGAGCTGCCGGAAGTGCTGGCGTCAACGCGGCTGCAGAATCGCTCCGGCATTTTGGTGCGTTATGGCGAAAAGCGTTTTACCGAAGATCGTATCTTCTACGCCGATTCGACGGTGTTCGGTGTTTTTACGATGCCTCTGCTTTTGGGCAATGCACAAACTGCGCTCGTGCAACCCAATGCCATTGTGCTGACCGCCACGATGGCGGCCAAATATTTCGGCGACGAAAGCCCTATCGGCAACACGCTTACGCTGGATAATCAAGATTACCAGATCACCGGTGTGATGCAGGATGTGCCTCGCCAGTCGCATTTCCATCCCGATTTCCTGGCCTCGATGGCGACGCTTTCAGACAGCCGCGACCAAAACTGGCTCAGCAACAATTTTTACACATACGTCGTCTTGCCCGCCAATGCGTCGGCGAAAGAATTTGAAGCCAAGCTCGCAGCGGTGGTCAAAAAATATGCTGATCCGCAAGTCAAAGCTGCCGTGGGTTTCGGGTTTGACGAGTTCATCGCTTCCGGCGGGCGATACCGCTATCTTCTCCAACGCCTCACGGACATTCATCTGCATTCCAAGCTCGATGTCGAAATCGATCCCGCCGGGGCGGGAGACATCAAATACATCTACATCTTTTCAGCGATTGCCGTTTTTATTTTGCTGATTGCTTGCATCAACTTTATGAATCTGGCCACCGCGCGTTCGGCCAATCGCGCCAAAGAAGTCGGCGTCCGAAAAGTGTTGGGCTCGTTTCGAGCCCAACTCGTCCAACAGTTTCTAAGCGAATCCATTCTTATAAGTTGCACCGCCCTGCTGATCGCCATCGGTTTGGCCGAGCTGCTTTTGCCAACGTTCAACCATCTCGCCGGCAAGCAGTTGCACGCCGGGTTTCTCGCCAGTAAACTGGCTCTCTTAGGCTTGATTGGATTTGGGTTGCTGGTCGGCATCATCGCCGGTAGCTACCCCGCGTTCTTCCTCGCTTCCTTCCGGCCCGTCTCCGTCCTGAAAGGAAAGCTGCGGTCCGGAGCCGGAAGCAACCGGCTCAGAAGCGGGCTGGTGGTGTTTCAGTTTGCCATTTCCATAGCGCTGATCGCCGGCACGGCGGTCGTGCAGCAACAACTGCAGTATGTGCAAAGCGAAAATCTCGGCTTTGACAAAGAACATGTGGTGGTCATTCAAAAAGCCGGCGAGCTGAAGCAACAAGGCCAGGCGTTCAAGCAAGAGTTGCTGCGATCACCCAACGTGATGAATGCCTCGGCTGCGAGCGACGTGCCCGGGAAATGGTTCGATAATACCACGGTGCAAGCCGAAGGCGCGCCGCCGGATCGGCTCGAGCTTTTCTGGTATTTGTCTGCCGACGAAGATTTCGTCAAAACGCTGGACATGAAAATCGCAGCCGGCAGAAATTTTTCCAAAGCGTTTTCAACGGATTCTTCCGCGGTGATCATCAACGAGACCGCCGGCAAGCGGCTGGGCTGGACGGATGCCGTTGGCAAAAAACTCGTTTTGCTGGGGCGAACGCCCGAAGAAAGTTTGAAGTTCACGGTGATCGGCGTGTTGAAAGATTTTCACTTTGAATCCCTGCGCCAGAAGATTCGGCCAATGGGTCTTTTCCTACAGGGCGGGCTGTCTTTCAGTCTCACGCCGGAGTGTGTCGCCGTTCGCATACGCCCGCAAAATCTGCCGGCGACGCTGGCATTTTTGGAAAACAAATGGCGGCTATTCGTTCCCCATCACCCGTTTGAGTATTCCTTCCTCGATGCCGATTTCGATGCGCTGTATCGTGCCGAGCAAAGAACCGGCAAAATCTTCGGCACTTTTTCTGCTTTGGCGATCTTCATTGCCTGTCTGGGATTGTTCGGTCTGGCCTCCTTCACGACCGAGCAGCGCACCAAAGAAATCGGCGTACGCAAGGTGCTTGGCGCGTCAGTTTCTCAAGTCGTCGTTTTGCTCTCGAAAGATTTCACCCGGCTGGTGTTGATTGCCCTGATGATCGCCGCGCCAGTGGCGTATCTCGCCATGAACCGCTGGCTGCAAGACTTCGCTTATCGTATCAACATCGGTGCCTGGACTTTTGTGCTGGCCGGAGGCCTCGCGCTCGTCATCGCGCTGCTCACCGTAAGCTTTCAATCCATCAAAGCCGCGCTGGCGAATCCGGTCGAGGCGCTGCGGTACGAATAGCAAAGAGCAGAGGGCATAGCGCAGAGCGCTGAGGGTGCCATGCGCTCTGCGCTATGCAAGGAGAATCATCGTGTTCAATAACTACCTCAAAATCGCTTTCAGAAACTTGCTCAAACATAAAGCCTACTCGTGCATCAATATCGGCGGCCTGGCGCTCGGCATGACGTGTTGTCTTCTCATTCTGCTTTACGTGCAACACGAATTGAGCTATGACCGCTTTCATAGGCACGCGGACCGGCTCTATCGCATTTTCTGGCAAAGCGGGAATCCCCAAACGCGGACGCCGCATCCGATGGCACAGGCGCTGGCAAAAGACTTTGCGGAAGTGGAGAGTGCGGTGAGCCTTTCGCCCGTCTGGGGGCCAGGTTTGACGCGTCCCCAATTCTCGATCCGATACGGCGACCAGCGCTTCGAGGAGCGAGAAGTGTTTTCCGCCGACTCCACCTTCTTCGAGCTGTTCTCCTTCAGGCTGCTGCAGGGAGATCCGAAAACTGCGCTGCGATCCCCGACTTCGCTGGTGATCACCGAACGGATCGCCAAAAAATATTTTGGCGATGAAGAACCTCTGGGCAAAGTACTTACCGTCAACAACAGTGTCGATTTGAAAGTCACTGGCGTGTTGCAGAATATTCCCGCCAATTCTCATTTTCATTTTGAATTTCTAATCTCTTACGTGTTCTTGAAAATGCGGGAAACCGGCAGTTATTACGCCTGGGAAGATTTTGGCCACTACAACTATATCAAGCTCGCGCCGCATGCCGATGCGAAAGCCCTGGAAGCAAAAATTCCGGATTGGTTTCTCAAGTACAATGACTGGCCCGCCGGAGATGCGGAAGAACTCAAAAGCGGGCAGATCGCTTTTCGCTTGCAGCCGATCACCGCTATTCACTTGCGCTCGCACCTCAAATGGGAGCTCGAGTCGAATAGTGACATAGCTTATGTCTGGCTGTTTTCAGCGATTGCTATTTTCGTTCTGCTCATCGCCTGCATCAACTTCATGAATCTTTCCACCGCGCGCTCGGCAACCCGCGCCAGAGAAGTCGGTATGCGCAAGGTGCTCGGCGCGTTTCGCCAGCAATTGATCGGGCAGTTTCTCGGAGAGTCCATCTTACTCAGCGTGATGGCACTGGTGTTGTCCATTATCGCGGTTGAGCTGTTGCTGCCATTTTTCAACTCGCTGAGCGGCAGAAGTTTGGCGGTCGATTATCGCGACCAGCCGTGGCTGCTTTTTGGGATTGGCGCTATGGCGTTGTGCGTGGGCATTATTTCCGGCAGCTATCCGGCCTTCTTTCTCTCCGCCTTGCCGCCCGTGCAGACCCTCAAAGACACGAGGAGATTTGGGATGAAAAGCGCACGCTTCCGCCAAATTCTCGTCGTAACACAATTCGCCATCTCCATCGCTTTGATCGCAGGCACAGGTATTGTCGCAGCGCAACTGGATTTTCTCAAGAACAGGAACCTGGGCTTCGACCAAGAGCAGATTGTGGTTGTTCCAATCAAAACCGATGCTATGCGGCGAAACTATGAAGCCGCGAAAGCCGAACTGCTGCGCGACCCCGACGTCGTGGGCATCACCGCCGTCTCCAACGTCCCGGGCGCGAGATTCAATCAAAATGAGATTTACTGGCAGGCTGCGGAAAACGAGCAAGACGTGTCGCAGGTGCGCGTGGATTACGATTTCTTTAAGACGCTGGGCATCAAAATCGCGGAGGGCAGAAGCTTTTCGCCGGCCAGGTCAACCGATTCGGCGTCCGCATTCATCCTCAATGAAACCGCGGCCCGCCTGTATGATTGGGAGACTGCCGTCGGCCAGGAGATCACCTGGCTTGATGACGACAGCACACGCCGGGGCGTGATCATCGGTGTGGCGAAGGATTTTCATTTTCAATCGCTGCACCACCGCATCGAGCCGTTGATTTTTCAAGTGCTGCCTGCGGGTTTCAATTACTTTTTGGTGAAGATTGGCGGCCACGATATATCTCGCGCGCTCGCCAGCCTGGAGAAAAAATGGAAGGCATTCGAGCCGGATCGCGCGTTTGAATATTCTTTCCTGGACGAAGATTTCGCGGCGCTTTACCGCTCGGAAGAACACATGCAGGCCGTGGTCGGAGATTTTTCTTTTCTGGCGATTTTGATCGCGGGTCTCGGGCTGTTTGGCCTGGCGTCGTTTACCATGCAACAGCGCACCAAAGAGATCGGCGTGCGCAAAGTGTTGGGCGCCTCCGCGGCGAGCATCGTGCTGATGTTGTCCACCGATTTCACTCTGCTGGTGCTCGTGGCATTTATCGTGGCCAGCCCATTCGCCTATTTCGCGATGAATACCTGGCTGCAAAACTTCGCCTATCGCACGGAAATCGGCCTCGGCGTATTTGTTTGGTCGGGTCTGCTGGCGTTGCTGATCGCGTGGCTCACGGTTAGTTTCCAAGCCTTCAAAGCCGCGCTGGCGAATCCGGTCGAGGCGCTGCGGTATGAATAGCGTAGCGCAGAGGGCCTAGCGCATAGCGTAAAAGAAACGCCAGGCGCTGTGCCCTCTGCGCTATGCGCTCTGCAAGGAGATTCATCGTGTTCAAAAGCTTCGTCAAAATCGCGGTTAGAAATCTGCTCCGGCACAAGGGATATTCCTTCATCAACATCGCCGGTTTGGCGGTCGGCATAACTTGCTGCCTGCTCATTTTGCTCTTTGTACAGGATGAACTCAGCTATGATCGCTACCACGAAAAGGCGGGTCGTATTTATCGCCTGATGGTGGAAAACCAGGCGGAAGGCCGGGTTTTTAATAATGCCTTGAGCTCTGCGCCGATGGTTCCGGCGCTGCTCCGCGATTATCCGGAAATCAACAGCGCAGTCAGATTTTATCCCGTCGATGCCAGTGTGCTGGTGAGCCACGCTGACAAACAATTTTACGAAGAACGCTTTTTTTACGCCGACGCTGCCGTATTTGAGGTGTTCACGTTTCCTTTCCTTAAGGGCGATCCTCAAACTGCGCTCACCGAACCGAACACCGTCGTTCTCACGGAAGAAATGGCGCACAAGTTTTTTGGCCAGGAAGACCCGATCGACAAAATCATCCGAGTGAATCAGGAAAGTAAATACCTCGTTACCGGCGTCATCAAAAACAATCCCAACAATTCGCATCTGCGCTTTGATTTTCTGGCCTCTTTCGCCAGCCTCGATAATATATTGGGAGAGGCGTTAAACAGTTGGACTTATAATCCATTCTTCAGCTATTTGCTCCTGCCACAAAATTATCCGGTGCACGAATTGGACAACAAAATCGCATCTTTGTTCGACCGGAACATCGGGGAGCAATTGCAGACGTTGGGATGGCGTTTGCGGCCATTCTTGCAGCCCTTGACCGAGGTGCATCTGCATCCTCTCGGCAACGAGCACGAAGCGCAAGGTGATATGCGTTCCGTTTACATTTTTTCCGCCATCGCGCTGTTCATTCTGTTGATTGCGTGCATCAACTTCATGAATCTGGCCACGGCGCGCTCCGAAATTCGCGCCCGCGAAGTGGGCATGCGAAAAGTATTGGGGTCGCGGCAACGCCAGCTCGTAGCGCAGTTCGTCGGCGAATCCATTTTGATGGCGATCATGGCGACATTTATTGCCATAGTTCTGATAGAGTTGATCCTGCCCTCATTTAATGCCATCGCCCATCGAGAGTTGGCGGTTGACTACCGCAGCAACTGGCCGTTCGTAGCGGGATTGCTCGGGCTGACGTTGTTCGTCGGTGTGCTGGCCGGCAGTTATCCCGCATTTTTTCTTGCCGCCATTCAACCGCTGGAAGTGCTCAAAAGCCGAACCGGCGCCGGCTTGCGCAACTTTCTTTCCCGCAAAGTGCTGGTGGTGTTCCAATTCAGCATTTCGATCATTTTGATTATCGGCACGCTCGTCGTTTACCGCCAGCTCGATTTCATGCGCAACAAGAAATTGGGCTTCAATCAAGAGCAGGTGGTCGTCGTCCCGATCAAGAATGCGGCATTGCTGAGCCAGCGCAAAACGCTCAAGAATGCGCTCCTGCAAAATTCGACAATTTCTCGAGTGACCTTCACCTCGCGTTATCCGGGCATCGGCACCTGGGGCACCGTGGCACGGCGGCAAGATCGACCCGAGGTGCAGGTAACGGATATGAAAGTTTTCCTCGCCGATTTCGATTATATCGAGACTTTGGGCATTACACTGGCCGCAGGCCGAAGCTTCTCGCAGCAAATGGATGCCGATACGACGCGCGATTTGGTCCTCAATGAAACCGCCGTGCGCGCCTTGGGATGGACGCCGGAGGAAGCGGTCGGCAAAACCATCGACTATTTCGACAATCGCAACGGCACGATCGTCGGCGTGGTGAAAGACTTTCATTTCCAGACGCTGCACATGGGCATGCAACCGCTGCTGCTGACGCTCGCACCGGAGGGATATGGTTATGCGATGATGCGAATCGCGGCGCACGACCTCGGCCGTACGCTTGATGAGATCAAGCGCATTTGGATCGGTTTTGCGCCAGAATGGCCTTTCGACTATTTGTTTTTGGATGATAATTTCGGCAAGCAATATCGGGCGGAGCAACGCATGGGCAAAATCTTCGGCGCGTTTGGCGCCATCGCCATCGTGATTGCCTGTCTGGGATTGTTTGGCCTCGCTTCCTTTACCGCAGGACGGCGAACCCGGGAAATCGGCATTCGCAAGGTGTTGGGGGCAACGGCCTCCGGCATCGTTCATTTGCTTTCCCGAGAATTTGTCAAATTGGTGCTCATTGCCAATCTCCTCGCCTGGCCTGTGGCCTACTTAATCATGAACCAATGGCTGCAAGATTTTGCGTATCGTGTTGGCATCAACTGGTGGGTGTTTGCGCTTGCGGGTGGATTGGCGTTGATCATCGCGCTGCTGACGGTGAGCACGCAGGCGATTAAAGCCGCGCTAGCGAATCCGGTCGAAGCGCTGCGCTACGAGTAAAGAAGTAATCAGTAAACAGTGATCAATATTCTGTAACTGATCACTGAAAGCTGAACACTGAATACTGGAGTTACCCATGCTCAACAACTACCTCAAAATCGCGCTGCGAAATTTGCTGAAGCACAAAGGATATTCTTTTATCAATGTTGCCGGCCTCGCCCTTGGCATGACTTGCTGCATCTTGATTCTTCTGTTTGTGCAAGACGAGCTGAGCTATGACAAATATCATGAAAATGCCGCTCGAATTTATCGGATCGTCAGGATACATAACGAAGATAATACGCGCAGCAGCGCAAAGATCGGCGCGCCGTGGGCTCCGGTTCTGCAAAACGATTATCCGGAAGTGTCGGGTTTTGTCAGATTTCGTTCCTGTGGCCGGCCTTTGCTCGGCTACCTTGATAAACAGTTTTATGAGGAAAACGGATTATTCGCCGATTCCACCCTTTTTACGGTGTTCTCTTTTCCGCTGCTCAAAGGCGATCTCAAAGCTGCGCTCGCCAAGCCGAATACCGTGGTGATCACGGAGGCGATGGCGCAAAAGTATTTTGGCAATGAAGACCCGATCGGCAAAACCCTGACTCTCAATAACAAATCCGAGTTGCAAGTAACCGGTGTGGCAAAAAACCTCCGGCGCAATTCCCATTTCCGATTTGATTTTCTCATCTCATTTGCAACATACAATGACTGGGATCTCAAGGAATGGCACATGAATAATTTCCACACCTATTTATTGCTGGCTCAAGATCATATCGCTCCGGCATTGGAAAGAAAATTTCCTGATTTTTTCGCAAAGCACCTGGGCGAGCAAACGCCCTCCGCCTTCACCGTTCGCCTGCAACCCCTCACCACGATTCATCTTCATTCGCATTTGTTCGGGGAGTTTGAGCCGAATGGCAATATGGCTTATGTGTATATCTTCTCGGCCATCGCTCTCTTCGTCCTGCTCATCGCCTGCGTCAACTTTGTCAATTTAGCCACGGCAAGAGCGGCGCGCCGTGCACAGGAAGTCGGTTTGCGCAAAGTCGTCGGCGCGCAGCGTTCGCAGTTGATGCGACAGTTTTTAGGTGAATCCGGTCTGCTGAGTTTTCTTGCGCTCTTGCTCACGCTTGGATTGGTTGAGTTATTCCTGCCCGCATTCAATAGCCTTTCCGGCAAGGAATTGCGCCTCGATTATGGGAATAATCCGGTGCTCGCTCTCGGATTGATCGGCATGGCTTTGCTCGTCGGCCTCGTTGCGGGAGCTTATCCGGCTTTCTTTTTATCCTCTTTCCGGCCGGTGGCGGTGTTGAAGGGAATGCCGAAAACCGGCTTTTCCGGCTCGCTATTGCGCAAAGGTTTGGTGGTCGCGCAGTTTGCCATTTCTGTGATGTTGATCATCGCAACCGGCGTCGTGCTTCGACAATTACAATACCTCAGCGGCAAAAATCTCGGTTTCAATAAGGAGCAGGTGCTGGTCATTCGGATGCAGGGCGAAGCCGTGCGGCAAAAGTATCAATCGTTCAGAAATGAGTTGTTGCAACATCCGGAAGTTGCCGGCGTGGCGGCGGCCTCAGGCAAGTTGGGCGGCGGCGAATGGGGCACGGGGTTTGGGTACGAAGGCGCGCAAAATAATGAAAGGCTTCGCGCGTCCTTTCTGGCCGTGGATTATGATTACCTCGGAACCCTCCAAATCAAAATCGTTGCAGGAAGAGATTTCTCCCGAAACTTTGCCACCGATGCTTCCGAGGCGTATATCATCAATGAAACTGCAGCACGGCAGTTCGGCTGGGACGATCCAATCGGCAAATATATTGACAGACCGACGCGCAATACCGACGGTAACTGGGGTTCGCAGCGTGGCCGGGTCGTCGGCGTCGTGCAGGATTTTCATTTCAGGTCATTACACGAAACGATAAGCCCGATGGTGATGTTCATTCAACCCAGCTTCTTCGGGTCGATTTATGTGCGAATCCAACCATCTGCTCTCTCGGCCACGCTGGCCCGCCTCGAAGAGAAATGGCGCGCCTTCGAGCCGAACTTGCCGTTCGATTACTCTTTTCTCGACGCGGGCTTCGATCAAATGTATCGCGCCGAGCAGCGCCTGGGAAAAGTCTTTGGCGCTTTTTCCTTTCTTGCCATCTTTATCGCTTGCCTGGGTTTATTCGGTCTCGCCTCTTTTACGGCCGAACAACGCACCAAAGAAATCGGCGTGCGCAAAGTGCTGGGCGCGACCGTCTCCGGCATTGTGCTGATGATCTCAAAAGAGTTCACCAGGCTGGTGCTGGTTGCGATTGTTGTTGCCACCCCTGCCGCCTATTATTTGATGAACCGGTGGTTGCAAGACTTTGCCTATCGCACGGAAGTCGGTTGGTGGGTGATCGCATCAGCAGGTGGGCTGGCGCTGGTGATTGCGCTCGCCACCGTGAGCACGCAAGCGATCAAAGCGGCACTCACGAACCCGGTTGAAGCTTTGAGATATGAATAATAAAACGTATTAGAAAAATCGCGGTGAAGAAAATGCGATACATGTTCCACATTATGATGCTGTGCTTAATTTCATGCTCACATTCAACCCAAACCATATCTTTTTCCTGGCCACAGTGGCGCGGGCCAAATCAAGATGGAATTTCGTTAGAAACCGGCATTTTAACGTCGTGGCCGGAAGGCGGCCCAAAAGAAATTTGGCGAGTCCCGGCTGGCGAAGGGTATTCCGGCATATCAGTCCTTAATGGCCGGCTTTATACGCAATATGCAGATAGTACACGTGAATTTCTTGTTTGTTTAAATGCGGAGAACGGGGCTGAGTACTGGCGTGTTCAGATTGATTCTTTATTCAAGAACGAGTATGGAAATGGATCCCGGTCAACGCCAACAATCGATAATGGAGTGGTTTATGCCCTGAGTCCCTACGGAAAACTGTTTGCAGTCGATGCGGTTACCGGCACCACAAGCTGGACTATTGATCTAGTTGAAAAATACCACGCAAAAGTACCTTACTGGGGAGTCAGTACTTCGCCAGTTGTCAATCGGGAAATGCTGATCATTAATAATTGTGGTACGATTGGAAATGGGGTGATCGCCCTCAACAAATCAACCGCTAAGCTTATCTGGAAATCCGAAACCGAAACCGATAGTTATTCGACGCCACTTATCGTAGAAATAGGGAACGTTGAACAAGCGGCCGTTTTCAAGGCAGATGCCGTGATCTCTGTTTCTACCAAAGATGGTACAAGATTGTGGGATTACGCCTGGCGATCCAACATGGGACAGAGCAACGCCACGCCCATTTTTCAGGCACCAGACAAGATATTCATCTCTTCCTATAGCGACTCAATGAGTGCGTTTGTTCAAATCATTGCTGACAGCAACCAATTCAAAGTGAAAACTCTCTGGCAATACAACAAGATGTGGAACCATCATTCTACCTCAATCCTCATTGGCGAGTATATTTATGGTTTCCATAGAGATATATTGAAATGCCTGGATGCAGAAACTCATGAAGAAAAATGGGCGAAACGTGGTATGGGACATGGAACATTGACGTATGCCGATGGGCACTTTTTTCTGCTTGGCGAAAAAGGGCAATTAGCATTAATCGAAGCAACACCGACTGACTATGTGGAAAAAGGCATTGTTGAGATTCTTGGCAAAAAATGCTGGACCGTTCCAACCTTATCAAATGGCTATCTCTATGTCAGAGACGAAAAAGTCATCATCTGTCTCGACGTCAAAAACAGAAGGCGGATATCGAGTCTATAGTCGCTCCCGGCCAGCCTGTTTGACTCGATCGCTAAAATTACTGGCTGAAGCGAACAATAATCCAATCAAAAGAAGCAACGAAAATGAAGAGGCGATTTTTATTTGCTTGTAGCTTGCCGTGCATAGCTTTGCTATCCTTTGGCTGGAGCTTCACTCACAAATCCGCCGATATTGATAAACGCATTGCCTTTGTGCGCCATCAAATTTCGGAAGGCG
>JBIOXB010000174.1:0-28317 GCA_044869275.1 bacterium
CATCATAGTCAGCCGTGTTATTTCCTTGCCCTTCAAACGGCCCGCCGTTCACAAAATCATCAATATCCGTCGCTTCCCCGACATTTCGGGATGTACTGAAGTACATATAGCGCAGATCCAAGACATTGTTGACATCGAGGAAAAGGGTTGCTTTGCGCGACCCGAAGTTGAGATTTTTGCTCAAGCGCAGGTCGAGGTTCCAGAAATCGCGGAATTGCACGTTTTGCTCCACGCCGCGAAGCGTAGCGCCGCTGGGACCGGCCCAGGTAAAATAAGCTCCCGAACGGTACTCACCCAGGAAATTCACTCGCCAATCTCCGAGCAGCGTGCCGTAATCCCGAGGGATGAGGACCTCGAGGTTAAGGTTGCCAAACGGCTGGGCGATGGGCCGAGTCTGAAAGTTATCATTCGTTGTGCGCAAATACTCGGTTTGGTCGACCAGGTTCTGATTATTATCCTCAAATCCGAAATTCCCCCGCTTGGTCTGCATAGCGGTGTAGGTCAGGAAGCCACGCAGCCAGCGGCCGGAGGTCTTAGTCAGCGTAAACTCGAGGCCCCGGACGTCGCTATAGTTGAATGGTACCCGCTGTTCGTATCGGGTGGAGGCATCGAAACTGATGAATTCGATATAGGCCGGCTGATCCGCGAGGTCGCGATAGTAGCCGGAGACACGAATCAGGTACTGATCGGCGAAACTGTGATCGTACCCCAACTCGTAAGCAACCGTCTTCTGAAACGGCATCGAGGGGTTTCCAATCCTGCCCAATTTGCCATCCTTGCGCTCCTCGAACTCATACAGGCTGGTCGGGTCGAGGTTCTGGCGGAAATGCCCATAGTTGAAATAGAGTTTGCTGTTAACCGAAATGGGGAAAGAGACACCCAGACGCGGGCTCAAGACCAACTGCTTATCGGCAGCGGCCGCGTTCATCTCCTCACTGAAAAGCTCTTCGTCAGCTCGCACTTTCGCTTTCGCCGGGCTGAATTCACGCGTATACGGGTCGTACACCCACCAGTCGCTGTTGGGATTGAAATACTCCAGACGCAATCCCAAATTCAAGATCATGCCCTTAAACTCGAGCTTGTCCTGAGCGTAAAGGGCGGCCTGCCAGGGCTTTGCTGTAAAGGTTTGAAATGACCTTTCAGCGTGCGAAATGTTATCGTCGACAGAACCCGCTTTAAAGTCATAGTCGTTGGTGATAATTTCAAAACCCGCCTTGATCTGATTCACACGGTCGTACTGGGTGGTGTAATCGAAATTAGCCGTTATGAGTTTGACGTTGGTGGTATCGCGTCCGCGAGCCCAGTGCCCACCCATGCGGAGCTCCGCGCCCGGAGAGGAGACCGGCGGCGACTGCCATCCGAATGGCGCTTCATTCAACTGATACCCGTCGATGGTTGCGTTTACCGTACCCAGGTCCCTCGCTCGGCCCGGGCGGGTAAAGTAATCGGACCCGCTGTATTGCAGGCGCACTTCATAGAAGCTGTTCGCGTTCAGATTGTGGGTGAGCTTTGCGCCAACGAGGTTGCGATCGACGTCGGTTATGGCATGCCGGTCAAATGCGAACAAGGTACTGCGACCGGTATGGTCATTTATGTCATTGACAATACCCTGCCATTCCCAGGGGTAGTGCGGCGTAAGGCCAGGTACGGGCGCACTATTGTCGAGTCGCGCATAGTCCGTATAAGCACTCCCCTTTTCATGCGAAAACAAACCGAGCCCTGTAACCTTCATTTTGTTGTTCAGGCTGGCGACCAGTTTGATCTGCGCACTATGGCTGCTATAATCATCTCTGTTCTCCCGATAGAGATAAGGCTGCAGAACGCTACGATAGGACGCCAGGAAGCGCAGGTCGCCAAGCCTGCCGCTCGAACCCGGAACGACCGGACCGCCGACGGTGGCGTCGAAGTCATAGCCCTCTTGATTTGTGAAATCTTTTCTGGTATGGTACGCATAGATTTTCTCCATCATGGCTGCGGTCGCCGTGAGACTATTGCCGAAATCATCCTTTACCGCAGCGCCTTCAAACGCGTTCCAACCGCCAAATACCGGATATTGTCTTTGGGTATACCTATCCCAGGCACCGCTGCTGGTACCGTCTCCTTTAACCGCAGGATCGAAATAAGGCCGCATCCAGTAGGCATTCGGATCATTGGGCTTACCGTCAAAATTCATATCCTGAGCCGGTATGTAGCGTCCAAACAGATCAGCGGTATATTCTGGAGATGGCGTCTTGGAGGTTACCTGAATGACGCCCGAACGCGCATTGCCGTATTCAGCGTTAAACCCTCCGGTCTGGACTTGCACTTCGTCAAGAGCCGTATAACTGACACCGGTAAAAGGCTCGTTGTCCCGGCCGTCACGCAGAGAGATACCGTCAAGGTTATATGCAAGCTGGTCCGGTAGGGCTCCACGAATACTCAAGTCGGGCTCGATGCCGGCTTGCAGTGAAATAATCCTGTCAACCCCGGCAATCGGCAGAAATTCAACGGTCTCCGCAAGCACGTTCGCTACGTTGGCAGAAACGTCCGGCTCCACGAGAGGACGATCAGAAACGATCGTAATCTCTTCTCCGGTCACGGCTTCGGCCTTAAGGTCAAAATCGACTTTGGTGGTCTGGTTAATGCTGACACGCACATCAGAGATGGTCATTTTTGCATAACCAATGTAAGTCGCCTGCACCGTGTAACTCCCGGGAGGAACATTGAGTATGTTATAAAATCCCTTCGCGTCGGCTGCAGCCCCGAGGGCAGTCCCGACAATAGCAACATTTGCCCCGATAAGGGATTCACCGGTTTCCTTCCCCTTGACTTGCCCGCTAATCTTGCCGGTTTGCGCAAACGTAAGGGCAGGTACAATGATCAACGCAAGATGAATTAGTAACCTAAAGCATTTCATAGGTCTCTCTCCTGCTTTTGGTTAACAAAATTAACGCGTTAGCAATTCTCAAATGAGAGATACTTTTCCTGAAACAAGGTAGGACTTCGCGTCTCAATTATTTCAATCTCATCCAGATCGAAACAGGATAAAGCTATCCTTAATGGAAACACGAAACAGAATAATTCAATGATACAGATGCGAGAATAAAATCACTGTAAACGGCAAGGAGTGTTTCTTCTACTTGTTGCTGATCGGCAATGTTGGGTGATGGAGGCGTGGCCTCACGCGTCGGATTTCTATTTTCTCATCCTGAGGCTTTACGTGCGATCAGCAATCCTGAAGTATTTTGAATGAAGGCAAGAAGTCTTGGTGAATGTGCATTTCGGTGATGTTACAACCGCGACAAAGATATTACAGGAAATACTGTTTGTCAAGAAGTTTTTGTGAGCGTTGACAAAAAACTTTAGCGATTAAATTAATAAAGCACGAGCACTATCGATGGAAGTGAACCTTGCTAAGCGGTTATAATTCAGAACTCCGGCGCAGCATTGCAGCATTTAACTAGTTTCATTCGAGCTGACATACTAACGAATACAAAAATTACGCCAGCTTCCGTTATCAGACTTGCCCCACCAATTACAATGAATTAGGATGGCGTCTGCGAAAGCAAGTGGCGATGAATTTATCAGTTTGATAATGGCAGAATTATTAATTTGATAAGCTGATGATTTGCGCCAGCTTGACTTTGATGCTGATTTTTTTATTGATGACCGAGAATTTGAAAGCACTGACGAACTCACGAAAGTAAAAAGGTCTTGTGCGAATAGTTTTGCAATGAATAACATCCCAACTTTTTGTCGCCAACGGATAAATGAAGGCCAACTGATGAAAGGACCAAGTGTTTTTGTCTTGACAATGTTAAGTTGGCTAAAAAAGCCTTTAGTCTTTGTCATGCTGTAAGCATCTTCCCATGAGGCATGCACACAAACCTAGGGAAGATCCCGAAGCGTCGGGATGACAAATTGTGATGACGTGAACTTAAGTTAACATTGTCAAGCTACATTGATTTATGATATCGAGCTGCTGGAAGTTTTGACCGGGAAAGAGTGACCTCAGTTTACTAAAGCGTTTTTGGTTTGTAGGAAGAGCCATCACTCTTCCATGCCATTCTGCAGGAATCAGCTTGTGTGAAAATGCTTGGTTTCAACGCCGGCTGAGCTTGTCGAAGCCGGGTTTTTGAACTAAGCACCCTTCGACAAGCTCAGGGTGCGGCATGCCCAAGTTATCAAAACAGCCTGATTCTTTCAAATGACAGAAATAGATTATTGTTTCCGAGAGAATCGCGCCTGAGCAAAGACTCGTTACCCCGTCAACTCTCACGCGATAAATAATGACAACACAAAAACCACCAAGAATCCCACCAACGCGATCAGCGTTGCCACTATCGTCCACGAGCGCAGCGTATCTTTTTCGCTCAAGCCGAAATAGCGATTGACCAGCCAGAAGCCCGAGTCGTTCACGTGCGAAGCAATGGAAGCGCCGGCGGCAATCGCAATTACCATCAATCCCAAGATCGCGCCCTGCATGCTCAAAGCCGTCACGATCGGGGACATGATGCCGGCCGCGGTGATCATTGCCACCGTGGCCGAGCCTTGCGCGATGCGAATGAGGGCAGCGGCAAGAAAAGCCAGCAAAATGGGCGGCATTGAAGACGCCGCCATCATCTCGCCCAAAACTTTGCCAACGCCGGAATCGATCAGAACCTGTTTGAACACACCGCCGGCGCCGGTGACCAAAATAATGATGCCCGCCGGCTCCAATGCTTTGGTGGCAATGCTTTGCACTTCTTCAGCGGAGAAGCCGCGCCGCTTGCCGAAAAGAAAGAAGGCGAGCAAGGTCGCAACGATCAACGCCACGAAGGGATGCCCGGCGAAGGCTAACGCCTCACGCGCCATGCCTTCAGCCAGCCAGGCGCTCGAGACCGTGTTGAGCAGAATCAAGAGTAGAGGAACGAAAATGATGCCGACAACGGCGCCGAAGCTGGGCAAGTCTTTTTCATGCTCCAAAGATTTGTTGTCCACTTCGAAATAATCCGGCACTTTCACGTGAATGCGTTTGGCCAGATGCTTGGCGAACAACGGGCCGGCGACAATCGTCGCTGGAATGCCGGCAACGATGCCAAATAAAATCACCCAACCGAGCTCGACGTGCAGCAGCTCGGCGACCGCGATCGGCCCGGGCGTGGGCGGCACAAAAGCATGTGTCACCGCCAGCCCGGCGATGAGAGGTATGCCGTAATAAAGCAAGGAGCGCCCGGTTTTGCGCGTGAGGCCGTACACCAACGGCACAATGATGATGAATCCCACGTCAAAAAAAATCGGAATCGACACGATGAAACCGGTCAATGCCAAAGCCCATTGCGCATTGGCCTCGCCGAATTTTTCCAGCAAGCCGCGCGCGAGCCGCTCGATGCCGCCGGAGATTTCCAGCATGCGCCCGAACATGGCACCCAACCCGACCACCACCGCCACGAACCCCAAGGTTTCCCCCATGCCTTTTTTAATGGATTCGAGTATGCCAAGCAACGGCATGCCGGCGGCGATGCCCACCAACAAACTCACCACCAGAAGAGCGACGAACGCCTGAACTTTGAGACGGATCACGAGAAACAGCAACAACAAAATTCCCGCGAGGGCGACGATGATCGGCATGGCATCTCCAAGCAAGCTGTGCAAACGCATGCTCACATTTTCCCCTTCGTGCTCAACCCAATGCGGCAGAGATACATATCCGCCGTGATATACAGCACCGAACCCTCGTCTCCGAAAGCGCAATTGGAAGTCGCTTCGCCGGTGTCGATGGTGCCGAGATGTTTTCCTTCCGGACTGAAAACGAGAACTCCGCCCGGGCCGGTCGCATAAAGATTGCCGGCGTGATCGACCGACAAACCATCGGGCAAACCTTTCTTGCCCTCTTTGACCCACGGCGTCGCATCGAAAAGCACTTTGCCGTTGGCGATGGTGCCGTCTTCCAAAACTTTGAAAGCCATCCAAATGGCTTTATCCGGATCAGACTGGGCAACGTATAGCGTCTTTTCATCCGGTGAGAAGACAATGCCGTTGGGAAAAGTAAATTCCTTCGTCAGTAAAGTGAGCTTGCCGTCTTTTGACAATCGATAAACGCCGCTGAACGCCAGCTCCTTCTTGGGATCTTCGTTCTTCCCCGCCAAACCGTACGGGGGATCTGTGAAATAAAAATCGCCATTGGATTTGAACACGCCATCGTTCGGGCTGTTCAAGCGTTTGCCTTCATACCGATCTGCCAAAACTATCTTGGTGAAATTTTGCGTGTTGAGTTCGCTAATGCAGCGATTGCCGTGGTCACACATGACGAGCCGGCCCTGAGGATTCAAAATCAAACCGTTGGCACCAAGCTCTACGCCCGGCGGATCAGCACCCACATATCCTGCGGGCCGCAAGTACACGCTGACGCCCTCGCCTTGTTTCCATTTATAAATCGTGTTTTTGGGAATATCGGTAAAGAGCAGGCACTTTTCGCCCGGAATCCAAAGCGGGCCTTCGGTCCACTCGAAGCCCTCGGCGAGCTTTTCCAGTTTAGCTTCTGGCGGGACCAATTGATTAAGACGAGGATCAACGCGATGAATCATACCAAAGTTTTGCGCAGCAGCGGAAGCCACCCCCATAACCCAACAAACGGCGCAGAGGAGATACAACTTGGCGGCAAGGGCATGTCTCATGCAGTTCTCCTGACTTTGTAGTATAAATGATGTCTTTGAGGCTTTTGTCGGTGACCTGATCCATCATGGAGTTCATTTTTCTGAAAACGCAGCATCAAACGCCACCGCCGAAGGCTTGAAATCAAGTTTTTTGACGAAGGCGCAGGCTTCGGCCGCGCCGTGCTCGCGATCCATCCCGCTATCTTCCCATTCGATGGAAAGCGGGCCATTATATCCGATGCGATTCAGCGCGCGAATGATTTCCTCAAAGTTGATGCAGCCGCGGCCGAGGGAGCGAAAATCCCAATAGCGATTCTTATCTCCGAAATTCAAATGGCCGCCGAACACGCCGGAGGGCTTCATGGTGGGCGACCACCAGACGTCTTTCATATGGGAATGATAAATGCGATCGCCGAATTTATCCAGGAACGCGAGGTAATCAACGCCTTGATAACCAAGATGGCTGGGATCATAATTGAAGCCGAAAGCCGCGCGGCCACCGACGGCCGCGAGCGCGCGCTCGGCGGTGACCACGTCAAACGCGATTTCGGTCGGATGCACCTCGAGCGCAAAACGCACACCGGCTTCATCGAACACGTCCAGAATGGGATTCCAGCGCTGCGCAAAATCTTTGAAACCGGCTTCGAGCGCGGCTGAATCAACGGGAGGAAAAGAATACAAAAAATGCCAAATGCTGCTGCCGGTGAAGCCGTTCACGACTTTGACGCCCAGCCTGGCCGCGGCGCGCGCCGTGGCTTTCATCTCTTCGGCCGCACGTTGCTGCACGCCTTCGGGTTTGCCGTCGCCCCAAACGTGCGCCGGCAGAATGAATTTGTGGCGCGCGTCGATGCGGTCGCACACCGCCTGTCCGGCGAGATGATTGCTGATCGCCCAAACCTTCAGGCCGTGCCTGGCAAGCAGGTCGTGGCGGCTTTGACAGTATCCCGGCTCTTTGAGCGCGCGGCTCACCTCGAAATGATCGCCCCAGCACGCGAGCTCGAGCCCATCGAAGCCCCAGGCTTTGGCTTTTGGCGCAAGCGTTTCCAACGATAAATCGGCCCACTGGCCGGTGAAGAGGGTAACGGGTCTGGCCATGAAAGATCTCCCGAGTTTAGGAGTGGAGTAAGGGAGTGTTGGAGTATTGGAGTGTTATGAACATTCGCATGCTTTATCGAGAATAATCCGTAGAATCGCCTGCGCCAGAATCGTCTCCGATGCGACTGATCCAAGTACCGGTTTCTCTTTTGGCTTCCAGGCTTTCAACCAAGCGAATGAGTTTGTTTTCCACTTCGTAATGCAATACGTCAATTTCTTGAAATCGTAATGCAGTGATTTGAGCGGTAGTTTTGAGTCCGATGACTCGTGTCAACGTTTCACCTAATGAACCCAATGCGATATACAAAAACTGAATATACTCATGAATCGAGCGACGACAATAACCTTCAGCTATATTTGACGAAACTGACTGTGCCGCATCAGCCAACTGTGCTCGTAACTTGTAATCAATCCTCACCTCCGCATAGACAGTTTTCCAAATCAATTTGTATAATTCGATGGCCTTCTGCCAAACTTCGAGCTTCATGTAGCCCCGATTTTTGTTTCGATATTTGGTAGGCTCGAACATTGCGCACCTCCCATTTGAATGGTTTCATCACTCCATTTCCTCACTCCAGTACTCCATCAATCCATTGCTCCATCGCTCCATCGCTCCACTATTGCGGTGGCCTATATCCCGCCTTCAGCCACCCGCGTTGCTGGCTGCTTTTTACGACCGCATGAATGAAATGCACGCCGCGTGCGCCGTCTTGCACCGTGGGGAAATCCAGGTCGAAGGCGCTGGGCGTTTCGCCCGCAGTTCTCGCAGCGATGACGCGCCCAACATTGCGATAAATATTGGCGAACGCTTCGATAAAAGCTTCGGGGTGGCCCGAAGGCAGCCGTGAATTGTGAACGGCCACGGGCGCAAGATAACCGTTGCCGCGCTTGTAGACTTGTTCCGGCTGGTCCGCGAAGCGAACGTGCAAATAGTTGGGATTTTCCTGGCGCCATTCCAATGAGGCTGCGGTGCCATAGACGTGAATATGAAAATTGTTCTCCTCGCCGACGGAGATTTGTGAAGCGTACATGATTCCGCGCGCGCCGCCTTCATAGTGCACCAGCGTGTTGGCGTCGTCGTCCAATTTGCGGCCGGGCACGAAGGTGGTCAAATCGGCGCAGATTTCTTCGATTTCCAGTCCCGTGATATAATGCGCGAGATTTTCCGCGTGCGAGCCGATGTCGCCGAAGCAGCCCGCCACGCCCGCTTGCGCCGGATCCGTTCGCCACACCGCCTGCTTCGCGCCCTGGCCTTCGAGCAGGGTCGTGAGCCAGCCTTGCGGATACTCCACCACGATTTTGCGGATCGTGCCCAACGCGCGTTGCTGCACCAGCGCACGCGCCTGTTTGACCATGGGATAGCCGGTGTAGTTGTGGGTGAGCGCGAAGATGATATTGTGCTTCTTGACGAGCCGGCATAATTCTTCGGCGTCGGCAAGTGTGGTCGTCATGGGCTTGTCACAAATCACGTGAAACCCGGCGGTGATAAAAGCTTTCGCGATCGCGAAGTGATGGTGATTCGGCGTGACGATGGAGACGAAATCGATCCGCTCTTCCTGAGGCAGCCGGCTTTCTTTCTCAACCATTTCCTGATAAGAAGCGTACACGCGCTTGGGATTCAGGAAGAGTGCCGTGCCTTGGGCACGCGATTTCTCCGGCGAGGCCGAGAATGCCCCGGCGACCAATTCCATCTCACCATCGAGCGCCGCGGCTTTGCGATGCACCGCGCCGATGAACGCACCCGGCCCGCCACCGACCATGCCATAACGTAATTTGCGTTGAAGCGCCATATGATTCTCCTTAATATCATTGACAATTGACCGTTGGCAATTGACCGTTGGCAATTGACCGTTGGCAATTGCTAATTGCTAATTGGGAATTCTGAATTGTGAATTGTCAATTGTCAACGATGAATGGTCAATGGTCAATCGCCAACGGTGAATGGTCAACGATCAACAGTGAACTCAAAAATCATCGCACAGTTTGTAAGCCTCGAGTACTGCGATCTCGCCTTCTTTGCCCGGCGTGGCGTTGCCATGTTCCATGCCCAACACGCCGCGATAGCCCTTGCTGTGAATATGCTTGAACACATTGCGATAATTGATTTCGCCGGTGGTCGGCTCCTTGCGGCCGGGATTGTCGCCAATCTGGAAGTAGGCAATCTCGTCCCACGCGAGCTCCATGTTTGGAATCAAATTGCCTTCGGTGATTTGCTGGTGATAAATGTCGAACAGAATTTTGCACGCCGGGCTGGCCACGGCTTTGCAAATCATAAAAGCCTGAGGAATTTTCGACAAAAACATATTGGGGTGATCGCGAAAGGGATTGAGCGGCTCCAGCACCATGATCAGTTGATGCGGCGCAAAAATGTCCGCGGCGCGCTTGAGGCTTTCGATGGCATTGGCGGTTTGATAGCCCATTTCGAGCTTGTGATAGAGATCGCCCATCACCACCGTCATCCACTTGGCGTTGACGCGCTTGGCCACCTCCACCGCCTCGCGGCAGTCGCTGAGGAATTGTTCGCGCATGTCCTTGTCGCCGCTGGTGAAGCTGGGCTGGCCGAAACCGTTGCTGTTGGCCACAAACACGCCCATGGTCATGTTGCGGCGCGCCAGCTCCGCACCGATTTTTTCTTGCGTTTCTTTGGGGCGCTTGCGCATGTCATTGTCCTCGAGCGCCGCAAAGCCTTGGTCAGCCATGAATTTCAACTGGTCGATCAACTCTTCGCCCGCGTGATGCTTGAACATGCCGAAGTGCGGCGCATATTTGTTTTTGAAGGAATGTTTTCCCTGGGCTGAAGCCGGCGTGCCTGGCGCTGCGGAGCTCCCTGCCGGCGAAGCCGTGAGGGCGGTAACGCCCGCGGCCAATCCGGTTTTCATGAATTCCCTTCGTTTCACCATGTTCTCCCTGCGCTATTCCATTACAAATGAAATTTGTGCTTTTTGAACAAAGAAATCCAAAGCCCAAAGCCCAAAACTCAAAACCACTCTTGGATTTTGTGTTTTGAATTTTGGGTTTCCCGCTTGTCCGGGCTAGGCCTATGTGGTTCGACTTAGCTTGGTGACGCCCGGCACGGCCACCGGCGGCACCGGCATCGGTCCGAAACTAAAGCTCTTGGGCGTAATATCAAGCTCGGAATTCAAGATTTCATCCCACGTGATCGCCTGCCCGGTGTAGGCCGCTTCGCGGCCCATGATCGCCGAGAGTGTGCTCTCCGCCACTTGCCGGCCTTCGTTGAGCGGCTGGCCCTTGCGAATGCTGGCGATCAAATCCGTGTGTTCTTGCACGTACGGATTCGGCGCTTCGACTTCCGAGCGCCAGGGCTTGGCGCCTTTGATCCAGGACGAAGCATTCGAAGTGCCTTTGGTGCCCACCAAATGCTCGCTCACTTGCGAGGCTGTGCCGTCGATTTGCCGGCACATGCTCAACACGCGCGCGCCGTTGGGATATTCGAACTCGATGGCGAAATGATCGAAAATGTGGCCATAGGCGGGATCGACGCGCACTTGCCTGCCACCCATGCCCAGGGCTTTGACCGGATGCGCCTGCAACGCCCAATTCGCAACGTCGAGGTTGTGAATGTGCTGTTCCACGATGTGATCGCCGGAAAGCCAGGTGAAATAAAGCCAATTGCGCGCCTGCCATTCCATGTCGGTCCAGCCGGGCTGGCGCGGGTGCATCCACAATCCGCCCTGATTCCAATAAACCTGCGCCGTGACCAGGTCTCCGATCGCGCCGCCGTGAATGCGCTTCATCGTTTCAACGTAGCCGAGGTGATGCCGGCGCTGCGTGCCCGCGACGATGGCGAGATTTTTTTGCCTGGCCAGATCAGAGGATGCAAGAACCGAGCGCACACCGGCGGGATCGACGGCGACCGGTTTTTCCATGAACACATGCTTGCCCGCTTCAATGGCGGCTTTCAGATGCATGGGCCGAAACCCCGGCGGTGTTGCCAGCACGATCAGATCGACGTCGCTGGCGATCACATTATTATAGGAGTCGAAGCCGACGAAGCAATGCTCGTCTGTGACTTTGAGGCGGTCGCCGATGGCGTTACGCAGTTGTTCTCGGCATTGGCTCAAACGATCTTGAAAGAGGTCACCCAATGCGACAATCTCGATGCCCGGCGAGGATTGGACGCAATCTTTCGCAGCGCCCGTGCCTCGTCCGCCGCAGCCGATCAACCCGACGCGAATGGTTTCGGAGGTGGCAGAGCCAAAAGCAAAATTGCCTGCAGCCATCAAACCGGCAGTGGCGGCGGTGGTGGTTTTGATGAAGTCTCTGCGCGTCAGCGGCAGGCCGGATTTTGAAGTGTCCATATTGTTTTCCATCTCACTCTCCAACTGGTAAACTGTTTTGAGCTTTGTCCGTCTAGTTTTTCGCAAACTCGAGCTCAACCACCGTATCATACGGATCGATCGCATGCTGTGGTATCCGCAGGAGCAAGCCGAGCTCGTTGGCAACAGTTTGCGCCGCGCTTCCGTCCTTGATTTTGGAATCGAACATCGCAAAGCCGTCATGATGTTTGCTGGTGATGGTGATATATTTCATGCCGGCCGCTTTGGCAAGCGCAACCCACGCCGCCGGATCGAACCCCGTGGGATTGAATTGCGGCGGCAGTTTTTCAGAATGTCTCATGGGGCAGTTTTAGATCTTGGTCTTATATTTGAAGGATTGTTGCACCAATTTCTTGAGCGTGGGCAGATGGATATCGTCCAACCGGTTGATATACAGACACCCCTTCCCTGTCTTGTGCTTGCCCAGTTTCTTCAAAAGTTCAGCGCACCGCTCAAAACCGGCCAGGAGGTAGAGTGTCAAGTTCTGCTTGCGTGGTGAGAAGCCGATGAGGCACATGTCGCCTTCGTGTCCGCTGGCGTAGGCGTAGTGATAACTTCCAAAGCCAATGATACTGCTGCCCCACATCTTGGGTTCGGCCTTGGTGACCTGTTCCATGAGCTTGACGAGGGCAAAACAGTCCTGGCGCTTCTGCTGGTCGGGGATACTGTTCAGGAAGCGCGTAACGCTGCGATTGTTTAGTTTTGTTTTGAGCTCGGCCAAGTTGATCTCCTCCTAGTGGAATGGATCTACCGCAGCCTGTGACACGGGTTCATCTTTTTGCTTGCCGCCCAACGTAATAACGTAATATTGATGCTGGGATTGAGGTGGGGCGCCGCATGCCACCTCATCGCATGCCGTGCGCAACATGAATGTTGCGTCACAGTCGGTCTTGATCTTCACGGCTCGCACACCACGCGAAAACCCACGAAGGTCGCATCCGAAAGCCACCACCTGCTCTTCGGCATTTGCGGATCCGTCATGTTCCAGGATGGTGCTTGTTGCGCGCGCGTACCATAATCCAGCTGTCCGGCTTTGCTCATGAATGAGCCGCCGGCCACGAGCGGAGCACCATCGTTGCCGATCACCCATTCCGCGACGTTGCCTAACATGTCGTGCAATCCCCAAGCATTCGGCGCTTTCGCAGCAACGGGGTGGGTTTTATCCTCGGCGTTGTCCCAATACCACGCCTGCTGATCCAGTTTTTCTTTTGAAAGTTTTCCAGCAGCGCCGGCGCGGCACGCAAATTCCCATTCCAAGGCAGTGGGCAAACGAAACTTCTTGCCCGTCTTGGCCGAAAGCCAGCGACAATACTCCTGCGCCGCGTGAATGGTCATGCTCAATGCGGGGTAGCCCTTGTGCCCGAAACCGCGATCGGGCGCGCCATAGGGCTTGCTCGGCCGTGCGACGGCGTCCAGCGCGCCAATCTTGGGATCACCGGCGCCGTCGAGCTGAAAAGCATAGTGATCGTATTCGTCCCAGGTCACTTCGTTCTTGCCCATCCACACTGGTTTGATCGCGACCACGCCTTTGCCCTCCGGCAGGCTGGTGTCAGCAATCGGGATGGTACCGGCCGGCAGCGGTTTCATTTCGAACCTCACCGCAGTGCCGGGAATGTTTGCCGTGAAAGGCGATAGTGCTTGGGTGGAGTGCTGAGGTTGAAGAATCCGTTGTTCGGTCGCGCGAAAAGCATCGCAACTTTCAAGTTGCGATGTCAGGCCTGTTTCAAATCGCAAGCTTACGCCGTTGCTGCGGTGATCGTTTTTCTTGGGAGAGGCCAAAACAATAAGGCCACAACTCATGGCCATAACCGTCGCCAGCGCACGCCGCGAGAAAGATCTGTGGTGCGTAAAAAGGATCCGTAGCCGGAGCGCATCAAGAAACCTGAAGATTTTTGTCCTGCAGCATAGGACTCTGGCCATCAGAACTGTAACTGTTTCAAATGCTGATAGCTCGCCGTAATGCTCTGCAGTGGATCCGCGGGGTTGTCGTGCTCAACAAAGTAATGCTTCAAGCCGGCTTGTTTGCTGTGCGCGAAAATCGCGGCAAAATCGATCTTACCGCTGCCGACCTCGACCATTTTTTGATCGTCGGCCATGTCTTTTACATGACAAAGTGGAAAGCGTCCAGGCTGTTTTTCAAAGTAAGCGAGCGCATCTTGCCCGGCCTTTCGAACCCAGAAAAGATCGAGCTCCATGCCTACGAGTTTGGGGTCGGTTTCGGCGAGCAGAAGGTCGTAGGGTATTTTGCCGTCTTGCGCTTCAAATTCGAAGTCATGATTGTGATAGGCGAATTGGAAGCCGGCTTTCTGGCAGGCTTCTCCGACTTTGTTGAAAAAGGCCGCATGCTCTTTGTATTTTTCCAGCGTGCGGTCGGGTGGCGCCAGCCAGGGGCAGACGAGGTATTGATGCCCGATGATTTTGGAGGTGGCCAGGGTGGCGTCGAGCTTGTCGCGCAAGAGGTCAATTGAAACATGCACGGACGGGGCCTTCAAGCCAAGACCATCCAGTAGTTTCTTGACGTCTTCCGGCGTGTGGTCAAAATAACCGGCAAACTCCACTTCTTTATAACCGATTTTCGCTACTTTCTCGAGCGTGCCGGCAAAATCTTGTTTCATCAAATCCCGCACCGAGTAAAGCTGCACGCCGATCTTTTCCAGCGATTTTTTGGCGGGCAGTGCTGCATGCGCCTGCAACTCTTCCAGATACAAACCGCCCAATGCCGCGCTTGCGGAAATTTTGAGAAAGTCCCTGCGATTTATCATTTGGAGCCATCCTCACATTTAGTGTTAGTTGCGCGAGAACCTCGGATCTTCAAAAAAGGCCAAGCATTTCAAAAGCAGCTTTCAATGCGCTTGATGAAAAACATGCATACCTCCGCTTTTCCGTAAGGCGTAAAATGTAAGGCGCAAGAAGCTTTCTGCAAGGCTTTATGTTTCTGATGACTAGCGCAACTCTGCCCATGCTCTGTGGTCCACGCGCTCGAGCGGAATGCAGCCGTCGAAGCGATTGGTGGCGGGTTGGAATTGCAACTCATCGTTCGCGCCCACGGTGGAGGTATAATAGCCGATCAAGGTCAGCTCTTTCAGCACGCCGAAGAACGGCAAGTCGCTCACACCGGCGCGCCGCGCGGCCACGGCTTCGCGATCCAATTCGGTTAGAATCTCAGTTTGCTCTTCCAGTTTGGCTTGCGCGAAAGGCTTGTTATATTTTTGCAGGAACTGGGCATTAAGAGCGGTGAGTCCGGCGTGGAAATCGCACCGCCCAACAGTAGCGTGACACGCTGCAGGGCCTCTCTTCGATTCACGGCGCTTCTCCTCTCATTGCGGAGTAATGAGTTGTTTCTTTGCAATCAAACAAAGCACAAACCGCAAGTGACGCAAATTTTCGCAGATGAACGATTTATGGAATCATCAGAGTGTTTCCGCCAAATCCGTTGGCTGGTTTTTCTATTTGGCCACCGCTGCAAGGGCCTTTTTTATCTCGGCAAAATGGGCCCATGTGAGCGGGCAATAGATAATATATCCCGCATAAAATTGCAAATGAATAGTTAAGAATCTGTGCTCTGAGCAAAGAAATCCAAAGTTCAAAATTCAAAACCACTTTTGGATTTTGTGTTTCGAACTTTGGGGTTCCGGCTTGTCCGGGTCATGTTTTACGAAAGGTCGCAGGCTCGAAAAGGCGGCAAGACGGATGACGCTCACTTTGCAGGGCTTCCGCGTTTAGTAATTTAAGGAAAATGGCGATTAAGTATCATGCTCCTTCTGCTCTGGCCAACCGGCTGGAGGCAGAACCCGTGCGCGAGGGCTCGTACGGATGTGTTATATTACAAATCCTGAAAATAAGTTGAAATCCGCTTCATTTTTGATTATCTTCGATGCGTTCCTTCTGGCCATCGTTCTCCCTTGCAGTCGCACGATCAGGAAATCGCTTCTTCGGCGCCGATCAGTTTTCCTTCCTTAATAGTTCAATTCGCCGACGACCGGGAACGGACAATACTCATGTTACACGATGGGGATGTCTGCCTCGAGTCGAACACCAGGACCCGCAATCCCGAATAGGAATCTCGAAGAGTTCTGCAATCGAGATACACTTGTCAGCAAAGTTGACTGAGATCCTCCCACAACCGGACAAACCTTAAATGGCCGTTGAGAAATCCGTTCCCTGCCGACATCGGGCGCGATCAAGCCGAGTATGCCAATCAAAGCAAGCGTGAAAATTTTTGCTGGGCGGTTGCAGCCACCAGCGGCTTTGTCCCGCCCTTGCGGGGTACGCATTTCCTTAGGCGCTGACTCATTCAGGCGAAGATGATACCATGAACATTGAAGACATGAACGCGAAGTTCGCCAAGTTGTTCGATCACTCGATCGTCCGCCCGGACGCGACCACAGAAGATGTGCGCAAATTTGCAGAGACCGCGGTCAGGCTGAAAACTGCCACGTTAACCGTGCAGCCACATTACGTTCGGTTTGCTGCTGACTTGGTGCAGCACTCCGGAGTTCTGCTGGGAACGGTGGTGGGCTTCCCCCATGGCAACGAAACGCCTGCCGTGAAAGAATTCCAAGCCAAAGCGGTTCTTGATCTCGGCGCCGAAGAGATAGACATGGTCATGAATATACCCGCGCTTAAGAACGGCGAAGAAAAACTGTTCATCGACGACATTGCAGGAGTCGTCAAGGCTGCGGCAGGTGCGACGGTCAAAGTCATTACGGAAAACTGCTACTTGACACAGGAAGAAAAGCGCCGGGCTTGCCGTTGGATTGCCCAAGCCAGCGCTCATTTCGTCAAGACCTCGACGGCCTATGCCGAAGGAGGAGCGACGCTGGATGATGTTCGACTCATGTATCAGGCCGTCGAGGGGAAATGTTATGTGAAGGCCGCTGGAGGCATTCGGGAGATAGATGAACTTCTGGCGTACCTTCAAGCCGGAGCCCGGCGTTTTGGCTCGACCCGGTCTGACCAATTCATGCGGGCGTTTCAAGAGCTGCCCAGCGCGAAGAAAGCAGCATTCGAGGAGTTCTGCGGCGAAACTCGAAAAGCCGCTGGGCAAGCCGCTGTCACCCTCAATGGGCGAAGGTAGTGAGGGCGAAACCTGCTCTTTAGTTTTGCCCAGGCAGGAGGCGCACAGTGCGATGCAAACATTGGCTGAAAAAATTTTGGTCATCATCGGCGGCACCAGCGGCATCGGGCTTTCAGCCGCTGCTGCATTTATTGCCAGAGGCGCTCGCGTGGTTGCGGTTGGCCGCGCGGATGAGCATCTCGAAAAGGCGCAAAGATTGTTGGGAGCTGCTGCATTTGTTTTTGCCGGCGAAGTGACGGATGCGGCAATCGCGCCACGCGCCATTGACGAGGCTTTGCAACGCTTCGGCGGCTTTCACGGGCTCTATCACGTCGCCGGCGGCAGCGCCCGCAAGCTGGGCGATGGCCCCTTGCATGAACTGGCCGACAGCGGCTTGGAAGCCGCGATGCGCCTCAATTTTTTTTCGGTGGTATATTCCAATCGCGCGGCGGTGAAGACATTCATGGCACAGGGCGCGGGCGGCAGTATTTTGAATTTGGGCTCAGTCCTCGGTTTTTCGCCTTCACCGCAATACTTTGCCACCCACGCTTATGCAGCAGCAAAGGCGGCTCTTGTCGGTTTCACCAAGTCCATCGCCGCTTATTACGCGCCTCATGGGATTCGCATCAACGCCATCGTGGCGGCATTAACCGCAACACCCATGTCGCAACGTGCCGCCAATAACGAAGATATATTGCACTACCTCAAGACCAAACAACCACTGGAGGGCGGCCGAATCGGCATGCCGCATGATCTCGATGAAGCAGCGGTGTATTTTATGTCAGAGGGCTCGCGCTTTACCACCGGACAAGTGCTGGCGATCGACGGCGGTTGGATGATCAGCGAAGGGCAACACCACGTTTCGGAGTGATGGAGTGGTGGATTAGTGGATTGATGGATTGTTGGAGTAGTGGATTGTTGGAGTAGTGGAATAATGGATCGATGGGCTTTCCAGTCTTCCATTGATCCAGCAACCCAACAATCCAGTAATCCAACAATCCACCGATCCAGTATTGCCAGCATTCTTAGAGAGCGTTAGCGTATGAATTTTGCCATCGGCATCGATCTCGGCGCGAGCAAGATCAAGCTCGTGAACGTTCGAGAAGATGGAGCGGTGTTGGCACGCCGCACCGTGCCAACGCATGATAATACAGAAATGCGTTGGGCCGACCATATCAAAATGTTGATCAATTCGGTCGAATCGAGCATGAGCGAAGCGGCGACATGGATCGGGTTGGCTGCTCCGGGCTTGGCTTCGCGAGATCATCGTTTTATTGCCTTTATGCCCTCGCGACTGCCGGGACTCGAAAGGCTCGATTGGACAAGTTTCTTGCAACGCTCGAATGCTGTAACCGTGTTGAACGATGCGCATGCCGCATTGTATGGCGAGCACTGGCTTGGCGCTGCCGCCGGCTTCGAAAATGTCATGATGCTTACTTTGGGCACGGGCGTGGGAGGAGCGATTCTTTCACGCGGCGAGCTCATGACCGGAACGATTGGACGTGCCGGACATCTCGGGCACCTTTGTCTGGATCCAAACGCGTCAAAAGATATCGTCAATACCCCAGGCAGCCTTGAATGGATGATAGGTGATTATACGGTTCATGAAAGGAGCCGAGGTTTGTTTCATTCGACCAAAGATCTCGTCGCGGCGCATCTCGCCGGCAATCAGACTGCCACCGCGATTTGGTTGAAGTCGGTTCATGCGCTCAGTTGCGCGATTGCTTCGCTGGTCAATGTTCTCGATCCGGAAGCCGTGATTATAGGCGGGGGCATCAGTCGCGCCGGGGATGCGCTGTTCGAACCGTTGCGAAAATTCATGGCTGAAGTCGAATGGCGTCCGGGCGGTCATCGTGTCGAAATCATGGCCGCACAGCTTGGCGAATGGGCAGGCGCATTGGGCGCGGCGCGCTTTGCGATGACGAACAAGGCGCGCAATACTGCGCTTAGATTGAATAGAATCTAAATTCTTTCAACTCAGCAAGTGTTTTCGATTAGTTGGGCTGTTTCCGGTTCCCGACACTTCAGCCATTTTATGGAGGGTATTTATAGATTCTTTTAGAATGCAGCGGGACAGAGCCCGCAATCCCAAAAGCTCTGTACGCAGATCAAAACAGATTCACGCAGATTTTTATCAGCGTTAATCCGCGAAATCTGCGTATAGAAGAAACTTTGTCAAAAAAGCAGAGATTTGCCAGTTTGTATTACAGATAACCCGGATGACACGGATTCACACTGATTTCTGATCAAAAGCGAAAATCGGCCTAATCCGTGGCATCCGTGGTCAAAAAAGTATTGAAAACTACTTTTAAAAAACTGCTGAGGCTTCGGAAGGGGACAAAGTCCATCCTTTGGGAAAGCTTTTCATTTCGTATTGAGTCACAACACCATGACGGCATTGAGCTCTGCGCGACGGCCAGCTTTTGAATATTTGCAAAGATGCAGGGAATTGGTCGACCTGGTTGAGCACCAACTGGATAAAATAAACCAAGCCGCCGGCTGGTTCGCGGAAACGATCCTGGCCGATCGCATGGTGCATTTATTCGGCGCGGGCCACAGCCGGATTCTCGTCGAAGAAATGTGGCCGCGCTACGGCTCGTTTCCCGGTTTCAATCCGATTGTGGAGTTGTCGATGACGTTTCACAATCCCGTGGTGGGGCCGAACGGCCAGCGCCAGGCCATGTTTATAGAAAATGTCAGCGGCTTGGCGGAACGCATCTTGCGAAACTTCATGCTCTCGCCTAAAGATTCGGCGTTAGTGATCTCCTCCAGTGGCTGCAACGTTGTTCCCATCGAAATGGCAAAAGGGTTTCAAGAGAGTGGCCTCAAAGTCGTGGGGCTGATTACGGCCAAACATGCTGCAGCGAGCGTGAGCAAACATCCCTCCGGCAAAAAACTCGCGGATTACGCGGATCTGGTTCTTGACACCGGCGCGCCGGTTGGCGATGCCATGGTGAGTATTGCAGATCTTGAAACCCCGGTTGCGCCCGGTTCGACCGTGGGAGGGTGTCTGGTGATCAACGCCATCAAAGCCAATGTGGCGGAGCGGCTCACGGCAGCCGGAAAACCGCCGAAGGTGCTTACCGCGGCTTCCCTCGTTGGCGGAGAAAAATCTTCATCTTTGTTTGAATCGGCTTACGACGAGCATTCCTCCCGCTTGAGCAGGTTGTATGGAAGTTTTGATGAATACGGCCTTGCGCAGCAGTCCCTGCGCAAGCCGGGTGGGTAGAGTGCAATGCGCTTGCTGGCACTGTTTCAAATCTCATTCTCTTGAGGAATACTTCACATGCCCGTTCTTCCCGTGCGCACCACCGTCGTCGGCAGCTATCCTTTTCCGGGCTGGCTCGAGTTTTCCAGCCAGCATCTCGACCAGTTCGGTGCGGCAGACCTCGCAGAGATGCAAGAACATGCGGTGCTCGCAGCGATTCATGATCAAATGGCCGCCGGCCTCGATGTGATCACCGACGGGGAGCAGACGCGCTTCGATTTCAATCTCTCGTTTTACGGGTATCTGGAAGGCATTAAACCGGAATCAGAATCTCCTCGCAAATGGGGACCGCCGGCGCACGATCAGCGCGGCAAGCATGAAATCATCGGCGAGCTGTGCGCGCCACGCGGCTTGGGCGCAGTTGCTGAATTCAAGCGATTGCAGCGCCTGGCGCCAACCGGACCAGCGCTCAAAGCCAGTGTGCCCGGAGCCTACACCCTGAGCGGGCGTTTGATCCCCAATGCGCGTTACAAAGATCGCTATGAAATTGCTGAAGTGCTCTTGCCCCTCGTCCGCAACGAATTGGAAGGCTTGGTGCAGGCAGGCTGCACGGAATTATCCGTTGATGAACCTTCCATGAGCTGTTACGCCTATCGTGAAGATACCAAGCGCTTTGTCGATATCTTCAATCGCACCGTCGCACCCGTGGTGGGCAAGTGCCGGCTTTCGGCGCATCTTTGCTTCGGCAATTACAAAGGGCATGCGGTGGGCTATCGCCGTCTCGCTCCCATGTTTCCGGACTTTCTCGATCTCAAAGTGAATGAGATGCATGTGGAAATGGCCAATCGTGAGTTTGCCGAGATCGAGATGATTGCGGGCATTGCTGAACAGATGGAGGTAGCCGTCGGCGTTGTCGATGTCAAGAGCTATTACATTGAATCGGTGGAGGATATTGCTGCACGCATCAAGCTTTGTTTGCAGTATGTGCCCGCCGAAAAGCTGTCCATCGCGCCGGATTGTGGCTTGAGCCAAACCGCGAGGTGGGCTGCGAAACAAAAGTTGATAAGCATGGTTGAGGGCGCGAGAAGGGTAAGAAAGCAATTGTAGGCACTTGGAGTTTTGAATCCGTTGGCTGCTTTTATCCGTTGGAAGAATTTACAGAACCAGTCGCCATGATAGTTCCTCGACTAAAGCACGATGCCTTATTGACCGATATCCGTGCTGCCGCGGTGAATCATGCCTCCTTCCATCTGTGGTGGCTCGGGCAGAGCGGATTTCTCCTGCAATGGCAGGGCAAGCATCTGCTCCTCGATCCCTATCTCTCTGATGCGTTGACGCGAAAATACGCAAAGACCGACTTGCCGCATATCCGAATGACGGAACTGGTGATCGATCCGGCGCGACTTGATTTCATTGATATGGTCACCTCCAGCCACAATCACACCGACCATCTTGATGCTGAGACATTGGTTCCTTTGCTGAAAGCCAATCCCGGGCTCAAGCTGCTCATTGCTGAAGCCAATCGCGAATTTGTTGCCGAGCGGCTTGGTATAAATGCTGCGGGTCCAATCGGCTTGAACGAGGGCGACAGCGTCGCGTGGGAGCGCTTCAAGTTCACCGGCGTGCCCGCGGCGCACGAAAACATTGAGCGTGACGCGCATGGACACTGCAGGTTCGTGGGATATGTGATTCAGTTCGGCACGTGGACCCTCTATCACAGTGGCGACACGGTGCGGCACGATGAGATCGTGTCGCAGTTGAAAAACTTTTCCATCGATGTCGCCTTGCTGCCCATTAACGGCCGCAAGAGCGATCGCCGGGTGGCGGGAAATCTCGATGCCAAAGAAGCCGTGGAGTTCGCCCGGCAGATCGGCGCCAGACTGGCGATCCCCTGCCATTACGACATGTTCTCCTTCAACACGGCTGATCCGCAGGAATTCGCGCGCGAGGCGGAAGCACATGGCCAGCCCTATCGCCTATTGCAATGCGGCGAGCATTGGAGCAGCGTTGAGATAAAAAGCGATTGACAGACACGGAAATAACATTATCTTGCGGAGACGAGCGCGCCGGTCAACGATGCATTTTTCGCGGTATGACAAGTTCTGTGTCATGAATCCCACCAATCATATAACAGGAAAGGAAAACGAGTATGCCAGATCGTGAAACAACCTCCAAGCCACAGGGCGGCGCGATGACACGCCGCCAATTTCTGGGAACCACGGCGGCGGCGGCGGCATTTACCATCGTTCCGCGACGCGTGCTCGGTGGCCCCGGCTTCGTGCCGCCGAGTGACAAGGTCAATCTCGCCATGATCGGCGTCGGTGGACAGGGCACATACGACATGACCCAGTTCATGCAACTTCCGCAGGTGCAAGTCGTCGCAGTGGCTGATCCCGTCAAAGAAATGGATTACAGCAAGTTCTATTTTGGTGGGATCAAGGGGCGCGATCCAGCGAAACAATTGGTGGATGAGACCTATGCCAAGCTAGCCGGTAATGGTTCCTACAACGGCTGCAATGCGTATGTCGATTTTTACGAGATGCTCGAAAAAGAAACCGGCATTGACGCCGTCTGCGTGTCGACCACGGACAACTTGCACGCGTTTGGCGCAATGGCCGCGATGAAAAAGAAAAAGCACGTTTACTGCCAGAAGCCGTTGACGCATGACGTTTGGGAAGCGCGCCAGCTCACGCTCGCCGCGCGCGAGCACAAAGTCATGACCCAAATGGGGAACCAAGGCCGTGCCGGTGAAGGCAACCGCCTGATGGTGGAATGGATCGAAGACGGCGCCATTGGCGACATCACCGAAGTGCATTCTTGGACGGACCGGCCCGCGGGTTACTGGCCGCAAGGTGTGACGCGGCCCGATTACGTTCCCGCGGTCACTCCCGATACCATTGATTGGGAGCGTTGGGTCGGCCCGGCGCCGATGCGTCCTTATCATCCGATCTATCTGCCGTTCAATTGGCGGGGCTGGTGGGATTACGGTACCGGAGCGTTAGGAGACATGGGCTGCCACATTTTAGATACGCCGGTGTGGGCGCTCAAGCTCGGCCATCCCATTGCCGTGCAGGCGAGTTCCTCACCCTTCACTGAAGACAGCGGCCCCATTGCCACGATCGTGACGTTCGAGTTTCCGGCGCGCGACAAAATGCCGCCGCTGAAATTGATCTGGTACGAAGGCGGATTGACGCCGCCGCGGCCGGTTGAGCTCGAAGCAGGGCGTCGCGTGGGCGATGGCAGCGGCACGCTGTTCCTGGGTACGAAAGGCGCGATCATGTGCAACACCTATGCGGAACAACCGCGTCTCGTTCCGGAGACGAAAATGAAAGCCTACAAACAACCCCCCAAGCGCCTCAAACGCGTGCCCGAGGGCTTAGCCGGCATTTATGCGGATTTCATCAACTCGATCAAAACCGGCGAACCGGCCTGCTCGAATTTCGACGTCTCCGGCCCGCTTTCCGAAATCGTGTTGATGGGCAACCTCGCCGTGCGCGCGAACGCCGCCTTCCAAGACAAGGGCCTGCGCGGCCAACGCTTGTTGTGGGACGGTGAAAAAATGGAAGTGACGAACATCCCCGAAGCGAACAAATTCGTCAAACGCGAATATCGCGAAGGATGGAGTCTGTAAGCCAGCCGGGCGGAAGAAGGTTGCGGATTGATGGATTCATGGATTGCTGCAGGCTCGGCGCTTCATGGTCCATCAATCTAAAGAAAATCGTGGAATCATTCAGAAAAACTATCAGCTATCCTTTTTATGAAGACTGCGCAAATAGACATCAGATTTCCAGACGTTGAGCAAGATATGGCAGAGCTGACTGGAGAACCATCTATTGATCATTATTTCCCGGAGGATGAAGCCAATGCTCTTGCCAGGCTTGAGTCCTATAATAAGCACCTTTTCCGGCCCAATTCATATCTACACAAATGGTGGGCGCGAAGATCAGGAACAACATTTCGATATTTACTAAAACAACTTGCTCCAGATCGACACCTCAGAGATTATTATTGCCCTGGCGGGTTGGAGGGCGTTACCATTCTCGATCCAATGATAGGCGGGGGTACAACTTTACACGAAGCGATAAGATTGGGTGCCAACGTTATCGGGTACGACATTGACCCAATACCAATTCTTCAAGCCAAAGCTTCTTTGGCCGATATTGATCCGTATGAGAAGCAAGCTGTATTCAAAGATTTTCTGCAAAGACTGAAATCAAGTTTATCTGAATACTTTCAAACCAAGTGTCCGAAATGTCACGTAGAGTGCGAAACACAATTCGTCCTATATGGAGTAAGGAAGCTGTTCAACGGCACGGAAGTTGTTGTCATCGATTCATTCATACTTCGTTTTGAATCAAATGGTAAACATAAGAGGTTTGAGGATTTATATCCCTCACGACAATTCAAATGCGGGAAGAATTGTTGGGAAGTACTTGATAAAGACAATGCGAAAGAGCGAGGAATCAACGGGAAGGGGGCTGAAAAATTTTCAATTAGTTTCAATGAACGTTACGTTCCCTTGGTTATCGTTGGGTACTGTAAAAAACATGAAGGCTTTTTTAAGGCAATTGAGGAAACGGATCTCCTAATTTTGGAGAAAGCTCGCAAAAGTTCTGCCCAAATAGATTTACCAGCGCTAGAGAGACTTTCCATCCCGCATGGGCCAAAGTCTGATGATCTTTTGAACAGAGGCGTGTCTTATTTCCATGAGCTTTTCTTTCCGCGCCAGTTGCTTTATCTTGGCGAAGCAAAAAGCCTTCTCAACACGCTTCCTAAAGAGCATATTCCATGGATGAGTTTGCTTATCTCCACATCTTTAGAGTTTAATTCTGCGCTATGTGGTTACAAGGGTGCGGAAGTGCGTCGACCTGGTGCAGTACGTCATGTCTTTTCACACCACGCCTATTCGTTTCCTTATACGTCGCTTGAAAACAATCCTGTTTTCTCCGGAAAGACTTCTGGGACATTAGGCCGCCTTTTCGATACCCGTATTTTTGCTGCTAGTAAGTGGGCTAGGGCACCTATCGAAAGACACTATTCAAACGGGAAATGGGAAAAGACGACCATTTTAAATGAATCTGATATTGGCCATGAATGCTCCTCAATAAGTAGCTTTGTTAGACAAAAAAAACTACTTCTTGTTAAGCAAATTGATTCATCGATGATTCCTTTGCCAGATAACTCCGTAGATTTTGTTGTAACCGATCCTCCATATCTTGACAGTGTCCAGTATAGCGACCTATCGCATTTTTTCAGGTGTTGGTTGCGTTGGTTTCTGCCCAAACATGCTGATTGGAATTATCTTGCCACTTCGTCGGCTGTGGCGGAAACAAAGCATAATGAGCAAAAGTTTGGCGAAGTGTTAACGAAGATCTGGCAAGGATGCAATCGCGTATTGATTCGCCCTCACGGCAGGCTTATTTTTACTTATCACCATTGGCGTGCCAGCGGATGGGTACAGCTTTCAATTGCTCTCTCCGAAGCGAAGTTTCGTTTGATCAATGCATATGTCGTGCATTCTGAAAACCCCATCTCTGTTCACATTATGAACTTGAAAGCTCTTGAACATGATACAATTCTTGTCTTGAAACCAATAGATGAATCAAACGAGAAACGTTGGCGACAGCCAGAACCAGTAAGATTAGATGACAGTTATTCTTTCTGCAAAGGGTGTGCTCAAATGCTTGGCTGGGTGTTAGACCACAGTCTTTGTAAGGAGATGATCACTGAAGTTTGGGAAAACTTTCTAAAAGACAGTAATGGCAAAATTTCCATCTGAGATATTTGGCTTCTTCTGGCAAGATACGAGTCAAGAAGCCAAAGGTGCACGGGAAAAGTATTGGTGCCCGTTTCATAATTCTGTGTGTTATAAACAGAGTAGGCTATTGAGCCACCCATTTGGCGTGTGCACAGCGCATGTTGAAGGGAAAGAAATCGCCCTATGTCCGCGCCGTTTTCTCGAGAAGAACATTATCTTTCGTGACATCGCCATTCGGCATTTCAAATCATGTGATAATATTCTGGTATTCGCCGAAGTAAGATTGGGAAAAATTGGTAACTTTGATTTTGTGCTCGTGAAGCATAAGCCGATGAGTGCAGAGGTCGAAGATTTTGTTATTGTTGAGTTTCAGACAGGACAAACGACTAGCACAGGAAAGCTGGTCAACGGTCTTAAAGACTTCTTGCAGGACGGACAATTTCAGCAGGGAATATCCTATAACTTTGGTATCAATACTTATGATATTTGGAAGAGAACGTTTACACAAATTTTGAACAAGGGCATAATTCTAGAAAAATGGAAGCGGAAGATAATCTGGGTGATTCAAGAACCGATCTTCGAATACTTTCAGTATAAATACAGGTTGCAGCAACTGAGTTATAACGAAACACATTCAACGGTTTTTGCTTTATATGATTTGCACCCGAACCAAGATGCACTTGTGCTTACCGAATCCCAAATCTTATCGTCGACCATCGATGATTTGTTTAATGCATTCAGAAAGAATGACGATATTCCTCCCGTAGAACAATTCATTGATCGTCTCGAAGCCAAACTTAAGGATGATACAAAATTAGGCCTTCGTTTAGACGTTATCAAAACTTATCCAGGTATTGATGCGCCTCGACCCACTTCAACCGGACGGATACGAGAGGACGATGAGCAATATGGTTCAAAAGACAAACAACAAAAACTGTTTGACTAAAGCGCATTGTGCAATTGGAATATTGGCTGAAAATTTTCTGCGAAATAAACCGTTTCTCGGACTACTTGTTGTGCTTTTTTATTTGCCAATTATAACAGTTCGTTCGCAGGGAAAAAATTCTCTAACAGGCGTTGTCCTCGATATCGAAACCAACCTTCCCCTGCCGAATGTCAATGTCTTTCTTGACAAATCGCTGATGGGCAGCGCCACGGATTCCAGCGGTCGTTTTGATATTAAGCACGTGCCCGCGGGAAGTTTTCAAATTGTGGTCTCCCACATCGGCTATGAAGTGCAGAAGCGGGAAATTAACCTCACCAGCGAATTCAAAGATCGGCTCGTTTTCAATCTGCGCCCCACGGTCCTGCGAGGACCGGAAGTCGTGGTGAAGGCGGAAGATGAAAAGCAATGGCGACACGATCTTGAAAGATTCACTGATCTTATATTGAGCACCACCAAGAACGTCGCAGCAACCAAAATCTTGAATCCCCATGTACTCGTCTTTGGCGAAAACGGAAACGGCCAGTTTCAGGCAGTGGCGCGAGAGCCCTTGATCATTGAAAATCGGGCACTGGGCTATAAGCTCGCCTTTGTCTTGGATGACTTCGTTGCGACGAAGCAGAATTTGAGATATGCCGGTTTTACGAAATTTGAAGAGTTGGCGCCGGAATCGGAAAAGCAATACCAGAGGTGGCAGAAAAATCGACTGAGAGCATATCGCGGATCTCTGCGGCATTTCCTTGCGATTATCTGCGATACCCTGGCGCGTATCGATCTCAGACTCAAAGAAGAAGGATTCGAGATCTTTGCCTTCAAGCATTCTTGGGAACGAGAAAGCAGGCGCGTCGAGGAGCCGGTGAATTGGAGGCTTTTCTTCCGCCCTGGTGAGCAGCCGCATGAGATTTACTTGAGCTTTCCGGATTATCTCGGCGTGAAATATATGAATGAGAGCGAGGAGCGTGGCTATTTGCGCTATTATCAGGTTGAGCGTGAAGCGCAGGTGCAAGAATCGTGGATCAAGCTCGAGCAGAGTGTGGTCAAGCTTGACCGAAAAGGGCATTATTACAGCGATGCCGCCATCATGGAATTCGGATATTGGGCTTGGGAGAGACTCGCCGATATGCTGCCGCTTGAGTACAGGCCCTGATCTTTCCCTGCAGCAACAACAAAAATGGATCAAAGCACATGATGAAACCAAAGTTCAGCCAATGGCCTGGCGTAGTGTGCGGCCTCATGCTCGTGTTGTTCGCTGGCATGATTTTTTCCCGGCCGTCTGCCATTCGGAAGTCCTCCGCAGTGGTGACGG